>NZ_POZX01000027.1:0-20823 GCF_002912895.1 Campylobacter concisus
AAAATGGCCAGATAGCTTCCATAAGCCTTGTGCCCCAAGGTTTTTTGGTAGATTTGTCTAGCTCACCCTCTGTTTTATATAAAATTTTAGCGTCAGCTATATATTTTGAGTCGATTTCATTGTTTTGCGAGATGTCGTAAGGTCTGATGACGCCACTTACTTGCATGATCTGCTTTTCGCCGTTTATAAGTAGCTCGCGGCTACCTTCTATGAAATAGTTGCCGTTATTTAGTATTTTTATGATCCTAGCTGAAATGGTTGCGGTAAATTTCTCGCTTCTATTGCTCGTGCCACTTCCTGTAAATTTATTGCCACCACCTGCTTTAAAGCCGATGTCGCCGTATTTGTTTAGATTATCAGCTATATTTGAAAGTGGAGCGGCTCCAGCCGTAAATACACCGCCACCAAGCGAAATGGTACTATCTTTATTTGTACTTTTGCTACCAGTTGAAGTTTGGCTTGCATTTTCTGAGATAACGATAGTCACGATATCATTTACATTCATCGCTTTTCTGTCTGAAAATAGCGGATTCTCGCCCTTGCCAAAGAGGCTGCCGGCGTTACTTTGTCCGGTACCACTATCTTTTGAAGGGAGTTGCTCGACATAAACTGGAGGTTTCATATTGATATGAGGATCAGCACTTGGTGTGCAGCCAGTGCAAATAATGCCCGCAGATAAGACGAGCCAAATCGTTTTATGGTTCATAAAAAATGCCTTAAAATAAGTATCTTTGTGCTAAAATTAAGCAACTTAAGTTCCTAAAAAGGTCGCAAATGAAAAGTTGTTACGTTTTTACAGACAAAAATTTAGCACATCTGCAAGAAATTATAGCTACAAAATTCAAAAAAGTTGAGATTTTTAAGATAATCCCAGATGAAAACGATAAAAATAACTTAATAAATTCAAATGAAAAAGAATTTTTTCTAAAATTTATTGATAAATTTGAAGAGCTAAAAGCCAAAAGCGACTTTGTCATAGTCCTTGGCTGTGAGAGCTTTAGTGTCTTTGGCAAAAGCGAGCTAAATTTAAAGCTAGCTAGAAATTTAAACACGCCAGTCTTTGATGAAAATGCAAGCGAGCTAAAAGCACTAAATCCAAACTCAAAGCTTCTAATCACCGATAATTTTGATGAAATTTTGAGCTACAAAGCAGATATCATCACACCATTTAAATTTCAAAGCTTGCTTCTAAAAAGAGCTAAAATGTCAAACAAAACCGTCGTTTTACCAGAGAGCGACGATGAGAGAATTTTAAAAGCAGCTCACATCGTATTAGAAAAAGGGGCGGCAAATATCATCTTGCTAGGACTTAAAGATGAAATTTCAAAAAAAGCGGCCGCTTTGGGGCTAAATTTAAGCAAAGCCAAAGTGATCGACCCAGCACAGAACGAGCTAACAAAGGAATTTGCAAAGAAAATTTATGAGCTTAGAAAGCACAAAGGCGTGGATGAAGCCAAGGCAAACGCACTTGCAAAAGATAAAATTTACTTTGCTACTATGCTAATTCACGAAGGCTTGGCCGATGCCTTGGTAAGCGGCGCTACGATGAGCACAGCTGATACGATCCGCCCAGCCTTGCAGATAATAAAAACAAAGCCAAATGTAAGTGTGGTAAGTGGGGCATTTTTTATGGCGCTTGAAGAAGAAATTTTGCTTTTTGCCGACTGCGCCGTCACGCCAAATCCAAGCACAGATGAGCTAGCTAGTATCACGCTAAGTAGTGCTCAAACAGCAAGCGCCTTTGGTCTTAACCCAAAGATCGCCATGCTAAGCTACTCTACGGCTGATAGTGGAAGTGGGCCTGATGTAGAATTTATAAAAGAGGCTACTAAAAAGGCGAGCGAGCTTGATGTGAATTTAAAAATCGCAGCACCTATTCAGTTTGACGCAGCCATTGATCTAAGCGTGGCTAGTAAAAAGATGCCAAACTCAGAGGTTGCTGGGCATGCAAATGTCTTTATCTTTCCAAATTTAAACTGCGGAAATATCTGTTATAAAGCAGTTCAGCGAAGCGCAAACGCTCTAGCTGTGGGTCCAATACTTCAAGGATTAAAAAAGCCAGTTAATGACCTAAGTCGCGGTTGCCTCGTTGAAGACGTGGTAAATACTATCTTAATCAGCGCCATACAAGCAGGAGAATAATATGAGAATTTTGGTTTTAAACTCAGGTAGTAGCTCAATAAAATTTCAACTTTTTGCAATGGGTACCAAAACCAGTCTAGCAAGCGGTCTAGTCGAGCAGATCGGTAGCAACAGCTCAAGAGCGGCACTAAAAGCAAATGGCGAAGTTTATGAGATAAAACGCTTTATAAAAGATCACCACGACGGACTTGAGGCGATGAACGAGCTCTTTGTTACCTCACACACTCTGCACGATCTAAGTGAGCTTGACGGCATCGGACACAGGATAGTGCACGGCGGAGAGAGCTTTTTTAGCTCAATGATCGTTGATGAAAGCGTCATCAAAAAGATCGAGGAGATAAGCCCACTTGCCCCTCTTCACAACCCAGGGCACCTTGCTGGCATCAAAAATGCGATGAAAGAGAGTAAAAACGTGCCTCATGTGGTCGTTTTTGATACGGTTTTTCACCAAAGCATGCCAGAGTACGCATACCGCTACGCCCTACCCTACGACGTTTGCAAGACTCATCATATAAGAAAATACGGCTTTCACGGCACTTCACATAGATATGTTTGCAAGCAAGCAGCCAAAATGCTTGGCATAGAGTTTGACAAATTTAACGCCATCTCACTTCACTTAGGCAACGGCGCCTCAGCTTGTGCTGTGCAAAACGGCAAAAGTATCGACACCTCAATGGGGCTTAGTCCACTTGAAGGGCTCATAATGGGCACAAGAAGTGGCGATATGGACCCAGCGGTGGTCATCTACTTGCTAAATATCGGTGTTTTAAAATGGAACGAGATCGATAACTTTTTAAACAAAAAAAGCGGACTTTTTGGAATTTGTGGCTCAAGCGACATGAGAGACGTCGTAGCTAAAATGGAAAATGACGAGCGTGCAAGGCTTGCGTTTGATATGTTTTGCTACCGAGTAAAAAAATATATCGGCTCATACTACGCCATTTTAGGGCGCGTAGATGCGCTTATATTTACCGGCGGTATCGGCGAAAATGCGCCAAATACAAGACAAAAAATTTGTGATGATCTAAAACATCTTGGCATTCACATAAATCACGATCTAAATTTTTCAAGCGAGAGAGGCGAAAGGTGCATAGATGATAAAGATGCCAAAATAAAAACACTCATTATCCCAACAAACGAAGAGTTGGAAATAGCTATAGAAACGGCTAGGGCAATAAAAGAAAGAATACTTTAAAGAAAATCTGTTTGATTGCAAAGAAAGCTTTAATGACTTATCTGTATACTCAAAAAAGAGCTTTTGTAGGTAAATCCCACAAAAGCTTTCAATTAATTTTTCTTAAAAAATCTCAAAATTTTTGCTTGAAATTTAAACTGCTCCGAAAGCTCCATTATCGGATAAGCTCCGGCGTATTTTTTACCACCTAGCAAATTTTTACTAACACCACCACGTGCTGCGATCTGCGCGAAGTCACCCACACTCACATGTCCAGTCGAGCCGCTTTGCCCACCCATGACGACGTTTCTGCCTAGTATCGTTGAGCCAGCAAGGCCAGTTTGTGAGACGATAAGGCAGCCGTTTCCAAGCTCGCAATTGTGCCCTATTTGAACGAGGTTGTCTATCTTTGTGTAGTTTGCGATCACGGTACTTTCAAAAACACCACGATCTATCGTCGTGCAAGCACCGATCTCGACATAATCGCCCAAAACAACATTACCATTGTGATAAATTTTCACATGCTCGCCAGTTTTTGTGTGTGCATAGCCAAAGCCATCACTTCCAATCACACAGTTTGCCAGCAGGTGACACTCATTTCCAACCACACAGTCGTTGTAAATGACAACATTTGGATGGATTATGCAGTTTTTGCCAATAGTCACATTATCACCCAAAAACGCTCCAGCCATTACTACCGTATTTTCGCCTACGCTCACATTTGAGCCTATGTAGACATTTGGCATTATCTTTGCACTCTTGGCAATATTTGATGGCTTTGGCTCACAAAAAAGTGGCTTAGCATAATCTTTACTAAGCAAGGCAAATGCAAGGTGCGGGTTATCACACACAAGTGCGACCATACCAGCTGGCACCAAGTCTAAAAGCGATTTTGTCACCAATATGGCTCCAGCGTTTGATGTGCTTATAAATTTTGCATTCTTCTCGCCGTCGCAATATGTTAGCTCAGCTTTATTTGCATTTTTTAAAGAATTTAAGGCAAAAATTTCTATATCTTCTCCGCTAAAAGTAGCATTTACTTTTGAGGCTATTTCACTTAGTTTCATCATATATCCATTATCACAGATCCGCCACGAACGACGTCAACTGGGTTAAATTTCTTTATTGATTTTAAAAAGCTCTCGATCCTACTCGCATCGTCAGCCACCATGACAACGATGTAGTTTTCGTTTGTATTTGTAACGATACCATTGTACGACTTTAGTATCGCCTCAAGACCGGCAAAATTTTCACCAAGCGGAATTTTCACTAGCGCCATCTCTTTTTCGACGAATTCGCCGCTTTCTATGACTTTATACGTTGGTATGAGCTTGTGAAGCTGTTTTACGATCTGCTCTAAAACTCTCTCGTCACCGCTTGTTACGATACTTAGCCTTGAGAAGTTACTCTCAGGTATTGGAGCAACGGTGAGCGTATCGATATTGTAGCCCCTGCCCGCAAAAAGCCCAGAAATTCTAGCCAAAACGCCGTGTTCATTTAAAACTATAACCGAAATCGTTCTTCTGATACTCATTTTTCTTCCTTGCTCTTTAATATCATATTATAAATCGCGGCTCCAGCTGGAACCATAGGAAGCACATCCTCAAAGCGGTCGATCCTAACGTCGATCATCGCTGATTTTTTGCTATCGATCGCTTCTTTTAAAGCCTTTCTAAACTCATCCTTACTCTTGCAAACAAAGCCAACTCCGCCAAATCCTTCAGCGATCTTTACAAAATCAGGCTGCAAGCTAAGATCAGTTGATGAGTAGCGTTTTTCATAAAAAAATGTCTGCCACTGACGAACCATACCTAAGAAGTTGTTATTTAAAATGATATTTATAACTGGCATATTTATCTCATGAGCCGTCATTAACTCTTGGATATTCATAAGTATTGAGCCATCGCCTGTAAAATTTATAACAAGATTGTCTGGTTTTGCACATTTTGCGCCGATCGCTGCAGGGAGGCCAAATCCCATTGTGCCAAGTCCACCACTTGTGACAAGCTGTCTTGCTCGGTTAAACGGATAAAACTGCGCCACCCACATTTGGTGCTGTCCGACATCTGTTGAGATTATCGCATCAGCTCCTGCTATCTTTGCGGTCTCTTCGATAACCCATTGCGGTTTTAAGACCTTGTCGCTATCTGTGTAGCCAAGTGGATTTAGTTTAGAATATCTATCTAAAATTTCTCTCCAAGGGGCGTAGTTTTCAGGCTTTGCATTGACTTCTTCATAAAGCTCGGTTAGCACGTTTGTAAGATCGCCAACGATTGGAAAATGGGCGTTTATGATCTTTGAAATAGAACTTGGATCGATGTCGATGTGAATTATCTTTGCATGTTTGGCAAACTCATCCGTCCTACCAGTGATCCTGTCACAAAATCTAGCTCCAAGCGAGATGAGAAGGTCGCACTCGCTTAAAGCCATATTTGAAGCATAGCTACCATGCATGCCTGCCATGCCTAAATTTAGTTCATCTTTTGCGTCAAGTACGCCAAGAGCCATCAGTGTCTCGACTGCAGGAATACCTGTTTTTTGCATAAATTTACGGATGATATTGCTAGCTCCAGATGCGATCGCACCACCACCGATGTATAGAAGTGGTCTTTTAGCTTCATTTATCGCAACTGCTGCCTTTTTTATCTGTTTTGAGTTGCCTTTATAGGTCGGCTTGTAACTTGGGATAGAAATTTCTTTTGGATATACAAAATCACCAAGCTTTGATGTGATATTTTTTGGAATGTCGATATGAACTGGTCCCGGGCGGCCTGATCTTGCGATATAAAAGGCCTCTTTTATAATACGAGGTAGCTCTTCAACGCTATTAACTAAAAAGTTATGCTTAACACAGGGGCGTGAAATACCGACTGCATCGATCTCTTGAAAAGCATCTGTACCGATCATAAAAGTTGGCACCTGACCGCTTATAAGCACGATTGGAATACTATCGCTATAAGCTGTTGCAAGGCCAGTGACAGCATTTGTAAAGCCAGGGCCACTTGTCACAAAAGCAACGCCGACTTTACCGCTAACTCTAGCGTATCCATCAGCCGCGTGAACGGCTGCTTGCTCGTGGCGAACCAAAACGTGTTTAAAATAAGTCTGCTTATATGTTTCGTCGTAGATATTTAAAGCTGCACCGCCAGGATAGCCAAAAACTATCTCAACGCCCTCTTCGTGCAAGGCCTCGCTTATCATCTGTGAACCAGAAATCTGTTTTATCATCACTTTAGCCTTTTGATAAATTTATCGCAGATTATATCCCAAAGCATTTTAAATCCATTTTAACTTTCTAGCGAAATTTAGGTATTGCTTTGATTTTCTTGAAAAATTTTTAACTATTTTAGAAAAATAATACAAAATATTTTACATAAAATTAAACATATTATTTTTAGTAAAATTGATAAATTTAAGTGAGCAAAGATTATAAAATTTTAAGAGCTAAAGCTCATTTGTATAAATTTTAGGCTTAATTTTTTAATTAAAATAAGCCTAAAATTTTGCTTCATTTTTTATATCATTTAGCTTCTTAACGGCTTCGTCAAAGTTATCAGAATTTATGAAAACATTAATATTTTCATTTTTCTTATAGACTTTATCGTAGTATTTTGTGAGTAAAATTTCAGCTACTTTGGCAATGTTATTTTCATTAAATTTAGCCACAGCTTCATCTCTAGCTTTTTTATCGATAAATGGTGAAATTTTCTTCATACACTCTTCAAAAAAAGCTTTATCCACACTTTTATAGTCATCTACTATACAAGAAATTCTTTTTTCTAAACTTGCACTTACTTCAACATTTATGCCACTACGCATCGCCTCATAAAGACTTTTTGGCAAACTTAACGAGCCGATCCTTATGCTCTCACCCTCAATAAAGCAAATTTTATCTTCTAGCATAATGAGCTTTTCAAATAACGCATCTTCAAAGCTTTTTTGGCTTGGCTGCGCGCCGTTTATCGCTCCAAATACCGAGCCTAAATGATTTGCCATAGCTTCAAGATCTATCGCTGGAGTTAGAGCTCTTATAAGCTTACTTTTGTAGCAACCAGTATTTCCAAAAAGAGTGATAAATTTTATGCTCAAAGGTCGATTTAGAAATTCTAAAACGTGATTTCTATAAGCTTTATAGCCACCACTAAGCCTAAAAACTCTATATCCTATCATGCTTAACACAAAAGCCACTGATCCTGACCTAAGTCCGCCTCTGGAACAGTAGATACCAATAGCCGAACCAACCCTGCATCTTTTATAGACTTCGTCAATAATATTTTGTAAATTTTTACAAATGTATTTTGCACCAAGGCTCTTTGCTAGGGATCTATCGCTTTTATAAAGCGTGCCTACCTCTTTGTGTTCTGCGTCGTCAAGCGCATATAAATTTATGGCATCTTTTATGTGTGAATATAAAAATTCATGTGGTGATCTTGTGTCTATTAAAATTTCAAAAGAGCTTCTTTTCTCTAGCCACTGCTCTACATCAAGCTCAAATAACGGCACTAAATGCCTTTTTTAGTTTCTCAAAAAGCGGATAAAATGGCGTGCCATTTACTCTCACATCAGAGATAGTGGTTATAAAATTTGTATCTCCGCTCCACCTTGGCACAAGGTGATAATGCACGTGCTCAGCTATGCCAGCTCCTGCGGCCTTGCCTAAATTCATACCTATATTTACGCCATTAGCATAAAGCTCTTTTTTTAAAATTTCAACTCCAAGCCTTACAAATTTACTCATCTCAAACCAAGTCTCATCGTCAAGCTCTTCGATCTTATCGGTGTGTTGATTTGGTATTATCATAAAATGCCCTGGAGAATACGGATATAAATTCATAATCCCAAAACAATGTTTAGCTCGAAAAAGTACGCCATTTTTATCATCATCGTCTGAGTTTATAACATCACAAAAAACACAGCTATCTTTTTTAGCACTAAAGTATTCGCTTCTCCAAGGGGCACAAAGGTGCTGCATTACTCGCCCTCCTTTATCTTTTTGACGGCATTTTTTATATCATCTTGTCTCATAAAATGCTCTCCTATCAAGAAAGCATCTACGCCTATTTTACTTAGCTCTCTAAGCTGTTCATGCTCGTAAAGACCGCTTTCAGCGACTATTATCTTGCCATTTGGCAAAAGTGGTATAAGCTTCTCACAAAGGCTCATATCCATCGTAAAATCATCTAAATTTCGGTGATTTATACCTATTATATTTGCTCCTGCAAAGATAGCTTTTTTCACATCACTCGCATCGTGAGTTTCAACCAAAACTTCAAGACCTAAATGATGAGCGTAGTATAAAAGCTCTTTTAGCTCGTTTTGAGTTAATGCTTTTGCGATAAGCAAGATAAAGTCTGCCCCATAAACAAGAGCTTCAAGAATTTGATACTTGTCAACGATAAAATCTTTTCTAAGGATCGGCCTTGATGCGTAGCGACGAACCTGCGTGATGTACTCGATGTTGCCTTTAAACCAATGTGGTTCAGTTAATATACTAAAGGCATTTGCGTATGGCTCGTATTCCTGAGCGATTTTTATAGGTTCAAAGTCTTCTCTTATTACACCCTTACTTGGGCTTGCTTTTTTGATCTCGGCTATGATTCTTATAGGCTCATTTTGACTTGCTCTAAGTGCATTTAAAACATCTCTTGGTACGTATGGATTGTACGCTAGAGAGCGACCAAGCCACTCCTCAGGGAAGTCTGCTTTTCTTTTTTCAAGATCATCTTTAGTCTTTTTTATTATCTCATCAAGTATCATTTTTTAAGCCTTTTATTTAGATTTATTATACAGCGCTCTATTAGGTGCAAATGCTCTTTTGCTTCTTTTGAAGTCCTAAAATCAATATCTTTCATCGCGTGCTGCATAATGCCCTTTGCCTTTTTGCACTCACCAAGCTTAAAATATCCCCACGCTAGCGAATCCTCATAATAAGGCGACTCAGGCGAGATGGTAAGTGCCCTTTGCACAAGCTCTATACCCTTTCTAGGGTCAATATCATGATCTATCAGCAAGTAGCCATAATAGTTAAAAAACATATCATTTTCTAGCTTTGGCACACTAGCTTCAAATTTATCTAAAATTTCAGCCATTTTTTGTTCGTTCAAGGTATCTTTATTCATCTCGTATTCGTAAATCGCGGCTTTTGCTAAAAAATTTAAATCCCTGCTATCGTTATAAATTTTAACAGCAAGTATGTATGCGTCACCAAAATTACTAGTTGCCGCATAAAGATCCATAAGCGCCATATCGTTGTAGCTATATTTTTTTAAAATTTCAATTGCTGCTTTGTAATTTTTATCATAGATAAAAAACTGCACGATCTTATCAATATACGAAGTGTCGTGACTTAGCTCATAGAGCTCTTCAAAAAGTTCGATCACTTTTGGGAAATTTCTTTGCTGGGAGTAAATTTCAGCCAAAAGCTCGCAAGTCTTTAGCGTGCAACCTTGTTCATCTCTAAATTTCTCAAGATATTTTGTAGCGTCTTTTATCTTATCCATGCGATTTATCAAAATATCAACGATGCGGAGCAAATTTTCTTCTTCTTGCTTTAGTGAGTATGCCTCTTCAAAGTATTTTAGTGCAGTCGTTGTTTCATTTTGCATCATACAAATTGTGCCAAGCATGAGTAAATTTTGGGCATTTGGCTCTTTTGTAGCAAGCTCTTGCATTAAACTTTTAGCCTCATTTAGCTTTGAAAGATTTACTAAATTTGCCACCTTTATACGGATAAAATCGCTATCGTCTTTTAAGCTTTTTTCGCCTTCATTTATCAAAGCGTCTAAATTTTCATTTTTTGTAGCAAAGGCGAGCTTGATCGCCTCTTTTAAATAAGCTTTTTGATTCGTATCTTTAAAAATGTTTGAGTAAGCTTGAATGCTAGCATTCACATCTCCACTATCTTGAAACAATAAAGCCTGCATTAGGCGTAAATTTATACTTTTATTATCGTCAGCCAAAAGTAGCTGAGAGTTAAAAAATACGCTCATAAAAAATACTAAAATTTTACGCCAATGCATTCTGCTTTTAGCTCCTTTAAATTTTTTTTAAAATAATTCCAAAACGGAAAAGTCCTACATTGCTGTGGCCTTAGCTCATAAACTGAGCAGTTTTTATTTTTTTCATCAAAAAATACACAAGCAAAGCCATCTTCATAGGGCTTCTCTTTTATGCTACACCTTAGCCCAACTCTTATTAAAAACTGCTTTTCAAACTCATCTTTGCTCATATGAAGTGCGGTGCAAAATTTTGAAATTTCTTCTTCATTTATCCAGATGTAGCCACTCTCTCCCGTGCAACACTTACCGCCACAGCTCTCGCAAAAGCTCGCATCAAACTCATAATTAAAGCCTTGCACCCTCACGCTAGCTCCTGATAATCGACGCTATTTGTATCAGCTTTTTTAAAAATTTCAATCGCCTCTTTTGTATGTGAGCCATTTTTACTCATCACTAAAGGCGGAAAAATTTTTAGCTTTGAGTTTGAATTATTTCTTACCTCAAATAAGGCCAAATTTGCTGGTTTATCAGCCTTTGTATGAATAAATTTTAGGCTTACTAAATTTAGCTTAAACTCTTTTAGGCACGCTACAATCTGACCAAGATCATCAGGTGCATAGCAAAAAAATGCCCTTTTGTGAGGCTTTAAATTTACACTTATAGCTTTTATAAAGTCTTTTAAATCCAAAGAGCTTGTGTATCTACTAGCCTTTATATGCTCATCTTCGCTTTGTTTCGTACCCTCGTGATAAAATGGAGGATTTGATACGATGAGGTCAAATTTCTCGCTATCTTTAAATTTTGCAAAGTCAGTATTTATAATTTCTGCTTTCAGGTTATTTTGGCTGGCATTAAATTTAGAAATTTCACCATTTATCTGCAAGATATCAAGCAAGCTTAGGCTAGAATTTTTAAAGTCGCGTTTAAGCAAAAGCCCAAGTATCCCACATCCTGCGCCAACGTCTAAAATCCTGCCTGAAAAATTTTTCAAACTTGAGCTTATAAAATCATAAAGTACCAGCGTATCGCTGTTGTAGCGATAGCCACTTTTTAGCTGAGCCAAGATCATCTATAAACCTTGATAATAAAGCCGCGCGTGACATCTTTCACGATCACTTCTGAGCTAAAGCTGATCCTTGCAAAATCGCCAAATTCCTCTTTTATAAGCTCGGCTGCTGCCTTTGCGCGCTCTTTACCAACGCCATAATTTACATAGTTGTTTAGCCTGCCAAGATCATCTTTTTTGATGCTTTGAGCCACATTTGATGGGATGACAAAATTTTTCTTATCTACGATCGGAATTATCTCATAAAGGTAGTTTGAGTTAAATCTTTGCAAAAATTCGCTCACTCTATTCTTACACATCACGCTAATCTTATCTTTTGCGTCCATGTCATCACACTCAAGGCTAGAGATCAAAACTAGCTTTGTTGGCGTCTCTGGTTTAGTTGTCGCCTGTAAGATATTTTTTAAATTCACATTTTCATTTTCAAGCTCATCTTGCCTATTTAAATTTTGCTCGATATCTTTTTGAAGTTCGATGATTTTGGCATTTACTGGACTTCCTTTTGCGCTAGATGAGCTAAGTTCGTTTATTTTAGAATTTAACCTTTCAATCGTCTTATTGCTCTCGTCTAACTTATGTTTTGCACTTTCAAGCTCATTTTGTAAGCTTAGTAAATTTTTACCACCACTTTTATTGCTATCAGCAAAAAGAGCCGACGTATCAGCTATCTTCTTTTGCAAAATATTTATTTGCTGACGCAAAATTTCATAGTTTTGCATATCGATCTTTAGCGTTCTTTTTTGAGCTTCTAGCTCACTTTGCTTTGCTGCTAGCATTTGGCTTGTTTGCGTGAGATTATTTTCTAGCTCTTTTATCTTTTCATCTTTTAAATTTATCTTTGCACTTAAATTTTTCAACTCGCTGTCATTTAAACCAAGCTTTTGGGTCTGCAAAGAGATAGTTTGATTTTGCTCAAACAAAGTTTTTAAAATTTTATTCGTCTTTGTATCAAGCGTCTTTAGCTCATCTCTTGCATTTTTAAGACTTTCTTCACTTAAATTTAGCTTTTTATTTAGCTCACTTAAACTTGTATTTGCATCTAAATTTTGCTTCTCTAGCTTTTTATTTATCAAATTTACCCGTTCAAGCTCTTTTTTAAGCGAATTTATATTTTCATTTGCGAGTTTATTTTCCTGCTCGCTTTTAAGATTTTTTTCTTTTAAATCATTAAAACTTTTATGAAGTGCCGCAAGAGAGGCATTTAGCTCTAAATTTTTACCATTATAGTTTTCAACTGCCAAATCTTTTGAGTTTAAATTTTTCTTTATCTCATCAAGTTCATAAATTCTATCTTTTAAGGCAGTTTGATTTGATTCAAGTGCCTCCTCAAGATCAATTATCTTATTTGCCTTTTTTGAAAGCTCATCCTCCATAACACTCTTTTGCGTTTCAAAGCCATCAGTTAGTGCATTTATCTCTTTTTCGTAGCTAAATTTTTGTGTCTTAGCGTCACTTTTTGCTCGCTCGATCTCCTCTTTTAAAAGCAGAATTTCTTTTTTTTCGTTTTTATCTTTTTCATTTTGAGTATTTTCATACTCTTTTATTAGTGCGTCTTTTTGAGCCAGTGTCGTATTTAGCTCTATATTTTGCTCTTTTAAAGCTGTGTAATTTTCCTCAGCTGCCTCTTTAAATTTAGCAAAATTTGCTTCGATATCTTTTACCTTACTTTCATCGCCATTTTTTGCCTCATTTATCGCATTTTCAAGGTCTATTATCTTTTTTTCATAGGCTTTTGAGCTCTCTATCATATCAGCTTGAGCTTCATTTAGCCGTTTTGTGAGAGTTTGTATATTTTCAAAGTGTTGTGCTTCAAGCTCGCCAAGCGTCTTTTGGTTTTTCTCAACTATCTCATTTTTTTCATTTTCGATATTTTTTTTCATCTCTGAAATTTTGCTTATAAAGTCTAAATTTTTCTCGCTGATATCGACATTATCAGTAGCTAAAATTTTATTTTTTTTACTTAGCTCACGAACTTGTTCTTGAAGTTCATTTATATCATTTGATAAATTTTGATCGCTCGTTTCAGTAAAATTTTGGATATAGCTTTTTGGAGTTATATATCCGCCATATTCGTAAAGATCGTCTTTACTGATGTATTTTTGTTTCTCTTCTTCTGGCAAATTATCAAAATTTATAGAATAAATCGTTTGATTAGTATCTTTTGGCGTCTCATCTTCTTTTGGAGATTTAAAAAACGATAGGCAAAAGCCAGCTATCAAACAAAAAATAGCTAGTAAAATTTTATTTATCAAGCTTATACCTTGCCCTTTAAAATGTCTTTTATGACGTGATGAGCGTGATTTAGAGCAACGACTATTGAGCCGCCATTTTTTAGCACGATGTCACCGCCCACATAAAGTCCTGGTACGCTACTTTGGTAGTTGCTATCAACTATTGGAGTGCCTTTTTCATCGATTTTTATCTGACATTTTTGTAAAAAATCAACCGGACTTGAGCCACCTATTGCATAGACAACTCTGTCATAAACGCGAATTTTGCCATTTTCATAATGCACTCTAACTTTGCCTGATTCGTTATCTATCTCTTTTATATCGTGATTTAGCCTAACTTTTATCTTGCCGTGCTTTTCTAGCTCCCAAAGTGCGCTTAAATTTGTCTCATTTACGCGGCTAAAATTATCTTTTCTATAAGCGATTGTGGTTTTATTGTATTGGCAAAGCTCGATCGCATACTCAACTGCTGAGTTTCCGCCACCTACAACAAGCACTTTTTCGCCGTTTGTACAGCTATCAAGGTTAAAATTTACAACCGCGTTTAGTGAAGGCGGAATTTTATAATCAGGCTTATTTGGTCGTCCCATTTTGCCAATTGATATCATCACATTTTTAGCTTCATAGACGGCTTTTGAGGTAGTTACTTTAAAATTTTCTCCATCTTTTTTCACGCTCTCTACTTCAGAATTAAAAAAAGCTTCAATCTTTTCAGTATCAAGCAGCTTATCAAAATAATCAAGCGTGCTCTCTTTCGTGCCATCCTCAAATGAAACTACGCCATGTATCGTACTATCTTGCCCTTTATACTCTTTATCTACGCGTTTATTATCTTTATAAAATTTTCTTATCGTTTGGCTGTGATTATCGCCTTTTTCAAGAAGCAAAACGTTGTTTAAACCATTTCTTTTTGCCTCAACTACGCTAGCAATTCCACAGGGTCCGCCACCAACAACAATTAGATCATAAACATTTACCATCTTTTTCTCCAAATTTTATAAATTCTAAGCTTTTTTAACTAGATCAGCCATCAAAAATGCAAGCTCAAGTGCCTGATCAGCATTTAACCTTGGATCACATTGTGTTTCATATCTTTGCTCAAGCGAACTTTCAGTGATATTTAATGCCCCACCAGTGCACTCTGTCACGTCTTGACCTGTCATCTCAAGATGTACGCCGCCAGCCCTTGTGCCCTCAGCTTTGTGAATTTCAAAAAAGCTTCTAACTTCGCTTGTTATCTTGTCAAATTCTCTGGTTTTATAGTTATTTGAGGTTTTTACAGTGTTGCCATGCATCGGATCGATACTATAAACGATATTTAGCCCTTCTCGCTTTAGCTCTCTTAAAATTTTTGGTAAATTTTCGCCTATCTTATCAGCGCCCATTCTGATTATCACATTTAGTCTGCCAGCTTCATTTTCTGGATTTAGCTTATTTACAAGAGCGACGATGTCCTCAGCCTTTGCACTTGGTCCGATCTTTACACCGATAGGATTTTTCACACCACTTAAAAAATGTACGTGAGCATCATTTATACCACGCGTTCTTTCACCTATCCAAAGCATATGAGCCGAGCAGTCATACCACTCACCGCTAAGACTATCAACCCTAGTCAATGCCTCCTCGTAAGGTAGCAAAAGTGCCTCGTGAGATGTATAAACCGCGGTTTGATTTATGACTGGCGTATTTGCTGAAGTGATGCCACAAGCTGCCATAAATGAAAGCGTCTTTGTTAATTCATCAGCTAGTTTTGCGTATTTCTTGCCGATCTCTGGCTTTTTGACAAAGCCTAAATTCCACTTATGGACTTGATGAAGGTCGGCCAAACCACCTCTTGAAAAAGCCCTTAAAAGGTTCATCGTAGATGCACTTTGATAATACGCCTCTATCATGCGTTTTGGATCAGGTACTCTTGCCTTTTCGTCAAATTCAAAGCCATTTATAATGTCGCCTCTATAGCTTGGAAGCTTAACGCCATTTACCTCTTCAAAATCGCTACTTCTAGGCTTTGCAAACTGCCCTGCCACGCGGCCCACTTTTACCACTGGGCAGCCGCCAGCAAAGGTTAAAACTATCGCCATTTGAAGTAAAACCTTAAACATATCTCTGATGTTGTTTGCATTAAAATTTGTAAAGCTCTCAGCGCAGTCGCCACCTTGAAGCAAAAATGTCTCGCCATTGCAAACTTTTGCAAGTTCTTCTTTTAAACTTCTAGCCTCGCCAGCAAAGACCAAAGGAGGAAGTGATTTTAATTTTTCTTCGACCTCTTTAAGCTCTTTTAAATCTGGGTAATTTGGTTGTTGCAAGATATTAAATTCTCTCCAGCTATCGCGGTTCCAAGTCATTTATTTTCCTATCTTTTTTGCCTTAAATTAGACGCTGATTATATCACGGCAAACTTAAAAAATAAAAGCCATTAATGGGTTATTAAAGATATTTTGCCTACAATCGCTACTTTAAATTTACCCAAAAAAAGAGAAGATTTTTTTCATGATAAAAGGCATTTTTTATTCGCTTTTGGCATCAGTTTTATTTAACTGCATCTACTACATGTCAGTGCTTATGAACCCCATCAGCACGCAAGCTCTTGTTGGATACCGCATGATCTTTGCCATGCCTTTTGTCATCGCAGCCATTTTTTTGTTAAAACAGCAGCGAAATTTCAAATTTTTACTTCTAAAAATAAAGCTAAAACCTAAAATTTTACTAGTTTTACTAGCTACCTCGCTCATTGTCTCATTTCAGATGTGGCTCTATCTCTGGGCTCCAAGCAACGGATCAGCGCTAAAAGTCTCTATCGGCTACCTCATCATGCCAATAGTCATGGTCCTTTTTGGACGGATATTTTTTAAAGAGCACCTCTCTAAAACAAAGCTAGCCTCGATATTTTTTGCAGCCCTTGGCGTCTTTAGCACAGCTATACTAAGCGGCGGCATCTCGTGGGAGAGCGCTGTAGTTTTTTGCCTTTATCCAGTCTATTTTGCCATTAGAAAGTACTACAACCTTGCAAATTTCTCAAGCTTTGTTATAGAGATAATTTTTATGTTTTTATTCTCATTTTATTTTGCGCTCACAGCCGATATGAACTACGTGATGAGCCAAAATCCAAACATCTACTATCTGCTCATCTTGCTTGGTGCTATCAGCGGCATAGCCCTCATCGCCCAGATCCTCTCAAGCACGCTCGTGCCGATAAATGTACTAGGTTTGCTTACATATTTTGAGCCTATAATGATGCTTTTTGTCTCATTTGCTATCGGCGAGAGACTGGAGAAAAGCTCATACTTTTTAATGATCTGCCTAGCCATCTCGGTCACACTTTTGATGATAGATAGTATAAATTCTATAAAAGGCGACAAAAATACCAAGACTAAATGAGAGCCAAAAAGGCGTTATTCTCGCGCTTAGCGCCTTTTTTATGTGGGGGGTTTTGGCGGTTTATTTCAACCTCTTTAGCAAAGATGTCGATGCTTATGAAATTTTAGCTCATAGGGTCATTTGGTCATTTTTCTTAATGGCTGGAGTGCTTTATTTTAGTGGCAAAATGGGCGAAATTTTTACTTTACTTAAAGATATTCGTTCGCTAAAAACCTTATTTTTGAGTGGTATATTTATCACTACAAACTGGGGCGTTTATGTATATGCTGTTAGCAATGGCAAAATTTTAGACACAAGCCTGGGCTATTTTATAAATCCACTAATAAGCATGCTTCTTGGTGTTATCATCTTTAAAGAAAGGCTAAATAAAAGCGGAATTTTAGCCATTTGCATAGTCGTTTTAGCCATTAGCGTACAAATTTATGCTCAAGGCGGATTGCCATTAGTTTCCATCATCTTGCCGCTTTCATTTGGATTTTACGCAGCAGTTAGAAAGATGGCAAAGATTAGCGCATTTAACGGGCTTTTTATAGAAACATTTTTTATGTTCCCATTTGCACTTGCTTATGTCCTTAACATAGCATTTTTAGACAAAAGTCATTTTGGACTAAATGAAGACTCACTTTTAATGATCGCTTCAAGCATCGTAACCATCGTGCCGCTTGTCGCTTTTAACGCAGCGGCAACAAGGATAAATTTAACAACGATTGGCTATTTGCAATACATCTCGCCCACCATCGCGATCCTTTGTGCGGTCTTCATTTACGGCGAAAATTTAGACGGCTACAAGGTCATCTCGTTTTGTATGATCTGGCTGGCACTTGCGATAATTAGCATAGATAAATTTAGAAAAAGGAGTAAAAATGAATAATGTGACGATTTATTTGCTGCTTGCGTTTTTTGCAGCGCTCATTTTATATTTTCAGATACAAAAACTAACCAGAAAGCTCGACGAAGAGGGAGCGGTGCCAGCTTATCAAAAGGCTGCGCAAGAGGTTTTAGAAAATTTAAGCAATGCTGAGAAATATCCAAAATTTTGCAACGTAATATTTAAAAAAATAAACGCCTTAAGGCAAGATATTTTATTTGAAGATGCGTTAAATAGTGAGTCTGAAAAAGATAAAGCATTAGATACCTTAGAGCAAATAAGAGAAAAATTAGAAACTTTATCAAAGCAAGAAAATTTAAGCTGGGAGAGCGAACTCTTTGCGATCTTGGACGAGCTTGATGGCTTTGTAAAGATAAATTTAAAAAACGGTGAAGATAGAGCTGAAGAGCTAAGAGAGGAGCTAAAGAGAGAATTTGATGGGTTGTGAAAGGACATTAAAAGCATAAAGTTCTAAGGCAACCAAAGATAATTTAAAAAATACAATAGAAAAATACTTTTTAAAACTATTATTCCAAATATATATTCTTATATTAAGATCATGCTATTTTTAATTTTGTATAATATACATAATCATATTTTATTTTATACAAACAAGACCATAAGTACTAAAATGCTGTATATTTAACAGTTACAGAGTATATTTTAGTTTTATTTTACCAAATAATTGCAGACTATTGTCTGTTGATAAAAACTTTATATATTGAATAATATAATTCTTATGAATGATAAAGAAATACAATTACTCAACAATCTAGCAAAAAAAATAAAATTCAGAAGAATGGAACTAAATTTATCCCAAGAAACACTAGCATATAAATGTGGTCTAGATAGGACATATATAAGTCTAGTAGAAAGAAGCAAAAGAAATCCTAGTTATCTGACATTATTTAAAATTTCTGAAGGGCTAAATATCGATATTAAAAATTTGATAGGAGAATAATAACATGGATATACAAGATGCTATATCAAATTTTAAAAAACTAATAGAAGATTCAATAAGAAAAGATGGAAGTAATGGCATAACGGCAACAATAAGGTCATCAGAGCCAATTTTTAAAATTCATGAAGCTGTTAAACATGAATTAATATCAAAAGGCATTAATAAAGATTTAATATGTCCATCAATTGGTTCAAATTCGCCTGAATTAAAACTTGCTGGAAAGCTTAAACAAAAAGACCAAGATATTTGCATTAAACCAAACAATGTTAAAAAATGCCAAGAAAAACTCACAGAAAAACCTTTGGATGGCATAAAAGATGAGTACGGAATTGAATTTACTAGAAAAACATTAGTAATTAATGTAAGAAGTCAGATTTCAAGTATTCAAAAAAATTTTGATACACTTTTTGAAAGAACTTATGCTGAGGCACTAAATTTACATGCAAGATGTCCGGATATGGTTTTAGGAGAAGTTTACCTTTTGGCTGTACCAGAATATGACACCAAAGCATTTAGTAATAAGTTAGTAAAATTTAAAAAAAAGAATCAAGAACTTGCTAAAAAATATATAAAATCTTTTCAAGCAATCACGAATAGAAAAAGTACTAAAAAAGACTATTATAAATATGAATCAATTTGTTTATTAATTGTAGATTTTAGTCAGACACCACCAAAATTTTACAATACCACCAATGAATTGGAGACAGATGGATTACTTCCAAAAAACTCAACTCTTAAATATGAAAATTTAAGTTGGGGTGATTTTTTTAATAAATTGTTAAAGATTTATCATAATAGATTTAATATTTCAACAATTAAATAATTATAAAAAATAAAAATTATCTATTTATAATTTCTTCTAAATCTTTAAAGTCTATTTTATATAAATTAGCCAAATACTGATTTAATTCCGATCCTGACTTGTTTAATATAAAATCTTTATCTTTTTTATCCAATTTTGGAATACAAAACAACTCTATGAAATTTTTTTGGAAACATTGATAGTTTCCATCCAACTGAAAAGAGGTAAGTTTTGAATAATAGTCCATTATGGATGAATTTAATATCTTTTGCAAAATTATTATATTAATTTCTTGGTCATTTGTTTTTTTTACTTTTGGCTTTACAGAATAACCATTACAAAACAAAGAATCTGTTTTGTCCAACATAAAATTAGGTTTACTGGAAAATGTTTTTGTTAATAATTTATAACCAGGGGCTTCCATTCCTTGTGTTCTACCCCATTCATAAAAATTCTTTAAACCTTTTTTTGTCTCAGATCTTCTTTTGAGCAATTCCTTATTTTTTAACAAGTATTTGTAAGCTAGCGGAAACAACTCTTTTAAATCATCTTCATTATATGCAATATACCTATGTTTTACTTTTTGATAAGGAAATATAATTTTTCTTGTTTTGTTCAAAATGGATTCTTCATTATCTAATTCAGAAATTTTAATTGCCGATTTTAATACTCCTTCTTCTAAGTTTAATGGATTATTATCATCAACCAAAAAAATAGAATCCTTTAATGTCGCAAAACCTACCTTAATGTCAGCTATCTCACCTAATCTATAACCTATTGTTTCTATTTTGTTTATATTGTCTAAATGTTTTTTAGGAGCCATTCTCCACTTTTCGCTATTTAATGCTTTTATATTAATTTTTGAAAAATTGTTTTTTTCTAAATCATTTATCGGGTCCAAAGCCCACATAAAATTAAATTCTTCTAATTTTTGGCTATTCTCTAAAAATATTAAACAGGTATATGCAGATACATTCTTAAAAATTTTTGTATGTAAAAAATCAATAATTGTATGAATACATTTATTGTTTTGCAAAAACTCTCTAATTTTTTTTGAAGCAAGGGATGTAAAAAAATTATTTTGCGTAATATATCCAAGCATACCATCTTTAGACAACAACTCTTTTCCAGAAATTAAAAATAACATTGCTAAGCTAAAACTACCATTTGTAAAATTAGAATACTTTTTAATTAATTCTTTTC
>NZ_POZX01000028.1:0-807 GCF_002912895.1 Campylobacter concisus
CATATAAGCTTTCTTTGTTTTCTTTTAAATTGAGTCCATTTTCTATAACTTCAAAAAGCTCTTTTCTATTTTTACGCCAGTTGTATATAGTTTTTTCGGCTATCTTAAGCTTTTTTGCTATTTCTGCATTTGTCATTTTTTTACCTGTAAAATTTACATATTTAAGCTTTATTTAATTCTATTTTATGTAAGATTTACTTGTTGGAAGTATGTAAATCTTACATATTTTTGATTCTATCGAAGGTATGTAAATTTTGCCCTTAATATGGCTTTAAACTGTTTATAAATTGACAAACTGCCCGCAACATAGTGAAGATGTTTTGGGGCTTGGTTGTTACAACCTTAATACGTTGTAAAACTGTTGGGGGTGGTGTAGCTCTGCCCCTAAAATACTAAGCTACAAACAAAATATTTCTTAAGGAGCTACACATGTACACTTACCTTTTAGGCATTTGTGACGAAGTTCGTCCAATTTCTCGTATCGACAAGAAAACTGGTGAAGTTTCATCATCTATTGATGTAACTATTACATTTGAAAGTCGTGACCAACATGGCTATCTTGTCAAATCAACCGAAACTATCAATTATGACTTTTCTTTAAAGCCTAAGTTTGATTCCGTCAAAGGCAAATATATTGCCGTTCCATATCGTTTTTTAAATACTCGCAATGGTGCTTATATGTTCCCTGATGAGAGTTTGAGTTTCCAATTCTTTAATGAAAATCCTTTTTTAAAGGAAACAAAGCCATCTAAATAACAAAAAGCGGGGGCTATGCCTTAATGTGAGTAGCAAACCACTCTCCCGCAT
>NZ_POZX01000029.1:0-857 GCF_002912895.1 Campylobacter concisus
TACTTTGTTTTAAACTGCAAAAGCGTGAGAAATCTAACTAATTTACTATCGACTGGTTTTGCGGTATTTAGTACGATCAGTCTTTGATCGCTTGATTTTATGAGATTTTCTAGTGCGCTTCGCAAGGCTTTTGCGTCGCTATTTTCGTGGGATAAAAAATTTACTTGACCAAATTTCTTTCTAAGCTTTTCTAGTTCTAGGCTGGTAAAAGCATATTTTTCGCCAAGGATGATCATAGTCCTATCCCTTTATCTTTATTTTAAATTTGCATTATAAAATTCGTCTAATTATACCCAAACGTGCTAATTGCATTTTTAAAAAATATATTAAGGTTAAAATATGTCTCATAAATTTTTCGCTGTGTTAGTTCTATCGCTGATTTGTGCCGTCTCTTTTACGCTCTCAAACACACTTTTAGCTAAATTTCACACTAGCCCACTCATCATCTCCATCATTTTAGGCGCCGTTTTTGCAAATCTTTTTACCAAGCAGACACAAATTTTAAAATCTAGTGGCGTCGTAGCGATCGCTGGGAAGCAAATTTTAAGGCTAGGCATCATACTTTTTGGCTTTAACATAAGCCTTAGCGAGATCGCAAGTGTCGGCACCCTTGGCGTGATATACTCAGCTTTTATGGTATTTGCGACCTTTTCTTTTGCGCTTTTTGTAGCTAGGACTTTGGGATTTAGTAAGGATAGCGCCGTGCTCATTGGCTCAGGGGCTAGTATATGCGGCGCAGCTGCTGTTATGGCTACTCAAAATGAGATAAATGCTGATGCTAACAAGCTTGCTATCGCTATTTGCACAGTGGTGCTCTTTGGGATCATCTGCATGGTTACCTATCCATTTTTCGCTAA
>NZ_POZX01000030.1:0-1893 GCF_002912895.1 Campylobacter concisus
AAATAGATATTTTCAAAAATACAACATTGGAGGCTTAATCTTCAATGGCTACATTATCCCATTTATCATTTACGTAAAAAATAATCCTCGTGATATAAACAAAACCTACCAAAAATTTTAAGGTATCACTAGTTAAAGGCGAGAAAGATCACGCCTTTACTCTTCTACCTTTCTCGTATCAGCCTTACCTTTTATCTCTTCTGCCGCCTCTAGGTCTAGTTGCGCTTTTTTAAATGCTTTACGAGCTTTATCAAGGCGGTTAGAATTCTTAACGCTAGGGTCGTCAGCATAAAACTTCTCTGCTTCTTCAAGCTCGTATTTCTTTTTGCCGTAATTCATTTGAGCGTTTTCTAAGCGCATAGTGGCATTATCTCCACCAGCTAGCTTAGCCCTTGAAGTAACCTCTCCAGTAACTGGGTTACGTCCAATAGTTAAATCTAAATCACGTTTAGCTTGCTCGGCGGTTAAATAACACTCTTTTTTTCCCCCCATTAGTGTTCCAGCAATATTTCGAGGTCTATTTTTAGGGTCAGAGCAATCCACTTTAGCAAAAACACTCAAAGAGAAAGCACTTAAAACTAGCGCTATAACTAATACTTTAATTTTCATTTTTGCTCCTTTTCTTTATTTAACTCTTTTTCTAACTCTTCATAATCAACCATTTTTACAATTTCAGGCTTTAAACCAAGAGCAGGCGGAATTTTAACAACGCAAAATTCTTCGCCCTCGAAGTCAGTAACAAAAGTAACTTTATCGCTCTTATCTTCTAGTTGTTTTACTTTTTCTTGCATTTTTATTCCTCCTTACTCTTGTTTTGCTCTTTCGAGCTATCTAATCCTTTCCTCTTACGCAATCTTCTAAATGCACTTGAGAAAGTAGCTAGGCTCATACCTAGCTTTTTCTCTTCTACTAAAAAAGAGTGTATCGTTTTTAAAGAGTAGCCCTCTTCGTAGAGTTCGTTTATATCTAAAATATAATCATCAAGCTCACTTTTTCGCTCTCTCTTAATGCCTTTGTTAAAACCTCTTTTTAAAAACTCTTCTTTAAAACTTTTCTCACTCATTTTTTATCCTTTGTGACATGCAAAGGCTAAATTTACCTACTGACAACCCTCGCATTCGATCGAGCGATCGGCCACGTCGTTTAGCTTTTCGCTGTCTGGGCTTTCAGAGCGTAGATAGTAGGTTGATTTTAGTCCAAGCTCCCATGCAAGCGTGTAAATTTCGCTTAAATATCCGCCGCTTGCTTTGTCTAAGCTCATAAATATATTTAAACTTTGACCTTGATCGATCCACTTTTGGCGAATCGCGCCTGCTTTTATGAGGATCCTTTGATCAAGCTCGTAAGCTGGCGTGTAAAACTGCCAAGTATCAGGGCTTAAATTTGGCACGACATTTGGGATCATACCGCTTAGGTTGTGCTCAAACCACTTGCGTTTATAGACTGGCTCGATGGTCTGAGTAGTACCAACAAGGATCGAGATAGAGCTAGTTGGAGCGATCGCCATTAGGTAGCCATTTCTCATACCATCACGCTTGACCTTTTCTCTTAGCTTGTCCCAGTCGCAGACATTTTCGTCAAATAGCCCACCTTTGTCGTTTAAAAGCGCTTTTGCGTTCTCGTTTGCGGTGTCTATCGGCATGATGCCTTTGCTCCATTTTGAGCCCTCAAATTTTGGATAGACGCCCTTTTCTACGGCTAAATTTGAGCTAGCATAGATCACATTATAGCTTATGTTTTCCATTATGCTATCAATGAGCGCCAAGTGCTCATAGCTGCCCCATTTGACGTTTTTCTCAGCTAGCATTTGCGCCTCGCCCATGACGCCAAGACCGATCGAGCGAGAAGCTAGGTTTGTGTGTTTTACTTTTTTGTGTGGATAAAAATTTAGAT
>NZ_POZX01000031.1:0-33005 GCF_002912895.1 Campylobacter concisus
ACTTTAAATACTATTGAATATTTAAAAATCGAAAGATCTCATAAGAGAGTATCCTATTAAAGGCAAGATACGTTCAAGCTCTCAAAAAAATTTAAAGACATTTAATAAGCCTTTAAAGACCCTTTAACCTATCTCATAATTTTCATAAAAAATCTCATTTTTCACCTTAATGTAAAAAACGAGAAACTTAACAATATTAATTCGATCTAAAGCTACTAGAAATTTTGTAAGTTTTGTCTATTGATTTATAGAAATAAAATACTCTTCGTTCTGGAGCTCCTCTATATTTTTGTAATCCATAAAAAGTTTTGGTAAATTTCTTATTATCCCTTTGTATCCTATACTGCTATATATTGCAGCATTTATTAATGTATTTAATTTTAAGTATATAAACATTACTTGTGTTATCTCGTCTTGATTTTTAAGAATGCTAGTTATAGATGCTTCACCGTGCAAAAGGTTATTTCTAAGCATAACACACTTTTTGTCTAACTTGTTTAATTCGATTTTATTTTTGTCAAACAATGATAACAACTTATCATTGTTTGGTAGATTAAATATATTGTCAATTCTGCCTAATATATTTTTCTTTTTTTCTTTTAAACTAGAATTATCTCCTATGAGTCGTTCTGCTTCTTTCTTGAGCTGCTTAATAAAATCTTCTTCATAAGTAGTTCTTTTTATTTCAGTTCTCTTATTGTCCGATTCATTTTTTTGCGTTAAAATTTCTAAAACCGTTGCAAGTAATCTCATTGAGTGGTAGCTTATAGATAGGGTATTTGCTGTCATTAGTGTATCTATCGCTTCTCTGAAATTTATATTGTCTAGCATTTTATCTACCAAATTTTCAAAATCTTTTTTGTTAAGTTTTTTATTTTTTTCGTTGATATCAACTTTTTTATTTGAGAAGCAATATTGATGCGGATTTTCTTCTATTGTGTAAAAGCTACTTTCATAAGTAGGAGAAAAACTACTTGTATATTTAAAATTTTTGTATTCCGAACATTTTAAATCATCGTCTTCAAAATAATAACCTCTATCCATCTGTATAAAGCCAGTAATGAAACCAATTGCAGATAATATAATCCTGCAATACTCATCAAACTCTTTGAAGGTGATTTTTTCCTCACAATCTATAATCAAGAAGTTACTAATATGATAAAAAAATGAAAACGTATATTTCTTTTTAATATTAAATTTTAAATAATCATTCAAACTACCGCAAAATCCATGTGTAAATATATCACTACCAAAATGATTAGATAAATTAAGATGTTTGTCAGCAGCATTTTCATAAGGTATCCATAGCTTATAGTAGCCTTCTCTTGTCTCACTAAAATCAACACTTGCAAATTCATATATGCTCCAATAATTAGAAAACCCATCTTGTCTTTTAAATAGTGATGATAGAATTTTTATCTTCATACCATTTATATCTAATTCCTCATCATCTATTTTTGCGGTTCTGAAATCACCATCGATGAACTCATTGTCTTTTTTTAGTAAAAATATGTTTCCATCTTTATAAAAATTATTTTTTTGTGCTTCTATAGCATTAATCAATTCTGTCTTTTTCATAAATTTCACTCCCTTTTTGTTTTTTTGCCTGGTTATATTATATAGTATTTGTTGCGCTTTTGTCATCAATACAAAATATTTTATTGGTTTTAAGAAGCTTGATTTAGTACTTCACCCCTCAAACTCCACCTCACATGTATAATCTTTGCTTGTCAGCCTATGTTCCACGCTTTTAATGCTAAATTCATTATTTTCTAGTCCAGCTATGCCTTTAAATTTAAGCTTTCCGCCTGCTACTATATTTGCGCCGGGCAAACTACACCTGCCGTTTATGCCGCCGCGCTGCAATTCGTTTAGCTTTGCTTCACCCATTTTAAAGGCTTCATTATCGCTCTTTGGTTGGGCTATTTGCATTTTATATGTTTGCTCTCCGCTACCTACCTTGATACTTTTGGTTTTACCAGCTTCGATGTCTTGCCACTCTACTATAACCGCCCCGTATGAGTTTCTGTTGGCTTCGGTTATCTCTAACGAGTAAAGCTCGGCTAAATTTAGAGTAAAAGCAGGTAGGCTTTCGTTTTTTGGAGTATTGCTCGTTTGCGTTTCGTCTCCTTTGGCGTCTTTGGAAGCTATAACGATGGTGTTATTTTTGACAGCCATGATAAAGCCGTAATCAAAGCACAACCCATACAAGAAATCTAGATCTCCCGCGTCGTTTTGCAAGACGGATGCGATATTTTGATCTTGTCCGGACGTTTTTACGGCGAGCTTATTTTCAGCGGCTATCTTCCTTGCTATTTCAAATACGGCGGTGTTCTCCCAGCTTCTGCGCTTTTTGATTTTTTGAGGGCTAGCGAAGTTTACGGCAGTGGCTCTTACTTCGGTGGTTTGGTTTTTATAATCCCTGCTAGCCGTTTGTACGCTAAACGAGCCGCAAAGATAAAGATCGTCCCCGTATCCTAGCCAAAGCTTTAGATTATCGCCGAATACGGGCTTGGCGTATATACCGCTAACGCCAAAGCTTATTTCGTCGCTTTTGCTTCCCTCTTTGTCGTCAAAGCTTAGGTCGATTAAATTTGCCCTGATTATCTCCGTAATATCTTTGCCGTTCGCTTCGAGTTTGAAATTCGGGTGTTTTACCATAATTTGGCCTGTTCTTTGGTTTTCTCTTTGATTTCGGGCAAAAATACCTTGTCGCCCGCTTTAAGCGTAGCGCCCAGCTTTGGATTTAGAGCTAGTACTTGCTCGAAAAATCTTAAATGTCCGTAATGGTTATAGGCGATAGTGTCGAGCCTATCGCCGTCTTTGGCTATGTAAATTTTAGTCATAATCTCTCCTGAGCTCCAAACTAAAACTCTGCGTAAAAAACGCTCCGTTTGGGGTAAATACGGCTTGCTTTTCGCTGATTTTAATAACCGCGAACCTGCCGAAATATTTGCCGTTTCCGTTGGTTAGCGCATAGCTTTGCCTACCGCGTGCCAGCTCGTAAAGCCTTTTTAACGCCGTCTGTTTGTCGCCGTTATAGGGCATGGTCTGGCCCTCTATACTCACGGTTTGGTTTCCGAGGTTTGCCGCAAATAAAGCCGGGTGATTTTGGATACGATCCTGCGAGCTTATGCCAAACTCGGTCTCTAAGGATATACCGCCTACTTGCTTCCAGTTAAATTTAAATCCGCCCAAATTTAAGACCATATCGCTACCTCTGCTCTCTTATTTCGGTGTTGGCGCTGTTAAATTCATCTCTTTTAAGTGCCTCTTTGACGCCTCTTGTTATTTGAGCTTTAAAGCTCTCTAAATCGAATTTACCGTTATTTGAATTAAGTAAAAAATCGCCGTTAAAGCTTATATTTATATTTGCCCCGCTTGCGGTAGCCGCTACTGTGGCGGCTTGCGGGGAGACGGGGTTAGACGCCGCGAATAAGGCCTCTTTGGCCTTATTCGGCGCGCTTTGAGGTTCTTCGTCGTTAAACCAAGAAAAAGGGTTATACCAAGCCGTTTCTTTGCCGTCTCCTATACCAAGAGCGTCTTTCGTCCAGCTCGTAGCCGCTCCCAAGGCGTCGCCGATAGAGCTAACGGTATCTACGACCCACTGAAATTTCTCGCTGATCCAATCAAAAAAGCCTCCGAATATAGATCTCCACCACTCTACGACCCCGTCAAATATCGAGCTAAAGAAATTTGAAGTAGCCTCCCAATAGGGTTTTACGCTCTCCCAGATGTTTTCAAAAAAGGCTTTTACTTTGTCCCAGTTTTCGACAACCCATGCCGCGCCCGCTCCGAGAGCTACTACCAGGGCTCCGATACCCGTAGAGATTAGGGCTAGGCGCATAATCTTCATACCGGCCGCGGCGGCTATAAAGCCGGCGCGTAAAAAAGCTAACCCTCTACCTAGTATCAAAGAGGCGCCCGCGGCGATTTTCGTAGCTCCGCTCCAAGCCGCGGTTAGTATTAACGCCGATTTTAGCCTAGCGCCTACTAATAGCATACTAAACGCATGGGCTTTCGCCGCGAGCGTCGCGCCCGCTAAACTAAACGCGTGAGCGCCCCACCTGGCCGCCGCTACCAAATTTAAAGGATTTAAAAATTTAAGTATTTTAACGACGCCCAAAAAGCCGTCCGCAACGCTTAAAAGCGCGATTTTACCGATAAGTAAAAGCGGCTTAAACATCATAAAGCCAGCAGCCGCGCTTACTATTACGGCGCTCGTCGTAGGGAATTTAGAGTTTAGCTCGCTAAGCATACCGGCTATCCCGCCCAGCGCCGAGGCAAGGAGGTTAGCAAGCGGTAAGAACGTCTCTCCAAGATTTGAGCCTAAATTTCTCCACGCCTGCGTCAATCTTTCTATGCCTGATTTCGTAGTATCTAGCTTGGTTTGAAGCTCTTTTTGCATAGATCCTATCGCTTCGTTAGAGCGGGCTAATCTCATGTTTTCTTTAAGGGCGTCTATGTTGGTGACGAGCCCTGCGATTTCGTCGTTAAAATTTCCGCCCACTAGATCGTATAAAAGCCCTGCTTGCTTATCCTTATCGGCTTTTGAAATCGCTTCTAAAAACGTAGTTATCGCTCCCGCGGCGTCTTTAGCCAGAGCCGCTTTTAGATACCCGGCGTCCATACCGATACTAGCTAACGCTTCTTGAAATGCTTTACCTTTTTTATCCGCCATCGATAGGGTCGAATAAAGCGCGTTTAAGCTAGTGCCTACGACCGACGTAGCCTTACCCGTGCTTAGCATGGTAGAGCTAATCGCGGCGGCGTCGGTCGCGCTTAACCCGATTAGACTCGCATTTGCGGCCGTTAGCGACGTGGCTTCGAATATCTCGTCCGCGTTTGCGTTGGTTACTTTGTTATCGAGCAAATTTACTCGGTCGAAAAAGTCGTTTAATCGGTCTAAATTATCCATTTTAAAACCGACTTTCATATTATTGGCCGCGCGAGACAAGGCGTCCGCGCTCATTTCAAACGCGACCGAGCCGGTAGCTAGCATCTTCGTATAGGCTACGAGTTCGTCCCCTTTTAAATTGATTTTACCGCCGCCTACGGCTATTTGAGCGATGTCGCCGAAGCTTTTTCCTAGCGAGGTACTTAACCCTCTCATACTATTTTTTAACGTAGTTAAATTTTCGTCCGTATCGTCTACGTATTTTTTCACGTTGGCAAACGCCGCTTCGTCGTCGATGGCTAGCTTAATAGGCAAACCGATAGCCGCAGAGTTCGCGATAGCGCCTAGATTTGAAGTAAGTTCGCTAAAAAGTTCTTTTCTTGCCGATTTTATTTGCGCCGATAGGTTGGAAAGCTTGGCGCTATCTAGGCTCGTAACGGCGTTTTTGGCCTGCGAAATTTTACTTTTTAAACCGTCGAATCCCTTTTTTAACTCCGAAATTTGACTTAACCCTTTAACGGCTAGACCTATACTAATACCGATTTGCGAGTTATCCATAATTTTCCTTTAATATGCTATAATCCGTGAAAAGGATTTAAAATGGCTTTTCTTATTCCGATTTTTATATTTTTATTTTTCTATGCCTCGCCGGTAGGGTTTTGGCAGACGTTAATCGCTTTGTTTTTCGGACTAGGTTTGTTAGGCGGCTTAATAGGCGGAGTCGGCGCCGTTTTAGACGCTCCTAGAATATTAAAAAAATCTAACTAACTCCGCTTTTAGCCTTTAAAATTCGCTCCGAGATTTTAACGAACTCGCTAAAATCTATTACGTCTAAATCTAAAATTTCGTTATAACCGAATCCTAAGGCGTAAGCCACCGACGCTATGGCCTCGTTATTTACGCCGATTTTTTCGCAGGCTGCAAAAAATCCTTAATCACCTCCTCGATCGCTTTAAAATCAAGCATATCTAGGTTTTCTACTTCGTCGCTTGACATATTAGCGCAGCTAACTACTAGCTTGATCGCTCTCTCGTCGTCGCTTTTTTCAAGTCCGGCTAGCTTCATAACTCTAACCGTAGGCGCGAAAATTTCTACTTCTTTGCCGTTAATAGGCAGCTTAATCGTCGTTTTTCTCATCGTATATCCTTTAAATTTCTCTATCTTATTCGCCCAAATTGCTTCTAACTTTCGCCATATAATCCACGCCCGAGATAAGACATATCATGTTTTCGACGTCCTTAACTACCATCGGCACGTTATCTATATTTATATCTAAGAAATGAGCCGCTAATTTTATGCTTACCTCTACCTCTTTACCGCTTTCGAATTCGCTTACGTCATAGCTTATAAAATCTCCCGTCGCCGCCATAGAAAAAGGAACGGGACTGCCTTTACCGCTCGTAAATACCGAAGCTTTAAACAAAAACGGCACTCTGTTCGAAAAGGCGTTAAGTCCGAGCGCTACGAACTGATTTTTATCTATTTTTGAAATTTTAAACTCAAGCTCGGTAGCTTTTAGCATACCGGTAGAATAATTTGCGCTTAGCGCTCCTTTGGCCTCTACCATTTCAAACTCCAAGGTCGGCACCTTTAAATTCTTGGTTACTCCGAGATATCCTTGACCGTTGATAAAAACGCTTGCTTCCTGGATGACCTGAGGAATTTGTCTTTTTACCATTTTTTACTCCTTATTTATTTAAATCGTTCATAAGCGTTTCGCCGTATTTATCGACATAGATAAAATCAAGCGTAAGCTGTTTTACGATAGGATTGTTTTGCATTCTGACGTCTAGGTAAAATTTGCCGTCCGTGATGTTTGCTAGCGTATTTTTCTCGCTCCAAGATAGCTCGTATCCCAGCAATACCTTTGCTCCTACAAGCCCTCTAAGCAGCTCGCTAACGCTTCTTTTAGCGTGATAGAGTTGATCGGCTTTTTTATCGATCGCAAACAGCACGCCTTTTTGGCAAGCCTGCGAAATACGGTCGAATACCCTTACTCTCGCGAGGTCTTTCCATATAGTATCCTGATCGCTAGTCTCTCCGCCCCAAGCCCTAAAGCCGCTTTCTCTAATGACGGTCGAAATTTTAGCCGATCTAAGCTCGTCCGCGGTGCACGTCTCGCCTAGCTCGAAATCTACGTCTATTTCCGTGCCTGAGACTCCTATCATAACCCTGTTTGAGTAGCTGTCGCTATATCCAAACTCGCTTGCGCCGTCCGTATGAGCTATCATTCCGGCTATTCTAGCGCTTTGCCCCTCATAGACGTAAGCGTTGGTTTCATCGTCCCAAACCTTGACGTTAGGATATGCCGCAACGAGCCTTCTAGTGCCGAAGTCGCCCATCTTTACTATCGCCGCGGCCGCGTCCTGGGCTTTTAGATCTACGATGCCGGTCGCTTTTAGTCTGGTGGCCACTTTTTCTATCTCGCCTTTTACGGCGTCTTCGTTGCTAAATCCCGGCGCTATTATTAAATTCGGGTTATACCCGAAGCGAGATTTTGCTTTGGTTAGCTCTGATATAGCATTTTTGCACCCCGTGATCTCGTCGTTCGTATCGCTATCGTCGTCTTTGGTAAATACGCTTAATATTATTTGCGTATTTACCGCCTGATCTTCGATGCCCTTTAACGCCCTATAAATCGAGCCTTTTTTAAAGGCTTGGCTAGCGTTCTTTTTCGCCTTGTATTTTGCCTCTAACGCTTCAAGCGCCTTTGCCGTCGTCATGAAAAAATGCAGGCCGTTTTCTAGGACCTCCTCATATCCCGCAATTCCTATGGGCGTAACGCTTTCTACGCTGATAGGTCTTGCGGCCTCGGCTGAAATGGTTACGTTTACTCCGAACTTTGCTGCCATACTATCTCCTTTTAAAATTTATTGATGTTTGAAATTCTTTATCGGGCGTCTTCGACTCCCCTAAACGGATGAAACGCCCAAACGGTTTTAAGTACCTTTTTATCCTCGCCCTCGGTATATTCGTGCCAGTTTGAGGCGTTCGCCCCGGCTATGTCCATGAGTTTCCAGCCGACATAGATTCTCGCGTAAAAGCGTTTGCTCCATCTGATCGTGCGGTAATAACCGAAGCGCTCGCGTCCGTCTTTGAGTCTGCACTCTACCTTGCACCACGAGCTTACCGCGCCGCCGTTTGACGCGACGGACGGATCTCCGTCGGTTTTGATAGAGGCGGGGTCTATTTGGCTTGTTTTGACGCCGAGGTATTTGACGCAAAAATAGCCGATGCGGTTTCTTAAAAGCCAGCAAAGCCTAGCCCAGTACGTGCGGTTTTTAGGGGGCGGGAAGTGATCCCGTCTCCATCCGCCGTCGCCGTTTATAGCCGCGTTTTGCCCGTCGTAATAGTCGTTTGCGTCCTCGAACCATCTGGCCCATTTCGGCAGACGATCGTCGCTAGGCTTCGTAAAAGCTAGAGCTATGGGCACTACTACGAAAGAGGCTATCTCAAGCGGAAGCTCGATAGCGATATTTTTTGAAATTTGTAAAATTTCTTTGTTATTTAGCGCTCTCACTTGTTTTCTCCTTTTGCGTTTTTTCTTGCTTTGATTCGTTTTCTTCCGTTTGATACTTTGGGCTAGCCGGGCAGCCGCTCCAAGGACAATCGCCTTTTTTGTCTAGTTTGCTTGAGCAAATTTCGCAGCGTTTAGCTTTCTTTTTCATCTATTCTCCTTTTCTAGGGCTTGTTTTTGAGCTAGAAGCTCTTTGTATTCCTCGCGAAGCTCCGGAAGGGCGCTATCGTTTCCGATGAGTATCGCATGGCGAATGTAGCTTTCGGTTTCTTTGATTTGCTCTTCGAGCTCGGCTAGTTCGCGCGTCTTTTCGTCTATCTTCGGCTGAACGTATATCATCTTGCCGTCTTTGATAGTATTTGCGCCTATCGCTAGCGCTTCTAGCCACTCGTCGTCGCTGATTTTTATGTTCGGCTTCGGGATAGCCTCATGAATTTCATCGTCGTAGAACCCTATTATCTTATTAGTCTCTCTTTTAAAATATGCGTATTTCATCTTTTCTCCTTTCTACCAGCCTATCGCGATAAAACTACCTGGGTAGCCGGCTATTACCTTATAAACGTTCGTTACCTTGGTCGCGTAATAAAATTTCTCTTTGCTAATAGGGTAAGCAAATGAGTTATCGGCGGAATCGCCTTGCGCGTCCGCGTTGCCGGCTACCACCGTGAAGCATGCTCTTGGAAATGCGATAGGAAAGTTCTTCTCTCCCTCACCCGTTACATTTCCCCATTGAATAATAAGGCCGTTGTCGAGCGTTACGTATCCGCTCTGGCTAAAAGATGCGGCTAGTTGCGGCTTTACCGCCTCTTTTAGCTTGTTTAGCGACATAAACCTAAACGGAGTCGGATTGTCGGTAATCGCCGGTTGTCCCGCTCTAAAACATATCTCGCTATTGCCGTCTACGAACTCGTCTTGCGTTTTCATTTTCATGTGGAAGTGATTTGCTATGACGTATCCGTCGACCATTTGATTTTGCGTGAATCTATTGTATTCGTTTAATTTCGCATACTTAGCGTCGCTCTCGCTTTTTGCGTAACACTCGCCTCTATACGTCACCCCTGCGTTTACCGCCTCTTTCAATTTGCTTAGCGACATAAACCTAAATGCCCTTGGATTGTCGGTAATTACGGGCTGGCTTTCCCTGAAACATATCTCGCTATTGCCGTCTACGAACTCGTCTTGCGTTTTCATTTTCATGTGGAAGTGATTTGCTATGACGTATCCGTCGACCATTTGATTTTGCGTGAATCTGTTGTCTTTGTATAGCTTTGCGCTAGCGTCCGATTTTAGCGCCTCTATCTCGCTTTTGAGGTAGCCGGTGCGGTTTGCTAGCTGAATAGCTTGCTTGTTGCTTATGCCGTCCGCGCCGCCGACTACCGGGTCGGTTGTTTCTAACTGATAAATTCCGCTTTCCCAAGCGACGATTTCTTTTAAATTTGCCATTAATACACTCCGTAATTGTAAGTTTTATCGTAGTTTGCCGCACCGTCGTATCTTAGCGCGGTCGTTCTAGCCTCTACCGCTACTAATACGCACCTAGCGGGCGCAGCGGCGATCGCGGCCTCTTTTAGTTTTTGCGCTTTTGCGCGGTCGGTTAGCCCGCTAGTTATGATGCTATATTCCGCCCAGTGGCTATTGCTGCCGTAAAAGCGCGAACCGTCGAATTTAAAAGCTCCGTTATATCTTTGGCTTAAATTTCCTTCAACGATAAGTGCGTCTTTATCGTATGCGCTCACGGCTTTTTTTACGGCATAAAAAGTACCGCTATAAAAATGTATCTCGAAGGCGTTTTTTATAAGCTCTCTGGCTGCCGCTTCGCCGAGTCCGTCTATATCCACGTCGTAGCTTTGGGCCAGTATAGGCAAAAGAGAAACCGGGCAAGAGCCCGCTAATATGTTTATCGCTCCCAAATCCAGATTATCAAGCCTTGCTCCGAACAGCTCGTCAAATTTTTTATCAAATTTGCTTTTGTGGTTTGGCAGCAAGTTCATAACTCGGCCTTTTTGTAGCTTAGAGAAAAGCTTACTTTTATAAAGCTATCTTCTCCTACTTTGGTATCCGCGCTCGGAGTTATTAGCCTCGCTCTATATACACCGCTTCTATGAAGAGTGGAGTAGACGTAGCTTAAATTTAGATCTTCGCCGATAGAAAGAGAGGTTTTTGAGGCCTTGATTTCTTTATCTATACTATCTTGCAAAAACATATCGGTAAGTTCCAGCTCGGCCCTAACCTCTATATTTTTTATCGTAGCGTTTTCTACTATAACCGTATCTGTTAGCGGGCGAACCTTTTCGCCGCTTAGATAGTCCGCTACGCTTTGTCTGGTTTCTTCGCTCATATCGCTAGTTTTTAGGTATACCTTTACTATGCCGGGTCCCCCGTTTAGCACGCTGGCTTCTTCTACCTTTGCGTTTGCCGAAAGGGCGTGATATATATAGGCTTTTTTGCTTCCCGCGGTGCTAAATCTTTCAAGAGAAAGCACGGCTCTTTCTTTTAGCCTTTCGTCGCTTTCTACCTCCGCGCCGCCCCCAAACTCGCTTAGTTGTTTTGCTTTTAATACGAAAGGAAGCGGTGTTTGGATATATTCGCACTTTGCTTTGCTAGTTTTTGTAAACTCATCTAAAATGATCACTCCAACAGCTTTTAGCTCATTTGCTCTTATTACAACTTCACTTTTTAAGCTAGCTATTTCACCATTTTCGCTGCGTAAAATTAGCCCTTTTGGTAAATATGTATCGCTGCTTCTTGGCATAGAGAGTGTAAATTCACTCTGCGCGGTTGGCTTCTCTCCTTTTAGTCTCTCTATGCCATAAATCGCTACTATGTTATCAAGGTCATCTCCAGTAGAAAGTGGTAGCAACATAGCCTTAACGCTATCATTTATCCTGGCTCGCAAGAGTAACTCTCTATATGCTAGTGTTTCAAGTAAGGCCGAGTAGTTGTCGCTTTCAAGTAGTGAAATTTCATCATCAGTTAAATGCTCTTTAAAAAGGTTTTTAACATTATTTAAAATTTCATCATATTTAAGTACCTCAATAACGTTTGGATATGGAAGTTGCTTTAAATTCATGCTCTTACCTCTATCTCATCGCCACTCATAAGCACTACTTTAAAGCTAAGCTTATGATCTTTTAGGCCTATAAGACGAACTTCATCGATCTTTACTCTCTTTTCCCACTTCTCAACCGCTTCTATCACAAAGCACGCCAGATCAGCACGAAATTCATCATCCACCTTGCGATCTATTAGCTCATAAATTCTGCTGCCATACTCAGGTAGCATCACCCTTGAGCCAAGCGGAGTTAGGAGTATGTCTTTGATAGAGTTTTCTATATCAATGAGATATTTCATCACTAATCCCTCGCAAGTCCGTTATTTGTATGATCGCTTAGGTTGCCACGTCCATCACGTACGCTACCACCAAAGCTTGCGTTACCACCTGCTGTGATTGAGCCAGTGATTTTTACATCTCCGTTTATCTCAAAACTACCGCTATCACCACCAACTCCAGCTGTATTTATCGCCCCTTGTATCAAAGTGTTGCCAAGTAGCTTGATTTTTGGACTTTTTATAGTGGTATCGCTAGCTTCTACCATCACATTCTTAGCCTTTACATTTGCGTTATCGCAAGTTATGTTTATAAGCTTTGGAGATGAAATTTCAAGGCAAGAGCTAGAGCTGTCATAGCTCATCTTTATGCCATCTTCAAAACTTATATGTATTTTCTTATCGGTTGCATCAGTTTTATGTGAACTTTGATAAAGCCCACGAAGCACCACGCCTGAGTTTAACTCATCATGCACAGGTAACACTAGCACTTGTTCTCCTACACGTATTGGTGAAAAGCTCACTGCATAAGAGTTGGCATGTGCTTGAAATACTGGCAAAAAATCAGTTACCATCGAACCAATGGCAACTTTTGCACGGTCATCTCTTACTTCACTAATAATTCCAACTTCAATCATTTATGTGCTCGCTAAATTTTTTATTTCTTGGCGTTCTTGTGTACTTTACGCTATGCTTGATCTCTCTTACATCATCATGTATTTCATTGAGCTTCTCTTTGTTTATGGCAAAATTTGCTGCTAAGATATCGCTTAGTTTTTCAGTGGCGCTGCTTTGTTTATTTATCGCTTCACTATTTTTATTCACCACATCGATCATCAAATCAGTGTTTTTGCTCGTGTATCTGCTAAGCAGCCAAAAGATCACCACGAAGCCTATAAAACCAAAAATCGCCATAAAAACGATAAATTCATTTAACCCCCATGATCCAGCTAAATTTATTAGTCCTGCTGTCTCTCTTATCTCGTCACTAAAATTTAAGCTACTATTTTCCATCTTCTTCCTTTATTCCAAGGCATTGTTTTAGTTTTTTTTCGCAATCGCGGTAATAGATGGCGATTTGTTTATCCATCTCAAACGTGCCGTCGTTTTTCGGTTTTACGGGTATCTTTGCATTGCATTTTACGGGTACGTATTTTTCTTGATAAATGATATGCGGCTCGCTCGTTTGAGGTTTGGTCGCACAACCCGCAAAGATCAAAACAAACACGCAAAAAATCAAAATCCTAATCACGAAATAGCTCCTTATATGCGGCTAGTTCCGCCTTGCAGCTTTTATCTTTGACGTAGATATTCTTTATTCTCTCGGCCTCTTTTGACACAGTATCGTCGATCTTTACCGCAGCAGCCTTTATAGCTTCGTTTTGCAAAGAAAGAGATACATTGCAGGCGTTTAGATTGTTTTTGGCCGTAGTGTAGTCCTTGGTTAACCGTTCGTTTTTCTCTTTTGCGCTTTCAAGGTCTTTAAGCAAAACCGAATTTTCGCTTTTGAGTTTTGAATTTTCCAAAAACAAATTTACGCAAGCAAAACCAAAAAGCGCGGCTAAGGCAAAGCCTACAATAGGAAGTTTAGTTATTAAAAAGCCCATCAAACACCCTTATTTATGATTTCTACGGTTAGCGGCTTATTTTTGGCTTGCTCCATAAAGGTTTCAAGCGTCTTTTTGCTATCGTAAATCCCTCTTTCATCCGCTTTCGCGCCTATCAAAACGCAGCCTAGCGTATCTTTGGGGTAGTTTCCCGCGTGAATGAGTATACGGCGGTTTTTGCTTACCTTTTCGTTAAAAAGCGTCGCTAGAACCCGTCCGAAGCGCGGACTATACTCCCACGCCGTCTCGTATACTCCTTGTGGCACGCGTAGATCTCGCCCCGGCGTTACACAGTCTTCGCCCGCGGGTTCAAGGGTGTAGCCTGAAAGTAGCGGTTTTTCGTCCGCTTCGCACAGTTCAAACTTTCCTATCGTACCGTCACTTATATTTTTAAAGCGCGTTATTGTTAACTTCACAATAAGCCTCCTAGTACCTTTTTTGCTCTGTTTGGAGTTTGTTTCGCCCAAAGAGAATTCATGCCACTTTGATAGGCGGCTTCGTATTCGCCCATTCTTATATGATGCATCGTAGTTACGAATTTCTTCACTTTTGAAACGCCTAGCTGATAGGCCATTTCTATCACTACTTCTTGGACGTTTTGCGGTTTTTCCTTTAACCAATCAAATGTCGCAAATACCGCGGCGATTAGTTTTTTAAGTTTGAGTTCTAAAATTTTATCGGCCGTCTCTTTGCTCATGGGTTCGTATTTGCCGCCGTTTAGCGCTAGCTCGTCGGGCGTAAGCGCGGCCAGCAAAAAGCCGTAGCCCACGGTTGCTCTTCCCAGGCTATCCTCGTAGCGATGGTCTTTAAGGCCCTCGTTTTCTTTGATTTTTTCTATTAAGGTCATTGCATTCTCCAAACTTTTGCCGCAATATTACGCCATACCCGCCTCAAAAATCTATCACGATTTTTTATCAAAAAACTTTGTCAAAGTTCTGTAATAGATTTTCGGCCCAAAACAGCCCATAATTCGCACAAAAAATAATCAAAGGCGCTAAATGCTGGAAGAATTTGAAAAAGAACTTATAAATACGATTAAAGAAGCGACCGAACCTAAAAACTCGGTAGTTAGGGCGTATCTGGGCGAGTTTAACAATAAAGAAGAGATGGAGCTGTTGATAAAAGGCGGCGAGAGCTTCGTATTCGTAGAGTTCGTGGATGAAAAATACGAAAACGTAGTAGAGCGAAGCGCGACATATAATATCCATATACTAGCTTGCACTTCAAACAAAAATCAAAACTACCGACAAGCCAATAAATTTAAAGCCTATGCTCTATGCGAGGCGATAGATGAAAGACTAAGAAACTCGAATTTATGTAACGAGTTTAGGATAGAGCCCCAAAGCGCTAAGGCGTCGCTAAACGATATTACCGACTACGGCTACGTCTACGTGCTCACTAGGCAGATACGAACACAACTTTTAGAAAAGGACGAATTCTTATGCTCATAACGAAAGACTTAATCGCGCTAAAGGACGATAAAGAAGGAGTTTTAAGCGAAATTTGCTTGGCCGTAACCGGCGTTTGGCAAGGACACGCTGGAGGAACGTTTAGTATAGATGCCGCCGATATCGAAAAGATGAAACTAAATTTCGACAAACGCAGCCTAGATATAGTGATCGACTACGAGCACCAAACTTTAAGTGGAGAGATAGCGCCTGCCGCGGGCTGGATAAAAGAGCTTTTTATAAAAGACGGCGCGCTTTACGGGCGCGTAAGTTGGACGACTAAAGCAAAAGAATTTATCAAAAACGGCGAATATAAATATCTTAGCCCAGTTTACGACTTTATGGGGGTAGATGAAAAAACCGGAGCTTGGCAGGGGTGCACGTTGCACTCGGCGGCGCTAACTAATAAGCCATTTCTTGACGAGCTGGGCGAAGTAAGAGCAAATAAAAATTTTACAAAGGAGACAAACATGGATGATGCAAAAAATCCAAAAGGCGAGCCGCAGGCTCAGGTTGCTACGCAAAACAGCGCGAACTATGAGGCTCAGATAGTCGAGCTTAAAAATCAGCTTGATGCCTCTAAACAAGAGGTCGCTACGCTAAAAGAGCAACTAGCTCAAAGCGCGGTAGACACAGCCATTATCGCAAATAAGCTGCAAGAAAGTCAAAAGCAGTGGGCACTCAGTTACGCAAAAGCCGATTTAAACGGCTTTAATGAGTTTTTAAAAGGCGTTATACCGACGCAACAAAAAACGAGCGCGCCCGGTAACGATATGTTTGCCAACAAAAGCCAATCTGACGTAGAAATAGACGTCGTTAAATTTGCATTAGGAGGAGAATAAAATGCCTAACGAACAAAAAAAGCCAAAGACCATCGGAGATGTGGTCGTAAACAAGGTGCTCGGCGTTAACGCCAAAGTAGAGACCACAAAAGCCCTAGAATGCGGAGCCGTGCTATTTAGCATTAACGGCGGCGAGAGTTTTGCGGCCGTAACTAGCGACAACCAAACTACAACCATCGCAAACGCCCAGGCGGTATTTGGCGTGCTTTGTGACAACGTAGAGACCACCAAAGAAGCGGATGTATTAGTACTTGGCGAGGTAATACTAGAAGGCGCCGCTGCGGAGCTAAAAACCGCACTATTCAAACAAAAAATTATAGTGAGATAAGGAGATAAAAATGGATGAACTTTTAAAAAAATTTACGGTCGAGGCTATGACTGAGATCATAAATCAGACTAAGGCCGATCAAAGTTTTATAACGGATACATTTTTCAAAAAATGGACTCCGACGCTTTCCAATACCCATAACATCATCATAGAAAAAGGCGCAGGCGTGATCCTTGAAAGCGTTAGCGAAAACGGAGAGCACTTGGTGACGAAAAATCCCGACCAAACCATTATTTCCGTGCCACTTCCTCGCTTCCCGCAGTACGATACGCTTCCAGCCAGCGAGATGAATTTGTTAAAAACGCTCAATACTCAAAGCGAGCAGCTTAAATCATTGTCTGCGGCTATCGGCAAAAAACTAGCTAGCCAAAAGAGCAATATCGCCAATACGGTAGAGTATATGGCCATAGGCGCTATTTTCGGTAAGGTAATGGACGGCAAAGGAAAGGTATTGTTTGAGCTTAGCGCAAATAGAAAAGAGATAACCATCACGAATGCGACTAAGTTATTGGATTTGTTAAGCGATATCGAGGCCGCTCAAAAAGAGGTGTTAGGTATTGCAAAGCCGTATATCGCGCTAGTAACCAGAGAGCTTTTTGGCGAGTTGCTTAAACTAGCCGAAGCCCAGGAGCTTCTAAAGCTAAAATCCTGCGAAGTTGTCGATAGCAATGGAGTTTTAACTCTTAAACTTTTCGGCAAGACCTTTATGCCGTATGATGCCTCGTACAAAAACACAAAAGGCAAAGATACAAGCTACATGAGCGGCAAAAAAGGCATAGTAGTTCCTTTAATGGACGACATCTTCGAGGTAGTTTATACGAGAGCCAATCACACGTCTGCCATCGGCAAAGCTCCGACTAAATTCTTTGCTGCAGCTCCCGAGGTGCTTGACAAAGGTATGGGCTGGGGCATAGTTAGCGAAAGCAGACCGCTTCCGATCTGCAATAGGCTTGACGCGATCATCGAGCTAAAAATGTAATTTAAAAGGGCTTAGAGCCCTTTTAAATTAAAAACGACCAAATATACTAAAAAAATATTTTAAACGTTTTAACGCGCCTTTAACGCTCGTTAAAAGGCTTAAAATATTTGGAGATAAGATGGATATAACTAATGATGATTTGCTAAAAGAGGTTTCTGTTAGAGAGTTGCTTGAACTTAGCGATTTTGAAGGAAGCGGCGCCATTAATCAAGGCGTCATAGACGATAGCGTAAACAATGCCTTGGCTTATATCTCCTCTTTCATCAAACTTCCGCAAAACCCTACGCCGCTATTAAAAGACATCGGCGTAAATTTGACTATTATCGAGCTAAAAAAGCGAAACAACTTCCCCAAAGAGGCGCTAAATGAACAAATAGCAAAGCTAGACGCTTTACTTTTAAAAATGGCTAGCAAAAAGCTTCCCGTTACGTTAGAAGACGACAGCGCGCCCAAGCTCGGCATAAGAGCGTTTAGGCACAGCGAGAAAAAAATGGACTTAAAGGATTTAAATGGCTGAAAAACCGAATATCAGAGAGCTAGCAAAAGAGCTATATTTAAAAGGCTTCAGCCTTGAGCGCATAGCTGAAATTTTAAACAAGACCGTAAAAACCATAAAAAACTACAAATCTCAAAACGGCGACTGGGACGAACTAAAAGCCGTAAGCTATCTAAATAAAAGCAGCGAAGATAAGCAAAATATCTATCAAAACTTTATCGAAGAGATGCGCCTAGCCGTAAAAGATATAAGAGAGAGCGAACTGCCTGCGGGCAAAAAGGCCGAGGCGCTTTCAAAGATAGGCGACAGCTTCGTTAAGATGACCAAAGTTGCAAGCTACGAAAATCCGGCGGCGTACCGCTTAAGTATCGCCAAAAAGGTCATTATGCTGGTAGTCGATAAATTTAAAGACGACGAGAACAAAGAGTGTATCAAAAAACTCGTAGAGCTCATCGAGAGCGAAAAATTCGTCAAAGCTATCGAAGAGCTCGACGTTTAGGATGATGTATGCTTTTTTCAAGAGATGAGCTAGATGGCTTCCTAGAATACAGTAGAGAAACGCACAAGCAAGCTGGCGCCGTAGAGCCCGAGCTTAGTAAGCTCACGCGCAAAGACTTTTACGGCTGGCTTGAGGAGCTTAGCGGTGAGCTAAAAGAGCAGATACATCTAAATAGTCCTCTATCTCCCAAAGATAGGGCCGCAAGAGTAAAACGCGCCGAGCACGATTTTATGTTTTTTGCAAGGACTTATTTCCCACACTATTTTAGCATTAGCAGCTCTTGCGCGCTTCACGAAGATCTAGCGCAGATTTTTGAAGCTATGACGCAAAACGCAAGCGGAGACAAATACGCCCGCGCCGCGCCGCGCGGTCATGCAAAGACCACGTACTGCTCACAGCTTCTTCCGCTTTGGTGTATTTGTTTTGGCAAGAAGCGATTCATAGTCGAAATTTCAGATGCTGTGGAGCTCGTTGAGGGGTGTCTTGAAGCCATCAAGGCCGAGCTTGAGGACAACGCAAATTTAAAAATGGACTTCCCACACGTTTGCGGCGCAAGCAAAAATTGGAAGATAGGCGAGTTCGTATCCAAAAACGGAGTCAAGCTTAAGGCGTTTGGCTCTGGCAAAAGACTGCGCGGCGTAAAATTCGGCGTTTATCGCCCCGATCTAGTAGTCCTAGACGACCTAGAAAACGACACCAACGTGCGCAGTAAAGAGCAACGCGACAAGCTCGAGGAGTGGCTAGACGAAGCGGTTTTAAATTTGGGCAGCGTAGACGGAAGTCTGGACGTGCTTTATATCGGCACCGTACTTCACGCAGATAGCGTTTTAGCTAGGAAGCTCAAGCTTAAATTTTGGAATGCCAAAAAGTACCAAAGCATCATAAATTACCCAAAACGTATGGATCTGTGGGAGAGATGGAGCGAGCTTTACAAAAACGTCTCAAAAGAGGCTAGCGAAACGTTTTATTTAAAAAACAAAGCCATTATGGACGACGGGGCGCGGGTGCTTTGGGAGGATGCGCTACCGATTTTAAAACTCATGCAAAAGCGCGCCGAAAACTTGAAATCTTTTAACAAAGAGCAGCAAAACGATCCTAGAAGCGAGGCTCAAATTTTCACCAAAGAGAGTATGCATTTTTACCGCGAGCTTCCGAGGTGCGATTACTTCGTGATGTATATCGACCCCGCAGGAGAAAAGAAAAAGAGCGACTACACGGCTATAACGGTACTAGGAGTAAGCACGGCAGAAGCCAAGATCTACGTAGCAGAAAGCATAGTAGAGGTTATGAAGACCAAAAAGACCATCAAAGAGATCATTAGGCTTAATCAGCTCTATAAATGCCGCGTTTGTGCGATAGAGAGCAACGGCGGGCAGGAGTTTTTTAGAGGCTGGATCAGAGAAAAGGCCTTTGAAATAGGCGTTAAACTACCTTTAAAGGGCGTGAATAATACCGCAAGCAAAGGACAAAGGATAGAGGAGCTTGAAGTTCCTATAGAGGACGGCGAAATACTCTTCCATCAAAGCCAAAGCCTGCTTATAGAACAGCTTACGGAGTATCCCGAAGCCAAGCACGACGACGCGCCTGATAGCTTAGCGGGTGCATACGACCTAACAAAACTAAAAAAGAAAGTAAAGAGGCGCACTAGATGATATTTGACAAATTATTTAAAAATAAATCCGAGCAGCCGCAGCGCAAGAAAGCAGCTCTCATTCCCCAAAACGGTACCCTGATAGATTTGCTGATAAATACGGGAGTTTCCAGCATTGGCGACGACGATATGGATATGATACTAGCCGATCTTACTGTTACGCAGTGCGACGTGAGCCGCAAGTCCGTGACCGAGAAAAAAGAGATCCAAATCGTTTGCGACGATGAAAAAATTAAGGATGAATTTAAAAAGATTTTTAATCCCGACGTAGTCAGCCAAATTTTAGAGACCTATCTTTACGGATTAAACGTATTTGAGATTAACTACAAAGAAAAAGAAGGTCTTGTATACCCAAGACTAGTGCAGCGCGATTTTAGGCAGTTTAAATTTAACGATGCGGGCGAGTTCACATTTAATGCGAACGGAAGCGAGCGAAGTATTCCGCCTTTAAAAGTTATATACGCATTAAACAGAGCGAATTTTAGAAAGGTATACGGAGACGGGCTGCTTAAAAAGCTGTATTTCCCAGTCAAGATGAAAAACGCCAGTTTAAAGTTTTGGTTTAGGTTTTTAGAAAAATTCGGATCGCCCTGGGCGATAGCAAAAACTAGCTACGAGCCCGACGAAATGGCTGCGGAAGTGCAAGCTATGCTTAGCGGCGATAGCGCGGTCATAGACACAGACGAGGAGATCACGCTGGTACAGCCTACCTCAAACGTAGATTTTACGAGACTTCCCGCATACCTCGACAATCAAATCAGCAAGGCTATTTTAGGCGCAAATTTAGCCAGTGACGTAAAAGAAGGCAGCTATGCCGCGGCAAAGACACATAATGAAATCAGAGAGGATTTGGCCGCAAACGATGCTAAAATTTTAATCTTCGTGATGAACAAAGCCATAAGCTTTTTTAAGGAGATAAACGGCTATAACGGCGAGCTTTACGCCAAACTATTCGACGAAGACGCTCCTAATACTGAGCGCGCTGCAAGAGACAAGACGCTATACGATATGGGCTTTGCTCCGACCAAAAAATATATAACCTCGACTTACAATATTGAGATCGACGAAAATGCCGGGGTGCAAGAGAAAAATTTAAAAGCCAATAAAGCGAATTTAGCAGCTTTAAAAGGCTCTTTAAAGGCTTTAGATAGATTTGATAAAGCCACGGACGAGATGGATATAGAAGACGGCGAGATAGAAGCGGCCTTAAACAAACTAATCGCAAGCAGCGAGACTTACGAAGAGGCTTTCGATAAGCTTTACGAGCTTTACGATCTACCATTTGAAAAGCTTGAGCCCTTGATGTTTAAAGCCGTAGCCAATGCGCAGATGTTGGGATATCTAGATGAAATTTAGTTTTTTCGAGGAGCCTACGGCGGTTTATGAATACTTAAAGAGCAAAAAGCCAGAAGCACACTTTGATTACGACGAGATCATTCACGACGCCCATAAAAAGGCTTTTACGATAGCCAAGATGACAAATTTAGACCTTTTAAAAGATATGCAAAGTTCGCTTACAAAAGCTTTTAAAGACGGCATTGGGTTTGACGAGTGGAAAAATAGTGTAAAGCCTATGCTGGCAAAGAAAGGTTGGCTGGGAAATATCAAAGTAAAAGACCCAAAGACTGGCGAAGAAAAAGAAATTTACGTAGGCAATAGAAGATTAAGAACTATATTTAACACCAATATGAGAACGGCCTATGCCAAGGCTAGGTATGAAAGTCAGATGCAAAGCCTGGGCGAATACTTCCGCTATACTGCAGTGCTTGATAGCAGAACAAGAGAAGCTCATAGAAAGCTTCACGGTAAGACATTACCTAAAACTGATAAATTTTGGGATACCAACTATCCGCCAAATGGCTGGGGATGTCGCTGCAAGATACAGGTGCTTACAGAGGCCGAATGCGTAGCTAGAGGTATCGTGCCACTTGCAGATGGCTCTTTTTTACCTCAAGCTGCAGAAAAAGATTTTAGATACAACCCAGGTAAAGTTGATAAGACAGACGAAATTTTAAAAGATAAGCAAAATAAGGCCTTGGACGCCATTACTTCAACTCTTGCAAAGAAAAATTTAAAACAATCCCTAGATAGCTTCGAGCACGAGCGAGACATTTACGTTTGGCAAAAAAGCTTAGACGACATGGTAGGCGCCGTAGTCGGCGGTAAAATCATCAAGGATAAAATTTACCAGGTGGCTCAAGTAGGGGAGTTAAAGCAAAGTATCAAGAAAAATCTAAAAATAATCGACGTAGAGCCCAAAGCATCCAGTATAGCCGTTTATCAAAACACCATCTCGCACATAACGAGAGATAGCAAGCCGAAGGGGAAAGAGCCCAATATCGATGAAATAAAAGCCGTAGTAGGCGTTTTTGATGAAGCTAAACGCGTATTTTACGATAAAAAGGACAATGTTTTACTATATTTTTATAATAGCCTACAAAAAGATAACATGGTAAATTACGCCGTCATCCGCCTAGACTATACGCTTAAAAAATTTAAAACCGATAATTTTATAGCGACTATTACGAGGATACCCGTAGAAAATTATAAAGCTATTTTGAAAGATAAAAAAAGATACATAAGGATAAAGTAGATAAGGCCGGGCATCGAACCCAAGTCATATACAGCTTGCTTTTGCAACTGGAACCCTGCCAAATCTGGGCCATCTCTTATCTACTTCGTGTAATTATACCACATTTTAAGGGGACAAACGCAATGATAGAAGTTAAAGGCCTAGAAGAGCTGCAAACTAAGTTAGAATCTCTGCAAAATATCGACAAAAAAACCAAGCCGCTAATGCAAACGCTAGGCAACATCTTACAAAACGAAATAGAAGCTAGTTTTGAGAACGAGAGCAGTCCGTTCGGACAAAAATGGCAGGCCTTGAAACCTAGTACGATTAGGCAAAAACAAAAACTAGGAAAGTCATCTAATATTTTAAGATCGGACGGAAATTTGGCGGATAAATGGATAGTTAAAGCAGACAATAAAAAAGCCACGGTATCTAATAATACGAATAAAAACGGCTTTGCTTACGGGTTAGTTCATCAATTCGGCACCAATAAGGCGGGACAAAGTAAAAACGTAAGAATCGCGGCTCGCCCGTTCTTGCCGGTAGATAAAAGTGGACATTTGCCAAATAGGACGAAGCAGGCTATCGAAGATGCAACGATAGAATTTATGGTAGAGAAGTTGAAATAAAAAAACTAAGCTGTAGCTTAGTTTTTTGTCGATGAAGTTGCTGGTGTTTGTATAACATCAAGGATAGTTACTTCTGTTATTTTGTTATATTCCTTTACAGTTCTTATCCTTAATTTTATGCTATCCCCACGCTCAATAGCCATAGCTAGCCTTATGCGATCATCAGCACTTATTAGATTTGCACTTACTTGTCGTATAGTGCCATGCACGCTCATTTTGAATTTTCTATCACCTCCGAGAGTTTTTTCGTAACCTAGTATTACAAATTCATCAATAGTATCTTGAGTCGTTGTAGTGTCTATGATTTCTCTGAAATTATAATCCTGCTTGTTTGAATTTGTGATCACCTGTTCTTGGGCATTAAATTTGGCACTCTCATCGTCTTTTAAGATGCTAGCGGTAGTTATTTTTGGCGCATTAACAGCTTTTTGCATATCTTGATTTGACGCCAATCTTGCTATTATTTGGCGATTTTCTCTCTCAGCTTCTGTATTATTTATATCTCTAAGGTATGAAATATATGTTGCAAATGAAGCACCCAACAATATAGCAATTATTATTGCAACAAGAACTTGTTTTTTATCTTTGCTTTCCATGTTTTTCATTGCCTCTAACATATTTTTAACAAAATCACCAATCAAATCCAAGCTACCTCTTTCGAGTTTAAATTTGATTAATTGATTTTTGTCTATGTCTTTAATGTCAAAATCTTTCTCTAAAATAGAGACGATTTTATAAAAACTATCTTGATATGATAATACAATTTTTGCTATATCAGCATTGATATAGTTTATATCATAATCGCTAAATCTACCACCACTTAATTTTATAGTATGTGTTATATTACCAACATTTCTAATTTCTACATTTTCACCATTAAACAACATTTGTTCTAATTGCATTATATCATCGATAGTATTTATATCCACCAATATTCCTTTGATAGCCAAGGCTGAAGTCAATTTGTTATTTTACCAAAAATCACATTAAATCATCAACTTATGCTACTTCTTATGGCTATATTAAAACAAACTAGGCTCTCTTAACTCTTTGGTTATGGCACAAACGCTGTTATAGCTTAGGTTATGTTTTGCGGCGATCTCGCGAATGACGGCCGGGCTTGGTTTGCCTAGCTTAATACCTTCTTCGTATTCTTTGAGTATATCGTAATTCCTAAACGTACCTTTGTAGCTGGGTACGTAGATATTGGCTCCGCCGTATTCTTTGATGATGTCGGCCATGTTTTCGCTCTCTTTGACGCGGTTGTAAAACTCGGCGAATAGATCAAAGCTATTTATCATTTGTATTTGTCTTTCATTTGAATAAGGGCTTGCACGACGTCGGCAGCATCAGTCCTTGACAAAAATTTAAGATGCAAAGGCCTGATTTTAACTATCCTAAAAATGAACTCTCTTAGAGCCATACCCGTTTTTACGTTGGCTATCTCTTCCCAGATACCGGCAATAGTTTCAAGTTGTTTTTTAGTGGCGTATAGGCTTCCTTTAGCGGGCATTAGATCTTCGCCGGCTACAAAAGAATGATTAGACGTTTTGTGTGCTTTGGTTTTGCGGATTGCTTTGGTTTTTCGCGCAGGTCTTTTAAAATTTGCGCCTTTATAGGGTTTATAACCCACGACTTCTAGCACGATTCTGAGCTCCTCTATACTTAGCTCTTTTAGACTATCTTTGCCGAATTGCGCTTGTAAATACACCTTCCTGCACTCGTCGTCCACGAAATAGTTGTGCTTTAACGTTTGTATCATCTTGATATAGTACTTTTTAAGCTCGCTCGTATTCATTCTAAACCGCCAAATTTAAGGTATTTTCTCTCATAGTTGTAATAGTTGTATCGGTTGTAGTCTCTGATTTACAACTATATATCACGCTCTTGCCCATTTTACGGCTAAACCATAGCTTGCCGTCGAATTTATCGAGGCAATCCCTAGCCGTTCTATCGTCTTTTTCGTAATTCATAGCGTTTAGCAGCTCGGTCTTGTTTGCCTCGCCGCCGGCTAGTATCTTTTGCGCTAGAGTGGTAAAATTTAGCTCGTATTCACTCATTCTAGCTACTTCCACGTCAAGCTCGTTTAGTTCTAAATTTAGCGTTTTTACACAAAAACCGCTATCTTTTACTCCGGCTCTTTCTTTGGCTACTTCAAGTAAGAAATTTAACTCGTTTTCCTTGCTAGGGCGTTTTAATAGATGATACATAATGTCGAGAGAATTTCTTATATGGTTGCTGCCTTGATAGTTTTTACCGTCTTTGTTAGAGTGGTGCAGGATGATCACGGTAGCTCCCGCTTCGCGTAAATTCTTAAGCGCACCAAATAGTCTATTTATACGGTTATCATTGTTGATGTCTACGAAATCACGCAAGCTATCTAGTATAAAAACGCAATCTTTATAAGCTTTACCTACGGCGTTTTCTTCTAGCTTTAGAACAAGTTCAAATCCGCAAAGCTCCAAAGTAGAGCGCTGGATATAATTCATATTCTCGTAGCTTTCTATAAGTAGCCTATCTACGCCGCGCTGTTTTAGTACGCCTACGGGGTTGTCGTAGTCTATAAAAAACACCCTTTGACCCTCTTTGCAAAGTTTTTTAGCTAGAGCAAAGGCCATATAGCTTTTGCCCGTGCCGCCGTCCGCGTAGATCAGTGTGATTAGCTGCTTTACTAAAAAGCCCTCTATCAAAAACTCGACCTTTTCGTTGAAACTATCCTTGGTTAGGCTAGAACTTTTTAAAAACTCGAAAATTTCGCTCATTATAATCCTTTTTTCCACAGCTCTTTTTCTAAAAATCCACGGCTTAAACCACTACACCTAGCTAGTTTTGACACGTTTAGCTTTCCGTTTTTAAAGCGGTAAAAACTAAGATCGTAGCTTAGGACATTATTAAGTCTAGCTTGATACAATGATCTCTTTTTTGCGTGTAGATTATTGAGGTGAATTTTTTGCTTAGTTGTCAAACCATCTTTCCTTAAAATTAAACCTTTTAAAGAGCGTTAAAGTGGTTTAGAACGCTCTTTAAAGGGCTTAAAGCCCTTTAACGCGAATTCTTAGCTTCGCTCGTCTTACAAACCTAGGCAAAAGCCTATCTTTGCCGTCTCTTAAGCCCTTAAAGTTATGCCACAGGCCTTGAAACACACTTTCTTTCATTTCCCTACCTCCAAACTCTCTATCTTAGGCACTATCCTAAAATTATCTTTTACCACTCTTTTAAGACCGAGCTTTACCAAATCCTCGTCTTTTAGCTCTGCGAGCGCTTCTTTGTTAGGCTTTTCCTCGTATATGATGCACTCTTTACCTAGCCCAAACGCCTTTATGGAGTTTAGCAAACTCTCAAGCTTGGCTTTTACATTAGGTATTCTTACACTCTTACTTATGCGGTATCCTATCTCTCCAAAGGTAAATTCTTTTGAGCGTTTTTCGGCAAATTCAGCCTTATTGTCCTCACAAAATAGTGTGATTTGCTGCTCGATGTAGCTCTTTTCGCTTTCCAATCTTTCAACTTCGCTCTTTCTAGCTTCTTTTATAAGGTTACACTCGAGCGTTACTTCACCGTTTATTTTTTCTATACCTACGCTTAGCTCGCAAAGCCTTTTCAAGGCAACATCAACATCACTAAAACTAGTTATTTGCATCTTTTACTCCTCATTAAAAATTTTTATTAGCCCTATCACTCGAACAAACTAAATTTAAGCTCACTTAGGCCGTATTCTTTAGCCCACGCCGCCTCTTGTGCCATGCCTGTACTCTTGTCGCTCCACTTGCACGGATGGCGGTAGTAGTAGCTGCACACTCTAAGCAGTTCTTCGCAGTTTTTCATTACTCTTTCACGCTCAAGCTCGCTATATATATCCATCCACGCAAGTACGGGCGAGATAGGCTCGTAGCCGTTAGCTCTGACGATAGCGCAAGCCTGCTGCGCTATTTGCTTAGCGTAGTAGTTTCTGTCCCGATCTTTGCACTCGATACTGGCGTAGGGAGTAGAAACAAACACTAATCTCGCTGTTTTCATCTATTCTCCTTTCTTAAAATTTAACTTTATAGGAAGCTCCGCAGAGCTCCCGAAAAATCAAATTTAAGCTGCCGTATCGATCACTTTGCCGTCGGCGGTTCTTATGATATATTTACCTACTAACTTAAACATGCTCTTTGAGTAGTCTGCTTTTTGACCCTTTATCATGTTTCCGCGCCTTATGCCCCATAGTTCACCTTTAGCACTTACTCTCATTTCAAATCCTTTTTCTTCAAATTCTCTTACCAGTCTAACTAGCCCAGCCGCCTGAGTTCGTTCCGCCGCGCGATTTTCAAGAGAATCCATCGTTACGTTCATCATTTTTTACTCCTTACAACTATTACAACCGTTACAACTATAAAAGCAGCATCTTCGTAGCCTCTTTGACTACGTCTTCATTTATAGGGGTCTTTGCGTATTCGCTTAGCATCTTCGCCCTTCTTAGCAGCTTTTCGGTCTTTCTAAAATTTCCTTTAGCTAGCGTTTCTATTAGATCGATGCATGGTTTTTGCGTTACGCCGAAGTTTTTACAAACAGCTTCTAGATCGTCTCTTATCTTTTTCTTGTCTTCGTCTACGTAGGAAAGTCCGCCTAGTATCCATTTATTTCCGACTCTCGAGCTTAGCTGTTCTAGCTCGTTTCCGCTCTTTGAAGCGGTTAAATTTATTAGTAGCTTGTTCGTACCCACAAGCACCAGAGTAGCGCGGCTAAAATCGTGCATCCTGCGCAAGCTTTCAAGCGCGCGGTAAGGCAAATGCTCGGCCTCGTCTATGATTATGGTCTTGCTGACTTTCTTTAGGACTTCGCCGCTTTGACGCACCAGATCATCGATACTGCCTTTATCGTTTATTCCAAGCTCATGAGCTAAAATTTTAAATAGGCTCTTTGCCGAAGTATTGATCGTAGCTTCTATCAAGATGCTATCAGGATGAGTTTTTACGTATTCTTTTATAGCTCTTGTTTTACCGCTTCCTGCTACTCCCGAGATCATCGCCATATCTCTATCTCTGACCGCCCAATTGATGACCGCATGTATGCTTTTGGCGTCTTTTGTCCTTATAAAAGGCAGCTCGTCTTGAATTACATCCACTTTTTTGATAAAATTGTTGATGTAATTTTTTGCTGGCTCTTCTACCTTGTCTGCATACTTGTAGTTAGAGCCTTTCTTCAAATATCCTGAAATATACGCGGGGTTGATCCCCAAAGCCGCAGCAAATCTATTCTGACTCATGCCGTCTTTTTCGTTGGCTTTTATAAATTCGCTTATTTTGTTTGCTAATTCCATAATTAGCTCCTTTCTTTAAAATTTAAAATCTTTTAAATACGTTTAAAGCGCTGTTAAAACGCATTTAAAAGGCTTTATTCACCGCTGGCCTTATCTATCGCCATGTCAAGAACGCTCCTTTTGGCATTTCTCTTTACTTCGCCTGTTATCTCAATTTTAGAGTAATCAAATTTTGCGCTTGTTATCTCACTAACAGCCTCTTGCTGCGCTATGGCTTCTTTAATACTATCGATATTTGAGTTTTCAACAATCTTATTTTCTTTTTTGAGCGCTTCTTGATGAGCTGTTTGCATTTGAGCCAGATCATAATCCACATTTAGTTTTGTGAATTCGCTCAGTTTTGCTTGACTTACCCCTTTTCTTACTGCTTTTAACCTGTCATTGAATAGTCTATTGGCAATCTTAAATTCATCCGCTCTAAGCTGCATCAAGCTACTATCTGTGGCTTTACAGATGAACTCTCCATCAAGCGTATATATGAATGCCTCGCTCACGTTGTCTATATTCACGCTTACTCTAACCTCTGTCCTGACATCAGGCAGCATGCGCGATACATAGGTTATCTTATCGATCGTTATGCCTTTTTTGCTGACTTTATGGATGCCTTTACTACCGGCAAAGAGTAAAAATCTCTCATATTCAATAGTTTTTAGCGGTGTATCGTCGCTATTCCATCTTTGTATAGGAGAATTCTTTTTGCGTTTTACGGCAGTTATATCCCACTCAAGCACAGCCGTTTCAAATCGCTTCCTCATGTCATCATACGTTAGTAGATGTTTTTGATTGGTCTTTTTTATCCAACCATATTCGTCTTTTGCATGTCGTTCTTTTTTAGGGGTTTGCTGCTCTATGTTCTCGCGCTTTGCAACACTTCCGCCTATATAGCCCGGAGTATGGGCCATCTTGCTTCGCTGAATCGTGCCAAAATGTCTTTCGACAAAGGCTTTGTCTTTGCCATGATAGGCTCTTGAAGCGTCATAGTCTATACCAAGACCTTCAAGCAGGTCTTGAAATTCTTTACTTATGTAGTCTTTACCGTTATCGCCTTTTATACACTCAGGCTTGCCCAAAAGCTCAATAGCTCTCCAAAGTAAGCGAGTTATGCCTAATGCGTTTGAGGTCTCAGCCAAAGTTGCCACGCATCTACCGCTGAATACGTCTATGATAGAAAGGATATTTGGTCTTACCTGCACTCCACCTTTGCCGTCTCGCACGATGACATCGAGCTTTGAGCTGTCTATCTGCCAGCACTGATTTCGTCTAGTCACGAATATGCCTTGTGTGCCGTGAGCCGGGTCAAGGTAGCTTATGGTTTTATCTATGCCTTTGGTTGAGACGATGGTGTCTAGTATGTTCTTGGCTTTATATTCTTTTAAAAACCTACTGATCACGCCAGTATCGAATAGTGGCGTTACCTTGCCTTGAAGAAAGTCAGGTGCACTGAATTTATCTGTTCGCTTACCATATTCGAAATGAAGCTCTTTCCAAAGCTGTGTGATGTTTAGATCACCAGCCCCGTAAGCTCTAAATTTAGTGAGTATAAAATCCTTCATCCACTCTTCAAGCTTATGTGAGCCCTTCTTTTTGCCGCGCCTATCAAGCAGACCGCGTAAATTTTGCTCCTTATAGGCTTTTTGCCATCTAAAAAGGTTTGCCTCGCTAATGCCTTCGCTTTCACAAAACTTTTTAGAGGACAGATCGCTCGTCTCATATCTTTTTATGATGTCTCGTTTCCTTCTTGCTTCGACAATCTCTTCCTCGCTAGCTTCAAGATATATGTCGCCTTCATCTTGCTTGTTGCTGTCATTATTATTTACTTTGACCTTCTTGATCTCGCTAAATTTCATCATTTTTAGTCCGTTTTTACTTTGCGCACCATTATCAGGCACATAAATTTCAATATCGCTGCTTAGCTTTTTGGCTCTTACAAGAGAGCTGATGTCAGCGATCTCTACTTCAAAGAGTAGCTTTACACCACCGCGACTTCTGATGCCAGCTTCTTGCAAGCGGAGGAAGGGGTATTTGGTGGAATTACGTTGGGTGGCTAGTCTTAGACCTCTCTCACAAACACCAAAGACTAGTGAAGCAACCTGCGTTTCAACATAAAGCATTAACTAGCCTTCTCTTCTTTCAAATTTTCAGGTAGCTCATCAATGATACCCTCAGCTACCAATGCTTCAAATACCATTTTTGCTTTGCCTCTTGAATTGTTTTTGCTTCCCGTGATCTCGCCGTTTATCACATAATACGTGGTGCGCTCATCAAGGTTATGTTTCTTAGCCCACTGACGGATACTGATGCAGTTTTCGATGAAATATCGCTTTATCATTTTTGCTCCTTTCTTTATTTATCATTGTTAATAAGACTCATAGTATTTTTAAAGCCCTTGTATGTAAAATTTGATTTGCAAACTTCAAAATTCAAAACAAGGACTTGAAAAATGCTATATTTTTGCTATAAAACTCATGGACTTAGATTTAACGAACATCGAGCGATAGATTTAAAAGACGATCTTAAAACGATGAAACATTTTAGACCCGATCTAGTAGATGCTTACGAGTATATACATGGGGGCATCATTAATCTAAACGCTTACGCTTCTTGTTTTCAAAAAATGCACAAAGTGGCTCTCAACTATCATCCCAAATATCAGCTAGTATCAGGCTCTACCGATTACGTCGGTATATTAGCTCACAGTAAAGACGGCGACATCGCATCGCAGCTATCTTTATCCATAGAGATAAAAACCAAAGTGCTGCTAATACCTTTTTTAAATGAGGATTTTTTCTTTATTCCTAAAATTCTCAAAAATAAAAAGATAAAGATAGAAAACAAAAATAGCTTTCTATCTAGCCCAGATAGTTCGCCGTTCCCAAAAAAGAGCGTTCAAAACAGACTGTTTTTCCCTTTATTTAAAGAGATAGATAGCCTTAATTCAAAGCTGGACGAACTGGAAAAATCAGGAAAAGCGCCCATGCTTTACGATGAGCGCCGTAGACTATCTTTTTGATAGAGTTATAGCTTCCTGATAAAAGGCTCGCCTTTCGATTTCTCGTTTTTTGAGCTTTTTTGCTTTATCTTTTAAGATGGCATTAATGAACTTCTTAGGGACTTTTGCACTTTTTAGATCTTGCTTTATCTCTATAAGCTTATTTTCAACGGCTCTTTCTATACGGTCAAAATCATGTCCGTCAAATTTGAAGTAATTGCATCCGATGAAGCAAAAATCATTTAAGTCGCTAAGGCGCGCAGTCTTTATCTCAAGTCTTATGCGAGCCAACTCTCTTTCAAACTCCTTTGCAATATCCTTGCAAACTACCTTAGGCTGGCATTTCGCAATCTTTGGGTGAGTTTCTTGCTTGTTGCATTTCATAGTGTTTCCTTTTGGATAAGTCTTATTAACAATGATAAATAAAAGAACTATTGTTTCAAACCTTTGAAAAATTTAATCTTTTTTAAGCTATAATTTCAAAAGATTGAAAGAATTGTATCACAACTTGTGAATAAAGTCAATACGTTTTGTGTATATTTTTGAAAGGAACTCACAATATGGATAAGATAGATACTATTTTGGGAAGAATTTACAAAAAGCTAGACATTAAAAACGATGCTGATTTTTGTAAAAGATATGACATAAGGCCAAATACATTAAGCAATTGGAAAAGTAGAAATACTATTGCTCTTGAGAAAATACTTGATATAGCCAGAAAAGAAAAAATATCTATAGATTATATTTTGCTAGGCAAGGATAATGAAAAAAATACACATAACGTGAATAATGATGGGTATCATATTAGGGTTTTAAGCCACAATGTAAGTGCTGGAACGTCTTCAGACATAGATGGTATTGATGTTTTCGATACAAAGCAAAAAATTTTTATCCCAAGGGATCTCTTTAAATTTCCAGTTAAAGAGGATAAGCTTAGGATGACACAAGTTGTTGGCGATAGCATGTTGCCAAAATTGCACCCTGGCGACTGGGTGATACTTGATATTACCGAAAATTTTGTGGGCGATGGACTCTATGTCATCAACTATAACAATATTTTAATGGTAAAAATGCTTCAAGTGGGTCAAAATGGCAATATGTGTATAAGAAGTCTAAACCCAGAGTATAGTAGCTACGAGCTCAAAAGTGATACACAAGAAATTTTTTATGTGCTAGGTCGTGTAATCAAGAGTATAACATAAATTAAAACTTAAAATGTTCCTTAATCAGTTATTGATATTTTTTTAAGTTTTATCAAGTATTTGGTATTTAAAATTATTGTGTTCCTTAATCGTAAAGCGCTATTCTCTGTGTGTTAATAACACTAAGGAACATTAAGCTTAATTAAGGAACATTTTTATAAAAATTCTGTTCCTTAATCGCCATTTTTCTTGCTTTTTACAACCAAATTTTCTGAGAACCTTAAGCCAAAATCGTCAAAATTTAGTAAGCAATAGGATTTTTTGGGACGAATTTTGAGACGTTTTAAACACTCTTTAAAGTGCGTTTATTTGGGCTTTATATACACTTGTAGTGTTTAAAAATTTCCTTAAATTTGGGACAAAACGGACGATTTGGGATTATAGGGATTTTTCTTTTAGCTGAATTCTTGCGTTACAACTGAGAGTGAATCTTTTTAAAGTACCTATTTTACGCGCTTTCAAAAATATCGCGCTAAAATTTCTCACTCTCATTTTCTATACCCCCTCACAAAATAACATAAAATAAATATTAAATCACACTTTTTATATCCAAAAATATAAAAAATAAAGTTAAATTTTATTTCTAATATTACTTTAGAAAGTAAAAACTAAGTAAATATCACCATATTGCAAAGTAAATTTATTAAATTTTTAAATAGAGCCCTTAAACTAAGAATCATAAAAATATTATTTAATAAATTTTATTTTACAAATCTTACT
>NZ_POZX01000032.1:0-78000 GCF_002912895.1 Campylobacter concisus
ATACTAGCCAAACTTACCAATAAAAATTTAGACTATAAAATTCCTAATTTTAAGGAGCTAATGAGCAAGCATTTGCAAGGATATGAGGCTAGTATTGTGATAGAAGGACACTATCATCAAGGCGAGCAATTTAACATTTACGATAAGTTTTATATAAATTTACCTTGTTTTGCATGTGAGCAAAGTTATTTTGTTGTAGAATACGCCCAGCAAAAATTAAATTTGCTCAAAATGAGTTTGAAAGGACATTGATGTTTGGAGATAACGTACTAAAAACGGACTCAAACGAGATGGAACTTGTTGATTTTCGTATCTTTAAAAAGACCGAAAACAAAGTATATGAAGGAATATACGGAGTCAATGTCGCAAAGGTGCGGGAGATCATTAAGATGCCAAATCTTACAGAGCTTCCAGGCGTTCCTGAGTATATCGAGGGAATTTTTGATTTAAGGGGCGTGGTGATCCCTGTCATAAATTTGGCAAGATGGATGAATATTATCGAGCCAACCGAAGGCGTAGTTATAAAGCCACGTGTTATTATTGCTGAGTTTAGCGGTATTTTGATCGGATTTATCGTCCATGAGGCAAAAAGGATCAGGCGTATAAGCTGGAAAGATATCGAGCCAGCAAATTTTGCTTCAGGTTCTGGCGCTTTAGACAAAGGCAAAATAACAGGCGTGACAAGAATAGAAAATGATGAAGTTTTACTTATCCTTGATCTTGAAAGTATAGTAGAAGAGCTTGGAATTTACTCACCAAAGATCGAATTTGATGTAACAGACGATCAAAAATTAAAAGGTGCTGCTTTAGTTTTAGATGATAGCTCGACTGCTAGAAAACTAGTAAAAGACGCACTTGAGAAGATGGGACTTAGCGTAGTTGAGGCTAAAAACGGCGTTGAGGGCTTGGAGAGAATGGAAGAGCTTTATCAAAGATATGGAGATAACCTATCAAGAGAGCTTAGAGTTATCTTAAGTGATATTGAAATGCCACAGATGGATGGATACCGCTTTGCTTCAACTCTTAAAAACGATGAAAGATTTAAAGAAGTTCCAATAGTATTTAACTCCTCATTGAGTAATGATTTTAGTGAAATCAAGAGCAAAGAAGCTGGTGGTGCGGCGTATCTTACAAAATTTGATGCAAGCATATTTTATCAAGAAGTGCTAAAAGTTATTGAAGCACATTCTAAATCTGCAAAATGAGGTGAAACATGGATGATATGAAAGAAATAATGGAAGACTTTTTAATAGAAGCTTTCGAACTTATTGAGCAGATAGATCATGACCTTGTTGAGCTTGAGTCAAACCCTGAAGATTTGGAACTATTAAATAGAATTTTCCGCGTTGCTCACACAGTAAAAGGTAGTTCAAGCTTTTTAAATTTTGATGTTTTAACAGAGCTTACTCACCATATGGAGGATGTTTTAAATAAAGCCAGAAAAGGCGAGCTAAAGATCACTCCAGACATTATGGACGTAGTTCTTGAGTCAGTCGATATGATGAAAGGCTTGTTAAGCAGCATTAGAGATCATGGAAATGATACAGCTGCTGGCATTGATATTAAAAATATTTGCGCAAGACTTACTCAAATTTCTGAAGGCGAAGCCCCAGTAGCAGCTCCTGAAGCTCCTGTCACGCCAGTAGCTGAGCCAACACCAGAGCTGGCAAAAGAGCCAGAGCCAACCGCGCCTGCTGAAGAAGCGCCAGAGATAAGCGATGCCGAGCTTTCAAAATTAAGTGATTCAGAAGTTGAAGCTGAGATAGAAAGACTCTTAAAAGTTAGAAAGGCTGAGGATCAAGCAAGGCGTGCTTCAAAAGGCATAGCTCCAAAATCTCCTAGCGAGATAGCTCCAGCTGCAAGTAGTACTTCAGCTCCAGCTGCAAAAGCAGAGAGTAAAGAAAAAGACGGAGATAAAAAGGTCCCAGCAGCAAGCAGCGGTGCAGTAGCGCAGGAACAAACTATACGCGTTGAAGTAAAAAGACTTGATCATTTGATGAATCTAATCGGTGAGCTTGTTCTCGGTAAAAACCGCTTATTAAAAATTTATGATGACGTGGAAGAGAGATATGAGGGTGAGAAATTCCTTGAAGAGTTAAATCAAGTAGTCTCAAGCCTAAGTCTAGTTACGACCGATATTCAGCTTGCCGTTATGAAGACAAGAATGCTTCCAATAGCAAAAGTCTTTAATAAATTCCCACGTATGATACGCGATCTTAGCCGCGATCTTGGCAAGCAAATCGATCTTGAAATTTCAGGTGAAGAGACTGAGCTTGATAAGTCAATCGTAGAAGAGATCGGCGATCCACTAGTTCACATCATCAGAAATTCATGCGATCATGGTATCGAGGATCCTGAGACAAGAAAGGCCGCAGGTAAGCCTGAAAAAGGCCTTGTTCAGCTAAAAGCTTACAATGAAGGCAACCACATCGTTGTTGAGATAGTTGATGATGGTAAGGGTCTAGATGCTGACATGCTTAAATCTAAATCTATAGAAAAAGGCATCATCACTGAGCGCGAAGCTGATGCGATGAGTGAAAAAGAGGCATTTGGACTTATTTTTAGACCAGGATTTTCAACTGCGGCAAAGGTTACAAATGTATCTGGTCGTGGTGTTGGTATGGACGTTGTTAAGACAAATATTGAAAAGCTAAATGGTATCATTGATATTGAAAGTGAAGTTGGAAAAGGCACGGTTATGAAGCTTAAAATTCCACTCACGCTTGCGATTATTCAATCACTACTTGTTGGAACGCAAGAAGAATTTTATGCTATTCCGCTTGCTAGTGTTCTTGAAACTGTTCGTGTGCCGATCGATGATATTTACACGATCGATGGCAAAAATGTACTAAGGCTAAGAGATGAAGTCTTGTCTCTTGTTAGACTTTCTGACGTATTTGGTGTAGAAAAGGCATTTGATGGCGGAGATCAAACTTATGTCGTAATAATCGGTGTTGCTGAAGCAAAACTAGGCATTATCGTCGATACTTTGGTTGGACAAGAAGAGATTGTTATTAAATCAATGGGTGATTATTTGCAAAATATCCCAGGTATTGCTGGTGCGACTATTAGAGGTGATGGCCGTGTGACATTGATTATCGATGTTGGTGCTATGATGGAGATGGCAAAAGATATCAAGGTAGATATTAGAGCCGAAATAGAAGATAGCACAAAAGCAAAGGAAAAACCAAGCGATTATAAAGTCTTGATAGTTGATGACTCAAAAATGGATAGAACTATCATGCAAAAAGCGCTTGAACCAACTGGGGTAACAATAATAGAGGCCACAAATGGTGTTGAGGCATTAAATATCGTAAAATCCGGAGAGCACTCCTTTGATGCGATCTTGATAGATATTGAGATGCCAAGAATGGATGGATATACGCTAGCTGGCGAAATTAGAAAATACTCTAAATACAGAAATTTACCACTTATTGCTGTTACATCAAGGACTTCAAAAACAGATAGATTACGTGGCGTAGAAGTTGGAATGACTGAGTATATTACAAAACCATATTCAGCCGAGTACTTAGAAAATGTCGTTAGAAAGAATATAAAATTAGCTTAGGGGTAAGGGATGAACAATAAACTAAATCAAGTTTTAAGCAAACAAAAACAGCAAATAAATGGTCCTGAGTTAAAAAATAATGAGGATATAGTTCAGCTAGTAGGATTTGTTGTCGGTGAGGAAGAGTACGCAATACCTATTTTAAATATTCAAGAGATAATCAAACCTATTGAATATACACGTGTTCCTAGTGTGCCTGATTACGTTCTTGGCGTGTTTAACCTACGTGGAAATGTTATTCCGCTTATTGATTTGCGTAAGCGTTTTTCACTAAATGTCACAAAACAAAGCCCAAGCACAAGATATATCGTTATGAAAGATGCGGATAATATCGCTGGCTTTGTGATAGACCGCTTGACGGAGGCTATCAGAATAGACCGCAACAGGATCGATCCGCCACCAGAGACTTTAGTAAAAGACAAAGGCATGATTTATGGTATCGGTAAGCGCGACCAAAATATCCTTACGATCTTAAAGGTCGAAAGCCTTTTAAAACGTGATTTTTAGGGTATAGCTTGATAAAACTTTGTGTTTTTGATTTTGACTCTACAATAATGGACGGCGAGACAATAGATATTCTCGCCGCCGCTAATAATGCTAGTGAAGAAGTAGCTAATATAACTAAGCGTTCAATGAATGGCGAGCTTGATTTTTTTGAAAGTCTTACAAAAAGAGTAAAATTTTTAAAAGGATTGCCACTTTTAAAAGTAAATGAAATTTGCAAAAATTTACCAATAATGCCAGGAGCTGGCGAGCTAATAGAAGCTTTAAAGCAAAAAGGTATCAAAGTTGTGGTTTTTAGCGGTGGATTTCACAATGCAACCGATGTAATGCAAAAAAAGCTTAATTTTGATGCAAATTTTGCAAATATCTTGCATCATAAAGATGGAATTTTAAGTGGTGAAGTTGGTGGAGAAATGATGTTTGGTAGTTCAAAGGGAGATATGATTGACCGCTTATGTGGACTATTAAATTTAGGCAAGAACGAGATAATGTGTGTTGGGGACGGGGCCAATGACATATCGATGTTTAGAAAGTGCGACCTTAGCATTGCATTTTGTGCAAAAGATATCTTAAAAAAAGAAGCGACACATTGTGTTGATGTTAAAGACTTGCGTGAAATTTTAAAATTTATAAGGTAGAAATTAATGTATGACAACGAAGCTAAATTCTCTCTTTGGTGTGATTTTATAGAGAGAAATTTTTTACAAAGCGAATTTAACTCTTTATTGGAAAATAATGTTATAAACGGCGCTACAAGTAACCCAGCTATTTTTAAAACAGCATTTTCGTCACCTGCTTATAAAAAGATAATAGAAACTAGCAATAAACGCCACCCAAAAGATCTTTATGAAATTTTGGCTACTCAAGATATAAAAATCGCCGCATGTAAAATGTTAAAAAATTATGCAAATGGCGATGATGGCTTTGTAAGCATTGAGGTTGATCCAAATTTAAGTGACGATACAGTTGCAACGATAGAAGAAGGTATCAGGCTACATAATCTAATATCAATGCCAAATGTTATGATAAAAATTCCAGCTACAAAAGATGGCTATGAGGCGATGAGTGCGCTTATGGCAAGGGGAATTAGTGTAAATGCTACGCTTATATTCTCGCCAGATCAGGCTAAAAACTGCCTTGAAGCTTTTAAAGAAGGCAGTAAGGCTTATGCAAGTCGCTTTATGGATACTACTATGCCAAAAGGTGTGATAAGTGTTTTTGTAAGTAGATTTGATAGAAAGCTTGATGAGGTTATGGCTGCAAAGAGCTTGCCAACGGGACAAATCGGCATAATGAATGCTGCAAATATATATCACCTGATTGAAGATTTTGGACTAGAAAATGTAAGAACGCTTTTTGCAAGCACAGGTGTAAAAGGTGGTAGTTTAAGAGGGGATTATTATGTTAGAGAGCTAATGTATAAAAATTCTATAAATACAGCACCAATAGAGACGATAAAAGAATTTATAAAAGAAAAAGCAGAGGCAAAAAATGTGCCTAGTAAAGAAAATATCTCAAGCTTTTTTCAGATTATAAAAAATAACGAGATAGATATAAATGTCGTTTATAAAGATTTATTAAGCGACGGTTTAAAGCAGTTTGTATCAGCATTTGATGATATTATGAAGTCACTTTAAATAAAGAACCCATGCTAATACATAAATAGAAAAAGTGATCATTCTCAAATAAGCTTTATGTGAAATTTATAAAGCATTGGATAAAATCAGCACCTATTTTTTATGAAAGGAAAACGATGTTAGAGGGTATCGTTAGAGAGAGTATCGGTAAGAAGTCTGCAAAGGCTTTGAGAAGAGATGGTTATCTAATCGCCAACATTTATGGCAAGGGATTAGAGAATGTTGCAGCTGCTTTTAAAGTAAATGACTTTATTAAAGAAGCACGCAAAAAAGAGAGCCTTGCTTTTGATGTAAAAGTAGGCGGAAAAGTTTATAATGTCGTTATTGTTGATTACCAAAGAGATGTTGTTACAAGCGATCTTAAACACGTAGATCTAAAAGTAGCACTTCCTGGTGTTTTATCAAAATATATGATCCCAGTTAAGCCAGTTGGAACACCTATTGGTCTTAAAAATAAGGGCGTTTTGATCCAATCAAAAAGACGTCTTTGCGTAAAATGTACGGCTGAAAATTTACCAAATTCATTTGATGTTGATGTAAGCAAACTTGACATCGATGATACTATTTTGGTTCGTGATATCACAGCTCCTAAAGGCGTTACTATTGTAGACGCTGACCGTGTTGCGGTACTTGGAGTTATTAAAGCTAAATAAAAAGGGCTTTTGTGACACTAATAGCGGGGCTGGGAAATCCTGGCTCCAAATATGAAAACACTAGACATAATATAGGCTTTATGCTTATAGATCTCCTACAAGACTCAAATTACAAAGATGTTAGCTCAGCCAAATTCCAAGGCGAAGTTTTTAAATTCAATGACATTATCTTGCTAAAACCAACAACCTTTATGAACCTCTCAGGACAAAGTGTAAAAGCAGTAAAAGACTTTTATAAACCAGATAGAATAATCGTAATACACGATGACCTTGATCTTAGTTTTGGTGCAGTTAAATTTAAAAAAGGCGGCAGTAGTGGCGGGCATAATGGTATAAAATCAATCGATAATCTAATTGGCAACGACTACGAAAGGGTGCGTGTTGGCATTGGGCACCTTGGTGATGCTAAAAATTTTGTCCTTGGAGAGTTTAGTGATGAGGAGAAAAAGGCTTTAGATGAAATTTTGGACTACACAAAAAATGCAGTTTGCGAGCTACTAAAGAGCGACATCAACGAAATCTCGCAAAAATTTACGATAAAAAAAGGTCTTATAAAATGAAACTATACGCCAGATACGTTGGCTGGGTCTATATAAAATCTTTTTTTATCGTATTTTTAGCGCTTGAACTATTTTATGTAGGCATTGATCTGCTTACAAATTTAAAAGATCTGCCGCCATCTGCAAACCTTCAGCTCCTTTATGTTGGGCTTACATCGCTTAGCGCTATTGGCTATGTTTTGCCGCTTTCGCTTATTTTTGCACTCATTATTTTACATGTAAATATGGTCAGATCAAATGAGCTAATCAGCTTTTATGCGCTTGGTATTAGTAAAAATAGTCTAATTTTTCCACCATTTTTTATTGCACTTTTTATAACTATTTTTTATGTTGGCTTAAATTTTACTCCATTTGCCTATGCACACGACTATCAAAAAAGTATCGCTAAAAATACGGCTTTCTCAAAAAGCACGACTGATTCATTTTTAAAATTTGAAGGCAAATTTATCTACATAAAGGAGCTAAATTCTGTTAATCAAATAGCAAATGATGTTAGAATTTTTGAGATAAATGGCACAAATTTACTCTCAACTACATTTGCAAATCATGCTAATTTTAAAGACAATGAGTGGATTTTAAAAGATGTTAATCAAACTCTTTTGCCTCAAATTTTAGAGCTTGGTGAAGCTGGTTTTAATAAAATACAAAGCGAGAGCTTAGATGCATTAAAGGGCTTTAAGCCAAAGAGTATTGAAAGTGCTGTTAGCGTTGAAAACTCAAAATTTAATATCCCAGATGCGATAAATTTTATAAAAACATTTAAAAATGAAGGTATTGGCCTTGATAGCGCAAAAACAGCTTTTTACAACCTTGCTATCGCACCATTTTTCGCACCATTTTTATTGCTCATTTTTTACTATCATTTGCCTGTAACTGGTAGGTTTTTTAATCTTGCACTTTCGACTTTTATCTTTGTTGTGATAACCCTTGTCGTTTGGGGGTTGCTCTTTATTCTTGCAAAATTTGCACAAACTTCTGTGATCTTACCAGAAATCGGCATAGTTTTGCCAGTCATTTTACTTTTTGTATATGCCATTTATCTCATAAAATCGCATCGTTAAGCCAAATTTTGGCAAGCTTTTTGTAAAATCAAGCCATTTTAATAAAGGCTATTTTATGGATTTTAAAGAGCTTGCAAGTAGATACAAAACCCCACTTTACATTTATGATTTTAACCACATAAAAAACCGCTATGAAGCACTAAAAAATGCATTTTTTGCTAGAAAATCTCTCATTTGCTATGCGGTGAAAGCAAACTCAAATCTAAGTGTTTTGAAATTTCTAGCCGACCTTGGAGCTGGATTTGATTGTGTTAGCATTGGAGAAGTAAAAAGAGCGCTTTTAGCAGGTGCGAAGAGGTATCAGATCATTTTTAGTGGTGTTGGCAAGAGCGATGATGAGCTAAAAGAGGCTTTAAAAAATGAAATTTTGCTAATAAATGTGGAGAGTTTTGCTGAACTTTTAAGACTTGAAAAGATCGCAAAAGGGCTAAACTTAAAGGCAAGAATTAGCATTAGGGTAAATCCAGGTGTCGATGCAAAAACTCACCCATATATCTCGACAGGACTAAATGAAAATAAATTTGGCGTTGATGCTGAAACAGCCAAAAGAATGTACATCCACGCTAAAGCTTCAGACTCTCTTGAGCCAACTGGTATACATTTTCATATCGGCTCTCAGCTAACATCACTTAGTCCGATAATCGATGCTGCAAATATCGTTAGTGAGCTTTTAAGAGAGCTAAGAGCACTTGAGATAGATATCAAATTTTTCGATGTTGGCGGCGGACTTGGCATCATTTATAACGATGAAAAAGAGATAAATTTATACGACTACGCACAGGGAATTTTAGGTGCGCTAAAGGGTCAAGACGCAACTATCGTTTGCGAGCCAGGGCGCTTCATTGTTGGTAATGCTGGCTACTTTGTCGCAAGTGTTTTATATGAAAAATTTAACGGCAAAAAGAGATTTGTCATCACTGATGGTGCGATGAATGATCTTATAAGGCCAAGCCTTTATGGTGCTCATCATGAAATTTTTGTTTGCGGAAAAGATAAAAATTTAGGTGTTTGCGACGTGGTTGGTCCAGTTTGTGAAAGTGGCGACTTTTTAGCAAAAAATATAGAGCTACCAGAGTGTGAAAGTGGCGATGTTATCGTGGTTAAAGGGGCCGGGGCTTATGGATTTAGCATGAGTTCAAACTACAATACAAGAAACAGAGCCGCTGAAGTTTGCGTGCTTGATGGCAAAGATAGACTCATAAGAAGACGTGAGAGCTTTGAAGATGTCGTGGCACTTGAGAGAGAATTTTTGGAGAGCGCTGATGCAAGAGCTAAATGAGCTTAGAAAAGAGATCGATGCGATCGATGATCTCATCTTAAATAAACTAAATGAAAGAATGATTTTAGTTGAGCAAATCGGCAAGCTAAAACAAACTAGTGGAACGCCTATATATCGTCCTGAACGCGAGCGAGCTATCATAAACCGCTTAACTAGTCTAAGTAAAGACAAAGCTTTAAATAAAGCTGCTATTGAAGCCATTTATCTTGAAATTTTTGCTGTGAGTAGAAATTTAGAGATGCCTCAAAAGATCGTATATCTAGGGCCTGAAGGCACCTACACGCATCAGGCGGCTCAGAGTAGATTTGGTGCGATGAGTTCATATTTGCCACTTGCGACCATCGAGGCGGTTTTTACAAAGCTAGCTCAAAAAGAGGCAAAATACGGCGTTGTGCCTATTGAAAACAACACCGAAGGCGCTGTTGGCGCTACGCTTGATTGTTTGAGTAAATTCAGTGATATAAAAATAGTTGCTGAGCTTTATGTGGATATCCATCACAGCTTTGTTAGCATAAATGAAAATTTAAAAGAGATAAAGCGAATTTATTCACATCCGCAAGGGTATAATCAATGCCGTAAATTTCTAGAAGATCATATGCTAAATGAAATTGAATTTGTTCCAGCAAAATCAACCGCAGCAGCTGCATATATGGCATCAATGGATAGAAACTCAGCCGCCATTTGCTCAAAGATCGCAGCAAAAATTTATAACGTGCCGATAGTTTATGAGACGATTGAAGATAATATGGCAAATAGAACGAGATTTTTGATTTTAAGCGATTTTAAAAACGCAAGAGTTGAAAACTCGAAAACTTCGATCCTTGCAAAGACTGACCACAGTCCAGGACGCCTTGCTGATCTGCTTTCTATCTTTAAAAATGAAAATATCAATATCACAAAACTTGAGTCACGCCCTATCAAGCAGCGCGAATTTAAGTCAATTTTTTATCTTGACTTTGAAGGGCATATCGACGATGAGAAGGTGCAAAACGCCTTTGAACTCGCAAAAGAGAGCGGCGCTGAGATAACGTGGCTTGGAAGCTATTTAAACGGAGATGAGTGATGAAATTTAATGACTTTTTAGATGATCTAGTAAATTACGAGGCTGGAAAGCCGATAGAGCTTGTAGTTAGAGAGTTTGGCATCGAGGCAAAAGATGTGATAAAGCTAGCTAGTAACGAAAATCCTTTTGGTACGAGCAAACGCGTAGAGGAGGCGCTAAAAGAGGTCGCTAAAAAAGCGCATCTCTATCCAGATGATAGCTACTTTGAGTTAAAAGAGGGGCTGGCTAAGAAATTTGGCGTAACTAGCAAAAATTTAATCATCGGCTCTGGAAGTGACCAGATTATAGAATACGCACTTCACGCAAAGGCAAATAAGCAAAGTGGCGTTTTGATGGCTGGCGTGACATTTGCGATGTATGAAATTTATGCTAAGCAAACTGGAGCAAAAATTTACCGCACAAAGAGTGTGGAGCATAATTTGAGCGAGTTTTTAGAAATTTATAATGCGCATAAAGATGAAATTTCAATAATCTTTCTTTGCTTGCCGAATAACCCATTAGGTGAGTGTTTGGACGCAGATGAGGTCTTTAAATTTATAAAAAGCGTTGATGAAAACACGCTTGTTGTGCTTGATTGTGCTTACAACGAATTTGCTAAATTTAAAGATAGCAAAAAAGAGATAAAGCCAAGCGAGGTGGTAAAATTTAAAAATACCATCTATCTTGGAACATTTTCTAAAGCTTATGCGCTTGGTGGTATGCGCGTGGGATACGGTGTGGCAAATGAAGAGATCATAGGCGCTCTCTCGAAACTAAGAGCTCCGTTTAACATCACAACTCTAAGCTTAAGAGCAGCGATAGTAGCACTTGGAGATGATGAGTTTGTGCAGCAAACCATGCAAAATAACTTTGAGCAAATGAAGAGATATGAAGAATTTGCAAAGCAAAATGGCATAGAATTTATCCCAAGCTATACAAATTTCATAACTTTTAAATTTAACGAGCCAAAATCAAGCCAGATATGCGAAAAGATGCTAAAAAAAGGTATAATTTTACGAGATTTAAAAAGCTACGCCTTAAATGCGGTGAGAATCACTATCGGTCAGGCATGGCAAAACGATAGGGTTTTTGAAGAGTTAAAGCAAATTTTAAAGTAGGGATATGGATTTTAAGGCATTACTTCATCAAATAAGTCAAATTTATCAAAAGCTTTCATTAAAGCAAAAAATCGTTGCAGCTAGCTCGATCGTCTTGGTCGTGGCATTTTTGGTATTTTTAACACTGTATAAAAGCAAAAATGAAAATTTTGCAGGCTACAGCGTCCTTTTTGAAAACATAAGCCCAAGCGACTCAGCCTTAATAGTCGATCAGCTAAACAAAGATGGCATTAAATATAAATTAGCAAACGAAGGCACTATCCTTGTGCCAACGAGCGATGTCTATAAAGAGCGTATCGCGGTTGCAACGCTTGGCATACCAAAAGAGAGCAAGATCGGTTTTGAAATTTTTGACAAGCAAGAATTTGGCGCAACAGACGCTGAGCAGAGAGTTAAATTTCAAAGAGCGCTTGAGGGTGAGCTAGCTAGAACGATCGAGAGCCTCTCATCTATCCAAAAAGCAACCGTAAGAATAGCCATACCAAAAGAGAGTGTTTTTACTGAAAGACAAGCACTCCCAACTGCTTCTATTGTCGTTGAGTTAAAGCCAGGCGTTAGTCTAAATGCGAAGCAAATTTTTGGTATTAAAAACCTTGTCGCCGCCTCTGTTACAAACTTAAGCACAGAAAATGTAAAGATCGTCAATCAAGACGGAGTCGCACTTGGCGATGAAGATGGTGAGTTTGATAGTGATGCTATAGCTCAGCAGATCCGCTATAAGCGCGAGTTTGAAAATAATTACGAGCAAAAGATCGTAAATGTGCTAGCTCCTATCGTGGGCGGAGCAGATAAGGTCGTAGCAAAGGTAAATATTGACTTTGACTTTGACAAAAAAGATACAAAAAGCGAAGTTTATGACCCAAATAACGTTGTAAGAAGTGAAAGCAATATCGAAGAAAAGCGTCAAGGCTCAGCACCAAATGAAGTAGGTGGCGTCCCAGGTGCGGTTAGCAACATTGGCCCTGTCCAAGGCCTTGATGATAGCACTTTAAAAGAGCAGTACAACAAAAGCTCACAGCAGACAAACTATGAAATTTCAAAGAAAGTAACAAGCATTAAAGGACAGTTTGCTAGCATAAATAGAGTGAGTGCAGCTGTCGTTATAGACGGACTTTATCAGAGTAAAAAAGATAGTGATGGCAAGCCAACTGGTGAGGTAGAATTTACCCCACTTTCTAAAGAGCAAAGAGAATCAATCACAAATTTAATCAAACAATCAATCGGCTATAACCAAAATAGGGGCGATGAAGTAAGCTTAGATAACTTTGAGTTTAAAACCGGTAAAGATATAAGCACTAGCGAGAAGATGGATGGCTTTGTGAATAACTATGTAGTGCCATTTATGCCGCTACTAAAATATATTTTTGCAGCATTGTTGCTCTACATCTTCTACAAAAAAGTCATTGTGCCATTTATGCAAAAGATGCTTGAAGAGACAAAAGAAGAAGAGGAGCAAGTTCAAGATGGTCTTGAAGATATTGAGGTAGATGCTGAAGATACGCTTGAGAAATTTAAAGCTGCTCGCAAAAAGGTCGAAGAGCAACTAGGACTTAGTGGCGAGTTTAATGAAGATGAACTAAAATACGATGTTTTACTTGAGAAAATGAGAGCGGTCATCACAGAGAGAAATGAAGAGATAGCAATGCTACTTCAAGATATGGTAAAAAATGACAGCGACTTTAATATGCGTAAGGAAATTTGATGTCAATAAAGCTAAATGACAAGCAAAAAATGATTTATGATGATCTATCGATGCCTGAAAAGATTGCTATTTTGCTGATTCAGCTTGGCGAAGAGGCAACTGCTCTTATATTTTCTCACATGGATGTTGATGTCATCACTGAAATTTCAGGCTATATCGCAACCGCAAAAAACATAGACAAACAAGTTGCAAGTGCCGTGCTAGAAGAATTTTACGCATTAATGCAGTCAAATCAATATATGAGAAGTGGTGGTTTAGAGTATGCAAAAGAAATTCTTTACCGCACATTTGGTCCAGAGGCTGCTCAGAAAATTTTAGACAAGCTTGCAAAAAGCATGGAAAACTCAAAAAGCTTTGGCTATCTTGATAAGATAAAACCACAACAGCTTGCAGACTTTATCATAAAAGAGCACCCTCAAACCATCGCGCTAATACTAGCTCACATGGACTCAACAAGTGCTGCTGAAACGCTTAGCTTTTTCTCAGATGAGCTAAGAAGCGAAGTTGTCATTAGAATGGCAAATCTTGGTGATATTAGCCCATCGGTAATTAAGCGTGTTTCAACTGTGCTTGAGGGCAAGCTTGAAAGTCTTACGTCATACAAAGTGGAAGTTGGCGGTCCAAGAGCTGTGGCAGAAGTACTTAATAGACTTGGGCAAAAAGCTAGCAAAAGCACGATCGAACGCATCGAACAAAGCGATGATAAGCTTGCAACAACGATTAAAGAGCTTATGTTTACCTTTGAAGATATTATCAACCTTAACGCAACTGCGATTAGAGAAATTCTTAAAAATGTCGATAAAAAAGACCTTATGGTCGCATTTAAAGGCTCAAGCGATGGCATAAAGGATAAATTTTTATCAAATATGTCTCAGCGTGCAGCAGAAGCCTTTAAAGAGGAGATGCAATATCTTGGTGCGGTGCGTGTAAAAGATGTTGAAGAGGCTCAAAGACGCATAGTAGAGACGGTGCAAACTCTAGCTGATCAAGGTGTGTTCCAAGTCGGCGAAGCAGATGAGATGATAGAATGAAAAGCAGCGTAATAACCAGTGAGACTTCTCCGGCTCACTTTATAGAAAATTACAGATTTAAAGTACTTGGAGTCGGAGAGCGAGCCACAGATAGTGCTCCTGTATTGATAGAAGAAAATAATCTTAGTGAAGAGCTAAGCGAGCAAAATTTTGGGCAAAAGGGTGAAAATTTTGCTCCTCAAGCTAGCCACCAAACGCAGACAAACTCACAAAACCACTTTGCTTCTCAGGCTCAAAGTCCACAAATACAGCAAACAGGTGAGTCGAGCTTTGTCGAAGAACTGCTTAAAAAAACAGATGAGCTAAGCAGCAACATCATCAAACTTCAAATGCAAATAGAAAATCAAGAGAGCGAATTTGCTAAACGCCTTGAGGCTGAAATTTCTCGTGCAAAAGAAGATGGCAAAAATGAGGGTATCGCCCAAGCAAATGCGGCAAATGAAGCAAAGATAAATGAGCTAGAGGCTAGATTTAGCGTTTCAGCTGCAAAGCTAGATGAGCAGTACGTTAAATTTGATGAGTTTTTAAAGAAGATCGAAGAAGAGCTTGGGCAAACTGCTATAAAAATCGCAAAAGAAGTAATCGATAAAGAAATTTCAGCCTCTTCAAATCAGATCGCTCATCATCTGGCAAGCTCGCTTATAAAAGAGCTAAGTAATGTTAAAAATATAGAAATTCGTGTAAATCCCGAAGATAGCGAATATATAAAAGAGCAATTTAGCAAGAATGAGCATGTCAAAATAAGCGCTGATGATGCTATAAGCAAAGGCGGTGTAGTTATTATAAGTGATGGTGGCAATATCGATGCGACTATGCAAACAAGGCTAGAAAAACTAAAAATGCTGGTAAATAATGAATAAAGACGTTAAAAGTTTAGATGTTGATGAACTAAACGCACTTTGTCATGACATCAGGGATAAAATTTTAGCCACCGTTAGTAAAAATGGCGGTCATCTTAGCTCAAATATCGGTGCAGTCGAGATCATTGTAGCGATGCATAAAATTTTTGATGTGACAAAAGATCCATTTATTTTTGATGTGAGCCACCAAAGCTATGCGCACAAGCTACTAACTGGACGCTGGGAGAGCTTTGATACGCTTAGGAAATTTAATGGTATCAGCGGCTATACAAAGCCAAGCGAGAGTAAATTTGACTACTTTGTGGCAGGACATAGCTCGACATCTATATCGCTTGCAGTTGGTGCTGCAAAGGCGATAAAACTTAAAAACGAAGATCGTATCCCAGTAGCTGTCATAGGCGATGGCTCACTAAGTGGCGGCATGGCGTACGAGGCGCTAAATGAGCTAGGCGATAGAAAATATCCTTGCGTCATCATCCTAAACGACAACGAGATGAGTATAAGCAAGCCAATAGGCGCACTTAGCAAGTATCTAAGCCAAATGATGGCAGGACAGTTTTATCAAAAATTTAAGGGCAGGGTTGAGCGCTTTTTAAGCTACATGCCAGATTCAGCCGCATATATGGCTAGACGTATCGAAGAGGGCATTAGACTTATTACTCCTGGCATGTTTTTTGAAGAGCTTGGGCTTGAGTACATTGGGCCAGTTGATGGACACGATTTAGGCGCGCTTCTTAGCACATTTGAGACGGCAAAAAGTATGAAAAAACCAGTCATCGTGCATGTGCAGACACTAAAGGGTAAAGGATATGAATTTGCTGAGGGGTGCTATGAAAATTGGCACGGAGTTGGACCATTTGATCTAAAAAGTGGCGAATTTATCAAAAGACAGTCAAACAAGTCAGCCACGGCGATCTTTAGCGAGCAGCTATTAAAAATGGCAAGAGAGCACAGCGATATCGTTGGTGTGACGGCCGCGATGCCAACAGGCACTGGTATGGACGCTTTGATACAAGAATTTCCAGATCGTTTTTGGGACGTAGCGATAGCCGAGCAGCACGCAGTTACCTCGATGTCAGCCATGGCAAAAGAGGGTTTTAAGCCATTTGTCGCGATATACTCAACTTTTATGCAAAGGGCCTATGATCAAGTCATTCATGACGCTTCTATTTTAAATTTAAACATCACTTTTGCGATGGATAGGGCTGGTATTGTGGGCGAGGACGGCGAAACGCATCAGGGTGCTTTTGATATCAGTTTTTTAAATGCCGTGCCAAACATGGTTCTTTTTGCCCCAAGATGCGAAGAGAGCATGAAAAATGTTATGGAATTTGCTTATGTCTATAAAGGCGTTAGCGCATTTAGATATCCGCGTGGGGCATTTATCTTAAGAGATGAGTTTGAAGCTAAGCCACTTGAGCTTGGCAAGGCTGAAATTTTAGCTGATACAAATAGTGATATTGCATTTTTAGGCTATGGTAACGGCGTTGGCAAGGCAAATTTGGTCAGAAATTTACTTGCTGGCAAGCTTGATGCGATATTGGTTGATCTTGTCTTTGCAAAGCCGCTTGATAGTGAGCTTTTACTGGATCTTGCAAAACGCACTAAAAAGTGGTACATCTTTAGCGATAGTGCCAAAAAAGGCGGTATTGGTGAGATAGTAAGTGCATTTTTACAAGAAAATAAAATTTCAAATATAAGTGTCATTAGCTTCGAGTATGAAGATAAATTTATCCCTCATGGTTCAACCGCTGAGGTTGAAAAGTACCTTGGTATAAGTGCTGAGCAGATTACCAAAAATTTACTAGAAAATAATTAATATCATTTAATAAAGTAACGTTTAATATTATTTTTGCTAGCATAAGCCAAAATAAAAACAAGGAAAAGCATTATGCAATACGTATCATTATTAAAGCAATCTGGGCTAAAAGTCACGCCACAACGCCTTAGCGTTTTAAGAATTCTTGATCGCCACACGCATCCAACGATTGATGAGCTTTATGATGAAATTTTAAAAGAGAGCCCATCGGTTTCTCTAGCAACGGTTTATAAAAATTTAAATACTTTAAAAGACGAAGGTCTTGTAGTTGAAGTAAATATCGTCAATCAAAAAGCTAGATATGACATATACGAATATCCACATATCCATGTTGTCTGTGAAAGCTGTGGAAGCGTTGAGGACGTGAGTTACGATGATGCTGAGCTTGGCAAATATCAAGAGGCGCTAGAAAAGAAGATCGGAAATATAATAGAACGTCTAAACATCGTAGCTAGCGTAAAAAGCTGTAAACACTGTAAATAAAATTTATGTTGCTATTTAGCAGCATAAATTTCATCTTTTTTCTTATAAAAATACTTTTAAAATAAGCCTAAATTTAGCATCTTTCTCATTGTTTTAAGCACTAACTTGCTAAAATGAACAAAAAATTTTGGAGAAAAATGTGAGTTTGGAGATAGAGCGTAAATTTTTACTCAAAAATTCTCAAATTCTAGATTTTTTAAAAGAAGCTGGAGTTGTCTTTAAGCATCTTGAAATTTCTCAATTTTATACCAAGATAACGCAAAATGAAGAGATCCGCTTTCGAAGTGAAGAGGATAAATTTATAAAAACTGTAAAGATTGGCAAAGGTCTAATCAGAGAAGAAAATGAAGAATTCTGCGAAAAAGCGGAGTTTAAAAAGGCTCTTAAAAACCGCATCGGTAGCGTTATCCTAAAAGATAGATACATTTTTAAACTAAATAACAATCCTTGCAATATTGATATTTTTAAAAATGAACTAAACGGGCTTTGTACATTTGAGATCGAATTTAGCGATGAAAATGAGGCCGTCTTTTTCAAGCTGCCACCATTTTTAGAAAATTTTTGCCTAAGTGACGTAACTTGCGATAAAAGATATAAAAATAAATTTCTTGCCATCCATGCTAATGAAAATGAACAAATTGACTACAAAAGAGCCTATAAGATCATAAAAGAAAAAGAAATTTTGCCAAATTTTGCTGCAAATCTAAAAAGTGGAGAGGCGCTAAGAATCTTTTTTGTTAGTATTTTTAAAGTAATAAAAAGGCTAAAAAGCCAGTATTTGATAGACAAAGATGAAGAAGTTTTGCATGAGCTTCGCGTAAATTTAAGAAAGGTTAGATCGATCCTTAAAATTTTTAGTGGCGCTTTTGATGAGAAAGTGACACTTTTTTTTGGTGAGAATTTTAAAATGTTTGCAAACTCGACAAACAAAAAGCGAGATTTGGATGTATTTTTGAGCTTTTTAAACGAGCAAAAACATGCAAACGAGCCTATCTTTTTTGTGCAAAAGGCTCTAGATTTAGAGTATGAAAATGTAAAAAGCTACCTTAGCGACGAAGAAAACTACGCATTTTTAAAAGAGTGGGAGATATTTTTAAACGAGGGTGAATTTTATAAGTCAAAACTCTTTGATGTAAGCCTTTCGCGCCTTGGTTCGTTTAAGCTTAGAACGCTTTTGGTTTTAGCTCAAAAAAGGCTAAAAAGCCTTAATCAAGACTGCCCAAATGAGAGCTTTCATGATCTTAGGATAGAGCTTAAAAAGATGAGATATACATACGAGTTTTTATGTGAAATTTTCTATTTTGAAGGGCTTAAAAAGTATGAAGTGAAGCTAAAGCAGATGCAAGAAATTTTTGGCAATCTTCAAGACTATGACGTCTGGCTCGGTATCCTTAAAAGACTTCCAGAAATGCCAGATAAAGAGAGACTCGAGAGTAAAATTTACAAGCAAATTTATAAAAGTAGAGAAGAGATACTAAAAAAGCGTCTTAAATTTATAAAAGCAACTCGCAAAATTTCAAGAAATTTAAAAATTTACTACATATAAAAGGGCAAATTTATGCAAAAACAAGAAAAAATCGTTGATATGTTTAACCAGATCGCTCCGACTTATGATGTCGCAAACAGAGTGCTAAGTCTTGGTGTGGACGTGAGTTGGAGGAAATTTGCCTGCAGATATATGCTAGAAATTTTTAAAGAAAGAAGCATAAATATTGTAGACGTGGCTTGTGGTACTGGCGATATGATGGGGCTTTGGAGTGAAATTTCAAAAGAATTTGGCGTGCAGATAAAAAGCCTCACTGGCATCGATCCCTCAAGCGGCATGCTAAAAGAGGCGAAGGCAAAATTTCCAAATTTTAAATTTATAGAGGCCTACGCTGACAACACTACGCTTGCAAGCGGAGAGGCTCAAATTCTAAGCATAAGCTATGGCATCAGAAACGTGGTCGAGCGAAAGGCTGCGCTTAGAGAGTTTAACAGAGTGCTTGCTTTAAATGGCTACGTTGTCGTGCTTGAATTTACAAAACGCCAGAAAAAGGGGCTTATAACCTCGCTAAGAGATTTTTACCTAAGTAAAATTTTGCCAAAGATTGGCGGCTTTATCTCAAAAAACAAAGAGGCATATGAATATCTGCCAAGCTCGATCGAAAATTTCTTGGACGCAAAGAGTTTTTGCGACGAGCTAGCCGCTGCTGGCTTTGAGATAGAGCTTTGCAAGGGCTTTAGCATGGATATCTCGACACTATTTATCGCTAAAAAGGTAAGAGAGATCAATGCTTAGCGTATCTGAGCTAAACGAAAAAGCAAAGGCACTGCTTGAAGCCACACTTGACTATGTCGAGGTAAGCGGAGAAATTTCGCGCCTTACTAAGCACGCTTCTGGGCACTGGTACTTCACGCTAAAGGACGAAAAGTCAAGCATCTCAGCTGTGATGTATCGCATGAACAACCAAAAGGTGAAATTCTTGCCAAAAGATGGACTAAAAGTAAAAATTTATGGCAAAGTGACCATTTATTCGCCAAGCGGGTCGTATCAGCTAGTGGCTAGTGCGATGCTGCCTGATGGCGAGGGCGAGCTTGAGCTTGCGTTTAGGCAGCTTAAAGAAAAGCTCGAAAATGAGGGGCTTTTTGATATCGGCGCAAAAAAAGAGATACCAAATTTACCTAAGAAAATAGCCCTTGTCACAAGCGCCACTTCAGCTGCACTTCAGGATATGCTAAAGGTAGTGACGAGTCGTTGGAAATTAAGCGAAATTTATATCTTTGACGCCTTAACTCAAGGTGAAAATGCCCCAAGCTCGCTCATAAAGGCTTTACGAAGAGCCGATAGATACGGCGTTGATGTGATCGTTTTGGCTCGTGGAGGTGGTAGCAAAGAGGATCTTTGGTGCTTTAACGACGAGGGCTTAGCACGTGAAATTTATGCCACCAAAACGCCAGTCATAAGCGCTATCGGACACGAGATCGACTATGTTATAAGCGACTTTGTAGCAGACCGCAGGTCGCTTACGCCAAGTGCAGCTATGCTTGATCTTTTGCCTGATGAAGAGGCTTTTTCCCAGTATCTTGATAGGCTAAGTGATGATCTTGATAGCGCTTTAAGCTTAAAAATCACTAAAAAGCAAAATTTATTAAATTTACTACTTTCTAAATTTTCATCAAACGCCATAAAAGCTAGGATCGAGCTAAAATTTAGCGAGGTAGCAAACAAGCAAAACGTCCTAACAAACGCCGTGCAAAGAAAGATCTTGCTTCTTGGCTCAGCTCTTGGCTCGCTAGAGAAGGCTTATGAGATGAGGGAGCTCTTTTTTGAGAGCACAAAAGGGCTTATCGAGGTTAGAAAAGATGGCAAGAGAGCTGATCTTAGGGATTTAAAAATAGACGATGAGGTAGAGCTTATCTCGCAAAATACACATAAAAAAGCAATTATCAAGGAGTAAAAATGAGTAGAAAAATCAACTTTAGCGCAGGCCCAAGCGCGATACCACTAAGCGTTTTAGAGCACGCAAAGGCCGAATTTACCGATTACAGAGGCGAGGGCTACTCTATCATGGAGATCAGCCACAGAAGCAAGACCTTTGAGGAGATCCACTTTGGCGCGATGGATAAGATAAGAAAGCTCTATAATATCGGCGATGAGTATGAAATTTTATTCTTGCAAGGCGGCGCACACTTGCAATTTAGCATGATACCGATGAATTTATATCAAGGTGGCAAGGCGCAGTACGCAAATACTGGCGTTTGGACAAACAAAGCCATCAAAGAGGCAAAAGTGCTTGGCATAAATGTAGATGTCGTAGCAAGCAGTGAGAATGAAAATTTCTCTTACATCCCTGATGTTAAATTTAGTGACGATGCCGATTACGCATACATCTGCTCAAACAATACAATCTACGGCACACAGTATAAAACTATGCCAAAGACCAAGTCGCCACTTGTGGTTGATGCATCGAGCGATTTTTTCGCTAGACCGCTTGATTTTAGCAGTATCGGCTTGCTTTACGGTGGCGCTCAGAAAAATGCAGGTCCAAGTGGCGTAACTATCGTCATTATAAGAAAAGACTTAGTTGATCGCGTGAGTAGCCAAAATATCCCTATGTTTTTACGCTACAAAACGCACGTAGAGGCAAATTCGCTCTATAACACACCGCCAACTTTCGGAATTTATCTTTTAAATTTAACCATGCAGCACCTGCTTGATCTTGGCGGACTTGCAGAGGTTGAGAAGATAAATGCCAAAAAAGCAAGCACGCTTTATGACATCATAGATAGCTCAAATAGCTTTTACGTGGGCCATGCCAAAAAATCAAGCAGATCAGATATGAATGTGAGCTTTACGATACCAAAAGATCAAGCACTTGAGCCAGTTTTTGTAGAAGAAGCACTAAAAGAGGGCATGCTAGGGCTAAAAGGTCACAGACATCTTGGCGGCATAAGAGCCTCTATCTACAATGCCGTTAGCCAAAGTGATGTTGAGAAACTTGGCGAGTTTATGAGAGAATTTGCAAGAAAACATAGCTGATGAATAAAACAAAGAAAGCTTACGATGAAATTCCTTATTTCTCGGCTGCATTTAGCGACTGCTCGCCAGTTAGGATAGAAGCGGTTGCTAAATTTCTGGGGCTTAAAGCAGCTAGCCTAAAAGAGGCTAGAGTGCTTGAGCTTGGCTCATCATATGGTGGCAATATCTTGCCATTTGCCATTTTGCATAAAAACGCAAAAGTCGTTGGTATCGATATCTCAAGTCATCAAGTGGCTGAAGGCAACAAGGTAGCAAAGCAGATAGGTTTAGAAAATTTTACTCTACTTGAGCGAAATTTTTTGCACATGAACGAAAGTGATATAAAAGAGCTTGGGAAATTTGACTATATTATCGCTCATGGCGTTTATAGCTGGGTGAGCCCAAACGTGAGAGACGCGCTACTTGCAACGATTAAAGCACTACTTAGCGAGGATGGCATCGCTTATGTTTCGTATAATACCTATCCTGGTTGGAAGAGTCTTGATATTCTAAGAGATTTTATGCTTTTTGTAAGCTCAGGTAACGACAGCAAAGAAGCACTTGCTCATGTGAAAGATGAGTTAAATTTCTTGCAGGATTATTTGAAATTTAGCCTGCAAAACCAAAGCGATGTCGTATACAAAGATAGCATGAAGCTTCTTCTAACGCAGTTAAATTTCTTGCAAGGCATCATTGCAAAGGGTAATGATTATTATATATTGCATGATTTTTTAGAGGCAAGCAACGAGCCAATCTACTTTCATAAATTTGCTAAGCATATCGACAAACACGGACTTTGCTACGTTATAGATGCTTCGCTAAATGACATCTTCGCAAGCTCGACTGGGATTTACCGCTTTGATGCACATATCGAGCAAAATTACAACTCTCGCATCAAAAAAGAGCAGCTAAACGACTTTTTGTTTAATAGATCATTTAGAAAAAGTCTCATCTCTCATAAGGAGAGGCTTGGCGGTACTGAGGACTTTGATGCAGTGCTTGGAGAGAGCGAGCTTGATAAGATTTACTTTGCATATTTTAGCGAGCAGCCAAGGACAAAAACGCAAGAAATTTTAAGCAAAAGCTATCCACAAAGCTTAAATTTAAGTGAAGTAAAGGCTGCACTTAGCGAGAATGCAAATGAAGCTTTTGTGGGACTGCTTGAAATTTTAAACGATCAAAACACTAAAATCTCTTCTTCAAAACTCAAAGCACTTATCTATGAGCCTGGTAAAACTAGACTAAAGCCTAGAGCTGCTGCGTATCTTGAGTATTTTTTAAATGCTAGCTCACCAGTTATCTCTTTGGCAAATGAGCTAAATGGCAAGCTAAACTTAAGCCATGAAGAGATCAAGGCCGCTTTAAAATTTGATGGCAAAGCTAGTTTAAAAGATATCGTAAAGAGCGTAAATTTAAGTAAAGATGAGCTAAAAGAGCTTGCTTTTAAACTAAGTGAAGCTTACTTTTTTGAAGAAATTTAAAAAAAAGAGCGTGGCAAATTTAGCCATGCTCTTACTCAAAAAACATATCTTTTAATATCAAACATATCATCGCTATGTAAAAGACCAAAAACCATTTTTTAAGTGTTTTTTTGTCGGTATTTTGCGTCTTTTTAGTGCCAAAGTATGCGCCTATTAGCGAGCCAAGACCTAAAAATATGCCCTCAGCGTATGAGATGTGACCATTTAGTGAGAGTGAGATGAAGCCAGCAATGGCTGCAAACATAACGAAAAATACGCCCATAGAAACGGCTTTTTTCAGCTCATAACGCAAAAAGCCAACCAAGATAGGAGCGATAAAGACGCCTCCACCGATGCCGATGCTAATGGCAAAAACGCCAACAAAAACACCAACTAAAAATAGCAAAAAGAGCGAACTATTCGCATTTGAGCCGTCGCTGTTTGGTGAAAAATATAGTTTTATAAGCGAAAAGACAAATGTCGCAAGTAGCATAGACTCAAGTAAAAGTGCAGGCGCGTGCGATACGATGATGCCGCTAAAACTAGCTCCAACTAAGCCCCCAAGCCCTAAAACTACGCCACGATTTAGTTTTAAAAGGCCAGCTTTGTAGTTTAGATACGAGCCAAAAGTCGCACTAAATATCATTTGCATGACGCTTATGCCAATAGCGGTTTTTATGTCATATCCAAAGGCAACCATTATAGGAACAACGACTGTGCCGCCACCGATACCAAAAAAGCCAGCGATGTATCCAACGCCGATACCGATTATAAAAAGTTCAACAAAAAGCATAAATTTCCTTTTATGAGTGCCAAATTTTAGCCAAGCGGTGTTAAAAAAATAGTAAAAAGGTGAAATTTGGGCATAAATTTAGAAATTTGATAAAAATTTTAAAAACTAAAAGCGAACTTTTTTTATAATCATCAAAAATTTAAAGGAAAAAAATGCTCTTAGAACAACCACTGTTTTATTATGAAGTGATTAGAGAAAAATTTAAAAATAGCTACCTAGCTGAGGATAAGACGCAAACGATTATAGGCATTGATTGCGAATACATCGATGAAAAGGATATGGATTTTTATGGGCTTAGAAGTTATTTTGATACAAATCGTAATAAATCTTTAGCTCCATTTGCGGGACTCTTTGGTGTTTTTGCTTATGATGGTGTGAGATATTTTGAATATATCGGAGAAGAGAAAGCTAAAAAGTATGAATTTCCAAAATTTATCTATGCCGATGCAAAGGCCTATCTACACTTTGATAAGATGAGTAAAATTTATACATTTTATGGAGATAAGAATAAATATTATGACTTTTTGCTTGATGCGAAAGTTGAAAACAAAAGTAAAGAGCAGAGTAGATTTAGTATAAAAACTGATCTTAATAAAGAAAAGAAACACTTTGAGGATATGGTTGAATTAGCAAAAGAGTATATAATAAGCGGCGATGTCTTTCAGGTGGTGCTTGGTGAGTTGCTTGAAATTTCAACGAATATGAGCAGTTTGGAATTTTATAAAAAGCTCTCACTTACAAATCCAAGCCCATATATGTTTCATTTTCCTACACCTTATGGCGATGTGGTTGGCTCTTCGCCAGAGCTTGTTTTTGAGATGAAAAGTGAGCAAATTTTTGTGGCACCAATTGCGGGCACAAGACCTAGAGGAAGTGATGCAAATACAGATGCGGCACTTGAAAATGAGCTATTAAGCGATGAAAAGGAGCTGGCTGAGCACAAGATGCTAATTGATCTTGCTAGAAATGACATCGGCAGGGTTTCGGAACCAAAAAGTGTATCTGTAAAAAATGCGATGCATATCCAAAAATATGAAAAAGTAATTCATATCGTAAGCGATGTCTATGGCAAGTGCGCAAAGGGGCTTGATCTTTTTGACGTCTTAGCTAGTATTTTCCCAGCTGGCACATTAAGCGGAGCCCCAAAAATAAGAGCTATGCAGATAATCAATGAGCTTGAAATTTCTGAGCGAAATATCTATGGCGGTGGCATTGGATTTTTGCATTTTAATGGCGATGCTCAGTTTGCTATTCTTATTCGATCAGCCATATTTGTGCCAAGTGAAAATGGCTTTAGTGATGTATTTGTGGGGGCTGGAGCTGGTATAGTTTATGACTCAAAGAGCGAAGGAGAATATGCTGAAATTTGCCATAAGCGAGCAAGCGTGCTAAATGTATTTAAAAATAACGCAAAAGAGTTTTAGGCGTTAAACTTAATAAATTCATAAGAGCTTTTAGCGTAGCTAGTGCCCATAGAATCGATTTGCTCTCTTACGGTAGCTGAAAGCTCTGCTTTTGTGATATTTTTGGCTAGCACTTTTACAAAAGGAAATTCACTTCTTTCTTGTGCGCCAAATATCAGCACTCTTGTATCAACCTTTTTGCTTTGTCTTATCTTATCAACAACTCTTGTTAGCTCTTCATAGTTGAAGTCTTTTACATTTTCATCTACAAGAACGATGCCGTAAGTTTTGGTTTTTATTTTTGTTAGTAGCTCATCAAAGCTATTTGTGGTTTCAAGTGTGTTGTAAAATTCTCCTAAAGCTGAGCTAAATATTTTATTTTCCATTGGCGATTTCTTAAATAAAATAATATTTTCGCTTTTTGCTAGATAGCTTTCATCTATTGCAATCTCACCAAAATTTGGCAAAAATTTTCTAAAAATTTGAGCTAGTTCGTCGCTATTTATTGGCGTTTTTATATAGGCATTGAAGTATTCTTTGACGCTGTCTCCATCTATATTTGAAGTATTTGAAAGCATTAGTATAATTGGAATTTTCGCATTTTGTATGGCTGCTTTTATAAGATCAAGATTTTTTTGAAGGCTATTTTTTTCAGCTTCGAAAAATTTCGAGCCAACAAAGATAAGGTCAAAATCGCCTTGCTTTATGGCTTGTTTTAGATCTTTTTTATTGCAAACTCCAACAACTTCACAGTTAAATTTACTAAAACCACTTGCTGTTATATCTATGTAAATTTCATTAGTATCGCAGATTAAAATTTTTGGTTTATCGTTTAAATTTTTATTCATAATATCAGCTTCGCCTAAGCAAAGTAGCCTTGTGATGCTTAATGGAGTTAATGGATCTTTTAAAATGAGCGGATTTTTAACATCCTGACCTTGCTTATTGGTGTTTCTTAAAAATATAGCATCATAATTTTTTGTAATAGATGGGCTAGTGCTTGTTAGCATATCCACTTTGAGCCCAAGGTCTTTTGTAGTCTGCTCAAAAGCTTCGTTGTAAGCGATATTTACATCTTGCAAGAATGCTAATTTATGATTGCATTTTATATCAAAGTCTTTATAGTTTGATGTTGTTTTAAAAATGACTACAAATTTAAACTCATTGCCAATACTTTGAAACGAATTAATCTCCAGCTTGCTTTCTAAATTTTTTAAATAAATTTGAGCGATTTTTAGATAAAACTCGCTCTCATCATTATTTAAGCTATTCTCATCATCTGAAAATATATCTGAAATTTGCTTTTCACTCATGGCAGCTGAGCTATTTTTTATGCTAAAGCTTACAGAACAAAGTCCGCTTCTATCAAACTCTTTTTGAACTTTTTTGATAGTGATGATAATGTTTTGATGTCTTAAAGACATTGATAAAGATGCCAAAAAGATAGAGTTAAATGCGGTTTTTAATGAATTTAGATTTCCTTCTAGTTCATTTGTAAGGCTTGGATCAAGGTAGCTTATAAAATTTATCTTTTTGCTTTGCGAATAGACAATATTTGCTTGCAAAATTTCTTCAAAGCTTTTTTGAGGATCAAATATCTCGGTTTTATTGCATTCGCTATATTTTTTAACATTTGAGATATTTTTAGCATTGTTATAAAGCGAAGTCATGATATTTGCATTTTTTTCTATCGTGTCTATAAATACTTGCTTTTTGCTATTATTTGTTTCTATTTTTAAAGCCGCGGTCGATGTAAAAATTTCTTTATTAATGGACTCTAGCTTCTTGCTCACTGATAAAATATATCTATCTTTTATCTGAAAAAAGCTGCTATCTTTTATATAGGCTTCTTTTAGATCTTCATAAGTTTTTATGAGCTTTGATATCGCATTATCCGCACTTGTCTTTTTTGATGATAGGATATAGTTTGATATGTATTTTGACTTATCGATAAGCACCTTTAAAAATTTCAACCTAGCAGAAATACCAAGCAAAGATAAAATGAGCAAGCCACAAAGCAAAAACTCAAAAAAGGTCTTTATGCCAAAGCTTATTTTCTCGCTCTTAGTAAGTTCTAGTAGCTCATTTTTTATGTTTATGGCACTATCTAATAAAAGTATAAATTTATCATCTTCATACTGTTTGATTAAGATAATATCTTCGATATTTAGCTTCTCAGAAAATGCGATCTTGGCTTTAGCTTCTCTTATTTTTTTAGCTTGATAGTTAGCTTCAAACTGATTAAAGTCCTTATAAATATTTTCTTTTAGCTCACTTTTTGGAAGCATATCAAGATTTGGCGCGTTATCTTTTACGGAATATATATTTTCTCTCACATTATTGTTTATTGAAAATAAAGGGCCATTTATAAAGATATTTTTTACGTAGTATTTAGTGTTGTTTGCTAAAGAGAGTTGATTGTAAATTTTACTTAAAGTTGCGGCATAAGCTTTTATTATAAGCGGGAAGTCTCGGTCTAAATCTTGTTTAAAATCGCTATCTATTTCTCCATTTATATTTTGGAAAAATTCGTAAAATAGTTCATCAAATTTATCATTTTGGTTGAGATTTGCTAGCAATTCTTTTAATTTATTTATATTTCGTATCTCAGTGCGATCGTCTTTTCTTATAGAATTTATAAATTTCTGTGTATTTTTTAAGGTAGTATCTCGCAACTTTTTTATATCTTCTTGGCTTTTGCCTATTAGCGTATCGTGCTCTTGTATAACGGATTTTATAGTTTGAAATACTAAGGATTGTTTATATAGTTTTTCATTTAGATCTTTTAGATCTGTAAATTTTTTATAGCTTTCATTTCCGCTATATGCGAAAAAGATCGCTGAAATTATTATTGGCGCTAACAATATATAAAATTTATTATTTTTCATGGATACTCTTTTTGCTATATTTTTTGACGATATTTTCTATCTCAATTAGTCTTTTGGTAAAAAGAGACATCTCTTTCATTTTTCCATTTTGATTGTTATCTAAAAGAGAGTTAAGCTCATTTGCAAGGCTATTAAGCTTTAAATTTAATGCAGCTTCCCTTATCTCATCTACGTATTTTTTGAGCATTATCTCGTCTTTTGCGATTATGGCTGATTGGATTTGGATAAGAATTTCTCTTGCGTTGTGCAAAAATATATTTAAATAGGATGCAAAATCTTTTTTATTTAAATTTAGTATTTTAAGCGATGTTTCAAACCAGGAATCATCGATAAGTGATTGTGTCTGTGTGTCAAAAAGATACCATGCGTTTAGTTTAAAAACAGGCAGCCTTAATGTAGGTTTTACTTTTACTGCTGCTATTAGATTTTGGTTGTTTATTATGTCTTGCTTCTCTAAAAGAACGATAAAAAATTTTTCACCATTTTTTAAAATGGCATTTTGCAATCTCGCTTCTAGTAAGATCGCACCACCATCTTTTCTTTTTAAATTTACTCTAGCGCTATTATCTTTCGTATTTTGTAAAAATTCCAAGAAGCTGTAGTTTGTACTTTCTTGGCTTGTTATGACTAGCTCGCTTATATCTTTGTATTGCAACAAAAAGTCATCTAAACTATCAAAACCCAATAGCTCAAGTGAATCTTGCGTTATCGCAGATATTTTTAAATTTTCATCATATATTATCACTTCAAATTTCCTTCTTTGAGTACTGCAAGCTTTTCTGCTACGCTTTTATTTGTTATTTTTGCCACTTCTTCTAAATTCGCTTCGCTGATTTTATCAAAACTTCCGTAAAAGCTGATTAATTTCGCGATACTTCCTTCAGATACGCCAGCTTGCTTTAGAATTGATCTTTGCATATCGTTTTTCTGCCTTGTTTTTCTATGAAAGCTAATGACAAATCTATGGCTTTCATCACGCATTTTTTGGAAAAACTGAAGCTTTTTATCACTCGTGCTTAGGCTAAAGCTGCCATTTTTTGTGTAAATTTTATCCTTTGCCTCGCCCTTTGCGCGGTGAGCTTTGGCATCGATCTTCTCTTTTGAAATGGCTATCACATCGACGTTTGCACCACTACTTGCTAAAATTTCGCAGGCTAAGTTTAAAAGTACTTCACCACCATCAATGACCCAAAGATCAGGCGGGCTAAGCTTGTCAAATCTAAGCGCTCTAGCTGTTAGGCTCTCTTTCATCTGATCGTAGTCGTTTTTGGAATTTAAGTGCATGTGGCGGTAGTTTTGCTTCGCCCACTCTCCATGTTCATAGCGCACCATCGCCCCGACACTTGCCTCGCCAAAAAGGTGCGAGTTGTCGTAAGCCTCGACCACGTAAGGCGTGTGAGCTAGGTCAAAGTACTCTTTTATCTCGTTTAATAGCACGTTATCGTGCGTTTTTAGATATTTTTCGATGCTAACTTCAGCGTTTTTTGTAGCGATTTCACAAATTTTACGTTTATCGCCTATCTTTGGGCAAGTGATGCTAAATTTACGTCCAAATCTCTCGTTTAAAATTTCCTCCACCAGCTCGCTATCTTCAAAGCTCTCATGCACAAAAATTTTGGTGCTAATTATCGGCTGTCCAGCTATGAAGCTTTTTAAAATAGCCTGCTTATAAGCTTCGTTTATCTCGTCTTTTTGAGCGTTTTTAGCTTGCGTGATGTCAGTTTTTACGCCTGTTATCTTTCCACTTTGCACGCTAAATCTCACCGCACAGATCATATCGTGCACGCAAGCGACCGAGTAGGCCTCGAAGTCCTCAAGTTTAGCTAGATCAACTTCAACTTTTGTTTGCATATTTTTAAGTGTTTGTATCTTATCTCTAGTCGCGGCTGCTTGCTCGTAGTCTTCGGCCTTGGCGTAGTTTAGCATGAGTTCTTCAAGGCGAGTGATGAGTAAATTTGGATTTTGTAAGGCCGCGATAGCTTCGTTTACGATCTTAGCGTAGTTTTCTTTTGAAATTTTGCCTTCACACGGGGCATAGCAGCGTTTTAGCTGATAAAAAAGGCAGGCTTTTTTGCCTTTGATGCAGGATTTTTTCTGAACGAGATTAAAATTTAGATAAAGTGCCTCAAGCAGCTCGCTAGCTCCACTAAAATATGGCCCAAAATAGCGGATATTCGAGCCTTTTACCACCTTTCTAGTGATCTCAAATCTTGGAAAATCATCATTTAAATTTATAAAGATATAAGGATAGGTCTTGTCGTCACGAAGCAAGATGTTGTATTTTGGCTTAAGCTGCTTGATGAAGGAATTTTCTAAGATAAGCGCGTCTGCCTCGCTTGGCGTGACGATGTATTCAAGATGCACGGCCTCGCTTATCATCTTTGAAATTCTCGGGCTTAGCTTTTCAGCTGGAGCTAGACTTGGGGTAAATTTAAAGTAGCTTTTGACCCTATTTTTTAAAATTTTGGCCTTACCAACGTATAAGAGCCTATTTTGTGCGTCAAAATACTGGTATACGCCAGGCTCGTTTGGAAGCGTTCTGATCTCGTCTATTAGCATCTTGCCTGCTCATTTTTCTTGAGCAAAATTTCTCTTAGCTCTTCAAATTTTTGGTGTATTTGCTCGTCTTTTGCTAAATTTTCAAACTCACCTTTGCTAGCTGGCGTATAAAAGATGGCACTTTGCTCTTTTTGATTAAAAAATTTTAAAAATTTGCTCACGACAAATCTTATATTTTCTTCCTTTTTATTCTTTGTATAGTTGATTTCGTTAATAGGTTTTGGAGTAAGAATGCTGTTAAAAACGCTATTTTTATTAAATTTGCAAAAGGTTTTTAATAACCTTTTTATATCATTTATACTACTATCACGCCTAAGCTCTAAAAGCCCAGTGGGATGAGTAAGAACAAAGGTCAAAACACCTTCTCTAACGTAGCAAAAAGCTATATAAAATCGTTTTGCTTTCCCCATAAGCTCTAAAAGCTGTTGGCACTCATTTGCCATGCTTAATTTTTCTTTATACAAAGGATTTTCGTGAATAGTATTTATCAAAAATTTAGCGTTTTTCATGGGCTTATCTTATCATTTTTTATTTTAATTTTTACTCTTTTTGCATTTAGCGGTTGTGGCTATAAAGATGATCCATTTTATGGAAATGCTCCCGTAAAAGAAAAGAAAACTGACAAGATAAACAAAATCTAGTAAAATTTTCGTATTTAAATAAAAATGTAATGTAAGCTTAATAATTTTAACTAACCTAATTTTTAGGCTCATTTAAGTAATATACCAAGATTTTTTATTCTACAAGGAGAGTATAATGAGGTTTTTTGGACTTCTAGGCTTGTTTTTCGCGATGGCTTTTGGTGCTGATGGAGAAACCGCAGCTATTGACTTAACTACTACATGGGCAGGAATTTTATCGCTTATAATTTTTGTTGTTGGATATTTTTTCATAGCAGCAGAAGAAAATTTCCATATCGACAAAGCAAAACCTGCTATTTTTATCGGTACGTTTATGTTCCTACTTATCGGTGTTTATATGCTTATAAATGGCATGGATGTGCATTCGCTTGAACATGAGGTAAATCACCTGATTTTAGAGATTGCTCAGATCGTATTTTTCTTGATGGTGGCGATGACATTTATCGAAGCACTTATCGAAAGAGACGTATTTAATGCACTTAAATATAATCTAGTATCAAAAGGCTATACTTATAGAAAGCTATTTTGGCTAACTGGTATTTTGGCATTTTTTATAAGCCCAGTAGCTGATAACCTAACAACAGCGCTTATACTTTCAACCGTTCTTCTAACGATAGATAGAAATAATACAAATTTCTTAGTAGCTGGCGCAATAAACATCGTCGTAGCAGCAAACGCAGGTGGAGCATGGAGTCCATTTGGCGATATCACTACGCTTATGGCTTGGGCTGCTGGGAAAGCACCATTTGTCGACTTTTTCGCACTTTTTCCAGCATCTATCGCAGGTTGGTTTGTAACGGCATTTTTACTTTCTCGCGTGGTGCCAAGTACTGCACCGCATTTTGATGTGGCAAACGAGCCAAAAGTGGTTATGAAAAAGGGCGGTAAAGCGGTTATTTTTATAGGTGCATTTACTATCTTTTGTGCAGTTATGATGCATCAGCTTTTCCACTTGCCAGCGATGTGGGGAATGATGTTTGGTTTCTCACTACTTAGTCTTTATACTTACTATTTCAAAAAAGCTCACAAAAATGAAGAGCCAATGCATGTATTTCACTATATGTCAAAGATCGAAAACAACACACTATTTTTCTTCTTCGGAATTTTAGCTGCAGTTGGCGCTCTTCATTTTGCTGGATTTTTAAATTACGCTGTATCACTTTATGATAAATTTGGCTCAACTGCTGTAAATATCGGCGTTGGATTCCTTTCAGCGATCGTTGATAACGTCCCTGTTATGTCAGCTGTTTTGAAAGCAAATCCAGCAATGGGAGCTGATGCAGGCGAGGCAATGAGTCAGTGGCTACTAGTGACACTAACTGCTGGTATCGGTGGTTCGATGATCAGCTTTGGCTCAGCAGCTGGTGTCGGAGTAATGGGTAAATTAAAAGGAATTTATACCTTTGGTGCACATATGAAATACGCTTGGATGGTGGTTCTAGGATATATCGTATCGATCATTGTTTGGTATGTGCAGTTTGAAATTTTTCATATCTATTTTTAAAAGGTTATAAATGAACAATACGATTATAGTTTTGGATTTTGGTTCGCAATACACTCAGCTAATAGCTAGAAGGTTAAGAGAAGAGGGCGTCTACACTGAAATTTTGCCATTTAATGCAAAGCTTAGTGAGATAAAGGCGAAAGAGCCAAAAGGTATCATCTTAAGTGGCGGTCCAGCTAGTGTTTATGCTAAAGATGCTTATTTTTGCGATAACGGTGTCTTTGAGTTAAACATCCCCATTCTTGGCGTTTGCTACGGCATGCAGCTACTTGCTCACACACATGGGGCTGAGGTTTTAGCCGCTGATCACAAAGAGTACGGCAAGGCTGAACTTAGCGTCGTAAAAGAGCACGATCTTTTTAAAGATACACCTTCAAAACAAATCGTATGGATGAGCCATAGCGACTATGTAAAAGACCTGCCAAAGGGCTTTGAGGCGATTGCGGTCAGCGAAAATTCGCCTTATTGCGCTTTTGGCGATGATAAGCGTAAATTTTATGCGATCCAGTTTCACGCAGAGGTGCAGCATAGTGAGTATGGCACGCAAATTTTAAAGAATTTTGCTAAATATATCTGCGGCTGCGAGAGCACATGGAACATGGGAAGCTTCGCTAAAAATAAGATAGAAGAGATAAGAAAAACAGTGGGCACTCACAAGGTGCTTTGCGCAGTTAGTGGCGGCGTGGATAGCTCTGTAACTGCGGCACTTTTAGCAGCTGCTGTGCCTGAAAATTTGATCCTTGTCTTTGTTGATAACGGACTTCTTAGAACAAACGAAAGAGAGCAGGTTGAGGCTACATTTAGAACAAAGCTTGGCGTTGAGCTAGTTAGCATAGATGCGAGCGAGATCTTCCTTGGCCGCTTGGCTGGTGTGGTTGATCCTGAAAAAAAACGTAAGATTATAGGCGAGACCTTTATAGAAATTTTTGAGAAAGAGGCTAAAAAGCACGGCGATGTGAAATTTTTAGCTCAAGGCACTCTCTATACTGATATCATCGAAAGCTCCGTAGTTGGCTCAAGCAAGACGATAAAGAGCCACCACAACGTTGGAGGTTTACCTGATTGGATGACATTTGAGCTAATAGAGCCACTAAGAGAAATTTTTAAAGATGAGGTTAGAAAGCTAGGTCTTGAGCTTGGGCTAAGCCGTGATTTAGTATTCCGCCATCCTTTCCCAGGACCAGGCCTTGCTATCCGCATAATGGGTGAAGTAAATAAACCAAGCCTAGAACTACTTCGAAAAGCGGACGTGATCTTACGCGATGAGCTAAAAAGTAGTGGCTGGTATAACAAAACTTGGCAGGCGTTCTGCGTACTTTTAAATGTAAATTCTGTTGGTGTTATGGGGGATAATCGTACTTATGAAAACGCTGTTTGTGTGCGTGTGGTCGATGCGAGCGATGGCATGACTGCAAGTTTTTCAAGGCTTCCTTATGATCTACTTGAAAACGTAAGCCGCCGCATCATAAACGAGGTAAACGGCATAAACCGCGTAGTTTACGATATCTCAAGTAAGCCACCTTCAACTATTGAGTGGGAATAGAGTAAAAAATATTTTTGCTGTAAAATCATTGAAGATACAATATTGCAACGGTTTACGGAAGCAAAAAGCTCTTTTGATACTAAAAATGAGAAAAAGTAGGTTTAAAAGAGAGTTTTAAATTTAGATAAATTGTTTAGAAAGCCTTCCATTATTTTGGTGGTAGGCTTTTGTGGAAACAGTGGTTAATAAATTTGAATAGGTTATAGTAATAAAAATCCTTTGTATCTGAGCCCACTTTAACATATAGCAATGCGGGATATTCATTTATACCTGACCTAAATAAAAATTTAAATGCTATTAATAAATGCTTAAATGGTGGTACATTATATGGGATTTATTTTAGTTTGAATATTTTTAAAGAGGTGTCAATATGAGACACAAAGATACAAGAATAGAATGTGAAGAGTTATGGGCAAAAAATAAATATTTTGTACTAAGCAAATCGCATAAAGCATATTTGGAGATAAGGGCGTATTTGAGGGAAAAAGAACTGGATGTTTTATGGATAAATAAAAAAATACAGGAAGCAAGAGATATGAAGGAGAGTAAAAAAGATTTTAGTAATGCCGTTCTTCACATATGGGGATATTTCAAAAAAGACGCTAGTACAATTGAAAAACAGGCATTATTTGATATATTAAATGGATATATGGAAGGGAAAAATAATCAAGATGTTGTAATTGAATGCATTAACACCTTACTAAAGAAATACCCTAGTGAATATTTAGAAAAATCAACTTTGTTAACAGTAGAACAATTATGAGACTATGGCATGAAAAACTTATCCACTTGTTGCCCAAAAGTCAGCTTCTTGGGCAACATAGGGAATGTTGTGCTCTGAGGGGCAATGGATGGAAAAAGAAACATAAAACTGTAGACTATGTGTTTACATATTCCCCATATCATCTTTTTATTTACCATGTATTGGTTATGGAGGAGATGGAAAAAAGGGGATATAATGTTTCTGTGGAATGGAAAGATAAAAATTATAGAGGAAGGACGGCAGAAAAGTACAATAATCTTAAAGAGGAAATTATAGGCAGTCCAATTTACAAAGAGCACAATATCGAATATCTAGCTGATTGCATAGAAAATTTAAGAAACAAAGGTATACATTTAAAAGTATAGAAGTTGTGGAAGAGTAAATTGATATAAAAATAAAAGAAGTTGAAGATAAATTAGAAAAGTAAGCTGTGTCAAGAGAAATATTATATGACCTTTCAGAATGGTTTAGAATACCAGAAAGCACAGAAGAGTATATTCGTGATTCACGGTAAAAGCCTTTTCTCGCTTGCCATATGAATGATGAGTCGGTTGGTTTTGTTGTATTAAATGAACCGACAAGGATTGTACAGATATTTTTGTAATTGGTATAAAAAATTCCATCAAATGGGTATTGGATCAGTACTTAACGAAGCTTACAAAACTACGGCAAGGAAGCCGGGTTATGCATATTAAAAACAGAAACTAAAAAGATACCGTTATAGAATAAAAGAAACAAATATGATATGGTAATTATTGAGTGGGAGTAGACACAAAAATCCCTTTATGAAATTTTCTGTAAATGGAACTTCTTTATACGCATTGGTTTTAATTAGGATATATTTTATCTTTTTATTAACATTGGTCAATGAAATTTAGTTCTTAACCTTTTATAATTTTGCAAAAAAGGATATAAAATGAGTAAAATTTACAATCTAAACGCCGACACGAAAGTCGTCGCAAAAAGCGTTGTTAGCAAGAGAATTTTTGATTGCGAGAATGCTCATGTCGATGTATTTGCTTTTGATACGGGCGAGGAGCTAGATCATGAGATGTTATTTTGTGACAGCCTCGCATGGGTTGTAGAAGGCGGTGCTAGCCTATACTACGGTGAAAAGCAGATGCATATAGGTAATGAGCAAGCTTGTCTGATAGAGAAAAAAGTGTGGCGCAAGCTAGTTTTTAACGAACCAACGAAATATATTTCAATTGATTTTAAGGAGGATTTAATGATAGATCATTTACCTAAGGCAGCTATTTTTAGCTTAGTTGATGCAGTCGAATACGAAAAAGGCAAAATCGTTAGCAAAACGCTCGTAAAGAACGAAAACGGCTCAATGTCATTACTTAGTTTTGACACAGACCAAGAGCTCTCAACTCACGCAGCACCAGGTGATGCACTACTTATCGCACTTGATGGCGAGATGAAGCTAACTATTGGTGATGAACATTTTGATATCAAAAAAGGCGATACCATCGTGCTTCCAGGTAAAATACCACATGGATTAAAGATAAAAGATAAATTTAAAATGCTTTTAATCGTCACTAAAGACAAAATGTAATACTAAGCCCTATTTTTAGGGCTTTTATATTTTATAAATCACGTTAAATTTACCCTTAATAACCCAAAAAGCAAAGTCATAATATAATCTCTTTTAAAATTTAAAGAAAAACTATGAAAAAAGAAAATTCCAAGCTATTTTTATTGCTATTTTTAGGCGCTCTCTCTGCCTTTGGACCATTTGTTACAGATCTTTACTTGCCAGCACTTCCGGCTATTACCGAGTGGTTTAAAACAAGTGTTACAGCTACGCAATTAACGATCACGACATCAATGGCAGGCTTAGCCATAGGTCAGCTCATAGTTGGCCCAATAAGTGATAAATTTGGCCGAAAACTGCCCCTTACCATCTCGCTCATCGTCTATACGATAAGCACTATTTTTATATTTTTTGCGCAAAATATCCAGTTTTTTATCTTTATGCGCATCATCCAAGGGCTTGCGAGTGCTGGTAGCTTAGTCATCTCAAGAGCCGTTGTGAGCGACCTTTATAAGGGTCACGAGATGACTAAATTTTTTAGCCTTATGATGGTCGTAAATGGTCTAGCCCCGATACTTTCACCAATTGGCGGTAGTTTGCTGCTTAAATTTACCGACTGGCGTGGCATCTTTATGGCGCTTACTATCATTGGCATTTTGCTTTTTATCGCAAATTTTTATTTCAAAGAGAGCTTAAGTCAGTCAAATCGCTTAAAAATGCCTTTGCTAGTGACTTATAGTGTTTTTGGCAAAATTTTAAGAAAGAAAAAATTTATGCTTTTTGTAAGCATTCAGACATTTGCGATGGGTGCGATGTTTGCTTATATAGCGTCATCTTCGTTTATCTTTCAAGAATTTTATTCTCTAAGTCCAGTAAGCTATAGCTTTTGCTTTGCTTCAAATGGTTTAGGGCTTGTTATAGGAGCAAGGCTTGCTAGTCTTTTAAATGAGAGAAAAGCGCTCAAAACCGGGCTTTTTGGCACCTTGTTTGCTAGCATTTTTATTGCTTTCATGCTTTGTTTTAAATTTGAAGTGATCGGCGTCATTATCGCATTTTTCTTATTGCTTCTTTTTACAGGATTTATCTTGCCAACTGCTTCATCGCTAGCCATGAATGAAGGCAGAGAATACGCAGGCTCAGCCTCAGCGATACTTGGATTTTGCCAATTTTTCTTAGGCGGCGTAGTCTCTCCGCTAGTTGGGCTTGGTGATATATTTTATTCGACTTCTATTGTTATTTTAGCTTGCACATTATTTGCTTTGATATCATTTTTTAGGTTAAAAAGAGTTGCGTAAAATTTATCTTATTTCAAATACAAAAACGACTGATGAGAGCGTTGTAAATTTAAGCGTTAGCAAGATAGAGTTTTTGAAATTTGAGATAAATTTAAGCGAATTTGACGCGCTTGTAGCAACTTCTAAAAATGCTTTTAATGCATTAAAATTTAACAATATAAAAGCTATAAATTTGCCAGTCTTTGCCATCGCAAATAGTTGTGCGGCAGCCGCAAGAGAGTTTGGATTTAGTGAAATTTATACCGGAAAGAACGCTCACGGAGATGACTTTGCAAGAGAAATTTTGCCACTTTTAAAGGGCAAAAAGGTTCTTTATCTAAAAGGTAAAGATAGCGCTTCAAATTTCTTAGAAATTTTACAAGATGGCGGCGTAAATATAAAAGCGATTATCGCCTATGAAAATGTCTTAAATCCTTGCAAAATGGAGCTAAAACCGCTAAAAAATAGTATCTTGATCTTCGCTTCTCCACTAAATGTCAAAAATTTTCTTAGTAATTTTGGCTGGGATGAGAGCTATCAAGCGATAAGCATTGGAAAGGTCACTGCAAAAGAGCTAAAATTTACCGAGCCAATAGTAAGCCAAAGTCAAGATATAAACGCCTGTATCGCACTTGCCAAAACATTACTTTAAGCAAAGAATTTATATAATTTTATTGCCTGAGTGAAGCGAGTTAGCATTTTACGGGGTCCAACACTTTTTTGTTAGCGAAAAGGTATGGGTGTCTTGTGATGTGGCTTCGTTTGAGTCTGAAAAGGCGAGAAGTTGCAACCGTTTGGTATCCATCTATTTGCAAGATTGGCTTTGTTTATGGGCCACTCTTCTATGCGACGCTCACTCGGGTTTTTTAAATTTACGGAGATAAAATGAATATTCTCATAATAGGAAGTGGTGGCCGCGAATACGCCATTGCTCTAAAACTAAAAAACGAAAAAAATATAAATTTATACTTTGCGCCTGGAAATGGTGCGACCTCACGCCTTGGCGAGAATTTAAAGATAAAAGATTTTTATGAGCTTGCAAAATTTGCTAAACAAAATGATATTGCTCTAACTATCGTAGGCCCTGAAGTGCCGCTTAGTGAAGGCGTAGTGGATATCTTTAAAAAAGAGGGCTTGCTTATATTTGGACCAAGTAAAGCAGCTGCTAGACTTGAAGCTAGTAAGGCCTATATGAAGGATTTTCTGGCTAGAAATAATATAAAAACCGCAAGATATCTAAATACAGATGATAAAGAAAAAGCATTTAAATTTATTGATACCTTAAGCGCGCCGATGGTCGTAAAGGCCGATGGTCTTTGCGCTGGAAAAGGCGTGATCATCGCAAATTCCAAAGAAGAAGCCAAAGAGGTAGTTAGCGACATGCTAAGTGGGGCTAGCTTTGGCGATGCTGGTAAATTTGTGGTGGTTGAAGAGTTCTTAGACGGCTTTGAGCTAAGCTTTTTTGCCATTTGTGATGGCGAAAATTTCGTAAGCTTGCCAGTGGCACAAGACCACAAACGCTTGCTAGATAACGACGAAGGTCCAAATACTGGCGGCATGGGCGCTTATGCTCCAAGTCCGCTTGCTTCAAAAGAGCTGATAAAAAGTGTCGAAGAAGAGGTTGTAAAGCCAACTTTAAAAGGGATGAAAAACGAAGGCAGTCCGTTTTGTGGAGTGCTTTTTGTAGGGCTAATGATCGTGAAAAATGAGCCTTATGTACTTGAGTTTAACGTAAGATTTGGCGATCCTGAGTGCGAGGTATTGATGCCATTAATTGATGGAAATCTAAGTGAAATTTTACTAAATGCTGCAAAGGGCGAGCTAAAGCCTATTAGCTTAAAAGATGAATTTGCAGTCGGTGTTGTGATGGCTAGTAAGGACTATCCGTATAAAAGTAGTCCAAAAGCTAAAATTTCAGTTTTAAATGATGTAAAAGATGCTCACATTGCTTATGCTGGTGTTAGCGAGCAAGGCGGAGAAATTTATGCAGATGGTGGCAGAGTATTAGTCTGCGTGGCCACTGCGAAGAGTATAAAAGAGGCACGTGATAGAGCTTATGAGCTTTGCGAAAATGTAAAATTTTACGGAGCACATTATAGAAAAGATATTGCCTGGCAGGCATTAAAATGAGTATGCAGATAGTTGAAAAACTTGAAAAAGAAGAAATTTCGCTAGCACCATTTTCAAAAAGAGTCCTAGCTTACTCAATTGATGAATGTATCGTTTCTTTTTTGTTTTTGATCATTTACTGGGATACCTTTTTGTCGGTTATGAGCTATGATGAAGCCAGAAATTTGACCTTAAATTTCTTTTGGCAAATAGTCGCACTAAAGATTATTTATCATGCATTTTTTATTTGGTATTATGGTGCGAGTCTTGGGCAAATGCTAACAAAGACGATGTGCATTAATGTAGAAATTTTAGATAGACCAAATTTTATTTCAAGCTTGGTAAGAGCGATTTTTAGGTTAGTTAGTGAAGCTTGTTTTTATCTTGGTTTTGCATGGGCATTTGCAAATCCAGCTAGGCAGACTTGGCAAGACAAAATAGCAAAAACAGTGGTGATAAATGCGTAAAATTTTATTTTTAGTTCCGGTTTGTATTTTAAATCTAAGTGCAGCTGTGCAAGATGTGCAGCTTTTGGCTGATGATGTAAAGCAAGATAAAGGCATCGTAACGGCAAACAAAAACGTCGTTGTATATTCACAAGACTACCTTGTGACAGCTGATTGTGCTGTGTATGATCAAAATAATTCGATTATCGAGCTATTTGGTAACGTCAATATGATGAAGGGTAAGAGCGAAGTCTCTCGCTCAAACTATGCAAAGCTAAATTTAAAAAATAATGACACTGCTTTTGAATCGCTTTTTATGATGAATAAAGATATGGAAGTGTGGATGAGAAGCGATGAGAGCAGCTCTGACAGCGAGTACTATAGAGTAAAAAAAGCGATGGTTTCAAGTTGTAATGTCCAAGATCCTGACTGGAGTATCACCTCAAGCTCAGCTATGCTAAATAAACAAAGCAAATTTTTACATCTTTTTAACCCAGTCTTTCGTATAGCTAATGTGCCAGTTTTTTATTTGCCATATTTTGGTTTTTCAACAGATACCACAAGAAGAACAGGCCTTTTACCGCCTGAGCTTGGATACGGAAAATCTGAAGGTTTTTATTACAAACAGCCGATTTATTTTGCACCTTATAATGAGTGGGACTTCGAGCTTGATCCGCAGATAAGAACAAACAGAGGTGCCGGAATTTATGGTGCGTTTAGATTTACTGAGTCGCCTGATTCAAGGGGCGAAATCAGCTTTGGCTCATTTACTGATAAAAACAGCTACCAAGCCAAGCAAAAAGGAGAGACTTCAAATAAGGCCGAACTAAAAAATAAAACACATAAAGGCATTGGACTAAAATACGAAAGAGATAAGCTTATAAGATACCTTAGCGAAGCGGATTTGCAAGAGGGAATTTGGATAGATGCAACAAAGCTAAATGATATAGATTATTTAAATTTAAAAGGCAGGGATGATGATTATGATTCGCTTGTAACTTCTAAATTTAACTATTTCATCGCAAACGACGATCATTACTTTGGTGCTTATGCAAAATATTACATAGACACTGAAAAAATTGGCTCAAAAAACGAGAACAAAGATACACTTCAAGAGCTTCCATCGCTTCAGTATCATAAATTTACAAATGATTTATTGTTGCCAAATGTCTTGTATTCGCTTGACCTTCAGTCACATAGATATGATAGAAAGATAGGCGTTAGAGCGACTCAGTATGAATTTATGCTTCCAGCTTCAGTGCATGTGCCACTGCTTGATGATAGCTTAACGCTTTCATTTTACGAGTATCTATACGCATCAAGAATAAATTACGAGAATAAGATAAATTCATTTGATGATAAAAGAGAAGATAAGCATACAAATTTTGTAAATAATTACCACAAATTTACCATTCACACTGACCTTGCAAAAGCGTATGAAAGCTTTTATCACACTCTAAATTTTGGGGCCGAATACCTACTGCCAGGCTATAGAAAAGGAAATTTAGATGATGAGTTTATCTATGATAAAAATCTAAATGAGTATGAAAATTTCTTGACTCAAGAGCAGAGTAAGGAAGAAATTTCTGGTTATCTGACTCAGTATTTCTTTAACTCTAATGGTAGAAAGATTATAAAACATAGTATTTCTCAAGGATATTACACAAAAGAAGATGAATATTCGAATTTAAAAAATGCTATCTATCTATATCCATTTGAAAATTTAAGCCTTTATAATAAACTTGAATATTCACACAAGAGCAAAGAGCTTAAAAAGATACAAAGCGGATTTTCATACACAAATGATCTATTCTGGCTAAATATGCTTCACACCATGAAGAAAAATGATAGCAAAATAAAAAATAGTGCGACAAAAGATAGCTATTTTACAAGTGGTCTTGGAGTAAAATTACCTCATCAATACAGCCTTATTGGCGGCTGGCAATATGATATTGAGCGAAGCTACACAAAAAGCTGGAGAGTTGGCGTACTTCATCAAAGAAAATGCTGGAATTACGGAATAATTTATCAACAAGATGTCGAGCCAACAACAACAATAAATGGCTCGGCTTCAACTAGAAAAAATGGTATTTATTTCACGATAAATTTCTATCCAATGGGCGGTTTGCACTATGACTTTTCGCAAAGCAGTACAAAATCGAGTGCCAACTAAATGATAACGGCTAAATTTAAGGATCAATTAGAAGCAGCTAGCAAGCTAATTGAAATTTTGCCAAAAAAAGAGCTCGTAGATAAAAAGACGATAGTTGTTTGTATGTCGCTTGAGTCAGTTATACTCACAGATGCGGTTTGTAGAAGTTTAAATTTAAGCTACGAGATGCTCTTTAGCGAGCCAATACCTGCACCAAATAATAGCGAATGCGACGTTGCAATAGTTAGTGAGACAGAAGATATAGTATTAAACGATAAGCTTATAAAAGCTTTTAATATAAGCTATGACTATATTTATGGCGAAGCGCATAGAAAATACGAAGAAAAAATTTTAAAAAACGTTTATAAATACCGAAAAGGAAATTTGATAGGAGAGCTAAAAGATAAAAATATTTTACTAATCGATGAGGGGTGCGAGACTGGTATGACGGCACTTATTTGCATAAAGACGTTGCTTGATGTGAAGGTAAAATCCATCTCATACGCAACGCCAGTGATTGCTACTGATGTCTTTACAAATTTAAATGATATGGTTGATGAAATTTACACGATAAACAAGATCGTTGATTTTATCGATGTGGATTCGTATTACGAGAAAAAGATCGAAGCTACGAGTGAGCGTATCATGTCAATATTAGAAGAGAGCCCTTATTATTTGCCGTTACAAAAACAACAAGGAGATAAAAATAATGCAATATAGTATAGAAGTCAATAATCAGGTTGAAATTTTTGACCTTAATAAAGTAGCAAAACAAGCTAGCGGAGCGGTACTTTTAAGGGTGAAAAATACCGTAGTTTTAGCAACTGTTGCAAGAGAGGATACGCAAGTTGAGGAGGATTTTTTACCTCTAACGGTGCAGTACATCGAAAAAGCTTACGCCGCTGGTAAAATTCCTGGCGGTTACGTTAAGCGCGAGACAAAGCCAGGCGACTTTGAAACGCTAACAGCTCGCATCATCGATAGATCTCTTAGACCGCTCTTTCCAAAAGGTTACGCATATCCTACTCAAATAGTGGTAATGGTGCTTTCAGCTGATCCTGAGGTTGATTTGCAAGTTGTAAGTCTAAATGCAGCCTCAGTTGCACTCTATCTTAGTGATATCCCAGTAAATCGCCCAGTTTGTGGCGTTAGGGTTGGCTACATAGATGAAAAATTTGTGATCAACCCAAGCAACTCTGAACTAAAACAAAGTGCGATAGACCTATATGTGGCTGGCACAAAAGATGAGCTTTTGATGATCGAGATGAGAAGCTTACCTCAGCAAACTACGCAGCTTATCCCAATGGTCGCGATCGAGCCGATGATAGATCCGAGCTTAAGTGATAGCATGGCTCAAAAACAGCTGATGAATGAATTTAGCGAAGATATGATGGTTGAGGCGATTGATTTTGCTGGTAAGGCGATACTAAGAGCTAGCAGTGCTTACGAAGAAGCTTTCAAAGAGCATAAAAAAGAGGATGCTGCGCTTGAGTTAAAACCTGAAATAGAAAATGAAAATATCGCTATTTATATCGATAAATTTTATAAAGCTGAAGTCAAAAATGCGATCAACCAAATGGCAAAAAGCGAGCGTGCGAGCGAACTTAGCAAGATTGCAAAACAAATTTCAAGCGATGAGGTGGCTCAAAAAGAGGGCTGGGATGAGGCTGTCATCACAAATGTCCTTGGTAAATATAAAAAGAAAATCGTTAGAGAGCAGATCATAAACGAGGGCGTAAGAGCTGATGGACGTGGTCTTGAAGAGGTTAGGCCTATTAGTATCGAAACAAATGTGCTTCCAAATGCACATGGCTCATGCCTCTTTACAAGAGGACAGACACAAGCCCTAGTTGTCACTACTCTTGGCACTGACAGTGACGCTCAAATGTATGACATCCTCACTGAAAAAGTACCTTTTGTAGAAAAATTTATGTTTAACTACAATTTCCCAGGCTTTAGCGTAGGTGAGGCAAGCCCATTAAAAGCTCCTGGTAGACGCGAGCTTGGACATGGAAATTTGGCCAAACGTGCCCTTGCGCCAAGCATTGATCTAGCATCACCATACACAATAAGAGTCGTTTCAGAAATTTTAGAGAGTAACGGCTCAAGCTCTATGGCTAGCGTTTGCGGCGGTTCGCTCGCACTTAGAGCAGCTGGCGTAAATACTTTAAAACTTGTTGCAGGTGTCGCTATGGGATTAATATTTGAAGGCGATAAACACGCAGTGCTAACAGATATCATGGGACTTGAAGACCATGACGGCGATATGGACTTTAAAGTAGCGGGCACAAGCGATGGTATCACAGCACTTCAGATGGATATTAAACTTGGTGGCATTAGCTTAGAAGTGCTAAAAGAGGCACTTTATCAAGCAAAACGTGGTAGAGAGCATATCTTATCTTTGATGGTAGAAGCGGATAAAAATATAAAAATAAATGAAGATGTGCTTCCAAGGCTTGAACTATTTAGTGTTGATCCAAGCAAGATCGTAGACATCATTGGACAAGCTGGAAAAACCATAAAAGAGATCATTGAGAAATTTGAAGTCTCAATAGATCTTGATAGAGAAAAAGGGGAGGTAAAAATCGCAGGTGGAGCAAAGAAAAATGTCGATGCCGCAAAAGATTACATCATCTCTATCACTTCAAAAGACAATGGACGTTCATTTGGCAAAAAGCCGTTTAAACACGACAAAGAACGTTCAAAACCAAATTTTAATATCGGTGATGAGTTTTTGGGAACTGTAAAGAGTGTGGTTGATTTTGGTGTGTTTATCGAGCTAAAAGATGGTATTGACGGCTTGCTTCATATCTCAAAGATAAAAACTCCATTAAATGTAGGCGACCAGATCAAAGTATGTGTGAGCGAGCAAAAAGGAAATAAAATTTCGCTCTCTTTAGTCGAATAAATTTTAAAGGATAGATGATGAAATACAAAAAGTTGCTTTTTCCAATAGGAGCTGGAGACGATATCGAGCCAAGAATTTATGGTGCCCTAAAGGTTGCTCAGTGGTTTAACACACATATGGAAATTATGACTTGCCAGCTTGACCCAAGCGTAGTTTATAATATGAAAATGACGCTTCGTGGAGGAGTGCTTTTTGAGGAATTTCTAAAATCAGCTAAATCTGAACTAGCTGTCGAGCATGAAGAGAATGAGAAAATTTTCAATAAAATTTGTGCTGAGCTTGGCATAAAAGTAACTAGTGAAATCATTGAAGATGTTTGCACTGCAAATTTTACGATTCACAGTGGTAAAAGAAGCGCGATAGTGGAGCAAGAGAGTAAATTTTGCGATCTAGTAGTGGCTGCTGTGCCACTTGATGGAAAGATCACTGGTACATTTGAGTCAGCTGTTTTAAAAAGCGGTAAAAATGCGATTGTAATACCTAGAAAAATGCGTGAGTTTAAAGCCGATAATATCCTTGTTAGCTGGACTGGTACGACGCAAAGCTCAAGGGCATTAACAGGCTCGATCGATCTTTTAAAAAAGGCAAAAAATGTTCAGTGCATTACCTCAAAAGCAAGCCTTGGCGATAATGCCGAACTAAATCTTAAAAAGCTTGAAGAGTACTTCAAAATTCATGGCATATCAGCCACTTTTGAAGTGATCGCTACCACGATGATACCTGGTGAAGCGCTTTTAAAAGCAGCTATTGATAGAAATGCTGATCTAATCGTTGCTAGCAGATATGGTGAAAATGGTCTTATGGAAATGGTGCTTGGTGGCACTTCAAGATTTTTCTTAGAACACACAAATATCCCAGTTTATCTATAATGGATTGCGGCTTAGTCCGCGATCTAATTCTTTTAAATTAATCTAATTTTTACTCACTCATAAGAATTGACTACTAAATTTTGGCTTCACTGACCGCTTAACTCAAATTTTAGAGCCGAAATTACTTTTAAAATTTACAAGACCTTAATAGCATAGTGCGTCAGATGATAGCGCGCTTCGTTCTTAGCCACAAACTACAAATTCTATAATTTTTTAAAGCTCCCATTAAGATTTCATCAAGCACCTTATTAGCCAAAATTTTGTAAAATCCACTCATTAAAAAAGGATAAAAAATGAGTGAAAATTCTAGCTTTACACACCTACATTTACACACCGAATACTCCCTTCTTGACGGAGCGAACAAGATAAAAGAGCTAGCTCATGTGCTTCATGATAGAGGTGACACAGCAGCGGCGATTACTGATCACGGCAATATGTTTGGAGCGATAGATTTTTATAAGGCGATGAAAAAAGAGGGAATAAAACCACTAATTGGCATCGAAGCTTATGTGCATAACGGCGAGCAGCTTGATGACAAGAGTACTAAGCAGCGCTTTCACCTTATACTAATCGCCAAAAACGAGACTGGCTATAAAAATTTGATGTATCTTAGCTCCATGAGCTACATCGAGGGCTTTTACTACTATCCTCGTATAAATAAGAAAATTTTAAAAGAGCACAGCGAGGGCTTGGTTTGTAGCTCAGCGTGCTTGCAGGGCGAGGTGAGTTGGCATCTAAATTTAAGCGATCGTAACGTCAAATTTGGCGCAAAGGGCTACGAGAGAGCAAAAGAGGTCGCACTTGAGTATAAAGAAATTTTTGGAGATGACTTTTATCTTGAGATCATGCGTCACGGCATCGGCGATCAAAAACGCATTGATGATGATATTTTACGCATCGCTAAAGAAACTGGTATAAAGGTCATCGCCACAAACGATACTCACTATACTTTTAAAGAGCGGGCCGACGCACATGAGGTTTTTATGTGTATCGCGATGAACAAAACTTTAGATGATCCAAACCGACTTCGCCACAGCGTCCATGAGTTTTTTGTCAAAAGCAAAGAGCAGATGAGTGAGCTATTTTTAGATATCCCTGAAGTGATAGAAAATACCCAGGAGATCGTGAATAAGTGCAATCTTGAGATCAAGCTTGGCAACCCAACTCCGCCAAATTTTAAATTTACACTTGAGTATGCTAAAGAGAGAAATTTAACACTTCCGGAGCCAGAAAATAGATATAGCTTTAAAAATGATGCTGTGTTTTTTGAATATGAATGTAGAAAGGGGCTTGAAGAGAGGCTAAAATTTGTCCCTGAAAATTTACATGACGAATACAAAAAGCGTCTTGAGATAGAGATTGGCATAATTAATAAAATGAATTTCCCAGGCTATATGATGATCGTTTGGGACTTTATAAATGAGGCCAAAAGTAGAGGTGTGCCAGTTGGTCCAGGACGTGGTTCTGCGGCTGGTAGCTTGGTCGCTTATTCACTAAAGATCACCGACCTTGATCCGATCCCATACAACCTACTTTTTGAGAGGTTTCTAAACCCAGAGCGTGTTAGCATGCCAGATATCGACGTGGACTTTTGTCAAAGTAGGCGTGGCGAGATAATTGACTATGTTACGCAAAAATATGGAAAATTTAACGTTGCTGGCGTTATTACATTTGGTAAATTGCTCGCAAAAGGTGTTATTAGAGATGTTGCTAGGGTTTGTGATATGCCTTACGCCGAAGCCGATGCGATGGCAAAGCTAATACCTGATGAACTTGGTATTACGCTAAAAGATGCTTATGAAAAAGAGCCAAAGATAGCTGAGCTAATAAACCAAAATCCAAAGGCAGCTAAAATTTGGAAATTTGCACTTGATCTTGAGGGGCTAAATAGAAACGCTGGCCAGCACGCAGCAGGTGTCGTTATCTCAAATGAGGAGCTATGGAACAAAACTCCGCTATTTCGTCAGCCAAACAGCCCAGAAGATCGATATGTTACGCAGTATAGCCTTAAATATCTTGAGGATGTGGATTTAATTAAATTCGACTTTCTTGGACTAAAAACACTAACGGTTATCGATAATGCCATAAAGCTGGTAAAAAAACGAACTAGCAAGGATATCATTTGGGAGCAGATCGATAAAAACGATTCTAATGTTTATAAAATGATACAAAGCGGCCAAGCGATAGGAATTTTCCAAATCGAGGGCGAGGGCATGAGAAAGCTAGGAACTAGCTTGCGTCCAGACTGCTTCGAGGATATCGTCGCGATGCTAGCGCTCTACCGCCCAGGACCGATGGAAAGTGGTATGCTTGATGACTTCGTCAAAAGAAAACATGGTGAGGCGGAGATAACCTACTCATTTAAAGAGCTTGAGCCGATCCTTGCGCCAACATACGGTGTCATCGTCTATCAAGAACAAGTTATGCAAATCGTTCAAGCTATAGGCGGCTTTAGCCTTGGCGGGGCGGACCTTGTGCGCCGTGCGATGGGTAAAAAGATCAAAGAAGAGATGGACAGGCTAAAGGGAGAGTTTGTAAAAGGTGCTGAGGCAAAAGGGCTAAATGGACAAAAAGCAGACGATCTTTTTGAGCTAATTGTAAAATTTGCAGGATATGGTTTTAATAAATCTCACTCCGCAGCTTACGCCTACGTCACATTTCAGACGGCTTATCTTAAGGCCTATTACCCGGCTGAATTTATGGCGGCACTTCTTACAAGCGAAGAAAGCAATGTCGATAAGATCGTTCGCTATATCGATGAGATAAAACGCATAAATATAGACACTTTGCCACCATCTATCAACAAATCAACTAAAGAATTTAGCGTCGTTAAAAATGGCGATCATGACGGCATTATCTTTGGGCTTGGTGCGATTAAAGGTGTTGGCGGAGCGGCTATTGAAAACATTATTACTGAGCGTGAAGCAAATGGCGAGTTTAAGAGTATGGATGACTTTGTCTCAAGGATCGATCCATTTAAAGTAAATAAAAAGGTCTTTGAAAGCCTTATAAAAGCTGGTTGCTTTGATGAGTTTGGCTTTAGTCGCAAGATGCTTATGCAAAATGTAGAAAATATCATAGAAGCTTGCAAAAGTGCTGCTCAGATCCGTAAAAATGCAGTTGAGAGCTTGTTTGGCGAAGATGAGAGCATGAACGGTGTGAAGATAAATTTTGTCACGATAAATGATGAATTTGACATCAAACAAATTTTAAAATTTGAGCAAGAGAGCGTTGGTATCTACCTCTCAGGCCACCCGCTTGATGATTATAAAGACGAGATCAACAAGATAAAATATACTCTAAGCTCAGAATTTGAGAGTTTGCCACAAAGTGCTGAAATTTTAGTAGTTGGTAAGATCGAGGACTTTAGCACAAGGATAACCAAAAGTGGCAAGAAAATGGGCACTATAAACGTCCTTGATTTTCACGGAAATATCGAGATCGCAGTCTTTGAAAGAGAGCTTGGCAACATCGAAGATATAGTAAAAGATGAAGCAAAACGCGACCTGCCTTATGCTTTTAGGATAAATATCACAAAAGATGATCAATTTGTAAGGACAAATTTAAACGAGGTTTATAGCCTAGAAGATGCGCAAAATTTAGACTTTAAAACAAGAAAACTAAAACAAAACTCTAAATTTTCTAAAAATGAAGAGACGAGCTCCCCTCAAAAAGTAAGAGAATATGCCGAGCTAGAGGTGCTTTTATGCCTTAGTGAGCTTAGCAAAGATAAGATCACTAACCTTTATAATCTTGGCTATAACGAACATATAAAAAGTGGCACAAACAACGATAAACGTCTTGTTATTAAGATAAAAAATGAAAATACGGCTCAAATTTTTGTCTATAAGACAAAATTTGTTGTAAATGACAGCTTTAAAGAAAAAGCACTTCAAGCAATAGCTTGCTAAGACCTCGGTGAAGCGATGTTTTTAGATAAGCTTGGCGTAGATAAAAGTAACTGGAGTGAGCTTTTTAGCGCATGTGTTGGCAAAGCGACATTACTTCAAAAACGTACATTTAAGCTACTTGTTGAAGGTAGCAACTGGCAGGTTGATTTTGATAGTGGCAAAATTTACTTTGATGAGCGTGAGTTTGACATCCAGTTTATCGGCTCTGAAAGCTTCTCGTCAAATACGTGGCTTTGGGGTTATGAAAATATAAATGGCTTTGATGAGCGTTTGCTCGAGCTTGCAAATAAAGCACGGGAGTTTGGCGAGAAATTTGGACTTAGTGCATTTAGCACGCCACGATTTGAGCTGGATGAAAATTTTAATGGTCACACGATTAGTATGGTTCTTTGCATCGCTTTTGATGAGCAAAATTATTATAGGATAGAGTACGAGGGAGGAGCGGCGTATGTGGCATTTAGAGCGGATATAGTCTTTGAAGAGCCAGTGCTAGCAAATGAGATTTTGAGCGTAGTAAATGAGTGTTTAAGCAGTTACGAGCTAGATCACAAAATCTTTATAAAAGGACTTTTGCTAAGCTGTGATATGAAATTTAGCGAAAGTCCTAATGAAATCGTAGCGAATAAATACGAGCTTAGCTTTAAATTTGACGAGCTAAATAGGCTCATAAATATTTCAAGCAAGCTTTAAAATTTAATACTCTTTACCACATCAGCACCAAGTGCTAGCTTCATATGAAGAGAAAACATCTCGTGGTAAAAATCGCCATTATGTCCTGGTATATCGTACGTTTGCGTAAGATCAAACGGCACGATAACTCTTGCTTTTTTATTGTATTCATTGGCTCGTAGTTTAAGATAACTAACACACTGATAAACGCACATATCAGTGCAATCCCCAGTGACTATAAAGGTGTCTAGCTCCGGATGCTCTTCTAAAAATTTCTCAAATTCTTTATTGAACGCAATGCTTAAAGAGTTTTTATAAAATGCTTTGATCTCTTTAAAAAAGCTTAGATTTTCTATCTCTTTTACAGTTTTTATCTCGTTTGTATCAAGCACTGCGTGAGGTAAAAAGGTCTCAAATTCTTTTGAATCACTGGTGTGCCTATCTTCTATAAGGATAAAATTTCTAAAGCCAAAATCTTTCCACGCTCTATCAAAAAGTGTTGCGATCCCTTTTGATAAGGCAGCTACTCTTTGACTAGAGAGCGCACCACTGCCAGCAAAAGCCTCTATCATATCTATGCAGATAAATGCAACGTTTTTTGCTCCATCGTTTGAAATTTCTCTCAAATCAAGCGTTTGAAGAGATTTTTTAAAAGCCTCAAGTTCGTTTTGTATGTTCATTCTTACTCCTTTATTGGTAAATTTATGCAAAATGTTTTTGGATTTAGTGTGATCTCGATACTGCCTTTGTGAGCCTGCACGATCTGCAAGCAAAGGTGCAGTCCAAGGCCGTTTCCTTTTAGCTTGCTACTTTTAAATGGCTCAAAAACTATGGCTTTGTCTTTGATGGGCTCACCACTATCATAAATGATAAATTTATGCTCACTTGGTGTTTTTTCATAGCTTAAAATGATCTCTCCCTCGTCGTCTTCGCTCTCTTCGATAGCATCAATGGCGTTAAATAAAATATTCTGAAAGACGATGGCTAGTAGATCAAGATCACCCATATATTTGCCATCTGGAAATTCTAGGCTAAATTTAATATCCTTTGAATAGTCGTAAAAATTTATAGCCTCTTCACACTCTTTTTTAAGCTGCGAAAAGTTAAAAATTTGCGAATTTATATTAAGGCCTTTTGTAAAAAGTAGTGTAGCTTTGATTATGCGTTCGACTCGCCATGTAGCTTTTTGTATTTGATTTACGATAGGCTTTGTGCGCTCATCAGCTCTTTTAAGTAGAGTTGAAGCTAAAAGTGAGATAGAGCCTACCGGATTTCTGATCTCGTGGGCTAGGTGAGCTGCTACTTGGCCCATAGATGCAAGACGCTCGGTGCGTTTTTCTACTGTTATGTTTGTTGCAGAGATTATTAGTTTATTGTCTTTAGAGCTTGTTTTAAAAAGATAAATTTGCCCATCTACATTTATCTCACCCTCTTTTTTTGGTATCTCTTTAAAAATTTTACCAAGTCTTACTGCTTCTGAGTTTTGTAAAAAAATCTCATCATTTTCATCTAACACCCAGATAGCATTTGGCAGAATTTCCACAATATCTTTAATGAAATTTTGCAAGTTTGCATAAGACGATGTTAAATTTTTATATTCGTTTTCTATCAGATAAGTCTGCTCTATCAGGCTTTTTAAGCCAGCTTGGATATCGTGTTCGTTCATTTTAAAAGTTCCTCAAAATCGCTAATTTCATAAAGCCTTAGCCTTTCATCCTTTAAATTTCTTAGCTCGCTACTAAATCCACTCTTTGAAAAAAGAGCAATAATATCTGGATTGATATTTAGTTTTTCACATTTTTTTGATAGTAAATTTAGCACATTTTTACAAACCTTTCTCTCTTTGTATTTTGCCTCACCGACTATGATCTTGCCATCTATATTTAATAGCATATCAAGCTCTATGTTTTTGCTCCAAAAGCTACTTAAAAATATGCCATTAATCAGAATTTTTTTTGCCATAAGCTCACCGCATAAAATTTCAAATCCAAGGCTTGCATATTCGTCAAATTCCTTTTTTATAATGGCTAAAATTTCATCATTTTTACCAGCTTTTAGCAAGCTTAAATTTGGCTCTATAAATCTAAACCAGAACCTTGAAAAATGGCTATTAAAATGTATTTTATCCTCAATTTTATAGCCCCTTTCTTCCTTTTTTAGCATTTGATTTTTTGATCTTTTTGGAAGTACTTCTCTACTTTTTTCAATCAGTAAAAAATTCTTTTCAAAAAGCTTTGCGTAAACTTTGCTAGCTAGGCTTTGAGGTAAAATTTTATGTACGTTAAATTTTTTTCTATCACTTCGTGCGAGTTTTATGAGGGCAGATTTTATAGCATCGTTTGTATCGGACTCGAAGTAAAATTTTGGCATCAAGGCTAAGAAGTTGTTTAAAATTTCAACCTCGATCGCCTCAAAAACATCATAATACGAGTGCTTTAAATCAAACTCATCAAAGACGAGATGAAATTTAATAAGCTCATTTATATCAAGGTGTTTCATTCGCTCAAATGTTGATTTTAAAGCTTTTATATCGGCTCCTTTATTTGGGCATTTTAGTATATTTTAGCTAAAGTAATCTATAATGATACGCAAAAAACAAGGGTTGTGGTTTGGTAAATTTAGAGCATATTAGAGAAAATATAATTTTAAAAAATGGCATTTATTATTTTGATTTTACAGCTTCAGGACTAGCTTATAAACCTATCGAAGATGAGATGGCAAAAATACTCCAAACATACGCAAATACGCACTCTATCAGCTCATCAAACGCCTATAAAACTGCTCAAATTTATGAAGATTCAAGACGTGAATTAAAAAGTTTGCTAGGACTTGATGAGAGCTTTTATCTTTTTACTTGTGGCAATGGAGCTACTGGAGCGATAAAGAAATTCCAAGAAATTTTAGGCATTTATGCACCACCAGCATTAAAAAAAAGATATGCGTTAAAGCCAAATGAAAATTCTCCGCTTGTGGTGCTTGGCCCTTATGAGCATCATTCAAATGAGATAAGCTTTAGACAAGCACTTTGTGAGGTTGAGCGTATCAGGCTTGATAAAAATGGAGAAATAGATTTTAATCACTTGGAGCAAATTTTAAGGATAAATGTTGGTCGTGAGATCATCGCAACTTTTAGTGTGGCTTCAAATGTGACTGGGGTTTTGAGCGATTATAGAAAAATTTATACTCTTATAAAGTCTTATGGTGGCATTGTGGCATTTGATGCGGCAAGCTTTAGTGCTTATGGAAATATTGATTGCGACTATTTTGATGCTCTTTTTTTATCGCCACATAAATTACTTGGTGGAGTAGGGAGCTGTGGGCTTCTTGCTATAAAAAAGATACTTGCAAACTCAGATGAGCCGACATTTGCTGGTGGTGGAACGGTAAGCTATGTCAGCAAAAACTATGCTATATTTGTAAAAGATAGTGAACAGCTAGAAGAGGCTGGCACACCGCCTATTTTAGGACTCATAAGAGCAAATTTGGCCTATAGACTGAGAAATGAGATAGGATTTGGGACGATATATGAAAACGAGAGCGAGCTTGGAGAGTATTTTGAGAAAAGACTAGCAGAAATTCCTGAGCTTACTTGCTATCATCCAAATAATGCAAAGCGTTTGCCGATATTTTCTTTTAACGTGACTGGTGTTTCGCCTTATGAGTTAGCTAAAGTTTTAAGCAAAGAATATGGCATTCAAACGCGTGCAGGATGCTCTTGCGCTGGGCCATATGGACATGATTTGCTTCATTTAAAGGAAGACGCACTCTTTACTCGCAAGCCAGGCTGGGTCAGAGCTGGACTTCACTATACGCATACGCTACAAGACGCGGATTATCTAGTGGACGCATTAAAAAATAGCATTAAAAAGTATTCAAGTAGTTGGAAGGTCGATGATCCTTTTAGCGTTGATAAAATTTCAGGTTGTATGGGAGATAGATGAAAAATATATTAATCATTGCAGGAAGTGATAGTGTTGGTGGTGCTGGTGTGCAGGCTGATATTAAGACATGTGAGGCATTTTCTTGCTACGCAGCGACGGCTATCACGGCTTTTACGGCACAAAATACAAATGGCGTTAGCAATATCTTTGCTACAAATGCTACAAACCTAAATGAACAAATCAAAATGGTAGACGAAGAGCTAAACATAGATGCCATAAAGGTTGGTATGCTTTTTAATAAAGAGCTTATATCTTGTGTTGGTCCTTGGCTTGAAAAATTTCATAAGCAAGGCATTAAAATAGTAATAGATCCAGTTTGCGTAGCAAAATCAGGCTCAAAGCTTCTTGAAGATGACGCGATAGCAAGCTTAAAAGAGCTTTTTAAATTTGCAGACATTATTACACCAAATATCGATGAAGCTAAAGTTTTGGAGCTTGATAGCAAAAATTTGCCTTGCGATATGATCTTAAAGCGAAGCATGGTTGCAGAAATTTGCGAAGATACTCTTTTTAAAAAAAATGGTGATGTGCTGAAATTTAACGAACCTTTGATAAAGCCAGAGATCATGCATGGAGCTGGATGTAGCTTTGCGAGTGCGCTGGCTTGCTTGCTAGCAAATGGACGCACAAAAGAAGAGGCTATAAAACTAGCCAAAAAATACATTTTAAATGCTATTAAAAATGCAATTACGACAAAATTTGGCAAACGTCTACTAAATCATAAAGTCGGTATAAATGGCTGAAATTTACGCGATTAGTGACGATGTGTTGATGCCTGAAAATTTAGCCTTGCAATATACTAAAGAAATTTTAGAGTGTGGGGTGAATTTTTTTCAATTTCGCTCTAAAAAAATACCCAAAGATGAGAGGCTGGCTAGTGAAATTTTCAACCTATGCGAAAAATTTGGAGCCAGATTTATCGTAAATGATGATATTTTATTTGCTGCTCATATAGGGGCAAAGTCCGTGCACTTGGGAAAAGATGATGCGAGCATAAAAGAAGCGTTTGAAATTTTAGGGGATGACGCTTACGTGGGGGTTAGCTGCTATGATAGCTTGGAGCTTGCCCTTAGGGCAAAACAAAATGGTGCTAGCTATGTGGCTTTTGGAGCAATGTTTAAAAGCCTGACAAAACCAAATGCACCGCTTTGCAAGGCTCAAACTATATCACAAGCAAAAAAAATGGGAATGAATGTGTGTGTCATAGGAGGTATAAATGCTAGCAACATTGTAAATGTCGCTAGAGTAAAGCCAGACATGATCGCCTTAATATCCGCTATCTATAAAGATGGCACGATAAAGAAAAATATAGAAAATTTACAAAGAAATTTATTACTTTAAAATGCTTGTTTTGCAAGATTTTTTATGAAAATTTAATTATAATCCCTGCTTTAAATAAAAGGAAAACATTGCTAAATATCGATGAAGTAAGAAAAAATATCATTTTAAAAGAAGGCCTTTACTATTTTGACTACACGGCTTCAGGTCTTGCTTATAAGCCCATTGAAGATGAAATTTTAAAATTTTTAAAAACCTACGCAAACACTCACTCAGATAGTAGTTCAAGCGCAGTGCTAACGCAAAAATGCTATGAAAATGCAAGAGCTGAGCTAAAAAGCTTATTGGGCCTTGATGATAGTTTTTATCTTATCGCGACTGGTCAAGGAGCGACGGCTGCGATAAAGAAATTTCAAGAGCTAATGGGAATTTATCTCTCACCAGCTACAAGAGCCTTGATCGGTGAAGCAAATTTAAGAAATTTAAACTTGCCACTAGCGATCATTGGCCCTTATGAGCATCACTCCGTTGAAGTTAGCTTAAGAGAAGGGCTTTGTGATATAAAACGTATAGAGCTTGATGAAAACAATGAGATAGATTATGCGATGCTTGAGAATACATTAAAGCAAAATGCAAAAAGAAAGATAATAGCTAGCTTTAGTGCCGCCTCAAACGTCACTGGCGTTAAAACTAATTATAAAAAAATTTACTCGCTAATTAAAAAATATGATGGCATTTTGGCACTTGATGCAGCCACTCTTAGTGCTTATGAAAATGTTGATTGCAGATATTTTGACGCACTATTTCTCTCGCCTCACAAGCTGCTTGGCGGAGTTGGGAGTTGTGGGCTTTTGGCTATCAAAAAAGAGTTTTGTAAAAATTTGCCTACATTTGCAGCTGGAGGCACAGTCAAGTACGTAAGTAGGACATCGCATATTTTTACTAGTGAAGTTGAAAATTTAGAAGAGGGCGGCACGCCACCGATAATGCAGCTAATCCGTGCAAATTTAGCCTACAAGCTAAGAAACGAAATCGGACTTAATAATATCAAAGTAGCTGAATGTGAGCTAGGTGAGATGTTTTGCAAAGAGCTAGAAAAGATAGATGAGGTGATAAATTATTGCCCTGAAAATTTAGACAGATTACCTATTTTTGCATTTAATGTAAAAGGCATTTCGCCTTATGATTTTGCTGCTAGTTTAAGTAGCGAATTTGGCATCCAAACACGTGCAGGCTGTGATTGTGCTGGGCCGTATGGACATGATTTACTTAATTTAAAAGATAATACCATTTTTGAGGCAAAACCTGGCTGGGTGCGTGTTAGCATTCACTATACGCATACAAAAGAGGATATAAAATATCTTATAAATGCTATAAAGTCTTGCATCAAAAAGCACAAAAAAAGATAGAGTAAAAACTATATGTTTAATACTTGTGGAGAAAATTTTAGAAGTGAATTTTTATAAAGCTATAAGTTCTATCAAATCTAAAAGTTAGTAAATTTTGCAAAATTCCAAAAAGTACCATAAATGTAACAAAGCTGCTTCCGCCGTAACTAAAAAATGGCAGTGGTACGCCCACAACTGGTGCAAAACCTATCGTCATCGAGACATTTACACCCACATAAACGAAAATAAGTGCAGCAATCCCAGTGGTAGTAACTTGTGTAAAATAGTCATTTTTTAGACCATAATTTAAACTTAAAAGATGTGTTATAAGCGCCCCATAAAGCCCAAGCAGAAACAATCCACCATAAAAGCCAAAACGCTCGATGTTGTAGGCAAAGATGAAGTCACTAGTGGCGATTGGTAAAAATTTAAAGTGCGTCTGCGTTGCTTCGTCCTTTGGCTTGCCCTTTAATCCGCCGCTACCTATGGCGATGATACTTTGTTTGACGTGATAGCTTGGCTCTTCAGCGATAAAATCGTGAATTCTCTTTTTTTGATAGTCATGTAAATTTTCATACAAAACCGGCGCCAAAAAGCCTATTGCAAGAATGATAGTTATCCAAATTTTCTTATTTACGCCGATGACAAAAAGGATGGTGTAGCCAACTATCAAAAGTATGAGTGCAGTGCCAAGATCAGGTTCTTTCATAATGAGCACAAATGGTAAAAGTATATAAAAACTAAGTCTTAAAAAATCTTTTACTCCGTATCCATTAGACTCTGGGGGACGCTGTTTAATGAGATAGGCTAGCATCAGCAAAAAGGCTGGCTTCATTAGCTCTGATGGCTGGAGCGTGAAGTGAACAAAGGGAATTTCTAGCCAGCGTTTGGCTCCTAGCTTGCTAACGCCAAAGAGATCGACGCTTAAAAGCAGCACGATGCAGACCCAGTAAAACATCGGAATGATCCAGTCTATACGCCTAATAGGCAGCAAAAATGCGACACAAAATGAAATAAATCCGATACCAAAATATACAAGCTGTTTGTTTGCTAAGACGTCGTTTGCTTCGGAAACTAGGATGTAAGAGATGGCTATGATTGGGATTATTAAAAACGGCTGAATAAAATCAAAATGTGTTAAAATACGCCGATCTAGTTTTATCAAGAAGCAAACCTTAATTTTTGGGCTAGATTATATCACAAACAAGGCTTTGATTTTGGTTAAATTTAATGTTTTAAACGGCTCAAGACTCGACATGGCAGTAGCCAAAGAGCTTCAAATTTCACGCAATCAAGCTTTAAATTTGATAAAAGACTCCCTTGTAAGCGTAAATTTAAAACCAGTCTCAAAACCAAGCTTTTTGTTAAGTGAAAACGATGAAGTTTGCGTAAATTTTGCCCCAAAAAAAGAGGTGCAAAACGAGTATGAAGTAAATTTTGATATCCCAATAATCTACGAAGATGACGATCTAATAGTGCTTAATAAACCACCTCAAATCGTCGTCCATCAAGCTCCAAGTGTAAAAGAGGCGACACTTGTTGAGTGGCTAAATAAAAAAGGATTTATGCTCTCAAATTTAAATGGCGACGTAAGAGCTGGCATCGTCCACCGCCTAGATAAAGGTACTAGCGGTGCTATCGTCGTTGCTAAAAACAACTTCGCCCACGCAAAACTAAGCGAGCAGCTAAGTGATAAAAGCATGGGGCGAATTTATCTAGCGCTCACCGACTTGCCGCTAAAAGAGGACGTCATCATCGATAAGCCAATCGGCAGAAATCCAAACAACCGCCTAAAAAAAGCGATCGTCGCGGACGCTAAATTTGCAAAAAGTGCCTTCGTAAATTTACTAAGCGAAGGCGGAGTAAATTTGATAGCAGCAAAGCTTTTTACAGGCAGGACGCACCAGATAAGAGTGCATCTTGCTAGCATAAATCGCCACATTTTAGGCGATGATTTATACGGATTTAAGAGCCAAGGCGATAAAATAAGCAGAGTTATGCTTCACGCTTATATGCTCTATTTTATCCATCCACGAACTGGCAAAAGGGTAGAATTTACCGCAAAAACGTATGATGACTTTAACCAAATAATTTACAAAAAAATTCCCAAGGAGATTTTTGATGAAAAAATTTGCCCTACGCATATTGACACCATTTTTAGTAGCTTTCTTAGCGGGATGCGGCTCTAGCGTACCGACTCAGCAAAGTACGTCACTACCAACTATTACAAGCTTAAAAACTATTTCAGACATGACAGAAGTTGGCTTTGAGTGGAACCCAGTGAGCGACGAGAGCGTCGTTGGCTACTACCTTTACCGTTCAAATCCAAACGATGCAAACTCAAAAATGCAACTAGTTGCAAACATAAAAGACCGCTTTGCTACGCACTATGTGGATCGCGACCTAGCTCCAGAGACAACTTACTCATATCAGATGAGAACCTACTCAAGCAACGCCATCTCTCAACCAGGTGCGATCGCAACTGCGACTACTAAGCCACTACTTGACTCTGTGCCATTTGCACAAGCTATCACAGGGCTTCCAGGTCGTGTAAAAGTGATCTGGAGACCACATCCTGATAGCACAGTAGCAAGCTATATCATCCAAAGAAGCGATGCAGGAGCTAATAAATTTAGCCAAGTAGCAGAGGTAAATGGCAGACTAAATGCCGAGTATATCGATACTGAGGTAAAACCTGGCAGGTCTTATGAGTATAGGATCTTAGTTAAAACTTCTTCTGGCGTCATCTCAAAACCAAGCCAAAACATAAGCGCCACAACAAAGGAGTTACCCTAAATCAGTAACAAACGTCCAAGCGACCAAAAATGCGCCAAAAAAGATCATTTTAACGTGGGATTATGCGCCAGCTGAGGATTTTGCTTATTTTAAGGTCTATAGAACGACAAGTAAAATTTTACCTTACACATACCTAGTAAAAACGACTAGCAACACCTATGAGGACCTCATAAACACAAACGCAGCGACAAGGTATTATAGAGTGACAGCTGTCGATAAAGACGGCCTTGAGAGCTTAAAACAAGAAGAGCCGATTGTTGGTAGCACACTTGGCGCACCAAAAACTCCAAGCATAAGCGCTAGCTACGATGGCAGCGGCGTAAATGTAAGCTGGAACGCAGTTGATAGAGCTAGCTCATACACAGTTTATCGAAGTGGTGCTAGCGAGAAAGTCTTTAGCGGTATAAGTGATACTGGGCTTAGAGATGACAGCGTTCAAAAAGGAGCTAGCTACTCTTACAGCGTCGTAGCAGTTGATGAGTACGGCATCGCCTCTGATAAGTCATCAAAAGCAGAAGTTAGCATAAAATAATGCCAAATTTCATCGCTTCGTCCCTAAAAGAGCTCTCGTTTCCATTTGGTAACGACAAGATCAAATTTTTTTGGCAAGCAAGTGGCCGAAACGAGAGGCTCATCTACACAAAAAATGAAGATGAAGGCTTTTTTCTAGTCGTAAAAGGCGGCAAAAACGGCGTTGTAGTAAAGGGAGAAAAGCTTACAAAGCCAGCTAAAGTGGGCCTTTTACAAGAGGCATTGGAGCTTTTTAAAGAGCAAAGTTGTAACGCTGTCATCAGCCAAGCATTTGCTGTAAAAAAGACAAATTTGACCAAAAAAGTGAGTGAAATTTTAAGCCTTGAAGAGTTTGCGCCAGCTTTTTGCGAGCTAAAAGATAAATTTAAAGAGATTTTTATCGAGATAGGCTTTGGCTCTGGCAGACACTTGCTCTATCAGGCTAAAAACAACCCAAAAGCCATAGTTATCGGCATAGAGGTCTATAAACCAAGCATTGAGCAAGCAGCAAAGCTAGCTAGGGCAAGTGCCCTAGAAAACGTGCGGCTGATAAATACTGACGCAAGGCTTTTGCTCTCGCTTGTCGGATCAAATTTAGTTGATAGAGTATTTTTGCACTTTCCGGTGCCTTGGGATAAGGCTGAGCATAGACGCGTGGTCTCAACGGCGTTTGCGCTTGAGTGCGAGAGGATACTAAAAGTGGGTGGTAAATTTGAGCTAAGAACTGATAGCAAGGAGTATTGCGACTTTAGTTTGAGTAAATTTTTAGAGCCAGCAAACTCAAAAATAGAAGCTTTCAAAAATAGAAATTTAGAAGTAACTAGTAAGTACGAAGACCGCTGGAGACGCCAAGATAAGGATATTTACGATGTCGTTTATACTTGCGAGGTTGAAAGTGACGAGAGTGTTTTAGCTGGGGATTTTGACTTTAAAGAAAAGACAAGCGTAAAAAATATCATTAAAAATTTTAAAAATTTCATCATAAAAAAAGAAGATTATTTTTTACATTTTGAAGAAATTTACACCATAAACGAGGGTGAAATTTTGTTAAAAGTTGCTTTTGGAGCATTTAATAAACCTGAGCAATGTTTTATCAAAATAAGTGATGAAAAAAGCGAATATTTTATAAAAAAACCGATCTTAATTCGTGAGAATTTAGCTGCACACGAGCTTTTGAAGGAGTATTTGGCTGATGCAAGAGATAATTAGTGCAAGGAATTTGAGCCTAGCTTATGAACGCGATGAAATCGTAATTAATAGCGTCAATTTAGATATTTACGCAAATGATTTTGTCTTTATCACAGGCAAGAGCGGAAGTGGAAAAAGCACGCTTTTAAAATCATTTTACGGAGAAATTTCACCCCTTGCTGGGGAGCTAAATGTCTGCATGACACAAATGGATGACATCGATGATAAAAGACTTTGTGAGCTTAGGCAGCGAGTTGGCATTATATTTCAAAATTATCGTTTGATAAATGAATGGAATGTCGAAAGAAACGTCATGTTGCCCCTCATCATCAAAGGCATCAATCAAAATGTGAGTAAAAAGCAAGTAGCAAAGCTTTTAAAGCATGTAAATATGCTTCACAAGGCAGATAAATACCCTCGTGAGCTAAGTGGTGGTGAGCAGCAAAGAGTTGCCATGGCAAGGGCACTGGCACATAATCCAAATTTGCTTTTATGCGACGAGCCAACAGGAAATTTAGACGAATACTCAAGCGATGTCATCTGGTCACTTTTAAAATCAGCTAGGGAATTTTTAGGTACGAGCGTTGTTGTGGTGACTCACCACATCCCATCAACGCTTCGTATCCCGTACCGTCACTTCGTCATAGAAAATGGAGGCGTGCATGAGATCGCTTAAGAATCATCTTGGATTCATCTTGCCGTTAATCGCGCTTTTGTTTTCAGTGCAGTTTAGCCTAACTGCTGATAAGGTTGTGAGAGATTATGAAAGGCTCATGGGAAATGACTACAACATCGTCATAGTTTCAAGTAAAGAGCTTAGTGATGCTATTTTAAAGCCGGTGGTTAGCAATCTATCTAGCCTCGAGCCACTAAGCCCACAAAAGATCATTGACCGCCTCTCAAACGACATCTCTGCTAAAAATTTATCCATACTGCAAAATGCGCTACCTAAATTTTACTCGCTAAAACTTAGTGAATTTCCGACACCGCAGTACATGGATGAGCTAAAGCAAAAACTTTTAAAATTTGATGGAATCACAAAGGTCGAGACATTTTCAAAGACTCACGATAAGGTCTTTAAAATGCTAAATTTAGCAAAAAGCATATCGTATGCTTTTATGGCGATACTTTGTGTTGTTGGGCTTATGCTTATGCTAAAGCAGGCTAAAATTTGGCTATTTGAGCATAGGGAGCGCATTGAGATTATGACGCTTTTTGGAGCACCATTTTGGCTAAAATCAGCCATGCTTTACAAATCAGCTATGGTTGATAGTCTAGTTGCGACCACTGCAGTCGGTGCATTTTTCTTTTTCTTGCCTAGCATTGAAATTTTTAGAGAAAATGCCGCAAGCATCGATGTAGTATTGCCTAGCCTTGATCCTTCAAGGGATATTTTTATTTTATTTGGCGTGGCTATATTTTTAAGCATTTTTGCTGTTAGTTTGGTGATGAGTAAGGCTAGAAAAAGCACGATATGAGAAAAGGAATTTTTACATTTTTGCTAGCTTTTAGCTTAGCTTTTGCGTCAAATACCAAAGAGAAGATCAAAGACTCCAAAAACTCATTAAGGTCGAGTCAGGCGATAAGTGAGCAGCTTAGTAAAAAGCTAGATGATTTGGCTGGTGATATCGTAAATGGCGAGAAAAAACTTCGAGGTATAAGTGGTGATATCACAAATTTAAAGGGTCAAATTTCAGTCCTTGAGACAAATGCTTCAAAAGCACTTATTGAGCTTGATGATCTAACTAAGCAAAACAAAGAGCTAGAGCGCACGCAAAAAGAGCTTGAGCAAAACATGATAAGGATCATCGCAGAAGATTTATCGTTTGATCTTTTGATGTCTGCAACAGAAGGCAAACAAAGCGAGGAGAGTATCATCTCATCTCAAATTTTAACCAAACTAAATGCCATAGCAAAAGAGGATTTTAAAAGACTTAGCCAAAACTATGAAGATACGATTGAGAAGATAAAAAATAAATCAAACAAAATAAGCGAGATAAACTCAAGCATCAAAAACTATAGACGCAAGCAAAGTGACTTGCAAAATTTAGAAAGTACGCAAAAAAATACTATAAACGGACTAAAACGAGATAAAGAAATTTATAGCAAAAAGCTAGCCAAGCTTCAAGCCCAGCAAGATGAGCTAAGAAAGACGCTAGAGCAGCTTGCTATCATGCAAAAACAAGAAGATGAAGCCGCACGTGCTGCTAGAGAAAAACAAGAAAAAGCAGCTGCAAGCAAAGGTGGTAAAAAAGGCGAAAAAAGCCAACCAATGGGTGGAGGCTATCAAACAAGCTCAGTCAAAAAATATTCAGGTGCAAAGACAATCGCTCCTCTTGATAGCTACACCGTAAAGCAAAAATTTGGAAATTATGTAGATCCGATATATAACATAAAAATTTTTAACGAGTCAGTCACGCTTCGCTCAACCACACCAGATGCCAAGGTTAAAAGTGTATTAAATGGCAAAGTGGTCTTTGCAAAGGCAACTCCAATGCTTGAAAATGTAGTCATTATAGAAAATGAAAATGGTATTCACACGATCTATGCTCATCTAAGCCAAATCGCACCGACGGTTAAGGTAGGCTCAGTCGTGCAAAAAGGCTACGTTATAGGCCGAGTTAGAAACGATCTAACCTTTGAAGTGACGCAAAGAAACTACCACATTGATCCACTTGAGATGATCTCAAAATAGCCGCTTTGCAAGTGCTATTAACTAAATTTAAAGCCTTTTTAGCTAGAATGCGTGAATTTCAAGGAGCAAGACAATGAGTAAAAGAAAACGCGTATTGGTTAAATTTTCAGGTGAAGCTTTAGCGGGAGAGAATGGTTTTGGCATAGATACGGCGGTACTTAAATTTATAGCAAATGAGATAAAAGAGCTCATCGAAAATGGTATCGAGGTTGGCATCGTGATAGGTGGTGGCAATATTATACGTGGTGTGAGTGCTGCAAAAGATGGCATAATCAAACGAACGAGCGGCGATCACATGGGCATGCTAGCAACTGTTATAAATTCGATCGCAATGCGTGAAGCTTTAGAGCGAAGCGGGCTAGAGGTAAGAGTGCAAAGTGCAATCAAAATGGAAGCGATCTGTGAAACTTTCATTGTGGGACGTGCACAGCGCCATTTGGAAAAAGGCAGAGTTGTTATATTTGCTGCAGGTACCGGCAATCCTTTCTTTACAACTGATACAGCAGCCACGTTAAGAGCTATTGAAATTGGCTCAGATATGATCATAAAAGCTACAAAAGTTGATGGCGTTTATGATAAAGATCCTAAAAAATTCAAAGATGCAAAACTTTTAAAATCACTAAACTACGAAAAGGCAATGAGCGACGATATCAAGGTTATGGACGACACTGCCATAGCTTTGGCAAAGGACAACTCACTGCCGATTTTGGTTTGTAATATGTTTAAGGCTGGAAATTTATTAAAAATAATAAATGAAGAAGAAGCGGCCCTATACTCAGTAGTAAAATAAATTTTAAAAAGGATAAATATGAGAACAGAACAAATAACAGCAAGAGCGTTAAAGCAAGTTGGTGATGATAGATATAAACTTTCACTTATAGTTGCAAAGCGCGCAGAAGCACTGGCAAACGGAGCTCAAACTCTTGTTAATGCTGATACTTCAAAGATGAAATTTGCTGACATTGCGCTACTTGAAGTAGCTGAGGGTAAAATAGGCTTAGAGGCAATAGTTGAAGGGAAATAGTCTTTTTTTAGAGCAGCTAATAGAACAAATTTTACCTTGTAAAAATGTTTCAGAAGCTATAACGCTGCTCTTTTCTCTTTGCGAACGAAGCGAGAAATTAGACAAAGCTATAGATAGCTGCGTCGCATCTCATGCTGGTCAATACCGCAAAAGTGGCGAGCCATACGCAATCCATCCAATATTGGTAGCATCAATAGTAGCAAATATGGGTGGAGATGAGAGCATGGTCATAGCTGCACTACTTCACGATGTAGTTGAAGATACTGAAGTTACACTTAGCGAAGTTCAGGCTGAATTTGGCGATGAAGTGGCAAAACTGGTTGAAGGGCTTACAAAGATAGTTGCTATAAGAGAAAACAAGCTTGCAAGCTCAAGTAGTAACGAAAAACTAGCAAGCTCGGCGCTAACTTTTAGAAAAATGCTTTTAATCTCCATTGAGGATGTTAGAGTTCTTGTGGTTAAGCTTTGTGACAGGCTTCATAATATGCTAACCCTTGATGCATTAAAAGTAGAAAAACAAAAACGAATTGCTGAAGAGACGCTTATGGTCTATGCTCCGATCGCTCATAGGCTTGGAATTTCATCTATTAAAAACATACTTGAAGATCTAAGTTTTAAATATGCGATGCCAGAAGAATACGCCAAGATCGATAGCTTTTTAAATAAAAATAAACAGCAGCTTAGCCTTAAGCTAAATGCCTTTTACGAGAAAGTAAATCAAATTTTGCTTGAAAATGGCTTTATTGAGGGCACTTTTGAGATACAAAAACGTATAAAACATTACTACTCAATCTATTTAAAAATGCAAAGAAAAGGCATTTCGATTGAAGAGGTGCTTGATTTGCTCGCCATTAGAATTCTTGTGCAAAAGCCGCTTGATTGCTATCTTGCGCTTGGAAATTTGCATATAAATTTTAATCCTCTTATTTCGAGATTTAAGGATTATATTGCACTTCCAAAGCAAAATGGTTATCAAACGATACATACAACTATTTTTGATAATAAGAGTATTTTTGAGGCACAAGTTCGTACTTACGATATGCACAAAACCGCCGAATACGGTGTCGCAGCTCATTGGAAATACAAAAACGGCGAGGGCAGTTTACTAAATCCAAAACTTGACTGGCTAAACGACATTGGTATGCAAAACAATGAAGCTGAAAGTAATGTCGAAGAGCTTTATGAATATGCAAAAGATAGTCTTTATATAGAAGATATTGCGGTCTATTCGCCAAAAGGTGAGGTTTTTACGCTTCCACGCGGGGCTACTGCACTTGATTATGCTTATGAGATTCACACAGAGATCGGACTTTACGCAAAAGAAGCTTATATAAATCGCGTCAGAATGCCACTTTTAACAGAGCTAAAAAACGGCGATATTGTAAGGATCGTAACTGGTGAAGAGGCAAAATTTCGCTGTTCGTGGATAAATAGCGTTCGAACTGGTAAAGCAAGGGCTACGATAAGGACATACTGCAAGCAAAAGATAAAAGATATAAATTATAAAATTGCAGTTGACATTTTAAAGTCGGTTTTTGGTGTTTCGAAAGATAGAATTTTAGACTGGATAGAGCATGAAAATTTAGGCAAAAAAGTTTTTCGTGCTGCAACTGAGAGCGATTTTTTGCAAGAGGTCGTAAATATGCTTAAAAAGTATATAAAAAAAGAGCGTCCTTTTATGATCTCTTTGGGCGACAAATATCAGGTTAAAAAGCAAAAATTTGAAAATATCGTAATCTATTCAAATCATAAAATTTCAAATGTCGAGTTTGACTATTGTTGTAACCCAAAAAGAGGCGATAGTATAGTTGGCTTTAAAAATGGGCACAATGTGACAGTGCATCACAAGCTTTGTGAGCGTGCTGGAAAGCTTATGGATAAGGGCGATGAGATCATCTTTGTCAAATGGACTAGAAATGCCCCACATAGATATAAAATTTTATTAAATCTTGAGAACAGAAAAGGCGCGTTGGCTGAATTTTTAACATATCTTGCTAGACTAGATGTAAATTTGGCTACAATCTCGCTAAATGAAGCAAATGACCTTAGTGGTGACACATTTGAGATAAGTGTTGAGATAGCTGAAAACATCGATGCAAACGAGCTAAGAGAGAAGATCAAAGATAGATATAAGATTATAGATTTCGTTTCGCAAAGCGATCCATACCATAACTAGGAGAAAGATAATGCAAGATATAGCTGAAATTTTACAAGAGATAAAACGCGGTGTTGCCGAGATTATTGACTTTGAAAGAGTTGAGAATTTAATAAAAAACTATTATGAAAAAGGTGAAAATTTCTATGTAAAGGCTGGCTTTGATCCAACTGCTCCAGACCTTCACTTAGGTCACACAGTCGTTTTAAACAAGATGGCACTTCTTCAAAAGCATGGTGCGATCGTGCAGTTTTTAATAGGTGACTTCACTGCTCAAATAGGCGATCCAACCGGTAAATCAGTAACTAGAAAAAAGTTAGATCAAGAGACGGTTTTAAAAAACGCTAAAACCTACGAAGAGCAAGTTTTTAAAATTTTAGATCCAAAAAAGACCGTGATAATGTTTAACTCAAAATGGTCAAATGAGCTTGGAGCTACTGGAATGATAGAGTTAACTAGCACATTTTCAGTCGCTAGAATGCTAGAGCGCGACGACTTTGAAAAAAGGATAAAAGCTGGTAATCCTATATCAATCTCTGAGTTTATGTATCCGCTTCTTCAAGGCTATGATAGCGTTGCTATGAAGTGCGATATCGAGATGGGCGGTACTGATCAGAAATTTAACCTTCTAATGGGTAGAACCTTACAGCGAACATATAATGTTGGCAAAGAGCAAGCTGTCATCATGATGCCACTTCTTGAGGGGCTTGATGGTGTAAATAAGATGAGCAAAAGTCTTGGAAACTATATCGGTGTAACTGAAAATGCAAATGATATGTTCGCAAAAACGCTTAGTATAAGCGATGAGCTAATGTGGCGTTGGTACGAGCTTTTAAGCACAAAAAGCCTTGGCGAGATAGAAAATTTAATGAACGATGTAAAAAATGGCAAGTATCATCCAAAAAAAGCAAAAGAGGACCTTGCGTACGAGATAACAGCGAGATATCACGGCGAGGAGGCTGCAAAAGCTGCGATGGCTGAGTTTAACAGCGTGCACTCTCAAAATCAGCTCCCAACTGATATCAAAGAATTTAGCCTAAAAGCACCAGCGTGGATAGTGGAAGCTTTATCGCAGTGTGAGCTAAGTGAGTCAAATTCTCAAGCAAGACGCGACATAAAGGCAAATGCGGTTAGCATTAATCAAGAAAAGATTAGTGATGAGCAGTTAAAATTAGAGGCAGGTGAATATATCTTGCAAGTCGGAAAGCGTAAATTTGCAAAAGTAAAGGTTGAATAGATGGAGTTAAAGCCATTAAAAATAGGAAAATATGAGATAAAGTATCCGATATTTCAAGGCGGTATGGGACTTGGTATCAGCTGGGACAAACTAGCTGGCAACGTCAGCCTTGAAGGCGGTCTTGGAATAATCAGCTCAGTTGGCACAGGATATTATGAAAATCGTAAATTTATAAACAAAGAGCTAAATGCAAAGCCATTTGGAAGTGAAAATTTCTACTCAACAAGAGGTCTTAGAGCAATTATTGAGAATGCACGAAAAATTTGTGGAGATTTGCCGCTTGGCGTAAATATAATGTATGCTGCAAATGACTACGCAAGAGTGGTAAAAGATGCTTGTGAAGCCGGTATAAATATCATCGTATCAGGTGCTGGACTACCTACGAATTTGCCAGAATTTACACAAAATTTTAAAGAGGTTGCGCTAGTTCCTATTATCTCAAGTGCAAAAGCACTAAAGATCATATGCAAACGCTGGCTACAAAGATATGATCGCTTGCCAGATGCTGTCGTGCTTGAGGGACCACTAAGCGGTGGGCATCAGGGCTTTACTTACGAGCAGTGCCTTGATCCTGAGTTTTCGCTATTTAATCTAATCCCACAAGTAAAGGTCGAGATAAAAGAGTGGGGTGACTTTCCGCTCATCGCAGCTGGTGGAATTTGGGATAAAAATGATATCGAAAAAGCAATATCGCTAGGCGCAGACGGCGTTCAAATGGGCACACGCTTTATCGGCACTCATGAGTGTGACGCAGATATTGGATTTAAAGAAGTGATACTAGCAGCCGAGGAAAAAGACATAGAGCTTATAAAAAGTCCAGTTGGCTATCCGGCTCGTGGGATTAGAACAAATTTGATAAATTTGGTAGAAAAAAGGATGGGACCAAAGATCCAGTGTATAAGCAACTGCGTGAGCCCTTGTCAAAGGGGCAAAGGGGCTAAAGAGGTTGGATATTGCATCGCTGATAGGCTGTTTGACTCATTTAGTGGCAAAAAAGAGACTGGGTTATTTTTCACAGGAGCAAACGGATATAAACTAAAAGAGCTAATAAGCGTAAAAGAGCTAATGCACAAGCTGGTACATGGTGAATGAAACGAGCGATAATCCTCTTTTTTATTGTTTGTAGTTTTCTTTTTGCCGCGACAAATTCTGAGATATTTGCAAAATTTGATAAAAATTTTGCCAGCTCAAGCAGAAGTGCAAAGATTAAATTTCACAACGATATAAAAGATATTTATGTCGACGCGATCATAAAAAATGACAAAAATATAAAAAAACAAGCACTCACAAGGCTTATAACCAGCTCAAAATCGCTTGGTTTTGATTCAAGTGGGTATATAAAAGATCTAAATGCACTAAATGGTGTAAAGAGCGCTAGTACGCCTAGCGCTACTACTTTGACGCTGCTTAGTGCAACCAAGGTAAATGACACTTTGGTGCTTAAGTTTAATACAAAAATCGATACTGCAAAACTAAAAACATCCTTTTTAAAGCAACAAAATACATATAAAAACATTATGGATATCGATGGTAGATTAAACGGCAATCCGCTAACTTATAAAAATTTCATATCTGATTACATTCACATCTCGCAGTATGATAAAAACACTGTTAGAGTTATTTTTTCTGATAAGATCCAAAAGACTATAAAAGCAAATGCAACAGGTGATCTGCTTGTAATCAGCACTCAAAATTTTATCTCAAACGAAAATGTAAAAACACCACTTCATAAAACTAAAAACAAAAATGAAGAAGTGCCACACAAAGAGCCTGAGCCAAATTTAAAGCCGCAGTCTGCACAAAGTGAGCCAGTGGCAGCACCTTTGCCACCAGTTGCGACTGGTAAATTTTTACGCAACAAAACGATTGTCATCGATCCAGGTCATGGTGGCACTGATCCAGGTGCAGTAAATGGCAAGCTTCAGGAAAAAACTGCGGTTTTAGGTGTAGCCAAAAAGCTTGGCGACATACTAAAAGCGCGTGGCTACAAGGTCTATTTTACTAGATCAACCGATGTCTTTATAAATTTAAGAACAAGAACAAAATTTGCAAATGATAAGATGGCTGATCTATTTGTTTCCATTCACGCAAATGCCGCTCCAAATGCCACAAAGGCAAAGAGTATGCACGGCATTGAGACATTTTTCTTATCGCCTGCAAGAAGTGAACGTAGTAAAAACGCAGCCGCGCTTGAGAACAAATCAGATATTGAAGAGATGAATTACTTTTCACAGCAGACATTTCTAAATGTACTAAATCGCGAGAAGATTATCGCGTCAAATAAGCTTGGCATCGATATCCAAAAAGAAATTTTAGCAAGTGCTAGAAAAGTCTATGCTGCAAGTGACGGCAGTGTGAGAGAGGCGCCGTTTTGGGTACTTGTTGGTGCTCTTATGCCAGCAGTTCTTGTTGAGATCGGCTATATCACGCATCCAGTTGAGGGCGAGAAGCTCTTTAATGATGCATATCAAAATGCCCTTGCAAACGGCATAGCAAACGGCATAGATGGATATTTCGCAAAAAATAGATGAAAAATGCAAATTTAAGCTTCAAGGGACAAATTCCATTTAACGAGGAGTTTGGTGACATCTACTTTAATACCGACAAACCTTGGCTTGAGAGCGAATTTGTCTTTGCAAGCGCACTTGATGAAATTTGGCAGAGTAAAGATAGCTTCATCGTCGCTGAGACTGGCTTTGGTGCTGGACTAAATTTCTTTACACTTTGTAAGAAATTTAAAAATAGCTCTAAAAAACTTCACTTTGTTAGTATCGAAAAAACCCCTATTAAAAAAGATGATCTTTTAAAAATTTATGAAAATTTAGGCATTTTTAAAGCTTATGCCAAAAAGCTGGTTTCGCTCTACCCGCCGCTTATTGAGGGTATACACCGTATAAATTTTGCCCCAAATATTACACTTGATCTTTGCTACGGTGAGGCTAAAGAAATTTTACCTGAGCTTGATTTTATTGCCGACATCTGGTTTCTAGACGGCTTTGCTCCAAGTAAAAATGGCTCAATCTGGAGCAAAGAAATTTTTAGAGAGATCGCAAGACTAAGCAGAGTTGGTACTATTGCTAGAACCTACTCATGCGCAAAAATGGTAAAGGACAGTCTAAAGGGTGCTGGCTTTTTGCTGAATCTAAAAGAGGGCTATGCTAGAAAACGTCAGATGAGTAGTGCCGTGCTAGAAAAAAAGGATGAAAATTTAAAGGATGCTTGGTTTGCAAGATGTGAGCCACTGGCTAAGCCAAAAGGCAAAACAGCACTTATCATAGGAGCTGGCGTGGCCGGACTTGCAACAGCTGGCGAGCTAGCCAAAAATGGCTTTAAGGTTGTGATCACTGAGGCAAAGGGTGAAGTGGCTACAAATGGCTCAGGTAATCACTGTGGCACTTTGATGCCGTTAGTTACTAAGCCTGGGGTAAATTTAGGCCGCATGCATTTAAACGCATTTTTGCAAGCAGTGAGATTTTACAAGGCAACTTTGCTAAAAAGCCTTATTAAATTTAGTGGCTGCATCGACTACGCATTTGATGATGAGCTCATCAAAAGATATGGCTCGTGGCAAACTCAAAGCGTAGAGGATATTTTCAAATTCGATGAGAGCCTAAAGCCATATCCTGGGATATTTATAAAAGATGGTGCATACGCTAGGCCAAGAGAAATTTGTAAATTTTTATCAGGCAGTTTTGAAATTTTATTTAATCACGAGTATGAGAGTAGAGCGCATCTACAAAACGGCAAGATAAGTGTTAAATTTAAAAATGGTAAAAATTTAGAGACCGATATTTTGGTCTTTTGCACTGGCAGTAAGAGCAGTGAAATTTTTAAGGACTACGACATGCAAATAAGCAGTGTCCGAGGCCAAGTCACGCACCTAAAACCAGTGCTAAAAAATACCATGCCGCTAAGCGCAAAAGGCTACATATGCCCAGCCGTAAAAGGTGTGCAAGTTATCGGTGCTACTTATGCCAGAAATGAAATTTGTGATACGCCTAAAGTTGAAGATAACGCTAAAAATTTAAGCGATGTAGGTGAGTTTTTTGACACTACAAAAGCCGCCATTATCGGCTCACGTGTGGGATATAGAAGCTACAGCGGAGATAGGTTTCCGATAATTGGCGCCTTGCATGACGAAGAATTTTACAAGCAAAACTACAAAGGGCTATTTTGGAGCAAAAATAAAGATAACAATCCAAAAGCAAGCTACGAAAAAAATGTCTTTGTAAATTTTGCTCACGGCTCGCGAGGTCTTTGCACAGCGATACTTGGAGCAAATTTGATAGCTGATCTTGTACTCGATCGTCCACTTTGTATAGAAAGATCGCTATTTCATGAGCTTCATCCAGCTAGATTTTTGATAAGAAAACTAAAAAAGGGATTAAAATTTTAAGAGAGAATTAGTAAAAATTCCTAGCACAAGATACTAGGAATTTCTTATAAGATAAGGCCTAAAGCCTTGTTTTCATCTTTTCAAATTCATCTTTTATGACTTGCTCGTGAGGTTCGCTCGTCATTTTATTTATCGCATCTCCCCAGATACTTACGCTAATGATCGCTATGCAAGACGCTATGATGCCAGGCAAAATTTCATAAACATAAGCGTTTAGTCCTGAAGTGATCCAAAATATTACGGTTGCGCCTCCGGCCATCATACCGGCTAATGCTCCAAGTGCACTCATGCGCTTCCAGTAAAGGCTAAAAAGTAGCACTGGTCCAAAGCTCGCACCAAATCCAGCCCAAGCGTTGCCAACGACATTTAGAACATTATCTGTTGAGATAAAGGCAAGTATGGTAGCAACTATGGCCACTACTACGACAGCATAGCGACTGATCGCTGTTTGTGTATTTTGACTAATCTCTTTTTTATAGAATGCAAAGATAAAATCCTTTGTTACCGAGCTAGACGTAACTAAAAGCTGACTTGAGATAGTACTCATGATCGCTGAAAGCACAGCTGAGATGATAATGCCTATAAAAAATGGTGGGAAAAGTAGCTCACCAAGCTTTAAAAACACAGTCTCAGGATCGCTAAGCCCGCCTCTTTGACCAAAGTAGACAAAGCCGATAAGTCCGCTCATAATTGCGCCTAGTAGGCCGATCGTCATCCAGCCAATGCCGATCCTTCTTGCCTTAGCAAGCTCTTTTGAATCGCGTATCGCCATAAATCTAACAATGATGTGTGGCTGACCAAAATAGCCAAATCCCCAAGCCATAAGTCCTAAAATTCCCCAAAAAGTTTGATCTCTAAATGGATTTAGGTGATTTGCATCAAGCTTGCTTATCTCTTTTAGTAAATTTGTATCGCTTGGCAAGTCTAAATTTAGATATGCCACGACTGGGATCGAGACTAGGACACAAAACATCAAAAGCCCCTGAAATGCGTCAGTTATACTAACTGCTTTAAATCCACCAAAAAATGTGTAAAAGACTACGATAACAAGTGTAAAGACCGCTCCGTAGGCAAATTTTAAACCAAAAAAGCTCTCGAAAGTCTTGCCACCAGCGATGATGCCGCTACTTACATAAAGTGTGAAAAAGATCAAAATGATAAGACCAGAGATGATTCTTAAAAATTTAGTCCTATCTTTAAAGCGATTTTCTAAAAAATCTGGTATTGTGATGCTATCACTCGCAACTTCAGTATAAATTCTAAGCCTCTTTGCTAAAAATAGATAGTTGCAGTAAGCTCCAATGATAAGACCGATTATCATCCACACATTTGCTATGCCAGTTGCGTATAAAGCTCCGGGCACGCCAAGTAGCATCCAACCACTCATATCAGAAGCACCAGCACTAAGTGCAGTAACTACTGGACCCATTCGACGGTTATCTAGCAGATACTCGTTCATACTTGCATTTTTATCGTAGAAATATCGTCCGATAAAGAGCAAAAAGCCAAAATAGATGGCGATGGCTAAATAAGACCCAAAGCTCATAAATTTCCTTTCAAATTAAGATAAATGGCTTATGTTAATATAATTTTTTTAAAATTACAACATTCAGCGCCGATCCTTAAACGCTTTTAAGCAAAATGATATAAATTTTTTCGTATTATTTAAAGCCATATTTTAAAGAGAAGGACGAAGTTGAAGGCTCAAAATTTAGCTAAATTTCTGTTTTTTATAACAATCGTCTCATTGGGTGCATATTTTTTCTATCCAAGAGAGCTTAGCGAGGCTCAAGAGCTCGCATATATCAAGAGCTACGGAGTAACATTGGGACTTACTATCGGCGGTGTCGCCATAGGTATTACGCTTGGATTTATCTTAGCGTTTGTTAAATTTCTAAACATCAAAGTCATAAATTTTATAATAGACGAATATATCGATATCTTACGTGGAACGCCTGTAATACTTCAACTTCTTATATTTTCAGTGGTCATTTTTGCCACTTGGAGTGATAACTTCTATGTCGCTGTGATCGCACTTGGACTAAATAGCTCGGCATACGTGGCTGAGATCGTAAGAAGCGGTATAAATAGTGTTGATAAAGGCCAAATGGAGGCAGCTCGCGCGATGGGCCTAAACTACTATGTTTCGATGCGTGAGGTGGTCTTTCCGCAAGCTACAAAAAACATCTTGCCAGCACTTGCAAACGAATTTATCTCGCTTTTTAAAGAAACTTCGGTCGTTGGCTACATAAGCGTCGTTGATATCACAATGCAAAGTAAGAGCTTGCAGGCGGTATTTTATAGCCCAGAGCCAGTCATTTTTACAGGTATTGTCTATTATGTGAGTGTTAAATTTTTTACACTTTTAGCAAAACTACTCGAGAGGAGATTAAACCGCCATGATTGAGATTAAAAATTTAAACAAAAGTTATGGCGATTTGTGTGTTTTAAATGATATTAGCGTAGATATAAAAAAGGGTGAAGTTATAGCGATAATTGGTCCAAGTGGTGGTGGAAAAAGCACATTTTTACGCTGCATAAACCGCCTTGAGGAGCCAGATAGTGGACACATAAAGATAAATGGCGAAGATATTTTAGATAAAAAATCAGACATAAATAAAATTCGCCAAAAAGTGAGCATGGTTTTTCAGCACTTTAATCTTTTTGCAAATAAAAACGTCTTGCAAAATTTAACTCTAGCTCCGATAAAAGCGGGAATTTTAGATAAAGCAAGTGCAGAAAAAAGAGCTGATGAGTTGCTAAAAAGTGTTGGGCTAAGCGATAAGAAATTTGCCTATCCGCACAAGCTTTCAGGTGGACAGAAGCAACGTATTGCGATCGCTAGAAGCCTAGCGATGGAGCCAGAAGTGATACTTTTTGATGAACCGACAAGTGCGCTTGATCCTGAGATGATCGGAGAGGTACTTGATATTATGAAAGATGTTGCTGCAAGGGGTATAACAATGCTTGTGGTTACCCATGAAATGGGCTTTGCAAGGAATGTGGCAAATAGAATTTTCTTTATGGATAAAGGTAAAATAGCAGTTGATGACACACCAAAAAATGTCTTTACAAATCCACAACATGAGCGTTTAAAAGAGTTTTTAGGCAAAATTTTAAATCATTAAAGGAGTAGAAAATGAGTAAAATTTTAAAATTTTTGATGGCAAGTTTGGTTTTATTTTTACTAGGTTGTGGCGATGACGCTAATAAAAAAAATACAGCAAATAATGCCGAAGAAGCTAGTAAAAATGTAGTTTATAAAGTTGGCTCGAGCGCTGACTATCCACCTTTTGAATATCTTGATGAAAACAATAAAATTGTTGGCTTTGAGATAGATTTATTAAATGAGATTACCAAAAAAACTGGAATAAAATTTGATGTTGCAAATATGAGCTTTGATGGACTGATATCAGCATTAAAAACCGGTAAAATCGATATTGCCATAAGCGGAATGAGCGCAACTGATGAGAGAAGGAAATCGGTTGATTTTACCAAGCCATATTATTTTTCAGAAAATTTATTTATCCGCAAAAAAGGCTCAGATGTAAATAAAGACAACCTTAAGGATAAGAAAATTTCAGCTCAAGTTGGAACATTGCAAGAAGAAGCAGCCAAAAGCATAACTACCAAGGCGATACCTGCTGAAAATGTAGCAGCTGCTATCATGTCACTAAACGCTGGCAAAATCGACGTTGTGCTAACTGATAGTCCGATAGGAGTTGAATATTTAAAACAAAATCCAGATTTGGAAGAATTTTTAAGAGTTCCTGATGGCACGGAAGGATTTGCAATGGCGTTTGATAAAGGCAAACACACTGAGCTTATCAAGAAGATAGACGCAGCGATCGATGAGCTGCAAAAATCTGGCGAATTTGACAAAATGCTAGATAAATATGGATTAAAGAAATAAATCTAAATACAAAATTTGCAGAGAAGCAGGAATTCTCTGCAAAAACTCACTTTTTTCTAATTTTTAAAATTTAACATCTTTTAAAAGTAAAATTAATAAAATGACTTAATTATTTTCAAGGAGAAAAAATGAAGCTTCTCAGGATGAGAACGGCATTTATTTTAAATGTGCTATTTTCTATTTGTATGTATCACAATTTTGTTAAAAAATTACTACTAATTAATAAAGC
>NZ_POZX01000033.1:0-58336 GCF_002912895.1 Campylobacter concisus
CTATAATACAGGCCATAGAATACGGAGCAAGCGATAAATAGTTATAGTGCTTTTCTTTAAAAGAATTTAATACCTTTAGCCAATCTGATAAAATTTTGGCATTAAGCTCTATCAAATCGACGATTTTAAAATTAAATACCTTATAAATTTTTGGAGATTTTAAAAATATAAAATAAGAAAGTACTATTGCTCTAAAAGTATCAATGCCAAGCATATTTGCTATTACTACCAAATCGTTGCCATCATAAGGAATATCAAATTTTGCACGCTTAAAAATGGAGCTAAAATAAGTTTTAAAAGATGCTATATTTTGTAAAGTAGCAACTGCCTCAGTTACATTACCAGCTAACAAAAAGTGCTCGATCTTTTCAAAAAGAGTTGGCATCTGTAAAACAAAATCAACATTTTTTTCGATCAACTCTTTACTAAGCATTTTATATCACTCAAGATTTCTAAATATTTTTGCTATTTATAATTTATAGACAAAGGTGTTATTTTATCTAGATTATTAATAAAAATCAATTCTTTTAAAAAAGAATCTATTTAAGCATTACTTTTGTTTGTTTTAGATAAAATCAGCAGAAATTTTTGTTTATAAGGAAAAAAAATGTCAAAAAGATGTGCGATAACAGGCAAAGGACCGATGATAGGCAACAATGTGAGCCACGCTAACAATAAAACTAAAAGAAGATTCTTGCCAAATCTTAGAACGATTCGCGTTACACTAGAAGATGGTACTACAAGAAAGATAAAAGTTGCTGCTTCTACTCTAAGAACGATGAAAAAACAATCAAACTAAGAATATAAAATGAAGAGGAATTTATGTCTTTTCTCTCAAGGCTTTTAAAATTCCTCAACTGGTCAAACTCTACAAAACCAGAAATAAGCCTAGATACTGAGCTTTACGAACAATTAAAACCATTTAGATTTCCACTAATATCAGTTGTATTACTGTTACTTTTTGGAACATTAGGTTATGTCTTAATAGATAATTTCTCGCTAATAGATGCCTTTTACCAAGCTGGCATGACTTTTACAACAGTTGGTTTTACCGAAGTTGCTCCAATAACTCCAAAGGGCAGAATTTTTACTATCACATTTATACTTATTGGTTTTATTATATTTACACTATCGATTGGTATTATGGTTGAGGTTTTAAAAAGAGGTACATTAATTAGCATTTTAAAGGAACGACGCATGCTTTATAGGATCGCAAGACTAAAAAATCACTTCGTTATTTGTTATCACAATCTATACACAATCGAACTTAGTGCTCAATTTCGCGAAAATCATATACCTTTTGTAGTGGTCGATGATAGAGAAGATATTGCAGAGCTAGCTCAAATTTATAAATATCCATATTTCATAAAAGCTCAGCCACATACACAAATTGCCTTTTTAAAGACACATCTATCAAGCGCAAAAGGACTTATAACTCTTAGCTCAAATATTGCTGATAACATCGCCCTTATAGCATCTGTAAGACTTTATGAAAAAGAGATAGGTCGTAGAAAGCCTTATCATATCATTACAAATGCAGAGACAGAAGACGATACGCAAAGATTAAAAAAATTAGGTGCTGATAATGTAGTAAGCCCATCTCGCTTAGTCGCGCAACGGTTAAGTGCCATGAGCGTAAGGCCGGACATGGAAAATTTATTAGAGCAGTTTTTGTATACAAAAAATTCACCTATCGATATAGAAGAAATTCTTGTGCCTGATTACTCTTGGATAAGATTTAAAAGATTAAAAGAGACTCATCTACGAAATATTACAAATGCGGACATAGTAGGCATTAGAGATATAAATAATAATTTTGTACCAATGCCAAATGGTGACACATTAGTGGGGACAGGATCAAAGCTTTTAGTCATCGGCACCGTTGATGGAATACGTCTAACCAAGCGCGTTGTAAAAAGCAAACACAAACCTGAGGAATTTAAATACGTATAAAATAATTTTTCTACTTGCCCTTTTTAAAAATTTAAGCAATGGCTTAGCGCCTTTTTTATATCCAAGCATTTACAAAGTCTTGATAAAATTTCTCAAATTTTTATAGGAGCCGATATGTTACACGAATATACAGACCTTATAAATGAGCTAAAGAAAACCGATGCTCGTTTTGCTGCTCTTTGCAAAAAACATGATGAGCTAAATAAAAAAATAGACGACAATCTAGCAAAACCATCTGAAATTGATAATTTAAAGAAAGAGAAGTTAAAACTAAAAGACGAAATTTATGCTCAAATTTTAAAGCATAAAAAGTAAGAATAAATTTATCTAATCTTTAAGATTAGATAATAAATTCTGGTTCAAATTTTGTCCCATTTACTCGAACTATTCTCGCTGGTATACCAACGACTGTCGCATTTGCTGGAACATTTTTTAACACGACTGAGTTTGCGCCGATCTTGGCATTTTCACCGATCGTTATGGCACCTAGTATCTTTGAGCCAGCTGCGATAGTCACACCATTTTTTACAGTCGGATGTCTTTTGCCACACTCTTTTCCGGTGCCTCCAAGTGTTACTTGATGATACATCATTACATCATCGCCTATCTCAGCTGTCTCACCGATAACCACACCCATGCCATGATCTATAAAAAATCTCCTGCCGATCTTTGCTCCAGGATGGATCTCGATGCCCGTTAAAAATCTTGCAATTTGTGAGATGAGTCTAGCTAGAAAAAAATGTTCTTTTTTATATAAAAAATGAGAAATTTTATGAAACAAAACCGCATGAATACCAGGGGTATTTATAAGTATTGCCAAAAAGCAACACTTACGTACTGATGGGTCTTTTTCACGAACAGTTTGAATTAGCTCCTTTAGACTCTCCCACATATTTTATGCTCCGTAAAGCTCTGTACTTAAGTATCTTTCGCCATTATCTGGAGCTATAAAAAGTACTTTTTTGCCAGTGCCAAGTCTTTTAGCCACTCTTTTTGCAGCCACGTAAGCAGCACCACCGCTTATACCTATCATGAGTCCATCACTTTTAGCGATTGATCTAGCTGCGTTTAGCGCATCATCGTTGCTTACTTTTTCTACCTCGCTAACTAAGCTCATATTCATAGTATTTGGTAAAAATCCTGCTCCGATGCCTTGAATTTTATGTGGTCCTGGGCTACCACCACTTAAAACCGGCGATGCTTCAGGCTCAACTGCGATAATCTTAGTATCATAGCCCTTTTCTTTTAAAATCTTTGCTACGCCACTTATTGTACCACCTGTGCCAACACCAGCTACAAATGCATCAAGCTTACTAAAATCAGCCACAATTTCAGCAGCTGTTGTTAGTTCGTGAGCTTGTGGGTTATACTTGTTTTCAAACTGGCTTAGCATTACGTGATTTGACTGAGCTGCTAGCTCTGTAGCTCTTGCGATCGCTGCTTTCATACCACCAGACGCTGGAGTAAGCTCAAGTTGTGCGCCATAAGCAGCTACTATTTTGCGTCTTTCGATACTCATGCTCTCTGGCATGCAAAGTATCACTTTAAAACCAAGTGCAACACCGCACATCGCTACACCAATGCCAGTATTTCCGCTCGTTGGCTCAACGATAGTATCACCATGTTTTAGCGTACCGTCAGCTAGCATCTTAGTTATCATATTAAATGCGATCCTATCTTTTACAGAGCCACCTGGATTAAAAAACTCTAGTTTTACGTAAATTTCGGCTTCATCAGCACCTGTTTTTATCTTTACAATAGGTGTATTACCAATCGTTTTAACGATGTTATCATAAATCATCACTCCTCCTAAATTAAATAAGATAAATTTTGTGTAAATTTAGCACAGAATTTTAAAATAGATTATAAAAAGCCCCAATCTTTGGTAAATTTATAAATAGTTGTTACATATTAGTAGTTTAATTTTTAATGCTGCTTAATATTTTTTGACCATTTTGGCTTAAGATTTTACCTTTGAAATTTTCCTTGCAAAACTCCAAAATAAGAGCGTGATAGAGTTTTAAAATTTCAACCTCATCAAATTCCTCACTATCAAGAAATTTATAAATTTTATCATAATCAAGCGAACTAAACCACTCAGCAGCCTCGTCGTAGCTCTCAAAAGTATAGTCAAAATATGCCATTATCCTAAGTGCGTAAGCATCAACGACCATATATGGCTTACCGCAAGCATATGCCAGTATCGCATCGCAAGTCTCGGCTCCAACACCTTTTACGCTTATGAGCCACTCACGGCTGGCATTTTCTTTAAAATTTTCAAAGCTCTCGAATTCATTTTTTATAGCTAGGCAGAGCATTTTTAGCCGTTTTGCCTTTGTGTTGTAAAAGCCACTTGGCTTTATGAGCGTAGCAAGCTCGCTGTTTTCAAGCTCGCAAATGCCTTGTAGGCTATCTTTGTTTGCTTTTTTTAGATTATCTAGCGCTTTTTCTACGTTTTTCCAGTTGGTATTTTGCACTAAAATAGCGCCCAAAACAACCTCAAAAGTACCCTCGCCTGGCCACTTTAGCTCATCAAAATTTTTGCTTTTGTGATTAAATAAGGTTAAAAATAGATCAGTTGAAGTCATTTTAAATTTTCTTTAAAAGTTAGATAAAACTGCTTTGCCGTCCTACCACTTCTGCTGGCTCTTAGCGTGGCGAAATTTTTAGCAAGCGTATGAAGCTCCTCTTTATCACCTGCGTAGTCTTTGAAGCAAAAATCAACCATTTTTAGATACTCTTCGTAGTTGCCTTGATAAAAGCTAATCCAAAGACCAAAGCGATCTGAAAGAGAAATTTTCTCCTGAGCTGCGTCACTGTAATGTATCTCACCGTCCATTAACTGCGAGTTTTCATTTTCGCTTTTAAACTCACTTATTAGATGACGACGATTTGACGTGGCGTATAAAAGTACGTTTTTAGGTGGTTTTTGGATAGAGCCGTCCATTATAGGTTTTAGAAATTTATACTCATTGCTACCATTTTCAAAGCTTAGATCATCGCAAAAAATGATAAATTTAAACTCACTTTTTCTAATCTCGTCGATGATGTCGCCAAGGTATTTTAGATCTTCGCATCCAAGCTCGATTATGCGAAGTCCGGCTTTATAAAACTTAGTAAAAACAGCCCTTACGAGACTTGACTTGCCACATCCTCTCTCACCCCAAAGAAGCACGTGGTTCGCATCCTTACCATCTATAAAATTTAGAGTATTTTTTAGTAAAATTTCTTTTTGTTTTTCTAGCCCATAAAGTGAGTCGATATCAACAAAATCAATATCATCAACTGGTTTTAGCATGCCTTTTGTGCTTCTGTAAATCGCTGCATACTTCACGCCCCAATCTATCACTTCTTATCCTTTCTTAGATAGACCAAAATTTCAGCCAAAACATCGTCGTCGTCCTTGCTGCGTGACTTTAGTCTGATCTTTTCATCATCATTTTTTGTTATTAGTATGTTTTGCTCACTATTTGAGATTGTTTTTATACCAGCTTTTAGAGCTAAAATTTTGATGATAATGACGTCTAAAAACTGCTTTGTAAACGTATCTATCTTGCCAAATCTATCCTCAAGCTCGCTTTGTATCTCATAGACTTCACTCACTTCTTTGCACTTGCTAAGGCGCCTGTAAATTTCAAGCCTTAGTCTATCTTCTCTTATAAATTCTTGATTTAAAAAGGCACTCACACTAAGCTTTAGATCGATCTTGTCAAGCTTTGCGGAGTCTTGATTAAGAAGCTTATTTATCTCATCTTCTAGCATTTTTAGATATAGCGAGTAGCCGATAGCCTCGATATGGCCACTTTGCGCCTCGCCGATGATGTTACCGCCACCTCTTATCTCAAGGTCGTGATACGCTAGCACCGAGCCAGCGCCCAAAAATGAGTTGCCTTCAAGTGCCACAAGACGTTTTAGTGCGTCTTTGCTAATGGCATCTTTATCTTCTACCAAAAAGTAGCAGTAGGCCTGCTTGTCGCTTCTGCCTACGCGACCGCGGAGCTGATGCAGGTCAGCCATACCAAATTTATTGGCATTTTCTACGATTATAGTGTTTGCATTTGGCAGGTGGATGCCGCTTTCAACGATACTGGTGCAAAGTAGCAGGTCGTACTCACCCCGCTCAAATTTCATCATCTCATCTTCAGTAACTTTCGCATTTATCTTTGAGTGAAGTATCAAAATCCTAAGCTTTGGCAAAATTTTTCTTAGCTCATTTGCCGTCTGCTCGATATCTGCGATGTGGTTGTGGATGTAAAAGGTCTGCCCGCCACGTCTTAGCTCACGCATTATAGCCTCTTTGACGACCTTTTCGTCCCACTCTCTCACACTTGTTCTAACATCAAGCCTTGAGCTTGGCGGAGTGGCTAAAATGCTATATGTTTTTATCTTGCTAAGCGCCATATTTAGGCTTCTTGGTATCGGCGTAGCGCTCATGCTTAAGATGTGCGAGTGCTGAGAAATTTCTTTTAGCTGCTCTTTTTGCTTAACGCCAAATTTATGCTCCTCATCAACGACGATAAGCCCCAAATTTTCAGCCTTTACACCAAGAAGTGCATGTGTACCCACGCAAACTATTGGCTCGTTTTCTTTTAGTGCTTTTTGCAGGCTCGACTTCTCTTTGGCGCTTGAGAAGCGATCTAGCCTAAAGACCTTTATGCCAAATTTGCTAAATCTTTGGCTTAGCGTCTTGTAGTGCTGCGAGCTAAGAAGCGTCGTTGGCACAAAGAAAAATGCGCTAAAGCCTGATTTTATGCAAGTAAAAATGGCGTTCATAGCAACTTCAGTCTTACCAAAGCCCACGTCACCGCTAAGGAGCCTATCCATCACCTTGCCGCTTTTTAGCTCATCTCTTATATCATTTACCGCTTTTTGCTGATCGCTCGTATATGAAAAGCCAGCGTCTTGGACAAAATTTAGATAAGAGATGTCTTCTTTTTGCAAAACTTTACCAGCCACGAGCTCTCTTTTTGCCGCCATAGCTACGATCTTTGAAGCGATCGCAAAGAGTTTTTCTCTAACCTTTTCTTTTATCTTGGCAAAATTTGCCTTGCCTAAGCGGTCCAGCACCGCCATAGAGCCATTTTGTGCGATGTAGCGGTCTATCAGATTTAGATGCTCAACTGGCAAAAGAAGCTTGTCGTCATTTTGATAAGCAATGACCACAAATTCCTTCGTAGCACCCAAAACCTTGATCTTTTCAAGCCCTAGAAATTTACCTATACCATAGTCTTCATGCACGACATAGTCATTTACTTTTAACTCGTCTACCACAAGACTTGAGCGTTTAACTCGCCTTTTTTTCTCGAATTTATTTAGTGAAACGACTATCTTGTCGCTTGAGGTTATATTTACCACAAGTGGCGAAATTTCAAGCTTTACATTTGTAAAGCTATCAAGCTCATAACCTTTAAAAAGCCCCTCATTTCTTGAAAGAACGGTTATGTTTTTGCTTTTATTTAGCTCAAAAAAGTCAAAATTTAAAGTGACCTCTAGGTCTTTATAAAACTTTGGTTCAGGTAAAATTTCAATGCCCTTAAATTTTTCCTCAGGCACATCATAAATTTCAAAATCGATCTTTTTAACAAGCCTTGAGTCAAAAACTTTTAAATAGTCGCTAAAGCTATCGATCGCCCAAAATCCAAGCGAATTTAGGTCGCTCACCAAGACATCGCTTTGCATATCCTCGATCTTTTGGCTGACCTTTTCAAACTCGTCTTTACTTAAATTTGCGATAAAAGGAACGATCTCGGCCTCGCTTAGCTCATTTTTGTTGCTAATTTGCGTGGCGGTGTTGTAGCTCCTAATGCTCTCAACCTCATCACCAAAAAGCAAGATCCTAACAGGATCATCCATATTTACGCCGTAAATGTCGATCACTTCGCCGCGTATGCTAAACTCACCAACGCTCTCAACGATATCTACACACTCATAGCCAAAGCGTATAAGCAGGTCGGCAAATTCGTTTAAGTTTATATTATCTTTTAACTTAACCGTGGAGCTCTCTAAATTTTTTTGCGTTGGAAGTGGATTTAAAAGCGTACTAAATGGACTAATAATAATCTTTTTACTATCAAATTTATAGTATTTGCTAAGTACTGATGAAATTTCAAAAAGCTCTTCGTTAAAGCTTCTTAAATCATCACCCTTTTTGGCTCTAAAATCAGGTAATTTAAAAACGTTAAAGCCAGCGAAACTGGCCGCATCAGCACAAAGTGCCGCCTCTTTGTCATCTTCACAGATGAGAATTTGTGGGGCGTGCGTTAAAAGATACTCATAGACCTTTGCTTGCATAGTACTCTTTTAAAAAGGCTTCGACCAGGTGAAACGAGCCAAATACTAGGTAAATTTTGCCGTTTTTTGCCTCTTTTATATCGTTCATATCGCTTGACTCAAACTCTCTATGTGAAATTTCAAGCTCGTTTAACGCTTTATTTATGAGCTCTCCGCCAAGCTCCCTGCCCTCGCAGTGGTAGTGATAAAGTAGCACGTCCTCAACGACTGGCTTTAAAGCTGCCAAAACCGCCTTGAAATCTTTATCTAAAAATGAGTTATAAACTAGAGTTAGCTTCTTATCGCTAAACTCTTTAGAACTAAATTTCTTAGCTACAGCCTTAGCACCAAGCTCGTTGTGACCGACATCAACGTATAAATTTGAAGCAATCTTTTCGCATCTGCCACGAAGCGTAAGAGCACCAAGCTTTTTTATGTCTATGCTGCTATCTAAAATTTTAGCAGCAGCGTAGGCTAGAGTTAAATTTGATCGTAAAAACTCTGGTAGATTAAATTTATCTACATAGTTTGCGATCTCGTTTAAATTTTCTTTGGTTAAAATTTCTCTTGGGAAGCTTAAAATTGCGCCCCTCTGGTTTGCGATCTCTTTTGCGATAGCAACGCTTATCTCGTTCATCTCATCATTTAAAATAGCTCTTTTGCCCATAGCTTCAAATTTCGTGTGTGAAATTTCTTCTAAGCTATCCCCAAGAACTGCCGTATGATCAAGTCCGATGGGCGTAAAAATACTTAGCTCTTTTTCAAAGACATTTGTCGCATCAAGCACACCACCCATGCCAGCCTCGCAGACAAAATAATCGCAACCCTCAAAAAGTACCGCAGAAAGTAGCGTCATATACTCGAAATAGCTCGTTTTTACCTTGTACTCGTCGCTTAAAAGAGCCTGCAAACGCTCATGAGCTACCTCTAAAATTTCATCGCTAGCGACCTCACCATTTAGCCAAAATCGCTCGTTAAATTTAAATATATGAGGGCTCGTGTAGTGCCCTACTTTTGCACCATTTTGGCTTAAAATTTGCGCTAAAAAGCGGCCAGTACTTCCTTTGCCATTTGTGCCGATGATGTGAATAATTTTAAATGGCTTTATATGCTCTTTTATAGTCGCATACGCTCTAATAATCCTACCATAATCAATCTCTTTGTAATAAAGCGGCTTGCCATCAAGAAATTTAGCTAGGCTCATTTTTCCTCGATTATCTTTGGCATTACTTGATTTCTACCATTTTCTTTTGAGAGATAAAGCATCTTGTCAGCAGCCTCAAGCGTCATCGTCTCACTTAAATTTGCACTTCTTGTCGCTATACCAGAGCTTATAGTAACCTTAATACGCTCATTTTTATAGATAAATTTAAAATTTTCTATCATACTTCTTAGCTTATCTCCAAATTTAACACTATCTTTTAAGCCAGTGCTTGGAAGTAAGATTACAAATTCTTCACCGCCATATCTACCAACGAAATCAACCTTTCTAGCGTTTTTCTTAAGCACTTGAGCCACTGCTGAAAGAATAACATCTCCAGCCTCATGCCCATAAGTATCGTTTATGCTTTTGAAAAAGTCAATATCAACAAAACATATAGAGTAATCAGTCCCATAACGTTTATACGCTTCTTCAATGCGTTGAATCTCATTCATCAAAGCACGCTTAGTAGATACTTTTGTCAAAAAGTCCTCTTTGCTCTCCAACTTAGCTTCTTCAAGCTCTTTTTCAAGACTATTCACTCTGTTTTGAAGCTCTAAAATAGTAGCTTGCCTATTGTGCATCTCGATACCAAGCTCTTTGCTCTCGATCTCCAAAGCACCAGCGATCTCAATAAGCATGCTTCTTACTTGATCAATGCTATTTGTATTTAAATTTACATTTTTTAGATCATTTTTAATGCTTTTTACTTTATCAGAACTACTTTGCGAACTAACCGCGATATCAGAAATTCTCTCGCTTATATTTTGCAAGACATTATTTAGCGAACCAACTTTTTCGATGATCTCCGTTCTATCTTCTTCTATTCTGCGATCAACAAATGCCTTTACCTTTTCTTGAAATTCTTTACTATTTAAGGTTTTAGGATTTTGCTTCAAAGTACTTCTTATCGTGCTAAGCTCTTCATCAAGATCCTTTGTAATAGAAGGCTCAAGAGTAAGGCTTAACAGCTGAATTAAAACATCCTCTTCGCCATCTTCATCTTTTTGTGTAAGAAATTTCTCAAGTTCAGAACTCATTGTCTTTAAATCATCAAAATTTCTAACACCATAATATTTCAAAAATTCTAAAAATTCAGTGTCATACGAGCTAACAAAATCAAACCATCTAAGGCACATTTCTTCAAGATTTTTCTCATCATATCTTCTAGCGAGCAGTTGCATACTTTGCTCTGCTAAGCTTTTTGCATCTTTATTGTGAAGCATTGAGATAGCTTGCAGAATTCTTCTAGCAAATGCGTTTAGTGATTGTAATTTTTTATCGTCAGCCGCAAGTCCTGCTCCTTGTTGAGCACCCCTAGAGAGCCTGGCAGTCATAAAAGCAACAAACTCATCGACCGTCTTTATATGAAGGCTCAAGGCTTGATTTTTATATTCATCACCAAGTCTTGAGATATATTTTTCTATCTTTTTACTCTCTTCTGTTGTAAAGCCATGTTTTTTAGAAATTTCATTATAGACTTCAGTGTAATTCTCTGGCGTTAGCATCAAATGGCGATCTTTGATCTCATTTAAGGCTTCCTTGACTATTTGACTAACGGTTACTGCTGCCATTTCTATATCCTTTTACCGCTAAACTTGCGATATACTCATCAAAGGCCTCTTTTGATGCCTCTTTGATAGCTTCGTATTTTTGAGTATCACTAAGAATGCTGTCAGCAAATCTTACATCTTTTTGACGTCTTGCGACACTAAAGTCATACTCGCCAGTGGCTGGAATATCAACTACACTGCCATCTTTAAATTTAGTCTTATAATTTAAGCTAAGATGTGCTTTATATGACGTAATGTAGCCAAACTCATCATAAATAATTGCTTCGTAATTTAAATCTTTTACCGAAATAATTATCGAAGTATCAGCACTCTCTTTGCTTGATAAATTTTTATTTAGCCTTGCGACCATGCCCTCTTTTACAGCATCCTTTATCCAAACACTATTTTTTGGCTCTTCTTTACTGATGATCACATCAACATAAATTTTATCGCCAACTAGATCATGTGTGATCTTTGAAACTGGTTTATAACCACATCCGCAGATAAATATCGCAATAAAAAACGCTAAAAAATATCTCAAAATTTATCCTTTAATGACAAAATTTACTAATTTGCCTTTTATATAAATCTCTTTTAAAATTTCTTTTCCTTCAAGCCATTTAGCCACATTTTGTTTAGCTAGCTTTAAAATTTCACCCTCACTCTCGCTCGCTGCCACTTCAAACTCAGCCCTTTTTTTGCCATTTACCGTAACTGCAAGAGCGATGCTATCTTTTACAAAAACCTCTTCTTTTACGTCTATCTTTGTGAAATTTTTCCTACCAAAAAGCTCTTCGCTAAGCTCGTTTGCAATATGCGGCACGATAGGCTCGAGTAAATTTAAGATGATAAAAAAGCCCTCAGCATTTACATCTTCGTTATCCTGCGCATTTATAGCATTTAGTGCCTCCATGCAAGCAGCGATCAATGTATTAAAAGCAAATGTGTCGCTAAAAACCTCGGTTGATTTTTTAAGCGCTTCATAAATTTTTAGTCTTGCAAATTTCTCATCTTTGCTTAAACTCTCATGGTCTATAGCTGGGATTTTATCCATCTTTTTGATGGTTTGTGCCTTTTCCCAAAGCCTATTTAAAAACCTAAACGCGCCTTCAACTGCGCTATCGTTCCACTCAAGCTCTTTTTGAGGAGGCGCTGCAAAAAGGATAAAGAGTCTTGCCGTATCGGCACCATATTTATTGATAATATCGTCAGGATCTACGACGTTGCCCTTACTTTTGCTCATCTTTTTGCCATCTTTTAAGACCATGCCTTGAGTTAGTAAATTTTCAAACGGCTCATCGTCTCTTAGATAGCCAAGATCCCTTAAGACCTTTTGGAAAAATCTAGCATATAAAAGATGCAATATCGCATGCTCGATACCACCGATATACTGATCTACGTTCATCCAATAATTCACACTCTTTTCATCAAGCGCTTTTTGTTCCCACGTCTTCTCATCGCTTGCAAATCTAGCAAAATACCAGCTACTCTCCACAAATGTATCCATCGTATCAGTCTCTCTGATCGCGTCTTGGCCGCATTTTGGACACTTTGTAAATTTCCAAGTTGGGTGTTTATCAAGTGGGTTGCCCTCGCCTGTGATCTCAACATCTTCTGGTAGCGCGATAGGTAAATTTTCCTCTTTTTCTGGCACTACGCCGCAGCATTTGCAGTGCACAACAGGTATCGGCGCACCCCAGTATCTTTGGCGAGAAATTCCCCAGTCTCTTAGTTTATAGTTTGTGATCCTTTTGCCTAAACCATCTTTTTCAAATTTCTCTATTATAAAGCTTTTAGCTTCCTCTGAAACAAGACCGTTTATGAGCTCAGAATTTATAGAAATTCCATACTCCGAATATGCCTTAGAGCCGTCACTCTCGCCCTCAAGTGGCTTTACGACTGGTTTTATAGGTAGATTAAATTTAGTTGCAAACTCGAAGTCTCTTTGATCATGAGCAGGTACAGCCATGATAGCGCCACTGCCGTAGTCAGCTAGGATGAAATTTGCAACCCAAACTGGGATCTTTTCATTTGTGAGTGGATGAACGACGTAAATTCCTAAAAACTCTCCGTCTTTTTCGCTCGCTTGACGCTCTCTTGGGCTTTGATTAAGTATGGCTTTTATCTTTGCCTTTTTATTTTCATCAAATTTAGCATTTTCAAGTAGTGCTTTTACGATAGGATGCTCTGGCGCAAGGGCTGTGTAGCTAACGCCGTAAATCGTATCAGGTCTTGTTGTAAATACTTCAAAGCCATCAAATTTACCGCCCAAAGTCTCTTTTGATGCCTCATCAAGGCTAAATTTAAACTCCAAGCCGTAGCTTCTGCCGATCCAGTTTTCTTGCATTGTGATGACTTGATTTGGCCACTTGCCTTCAAGTGTTTTTAGATCATCAAGTAGCTCGCTAGCGTATTTTGTGATGTTAAAGTAATATCCTGGAAGCTCTTTTTGCACCACTTCGTTGCCGCATCTCCAGCATTTGCCGTCCTCTACTTGCTCGTTTGCAAGTACGGTTTGATCGTACTCGCACCAGTTTACGACGGCACTTTTTCTATAAACAAGTCCTTTTTCAAACATCTTTATAAAAAAGCTTTGCTCCCACTTTGTGTAAAGTGGGTCAGATGTGGCTAAAATTCTCTTTTTAGAAAATGAAAAGCCAAGGCTTGCTAGCTCTTTTTTCATATAGTCGATATTTTCATAGGTCCAAATTTTAGGGTGAATTTTATGTTTTATGGCTGCGTTTTCAGCTGGCATGCCAAAGCTATCAAAGCCAATAGGATGAAGCACGTTGTAGCCGCTTTTTCTATATGATCTAGCAAGTGCATCGCCGATAGAGTAGTTTCTTACATGCCCCATGTGTATGCGTCCGCTTGGATACGGAAACATACTTAGGATATATTTTTTCGGCAAGCTTAGATCGTCTTTTGGTTCAAATTCTTCATTTTTATCCCAAATTTCTTGCCATTTTTTTTCTATCTTTAAAGGCTCATATTTTCTCTTTTCAGCCATTTTTTCTCCTAAAATTCTTCTTGAGCTTTACTTGATTCTATTAAAACCAAGGCTAGTGAAAATATATTTGCGATGACTGCACCAATAGCCAACGAATAGCTAAGTGTTATATTTTCAGAGACTTGCAAAATAACAAAAGCTGGTATAAGGTGCAAATCAGCAACCAGTGAGCTTGCAAAAAGCTCAGCTGAGAGTAAATTTTTAACACCGATCTTAAGTAGCGTTGAAACCAAATTTATACTAGCCGCCACAAAAAGCGCAATCTCATTTTTATCATATAAAAATTCTGCCGTAGTCGTAAGACTCATCAATGCAAAAAATATGTAGATAACTTTTCCCCAGTTCATTATCCCTCCTTACACAACGCCTTTCTCAAACATAGCACGCTCTTTTTCGCGCTCTTTTTTTATCTTTTGTTTTTCAGTCTCTCTACTTCTAAAATGCTCGATGCTAAATTTAAACCAGATAAGAAACGGCGAAGAGATGTAGATCGAACTGATCGTTCCTATGACAATACCAACGATAAGAATAAATGAAAATCCATGTATCATATCTCCACCAAATAAAAATAGCACAAGAACTGTCATCATCGTAGTTGCTGAAGTTAAGATAGTTCTAGAAAGTGTGGCTGAGACTGACTCGTTTATAACACCTTCAATATCAGTTCTCTTACTCTCTTTGATGCCTTCTCTTATCCTATCAAAGATAATAATCGTATCATTTAGTGAGTAGCCAAGAACCGTTAAAACAGCAGCTAATGTGTCCAAATTTACATCAATATTAAATAGCGAAATAGCACCAACAGTTATAACTATATCGTGAATTTCAGTTGCGATCGCAGCTAGAGCAAAACGCCACTCAAATCTAAATGTGATATAAATTAGCACGCCAATTAGTGAAATTCCTAGAGCCATCAAGCCCTTTTGTCTGAGCTCATCGCCAACCTTTGGACCAACGATATCGACACGTCTTACTTCAAAATTTCCAGTATCTTTTAAAATTTGCTTTATCTCAGCACCGATGTCGCCAGTTAAATTTGAGCTTGAACCTGAAAATCTAATAACAGCCTCATCTTCGCTTCCAAACTCAGTAACAGAGGCGTTTTTAAGCACTTCATTTGTGCCAAAAGCGTCGCGAATTTTATCAAGTGGCGCTTTGATGTCATATTTTAGCTGAATAAGCGTACCACCAGAAAAATCAATGCCATAGTTTAGACCCTTTGTAACAAGCAAAAAGATCGAGCCAACAAATAAAAATATAGAAAATGCTAGCGAAGCAAATCTAAAACGCATAAAATCATAAACTCTTGCTTTAGTAAAAATTTGCATCATTAGCTCCTTTTATAACCAAACCAAAGTCTGGTATTTCCACTTTTTTCTATCTTATCCATAACAGCATCAAACATACCGTGAGTGCCAAGTATAGCTGTTAGCATCGAAGCCATGATGCCTATTGCCATTGTCACAGCAAAACCTTTAACTGGACCAGTACCATAAGCGTAAAGCACCGCAACTGTGATGATAGTAGTTAAATTTGAGTCAATAATCGCGCTCATGGCGTGCTCATAACCCTTTTGAACGGCTGTCCTTATAGCCACTCCTTCACGCAAAAGCTCACGTATGCGCTCATTTATGATGACGTTTGCATCAACTGCCATACCGATAGTTAGCACTATACCAGCCATACCAGGTAAAGTAAGCGTCGCTCCAAAAAGCGCCATGACAGCTACTAATATAACGACGTCTGCAACTAGTGCGATATTTGCAAAAATTCCAGAAATTCCATAATAAACTAGCATAAAAAGTACAACCAAGATAGATCCAGCAGCAAGAGCTACCATGCTTTGATTGATGCTCTCTTGTCCCAAAGATGGGCCAACGCTTCTTTTTTCCAGCATCTTAACAGGGGCTAAAAGCGCGCCACTTCTAAGAGCGATCGCTACATCGTGAGCCTCATCAAGAGTAAAGCCACCACTGATCTGGCCGCTGCCGCCACCTATTCTTTCATTTATAACTGGAGCTGAATAGACCTTCCCATCAAGCACGATAGCAAGCCTTTTGCCGACATTTGCGCCAGTAAAATCACCAAAAATTCTAGCGCCTTCTGAGTTAAGAGTGAAATTTATGATCGGTAGGTTATTTTGCTGAGAAAATGCGACTTTTGCATCAGTTAGCATCGAGCCGTCAAGCACTGGGATATTTTTAACGACATATTTCACGCGGTCATTTTTAGCATCTTTAAAGATCACATCACCGTAGCTTTCAGCTTCAGCCTCGCTCATTGTATTAGCCTGATCTTGTCTTTTATCATCAACTGCCATTAACTGCAAGTGAGCAGCCTTTGCGATGAGATCTCTTGCTCTTTGTTCATCCTCTTCAGTCTTTATACCAGGAAGCTCAACTAGGATATTGTCTTTGCCCTGTCTGGCAACAGTTGGCTCAGCTAGGCCAAACTGATCAAGCCTATTTCTAATAGTTTCAACAGCTTGCGAGATCGCATACTCGATCGTATCCGTTCTTTCTTGCTCGGTTAAAGATATGCTGTAATTTAAACCATCTTTTTTTATATCAAGCCCCTTTATCTCAGCTAGTGCTTTATCTACCTTTGGAGCTTCGTCGCCATCAAGGAGAGTAAAGTCAATGTTCTCTTCTTTAATCTTAAATTTATCAATTAACACATCTTCTTTTTTAGCATAATAATTTATACTTCCGGCTATTGATTTTATTTTTGAGTGAATAGCTTCGCTCGTTTCAACACCAAGCAGCATATGAAGGCCGCCTTGAAGATCAAGGCCAAGTGAAATTTTAGCCCCATTTTGAGTTTGAAAAAAAGATGGCACCGAAAAGCCAAAACCAAAAATCAAGGCTAATATTAAGATAATTAGCCTATATGTGACTCTTGCGTTACGCATTATTTATCTTCGATCTTTTTAGCTACAAACTCGCGTGCTATACGAACGATTACATCATCGTTAAGTTTAACTTTGATAAAATCATTTTCGGCTTTAATCACTTCGCAGATAAGTCCGCCATTAGTTATTATCTTATCACCTTTATCAAGAGCTGCGAGCATTGCTGCATGGGCTTTTTGTTGTTTTTGTTGAGGTCTAATAACCAAAAAGTAAAATATGGCGAAAAGCACAACAAGAGGTAGTAATGATGTTAAAAAATCAGCGTTTTGCATGGATTTCCTTATTTGTAAGATTTTTAAATGGGCATTTTAGCACTAAAATTATAATAAAAGCCTTTGTCGGTGCTTTTTTGCTCTCCAACTTTATTTTTTTAAGCCTCTTCGAGAATTTGCTCTTAAATTTCATCTCGCCGTTTCTTACTTTGACCGGAATTTACATCATCATAAATTTAAGCAGAGCTAGTTTTTTCGCGGTTGGATTTTTCACAGGAATTTTGTGGTTTTACTGGATCAGCTTTAGTTTTATCTACTATGATTTGATCTGGCTTATACCGTTTGTCATTCTCTTTGTAGCCATTGTTTACGGATTTATGTTTTGGGTGGCTTCTTTTCCCAGTTTTGTCGTGCTAAGAGCTGTTTTACTATTTTTAGTAAGCTACGTTCATCCATTTGGCTTTAACTGGTTTAATCTTGAAGCAACACTTGTTTTGGGCGCTTTTGAGCCAAGCACAAGAGGGCTTATATTTATATTTTTAGCAGCCATTTTTTTAAGCCTAAAGGGTAAAATTTTAAAATTTATCCTAGCTTTTATCTGCCTCATCGCCGCTTTACAGTTTAAAAGTAGCGAGGCAAAAACCTTGCCATTTGACGTGGAGCTAATAAACACCGATATCGCTCAAAGGGTGCGCTGGGATAAAAGCTTACGCATGAAATTTACAAATAAAAATTTAGAAATGATATATAACGCCATAGCCGAGCAAAAACGCCTTATCGTGCTGCCAGAGAGCTCGTTTCCATTATTTATGACAAATGAGCCACTGCTCGTTGATGAGCTAAAAGAGCTTTCAAAAAAGATAACTATCGTAGCTGGTGCGCTTGCCTATGAAAATAAGCAAATTTATAACTCCGCCTTTTTATTTCAAGATGGCACTTTTAGGCGAATGGATAAGAAATTTTTAGTGCCATTTGGCGAAGAAATTCCTTTGCCAAAATTTATGCAAGATGCGGTAAATAAGCTATTTTTTGGCGGAGCTAGCGACTTTAAAAAGGCTGAAAATTTTAGCGACTACGAGGTAGATGGAGTAAAAATTAGAAACGCTATCTGCTATGAAGCGACAAGAGAGGAGCTTTACAAGGGCGAATTTGACGTGGTTGTAGCTATCACAAACAATGGCTGGTTTGTGCCAAGCAGCGAGCCTGTGCTTCAAAGGCTGCTTATAAAACACCTTGCGACAAAATATAATAAAGCAGTCTATCACAGCGTAAATGGCTCAAAAAGCGAGATCATAAAACCTAAAAAAGTATTTTGGGATGAGTTTTAAAAGAAATTTAAAGTGGCTTTTAGATAAAGCCACTTTTTTGATTATTTTTTTAGTAAAGCTTTGAAGGTATCAACCGCATCAAGCTTTTCCCAAGGGTATTTTGCATTTCCCACTTGACCTTTTGCAGCTACTTTTGCGTATAAAAACGTATCTTTACTTGGCTTATCAAGTCCAAATTTATTTGTTATCCAGCGAGGCGTTAGAGCGAAATGCTCGCTTACAAAATTTGAAAGCATATCGTCATTTATGCCATTTGCATGAGTTCCCATGGTATCAACACTAACTGAAGTTGGCTTTGCAACACCGATCGCGTAGCTTATTTGGACGATACACTTTTTAGCAAGACCAGCAGCGACTATATTTTTAGCTATCCAGCGCGCTGCATAAAGTCCGCTGCGATCAACCTTTGTGTAGTCCTTGCTTGACTGAGCACCGCCGCCTATCGGGCTATATCCGCCAAAGCTATCAACGATTAGTTTTCTGCCTGTTAGACCACTATCGTGAAGTGAGCTATGATTTACATATCTGCCTGTTGGGTTTATATAGATGATCGTCTTTTCTTTATTATATAGCTCTTTTGGAAGTCCAGTTTCGTCTATTAAATTTTGTATTAGCGCGCGAAGCTCTTCTATCTTCATGCTCTCCACGCAAGGGGCAGAGACAACGATAGTGTGGATACTTTGAGGTTTGCAGTTTTCAAAGTTGTCTTTGCTACCGTAATCAATAGTAACTTGTGTTTTTATATCAACACCAAGTTTATCAGGGTTTGCTTTTGCAAATTTATATACTTTTTCACAAAGCATTCTTGCATAAGTTATAGCTGCTGGCATAAATTCTTTTGCTTCGCAGCTCGCAAAACCAAACATAATGCCTTGATCCCCTGCTCCGATCTCACCGCTACTTTGATCAACGCCTTGATTTATATCTGGACTTTGTTGATTTAAATAAACTTTGACCTCGATATCATCTGGATGCAAGCACTGCTCTTTTGTAAAATTACTCTTTCCATCATATCCGATATGTGCAAGAGCATCTTTTACGATCTTTTCGTAATCTTTAAAAGAGAGTTTTACCTTTGAGTTTATCTCTCCGCCTATTACTATATTTTTCCCAGCTACAAAAACTTCACTTGCGACACGACCATTTGTATCTTGTGTTAAAATAGTATCCACTATGCTATCAGCAATGATATCAGCGCATTTATCTGGATGGCCAGGACTTACAACTTCAGAGGTAAATAGATACATTTTTATCCTTTTATTAACTAAAATTTTGTGCAATTGTAACAAATCTATTTAAAAGGCTAATTAATCTTTATCAAATTCTTTATATTTAAAAATTGTTTAGCTAAAATCAACAAAAAACTAATTTATTAAGGTGTCAAATGAATATGCTTAAAAACATAGCAAGAAGATACGCCGATGGAAATTTGATAGTTCAAATTTTAGTTGGTATCATCCTAGGTGCCCTAGTTGGCTTTTACACACACTACGAAGCAGCTCCTTATAACAAGATCTCAGCTAAAATTCAAACTATTCAAAACGAAAGTGGTTTGAGCGTAGATGAAGTTATAAAAACTCGCCTTAGTCAAGATGAAGCCAAACAGCTAAATGAAGCCAAAGAAAAAGCTAGTTCAGCCGATTCTATCGCAGCTTCAGCTTCGGTTTTAGGAGATTTATTTAAAGGCGCTTTAAAAGCTATTGCACCAATTCTTGTCTTTGTTTTAGTGGCGACATCCATTATTTTAAGAGATTTTGGTCATACAAAAGGTATGCAAAAGATCATTACACTCTATCTAATTGGTACATTTTTAGCAGCCGTTGTTGCAGTTGTTGCTAGTTTCTTATTTCCAGTGGAGCTTTCTTTAAAAGGTCTTGCAAGTGCTGATATGTCAGCACCTCAAGGAATTACTAACGTTTTAAAAGATCTCATTTATAAAATGGTCGAAAATCCGATAAACGCTCTTGCAAATGGTAACTATATAGGTATCATCACCTGGGCAGTTGGTAGTGGTATAGCACTTAGAAATTCCACAGCTGAGACCAAAAAAGTATTTAAAGACATAAGCGATGGTGTAACTCATATTGTTAAATTTATCATTAGACTAGCTCCATTTGGTATTTTTGGCATGGTAGCTATTAGCATTCATGAAACTGGATTTGAGGTACTTGCAGGATATCTTAAACTCATCTTGGTTCTTGTTGGAGCAATGCTTGTTGTCGCATTTATCATCTATCCAGCAATGGTTTTTATATTAACTAGAAAAAATCCTTATCCACTTGTCATGATCTGTTTAAAAGAGAGTGCTATTTCAGCATTTTTTACAAGAAGTTCAGCTGCAAATATCCCTGTAAATATGGCACTTTGTAAAAAGCTTGGGTTAAAAGAAGAGCTCTACTCTATCTCAATCCCACTAGGAGCTACTATAAACATGGGTGGTGCAGCAGTTACCATTAGTATCCTAGCGCTTACTGCGGTAAATTCTATCCCATCTATAACAGTCACATTTGGCGATGCACTACTTCTTTGCTTCATCTCAGCTCTTGGTGCATGCGGCGCTTCTGGCGTGGCTGGCGGTTCTCTACTTCTAGTGCCATTAGCGTGCGGTCTTTTTGGTATCAGCAATGACATAGCAATGCAGTTTGTAACAGTTGGTTTTACTATTGGCGTCATCCAAGACTCAGTTGAAACTGCGCTAAATAGCTCATCAGACGTTCTTTTTACAGCCGTAGCCTCAGAGACTTCAAACTAATCTTCATAAAATTTCAGCTAAATTTTGGCTGAAATTTTACTTTTATCCATTTTTTTGTAAAATATCCCAAAAATTAAAAAGGAAATTTATGCAGGTTTGGGATATAAAGGCACTTTTTGTAAACGAAAAAGAGTGCGAGCAAAACGCACGAAATTTACAAAAAGAGTGCGAGAAATTTAAAGATAAATACCTTGAAATTTATGAAAATTTAAAAACAGATGAGTTTTTAAAGGCATTTGGCGAATATGAAAACTTGATCGCTAAAATTTCAAAAGTAATGACTTACGCTTTTTTAAATTTTGCTAAAGATACAAGCAAGGGTGCATTTTACGCAAAGATCGATGAGATAGCGACAAAAGCAAATGAAAATTTGATATTTTTTGAGATCAAATTTAATGAGTTTAGCCCTAAAAAACAAGAAGAGATCATCAAAAGCTCCAAAAAATATGGCTATTACCTAAGCAATCTCGCTAAAGCAAAACCACACCAACTTAGCGTTGCTGAAGAAAGAGTTTTGCTTCGCACTGCAAGCACTGGGGCTGAGGGCTTTTCGAGGCTTTTTGATGAGAGCATGAGCAAGATGAGGTTTAAATTTAAAGGTGAGCTTTTAAATGAAGAGGAAATTTTAGCCAAGCTTCATGATAACGACCAAAACGTGCGAAAACTAGCCGCCAAAAGCCTCTCAAACGAGCTTAGCAAGCATCAGCACCTTCTTGGCTACATATACAATATGATAAAAACTGATCTAAAAACAAGCTGCGAGCTTAGAAATTTCAAGCTTCCTGAAGAGCCAAGACACCTTGAAAATCAAATCAGTAAAAAAAGCGTTGATTCGCTCATTGCCGTAACTGAGAAAAATTTTGACCTAGTTGCTAAATTTTACGAGCGAAAAAGAGAAATTTTAGGCCTTAAAAAGCTTTATGACTACGATAGATACGCACCTCTTAGCAGCGAAGGAGAGTATAAATTTGATGAGTGTAAAAAGATAGTTTTAAAGGCGTTTGGGACATTTTCACCTAAATTTGGCGATATAGCTAAAAGCGCCTTTAGTGGCGGTTGGATCGACGTTTATCCAGCTCCGAACAAGCGAGGTGGCGCATTTTCTCACTCAGGATCAAGCGACACTCACCCTTATGTTTTGCTAAATCACACAAACCAGCGAAGAGACCTTTTTACGCTAGCTCACGAGCTTGGTCACGCTGTGCATCAAAAGCTCTCTTATAATGTAAGCTACCTAAACTCAGATACTCCGCTAACCACGGCTGAGACGGCCTCAGTCTTTTGCGAGATGTTAGTTTTTGACCACGTAAAAGAAAACCTTAGCAAAAAAGAGAAAATTTCACTGCTTGCTGGCAAGATCGAGGATATATTTGCCACGCTTTACCGCCAGATAAATTTCACCACCTTTGAAAGGGCTGTGCACGCACACGAGGGCGAGATCAGCCTAGATGAGCTAAATAAAATTTGGCTAAGAGAGAGCAAAAAGATGTTTGGCAAAAGCGTCACGCTAAATGACTACTACAAAATTTGGTGGAGCTACATCCCGCACTTAATCCACACTCCATTTTACTGCTACGCCTACTCTTACGCGCAGCTTCTTGTGCTTGCACTTTTTGGGCTTTACAAAAGCAGCAAATGCAAAAATTTCGTTGAAATTTACACCGAGTTTTTGAGCCTTGGTGGGAGCCTTAGCCCAAGGGAGCTTGTGGGTAAATTTGGCTTTGATATAGATGATAAAAATTTCTGGCAGATCGGCATAAACGAGGTCAAAAAACTAGTAGATGAGTTTTTAGAAATTTCAAAGGATTAAGATGTTAGACGAAATTTTAGACGACGAGAAATTTGCGCTTTTGATGAAGATGCACGTCTATGAGTGCATTGATTTTTTACTTGAAAAGGGGCTAAATTTCTCGGTTATGGCAAATTTGCCGCTAGTTAGCTTTGAGCCTAGCTTGCCAGATGAGGTAAGCAGTGGCTTTAGCATGCCAGTCATTATGTTCTCACTTGGTGGCTACACGCTTGAAAGTGCGAGGCTAACGCAAGATGAGCTTAGCTTTGAGGCTGGCTTTGGTAGTGAGAATTTTGCCTCAGTGGTATCATTTCCACTTGGCGCGGTAGTTCAAATTTTGGTTGAAAATAGCCCGATCCTTGTAAATTTCTCTATCTACAAGCCAAAAGAGAAGCAAGTCGATCACGCTAAAAAATCAGCCTCAGTCTTTTTGCAAAACCCAAAAAATAAAGATATATTTAAGAAAAAATAGTAATTTTAAGCATTTTTGGCTAAAATCAAAAGAAAATTTAAAAAGCAAAAAATGGAAAATTTACTATCAAATTTAAACGAATCTCAGCGGGAAGCAGCTACTCATATAGATGGTCCGATGCTCATACTTGCAGGAGCTGGCAGCGGCAAGACAAAGACGATCACAACTAGGCTTGCCTACCTCATCGGCGAGGTCGGTATAGATGCGGCAAATACACTAACTCTTACTTTTACAAACAAAGCCGCCAACGAGATGCGTAGTAGAGCCATGGCGATGCTAAGCCAAAGCGGTAAAAACTATTCGCCACTGCTTTGTACATTTCACAAATTTGGACTTTTGTTTTTAAAGCTTTACATTGAAAAGCTTGGCAGAAAAAATAATTTTGTAATAATCGACACGGACGATAAAAAACGCATTATAAAAAGCTTTGAAAGTCCAGTCGCCACGGCGATTTTATCAAGTGAAATTTCAAACTATAAAAACTCACTTTTAAGCGTCGAAGAGGTCTATAAAAACGCAAATTTCTCTTCATTTGATAAAAGCAAAGATAACTTTTACAAACAAGCTGCTCAAATTTATGAAAAATATGAAGATTATCTCAAAACAAATAATCTTGTTGATTTTGACGATTTATTGGGGCTTACATATAAAATTTTAGACGAAAACGAAGATCTCGCGAGAGAAATTTCAAACCGCTACAAATACATAATGGTTGATGAGTATCAAGATACAAACGACCTTCAGTATAAACTGCTAAAAAAGCTCTGTCTATGCCACGAAAACATCTGCGTAGTGGGCGATGATGATCAAAGTATCTACGGCTGGCGCGGTGCAAAGATAGATAATATCTTAAATTTCAAAGATCAATTTAAAGATGTAAAGATCATAAGACTTGAGAAAAACTACCGCTCGAGCGAAGCGATACTAAAAGCTGCAAACGAACTAATAGATCATAACCGCAACCGCCTTGGCAAGAAGCTTGTGGGCACAAAAGGCGAAGGCGAGGCTGTAAATTTGATAGAGAGCTTTGATGAGAGCGTCGAGGCTGGCAAGATCGCAAAAAACATAAAAGAGCTTTTAAGTAAAGGCGTGCAGGCAAAAGATATCGCGATCTTATACCGCATAAACGCGCTCTCTCGCTCGCTTGAAGATGGGCTAAATAAAGAGCAGATCGCCTATAAAATGGTCGGTGGCGTAAAATTTTACGAACGGGCCGAGATTAAAGATATCATAAGCTACTTAAGGCTTATAAATAATCCAAACGATGACTTTTCAATAAGGCGCATCATCAATCGCCCAAAACGAGGGCTAGGCAAAGTGAGTCTTGATAAGCTTGAAAAAATGGCATTTGAAGGCAAAATTTCCATTTACGAGGCGATCTCAAACATCTCTGATAACGACGAAGCCTTTAGCAAAAAGGTGAGATCAGCTCTTGTTGAGTTTGCAAACAATCTAAAAGAGCTTCAAGAAAGCAGCTCAGTTTTTGACCTAATAGATAAATTTGAAGCTAAATTTGGCGTGAAAAAATACTACGAGAGCTTGCCAGATGGTGCTGAAAGAGCGGCGAACATCGACGAGTTTTACGCTGTTTTAAAAGATCAGATCAAGCAAAATCCAAGCTTTGATCTGGAAGAGTTTTTAAACGAAATCACGCTGACAAGTGAGCAAGACGGCATTAGCGATGAGGCTATTAGTATCATGAGCGTGCATGCGAGCAAGGGACTTGAGTTTGAGCACCTTTTTGTGATCGGTCTTGAAGAGGGATTTTTTCCACTCATTGGCGACGGCAGCGATATCGAAGAAGAACGCAGGCTTGCATACGTGGCGATCACAAGAGCCAAAAAGACACTTAGTCTAAGCTTTGCAAACTCACGCTTTTACAAGGGTCAGCGAACAAGACTAAATAAAAGTAGATTTTTAAGCGAGAGTGGCATCACGCATGGCTCGCTAGTCATCGAACAGAGTAATGAATTTAAAAAAGGCGACCTTGTTAAACATAAAATTTTTGGTATCGGCAGGGTGAGTGCGGTTAGCAAGATCAAAAAAGAGTTTAAACTGACTATAAATTTTGGTGGCAATGTAAGAGAGATCATGTCAAGCTTCGTGGAAAAGGCAGTATGAACGCCATTTTCGTGGCAAACAAGCCTGCTGGCATGAGCTCAAACCACTTTTTAGGACGACTAAAGAGAAAATACGGCGTTAAAAAGGCTGGATTTTCAGGCACACTTGATCCATTTGCAAGCGGTTGTTTAATAGTCGCTTTTGGCTCGTATACGAAATTTTTTAGATTTTTAGACAAAAGTCCAAAAGTCTATGAAGCGACGATTTGGCTTGGGGCTAGCAGTCCAAGCATGGATAATGAAAATATCACTGAAATTTCAAATGTAAAAGAGCTAAATTTAGAAAAACTTGAAGCCATTAGAGGCGAGCTAACCGGCAAGATAAGCTACATCCCACCAAAATTTAGCGCCAAGCACATAAATGGTACAAGAGCCTATAAGCTAGCTAGAAATGGTGAAGAATTTGAGCTAAAGACAGAAACTATGGAAATTTTTGATAGCCAAATTTTAAACTACTCACACCCATTTTTAACCATTCGTCTAAGCGTAAGCGAAGGAAGTTATATCCGTTCGTATGCAGAAATTTTTGGAAAAAAGCTTGGTTATAATGTAACTTTAAGCTCATTAAAAAGGATAAGTGAAGGTAAATTTTGCTACGAAAATGAAAAATTTTTGAATATTTGTGATTTTTTAAATATTCAGGAAAATACATACTTTGGGGATATAAATGATATTCTTGATGGTAAGAAATTAAAAATTAACGATTTTGAAACACAAAAGCAAGGAATTTATTTGCTAAATTATGATAAATTTATGAGCGTAATCCAAATCACGGATGATACTATAAATTACACTCTAAATAAGGTTGAAAAATGTTAATCCTAGCAAGAAAAGAAAATGAAGAAATTTTAATAGGAAATGACATAAAAGTTGTCATAGTAAATATTTCAAAAAATACCGTTAAACTCGGTATCGAAGCGCCACGAAATACAATGATACTAAGAAGCGAACTAGCAAACGATATCAAAAACGAAAATATCCATGCCACAAAAACTGCAAGTGAAGCCGATATTCATGAGCTAGCAAAAAAAATCGAGAAATGAAAAGCTTTGCAAAGATAAATATATTTTTAAAGATAGTTGGCACTAGGGGCAACTACCACGAAATTTTATCGCGCTTTATCCTCTGTGAACAGCTTTTTGACGAAATTTATTTTAAAAAGTCAGATTCATTTGCCATAGAATGTAACAACAGCGATATAAAAGATAACATCATTCAAAAAGCGATAGATGAGCTAAAAAGAGCCGGCTTTTCAAACGAGCTTGACGAGTTTTTTAGCTCCCATAAAATCATCATCAACAAAAATATCCCAATTGGTGCGGGTCTTGGCGGAGGTAGTTCAAACGCCGCCACCTTTTTGCTAATGGTAAATGACGAGCTAAATTTAAATATAAAACATGAAAATTTGATGCAAATAGCCTCCAAAATCGGCGCAGATGTGGCCTTTTTTGTAAGTGGCTACAAAGCAGCAAATGTAAGCGGCATAGGCGAGATCATAGAAGAATTTGACGATGAAGTGCCAAATTTAAATATCTTCACGCCAAATGTTTTTTGCTCCACACCGATGGTTTATCAAGAATTTAGAAGCAATTTCTTACAATACATAGACGTTAATGCTGCAAAAAAGATGCAAAATTTAAAGAGCAAAGAGCTACTTGAAATTTATAAAAACGAGGAGCTAAATGATCTTTTTGCCCCATGTTTCAATCTCTATCCACAGATGAATGAGTTTAAAGATAAATTTCTAAGTGGTAGCGGCAGTAGCGTATTTAGCGTAAAATAAAAGGTAAAACTTTGATAAAAGATCTAGCAAAAAACAAAAAAGCTTTGCATGACTTTAGCATACTTGAAACCTTCGAGGCTGGCATCGTTTTAAAAGGCAGCGAAGTCAAGGCTCTAAGGGCTGGTAGAGCAAATTTAAAAGATAGCTTTGTACGCGTCATAAAGGGCGAACTTTTCTTACTAAACGCCCACATCAGCTATCTTGAGACCACACATAGCGCATTTCGTCCAAATGAGCGAGCAGCCAGAAAACTTTTGATGCATAGAAAGCAGATCGATAAAATTTTTGGTCAAGTCTCACAAGATGGGCTTACTTTGGTTGTTTTGGCACTTTATCTAAGCGATAAAAACATCGTAAAAGCAAGACTAGCCATTGCAAAAGGTAAAAATTTACACGATAAACGCGAGACTCTAAAAAGACGCGAGGCAGACAAAGAGGCAAGAGCTGCCATAAAAAGATATATTTAAGGGATAAGATGAAAAATTTACTCGTTTTAATAATCGCTTTATTTGCTTTTTTTGGCTGCAGTAACGATGAGAGCAGCAGTGCAAATTTTAAAGAATTTAGTCCAAACGAAGAGGTTAAGCTTGTAGATGTAAGCGGCAAGGAGCTTACTTTAATTAGAAAAGATCACGGCTTTGCCATCAGAAATGATGAAAATAAGGTTTTGATGATCGACATTTTTGGCACATTTTGCCCACCTTGCCAAAAAGAGGCAGCTGAGCTTACAAAATATCAGCTTGAAAACAAAGATAAATTTACACTAATCGGACTAACTCACTTTGAAAATGTCACAAATGAGTATGTTTTGCATGAATTTATGCAAAAATTTAATGCCTACTATTTCATAACAAACGATCAAAAGATAAATGACAGACTTGCCGAGCAAATCGTAAGAGACATTGAATATAAACACGAGATCGCACTACCTTTTAAGGTCGTGATAAAAAATGGCGAATATCAAATTTTAACAGACGTAGATAGCAGACAATACGGAGTTAAATACTATCTTGGCGGCATAAAAGTCACAAAAATGAAAGAAGATTTGGCAAAAATTTATGAAACAAAGTAAATTTACCTTATATTTGGAACATCATTTGCTTATAAATGTGTGAAATTTTAGAAGGACTTTAAATGTTTGTTTTAGATAAATCAAAATCTAGCCCACTTGTTGAATCAGCCCTTGCAGGCAGAGAACTACGCCAAAAGCTAATCTCTGGCAATCTCGCAAATGTTGATACACCATTTTACAAGGCTAGAGATGTAAGATTTGAAGATGTTTTAAAAGAAAAAGCAAATGAAATTTATAACACTTCAAGCCAAAAAAAGCTACAGCTTGCTAAGACAAACGAAGCGCATATGGCTGCGGTTGATTTTCCAAAAAGCGACACAGCTCAAATTTTCTTGCGTGATGGTCACATGGCTAGAAACGACGCAAACACAGTCGATCTTGATGTTGAGACAACAGAAATGGGTAAAAACACAGTTATGATAAACGCCCTTGATAACGCCTACAAGGCTCAAAGCAATATCTTTAAAAGCGTAATAGACGCAAGTGCTAAGAACTAGGAGAGACGATGTCATACTTAAATGATTTTGATATTAGCGGATACGGACTAAGCGCGCAACGCTTCAGGATGAACGTCATCAGCTCAAACATAGCAAACGCTCAAACCACAAGAACTACTGAAGGTGGTCCATATAGAAGGCAAGAGGTCATCTTTAAAGAGATGAATTTTGATAAAATTTTAAACGATCAGCTTAAAAGCTCACAAAGTCTACTCAAGTATGAAAATCCGCTTGACGATCCAAGCTCACCAAGAAACGCTCATCCTGCCCTAGTTAGCGTAATCGTGGATAAAGTGGTGCGTGACGATAAGGACTTTCAGCTAAAATATGACCCGAGCCATCCAGACGCAAATGCAAATGGCTACGTCGCATTTCCAAATATAAATCCAGTCATTGAGATGTCTGACCTACTTGAAGCAACAAGGGCATATCAAGCAAACGTGGCAGCCTTTCAAAATGCAAAAACAATAGCACAAAGTGCGATATCACTTATTTCAGGACAAGCATAATGATAAATAGTATAAATTTAGACAAAATAAATAAAAATGAAAATTCAAATAAAATAGCAAAAGCAGGCGAAGAAGGTGGCTTTGAAAATGCTCTAAACGACTCTTTAAAAGAGCTAAATAAAGTCCAAATCAACGCAGATAAAGCCATAGCCGATCTTGCAACTGGCGAGGTAAAAGATCTTCACCAAGCTGCTATAGCGATAGGCAAAGCAGAGACTAGTATGAAGCTTATGCTAGAAATTCGCAACAAAGCACTAAGTGCTTATAAAGAAATTTCTAGAACACAAATTTAAGTCATTAATGAATTCCAGAAAATCAAAAATAACCATACTTTTTTTATTAATTACTTTTGGAATTTCAATATTCGTACTTGTCATATTTTATAGAGCAAGTATCGAGCGAAAGCTTCCTAGGCTTCAAACAAGCGATATAAATACGGCAATTCGTGGCAATATAATCACAAAAGATGGGTTCAGCATCTCATCAAGCCAAAAACTATACAAAGTGATGCTTGACACCAGAAACATCGATCCAAATAAAAAAGAGATGTTTATCAAGCTCTATTCACTTTATAGTGGCGACGATCCAAACAAAGTAAGAAAGATCATAAATGACACAAAAGGGCTTGTCACACTCTCTTATAGTATAGACGCGAAAGGCGCTACCTATCTTCAAGAGCTCTCAAGAAAGTTAAACCGCAAGAGCATCTTGGTCTCATATCTTGACCCAAAAACAGGCCTTGCTTCGTTTCAAGGCATGCGCGTAATGGAGAGTGGCCAAAACCGTAAATTTATGTCAAAAGACGCCCTCACACCAGCTATTGGCTACGTGAGCAAAACTGAAAGTGACGCGCTTACAAAAAGCAAAGGAGTAAAAGGTCTTGAGAGATATTATGAAGATTATTTAGCCCCTATACAAAATGCAAAAATTTTAGGGCCTCGCGATATTGGAAATAATATCATTTTAACAAGCGACTCAAATTTAGCAACAAGAGTAGATGGCTATAATGCGGTACTTTCTATACCATTAAAATTTCAAACAAAACTAGAGCAAATTTTAGATGAAAAGCGTGAATTTCTAGATGCAAAAGAGCTAGTCATATGCATAATGAATAGCAAAAATGGAGAAATTTTAGCCATAGCTTCTAGCTCAAGATATGATCCTTCAAACATAAGAAAGCAAGATTATAGCGCTCTAAATTCGACCGTTAGCGAATATGCTTATGAAGTTGGCTCGGTTTTTAAACCATTTATATTTTCCATCTTGCTTCAAGAGAAGAAAGTAAATCCATTTGAGCTTGTAAATACCTATAATGGCCGATACCAACTTGGCAAAAGGATAATCAAAGATACCCATCCGGAGCCTTTTATGAGTGCTGAAGATATAATCGTGTACAGTTCAAACATCGGCATGATTCAGCTTGTTGAACGTTTAAATGGGCCACAAATTTATCAAGGACTTTTAAATTTTGGCTTTTCAAGAAAGACTGGCATAGATTTACCTTACGAGCAAGTAGGTATGATGCCAACAGTTACAAAGCTAAACTCATCAACCTATAAGGCAACTGTGAGCTACGGATACGGCTTGCAAGCTACATTTATGCAGCTTTTAAAAGCCTATAATACATTTAACAATAAAGGCATTGAAGTTACCCCTCACATGGTTGCCTACTTAGAAAGGAATGGAAAAAGATACGATTTGCCAAAGTCCGAGCCAGCTCAAGTTATCTCACAAGAAACCGCAAAGATAATGAAGAGAATTTTAATAAAAACGGTTGAAAAAGGTACTGGACTAAAAGCCTTTACACCAGGACTTGAGATAGGTGGCAAGACTGGAACTGCACACATTGCCTCAGGTAGTGGTGGATACAGCAATACCTACAATGGCTCATTTTTTGGCTTTGTGAACGACACAAGAGGTAATAGCTACACAATAGGCGTTTTAGCAAGGGATCCTAAAAGGCCTTACTACTACTTCGGTGCTCAAAGTGCCTTGCCTATGTTTAAAAAAGCAGTTGATCTGATGGTTGAGGATGGATATTTATTTCCTGATGCAAATGTAATAGCTGAGTTTGAAGCCAAAAAAGATAAGCTTAAAAACGATAAGACAAAACAAAAGCCTGCTTTGGACTAAAATTTTAAAGACAAGAAAGATATAAAAATTTCTTTTGCTTTTATTGCTTTTAATAAATTTCTCTAATTGCAAAACCTTTAATACTCTTAAAATACTTTTAGTTTCTAATAGCAATTAAATTATAAATAGAAAATCTAAACTGATCGAAAAGATTTAAGTCTTTAATATTTTTAGAAGTTATCTCTTTGTCATCTTTGTAGTTTTTTCCGCCTAAAAAGAGCAGATAAATAAGCGGCATAACATAATTAAATCTTAAGAAAAGCGCTACGATACAATGAAAAAAGCCGTAGTTGTATCTGATACAAACATAAAAACCATAAATTATATAGGATATCATTAGAATCAAAAAAGCATAGAATACAAAGCTTAAACCAGCATAATCTGAAATATTTAAAAAGTTACAAACTAAAATAAAAGTACCTACCAAAGCAGGCAATATAATGATTGGAAAAATTAGATGAAGCCCGATTAGATCAAATTTACTCGCATAAACCTTTATGTTATATCTACCTGCAGGAATTATCAAAAATATAGGCAATACGATTGAAAAGAAAATAAAAGATACCACATACATAGAATCAATATCATAAGAACTCATTTTTATCCCAAGCTTAATTTTAAGATATTTTAACTACACTTTTTTTAATAAATTTATCTACGATTTTTGCGATTTTCTATGCCGATTTTCTCACTCTCTTCTATCTCGACAATATAGCTTGGATTTTTCTTTTTAGCCTCTTTGTCTAAAAAACTAATGAGCTTTGCATCAGAATTTTTATGAGAGCAGATTAAAATTATGAAATCTATATAGTTATTTGCCTCTTTTGGCATGACTTGGTTATTTTTAGCTGGTATACTAAAATTTCCTACAAAGACTTGAATAAGTTCGAAAAGCTCGTTTTTACTTAGACTATTATCACCCGCAAGCTTTTCAAGCTTTTCGATCGTTATCTCTTCTTTTTCTAATGCAAGGTCCTTTATTTCGGTGCTATAATCTCTATTTCTTAAAAGTAAATAGATTAGCACACAAATTGCAATTAATAACAATACAATAAAGAAAACTATTAGACCTTTTATTAGCATCTAAAGCCTTGAGCAAAGTGATCGCTTTGTAAATGCTAAAACACTCATAAGCACCATTATTATGATACTAATCCAGATAAAATCAGGCACTGGCAATGGATCGCCAGCTGCATACGAGTGCATGCCAGCTAAATAAAAATTTACGCCAAAATAAGTCATAATAATCGACCAATAAGCAAAAAATGAAGCCACTGCAAATGCATACTGGTTGTTTAGTTTTGGAATAAATCTTATATGAAGAACCGCGGCATAAACAAGTATCGAAACTAGCGCCCAAGTCTCCTTGCTGTCCCAGCCCCAATATCTGCCCCAGCTCTCGTTCGCCCAAACACCACCCAGGAAATTTCCAAGAGTAAGCAAGCTAAGTCCTAGTATCATAGCCATCTCATTTATACGGGTAGCTTCGAGGATGTTGCGAGAAATTTCTGGATTTGGCTTTTTCTTATTTTGTAAAATGATAAGCAATAGTGTAAAGCCACCAAGTAACGCGCAAAGCCCTAAAAATCCATAACTTGCAGTAATGACAGAAACATGTATTGTTAGCCAGTAGCTTTGAAGCACTGGCACAAGTGTAGTGATCTGTGGATCCATCCAGCTAAGGTGTGCAACAAACAATGTGACACCAGCCAATATTGACGTAAGAGCAAGAGCGATAGGGCTACGTTTTGCAAAGACGATACCAGAAAATCCTAGAGCCCAAGCGATATAGACCATCGATTCATAAGCATTACTCCAAGGTGCATGCTCAGCAATGTACCAACGAAGTCCAAGTCCGACAGTGTGAGCAAGAAAAGCTAGTAAATTTATAATGTATACAACTCTTACGATACCATTTATCTGAACTTTTGGAGCTAGCATTTTGACAAAAACAAAAAATAAAAGCGCTAGGCCAGCCAAAAGATAAATCGGCGTCAATCGCTCAAAAATTTGAATTTTATTAAACAAAATTTCTATATTTATCTTTTCTTCACTTGGCATTACAGCAGAGCCATACTTTTGCTGATAGACTGAAATTTTATCAAGTGCGGCATCAGCCTTGTTCCAATCATTATCTTTTGTTGCCGCATCAACTGCTGCAAAATACTCTCTCATCATATTAATGACTAGATCGGCCTCTTTAGGCGGAAAGTACATCATTGCACTAGCAGGTGAATACCAAGAGTTTGATGGGTCATCTTGTTTTGGAAAAATTTTAAAAATTTCACCAATAAATATCATATAAAAAACGTTCAATCTCTCATCGATCTTGATTACGTCTTTATCAAATGTATTGCGTGATCCAGGATGCTTACGATTAGCAATTTCAGCAAATTTTGTGAGTTTATATTCACTTCCGCCATCTTTTGTGGCTCTAAAAAAGTCATTAAAACTTGCATACTTTGCATTTTCATCTATGCCAAGCTCTTTTTTTAGCTCTTTACTTTGCCCAAGTGAGATAATTTTTTCACTTCGCCAAAAATCAGGTGTTACCATTATTGAAAGCATTGCTTGATTTGAGTTTAGGCTATTTATGTTCTCACTTCTATGTATTTTATTTAAAATTTCTTTGCTAAGAGTATCAAATGGCTTCATTCTACCATCTGAGCTTTGCACAATAAGCCTAGAAAGCTTTTGTGTGTGCTCTTTGCTGATATTAGGCAAAAAGTCTTCAGCCTTTAATGAGCTAAAATTTAAACTTAAAAGCATAATGGCAATGATAGCAACAACCTTTTTACCACCTTTTGTTGATTCATTATCGATTAACTTAGCTAGTTTTCTAAAACGACTACCAGGATTTACAACATTTAACACAAAGCCAAGTCCAAGCAAAAAGTAGCCGATATAAGTTGGTATCTTGCCTGGATCTTTATTTACAGAGAGAATGGTTCCTTTTTCGTCTGTATCGTATGAACTTTGGAAGAATCTATAACCATCATAGTCAAGCACATGATTCATATAAATTTTATAGTCAAGCCCTGACATGTTTGTATCATCTTTTACAATAACTTCACTTGAGTAGCTCATAGGCGAATTTGAACCAGGATATCTTTTAAGTTCAAAGTCTTTTAAGTATAAGCTAAACGGAAGTTTAACTTGCTGCGCACCCCATGAAGCATTAAATTTTTGTCCAGCCACAGCTAAACGTGAAGGCTCTGTTAGGTTATAAAAAATATGCATCTCTTTACTCTCGCCTTTATAATTTAATTCAGCTATCAAGGCGTTAAATTCGCTATCTTTTGTACTAACTAGCTTCCTTGAGGCATAAGCAGAAACTAATCTTGGAGCAAAATTTATATTTGAAATAGTATAAAGACTGCCTATGCCAAAATCATTTACACTACCAGCTTTTAACTCAGTTTTTGAGCTATCACTCATTGTAAATTTTGAAAGATCGGTATTTGAAGTAACTGTGAAATTTCCGTCCACTAATTTAAAAAGTACATATTTTTTACTCTCGTCTGGCTTAGCATTAAAGATAAAACTAATATCTGCAACTCTTGCTTCCTCTTCTTCTAACAAGAAGATTTCTTCACTTTCACTCTCGTTTGAAACCACAAATTCCACTACTGGTTGCCCGTTTTTATCATCCACAAACTTATAACTTGCATTTGGCACAAATTCTTTAAATTTTAAATTAGCTTCATTATCTGCTATTTTTAGCTTTAGATCAAAACCTTTTTTTGCATCAGAAAGTCCTAGTGGCAAAGCAGCGTTTATCTCTTCTCCATTATCGTTTAATGCGGTTAAATTTAAATAGGATATTTTTGTCGTAACGATATTTGACTGAGTTTTTTCTCTTATATGCATATCAGCCTCAAAGCCAAGATATCTTGTTATTCCAGCACCGATTAAGATAACGATAAAACCAAGGTGAAAGGTAAGCGAAGGGAGTTTTTTGGGATCTATTAAGTTATATCTAAAGATATTATAGGTCAAATTTATACCAAGAAGTAGTTGAATGAGCGCAAACCAGCTGGCACCATAAACATAGTACCATGCAGCTTCTGTGCTAGTTTTACTTTCTATTATCGTAGCAGCTCCGCTAGCTATGGCAAAGATTATCATCAAAACGATAGCTGAGCCCATACTTAAAAATAATGATTTTGGATTTAACATCTGTTTCCTTTTGTTTATAATATGACAAAGCTACCAAAGCGAAACTTATCTTAAATAACTACCTTGCTTTGTTTGAGTAGAGACCGGTTTATTTTCATTTGTGTCTTGTTCAGCAAATGCATCTTTGCCTTTTAGATAGGCGAGAATCGCGCCAAGATCATTATTTGAAAGAATTTTGGCTTGGTTTTGCATTACATTTTTACCGCTTCCACCAAAACTTGAGTCACTTCTATAAGAGATGATACTATCTTCAATATCTTTAGCATCCATATTTTTTAGAGGCATTGAACCAAATGGCCTTTTATCAGCATTCTCGCCATGGCAGCTAGCACATTGCTTTTCATAAAGCTCCTTACCCAAAGAAACACTATATCTGCCCTTTCTATCAACGCCTAATTTTAAAATTCTATTATCTTTATAACGTCTTGGATCTTCATCAACATAGACATTTACTTTTTCATTTCTATCATTGGCCTGCTTTTTTGCCATTTCTGCAAGTTCTTTACCAAACTCACCACGAGCTTCTATATAGTAAACTTGCGAAGCTGCAAAGGCATTTGCCACCAAAAAACACGCCAAAAAAGAAATTTTAATATTTTTCATAATTTTCCTTGAAATTTTGCTCTAAATTTAAAAATCCCGGATCAGATTGCTCCGACCCGGGATTATATCATAAGTTGATTAATGAGCTACGATTAGAATGAGTATTTAGCCTCAAATCTGAATTGATCTTCTTTGTTTTTAGCCTCATCAGCAAATTTTGAAGTTTTGAATGCATAGTATGAGCTAAATGTTAGCTTTTTGCTATATTCATATGCAAATCTTGGAGTAACCTCTTCAACTTTTTCTTTGCCATTTTTGCCAGGAGCTGCAGCGTGTTTAATGTGGCCTTTTATGTAATCAACACCAACTGTAAATTTATCAAATGTATATCCAGCTGTTCCATATACTAGGTTTGCTTTTCCATCAGCCCAAGTTGGATCAAGTGTAAGCTCACCAACATCTATTAGACTACCTTTATCTTCAAGAGCAAATGATGTTACACCTTTATTATCAACTTTCCAACCCATATAACCAGCTCTCAAATCAAAGCCAAATAATGAAGCTGTAAGTTCGCCAGCATAGAAGTTACCATCATTATAGTTTGCAACGCCATTAGATTCATCTATATCTTTATAAAGATGTGCTTTTGCACTTTTATCTACAGTAGTATTTATATAGTTAACTCTACCACCTAAACTAACATCATCATTAATAGCAAAATTTGCTGAAACGTCAGCTGCAAGTAGATCAGCTAGATTTGTTAGGCTAGCATACCATAGTTGGAAATTGATAGGATCATATGAGCCAGCGATACCAGCTGCATATAGATTACCAACGTCGTATTTATTTATTCCTTTATCTTTATCTTTACCTATAGCATCATATAGATCACCATCGCTCTCAATATTATTACCCTCAATCGCATCAAAAGCTAAAGCTGTTAGAGTAAGACCTTCGATATCTTCATTTACTACTCTTACACCAGTACCGATAGCATCATCTGTAAAGAACGAGCCGATCTCTTGTTTACCAGCTGTTATAGTAGTGTTTCCGGCTTTATAACCAAGATAGAACTGATGAACTTTAAATGGATCAGTTGTATTAGTTTTATCTGTGCCGCTTCCTTGAGTACCTTGATCATCTTGAGTATTGTCACCAGAGTTATCAGTAGCGTTATATCTTAAACCAATAACGCCAAAGAAGTTATCATCAATTGCAGCTTTAAAATTTGCTACTGCTTTAAATTGATGACCAGCTTTTGAGCCAGACTCTGATTTTGTATTAGAAAACTCACCGTGTTTTTTATCGTTTGTATATCTATATCTTGCAAATCCTGAAAGATCTACATTTTTTATAGCTTCTTCAAGTGGAGTAGCACTTGCTACGCTTGAAAATGCACCTAAAGCAACCAAAGTGGCTAAACTAATTTTTGTTAGTTTCATTTTTTCTCCTTTTAAGGTTTTGTGCTGATGATTATAATCAATAAAATTTAACATGAAGCTTAAAATTTTTAATTTTAGTTACCGATCGTTTACCGTAATTAATAAAAAATAGGCAAAAGTTGATAGTTTTAAATAAAACAATGACAAAATTTTAAAGGAGTAAAAGGAAAAAGGGGCTGTTGCTTTGCCCCTTAAAAGGAGTTCTAGTTTTGATTGCTGTTGAAATTATATAAGCAAGCAGTAAATCAACGGTAATTAAAAAGAAATTTTTTCCTCTTTTGGCACTTCGATATTTGTTTTTACATTTTTTCTTTTAATAATCACTTCATTTTGTGGCTTTTTTATACCATTATATAAGCCACTAGAGCCGCCCTCTTTTATAAGAAGCATATCTATAAGTTTATCTGCATAAAAGGTCGCATAGACCAAGTCGCCTTTATCATAATAGTATCTATTTGCACAAAAATTTGCTTTATTGAGTTTGTGATTTTTTATATCGCTCGCCACTATTTCATAGCAGTATTTTGAATCTTTATAAGTAACCTCTTTTATAAAACCTTTGATCGAGCTTTTTACTGGTCTATTTTGCATGACCTGTCTTGGCTGTTTTCGTACTGGTGGATTGTCTTCAAAAAATGAGCAACCCAAAAACATGATAGCAGTTGCCAGTGGAAGTAAAATTTTAGCTTTCATCTCTTCTCCTTAGTGTAAAACGGCGAAGTATAACTTTTAAGATTAAATAAATTTTGTGGGAAATTAAAGGCTCGTATCTAAATTTATATACACGATCATACAAATTTATCTTAGGCGAGCCTGCCTAAAATAGTTAAGCTGAAACATTTAAAACGTTACCGCCAAGCTCGGCGATCTTTTTATCAAGTGTCTCAAGGGTCTTCTCGATAGTTTTTTGTGAAATTTCAGGAAGCTCACCTCCCCAAATTTTCTTCGCATCCTCAAAACCCTTTGTCACGCCCTCTCTACCTGCTTTTAGTTTTTCCACGTCATCACCTGCACCATTTAGCACAAAGCTAGCTATCCTCTCAGCCGTATTTGCAATACCAAAAAATCCATTCTCGCTAATAAGATCATTTGCCTCGTCACTACTTAGCTCGTTTAAAGATTTACCGTTATAGCCGATACTTGCAAGATCAAGTCCTGATAAAATTTCTGATAAATTTTTAGGTGCATTAAAGCTTAAGCCGCTTTGGGCTAGTAAATTTGAACTACTGCTTTTAACGATCTCTTTTTGATACTGCAAAAAGTAGCTATTTGAAATATCTTTGGCTGTTAAATTTGTAATTTCAGACTCTTTTTTAGAGATATCCTTTTCATCTTTATGAAGTGAAATTTCTGATTTTACATTTTCTTTTATACTTGAATTATTATATGAGTTTGTGATTTGAGAAATTTTCATTTTGGCTCCCTTAAAATTTATAGAATCAATATCGCCAAAAAGTAGAATTTATTTAGATAGAGCGGGAGAACTCCCGCTAGTAGTTTATTTGCTAAGTGTTGCGTTTAGCATCCAGATCGCTTTTTCAAATTTTGCGATTTGATCTTGTGCATACATTTGAGTTGTTGTATCGCCTTCTGCAAGCTCGTCAAGCTTTTTAAACTCACCCAAAAGGTGTTTATAATCAGCCAAGACAATCTCTAAAACCTCAGTTGGAGTGTAAATTTCTTTTGGCTCGTGTTTAATGTGAGTAACTTTTGCTAGCTCCTCAGCCTTGACGATAGGTCTGCCACCAAGCATAAGAGCTCTCTCAGCTGCATCGTCAAATATCTCACTCATATCTTCATAAGCTTTTTCTGTGTATTCATGAACGCTAAAAAATTGAATACCTTTTACATTCCAGTGAAGATCATGAAATTTAATATAAAGTGCATTTGCATCAGCCTGAATAATATTTAATTGTAAAATAACTTTTGACATTTTGTCTCCTTCTTTATTATAAATATGATGAAATTATATATAGCTAGAGTTAATCGGTGGTTAATCAAATAATAAATTTTATTATTTGATATAAAATTTGACTACAAAATAAAATTATCTTGTAGTCAAATGTAGGATCACAAATTTTTCTATTTTTTATATGGTGTAGTTTTGTAGCCTTGCTCGATCAAACTGCTCATACCTCCATCTAAATTTATTATCTTAATATCTGAGCTATCTATCGCTGCTGCAGCTGCTGTGCTTCTTCTGCCACTTCTGCAAACAAGAGCAATAGGCTTTTTGATATCAACTGCCTTTGAAAGCCCCTCTAAAAATGCACTCTTATCGTTTGGATTAAAAGTTATAGTCTTTGCACCTGCGATAACGCCAGTCTCTTGCCACTCAGATGGAGTTCTTATATCGATAATCTGATCATATTTTTTGATCTCATCTGGGCTTATATTAACGGTTTTAACATCAGCTGACAACATACAACAAACAGCTCCTAAAAGTAAAATTTTTTTCATCTACTCTCCTTAAATAAATTTTTGAAATGTTAGCACGGATTATTAAATATATAAAAATTTTTGTTGATAAAATTTATTAGTTTAGATAAAAATTAATAATATAACGTGTTGATAAAAAACTAAACCCACTACGAATGCATATATAGATAAACCGACTAGATTGATAAAAATATATTCACTTACCATTACATTTTTAAAAATTTTTCTTTGATTTTAGTGATCTTATTTTTTTAAAAGTTTATTCTTTTTATTTTTTCTTTTACTCTATTTGCTGATCAGCATAAGAATATTTTTTATAAATTGCTATATCTTAATTGTACGTTTTAGTATATACTTGTTTGAGTATTTTGTATTTTATAAAGATGATTATATAATGGTGTCCCCAACAGGGTTCGAACCTGTGGCCTTAGAATTAGGAATTCTACGCTCTATCCAGCTGAGCTATGAGGACAGTTCATATATTTTGTAGATAGATTTTATCAGAATAAATAATTTTTGAAGGACAGATTACTCTGCCCTTCTTTGGTTAATTAGCCATTTCTTTTTTTAATGATCTCATCACTTACGTTTTTAGGAACTTCTTCGTAGTGATCAAATTCCATTGAATAAGTTGCACGGCCTTGAGTCATTGAGCGAAGATCTGTTGAATAGCCAAACATTTGAGCCAATGGACAATAAGCTGCAATGATCTTTACGCCATTTCTATCATCCATTGAATTTACTTGGCCACGGCGTTTATTAAGGTCGCCTATAACATCACCCATATACTCTTCTGGAGTTTCTACTTCAACCTTCATCATAGGCTCAAGAATAACAGCACCTGCTTTTCTAGCACCTTCCTTAAAGCCCATTGAAGCAGCAAGCTTAAATGCCATTTCAGACGAGTCAACTTCATGGTAACTACCATCAAATAGTGTAACTTTAACGTCTTCAACTGGATAACCAGCAAGAACACCGCTTTGAAGTGCCTCTTTGCAACCTTTTTCAACGGCTGGAATATATTCTTTTGGAACAACACCACCTTTGATATCATTAACAAACTCAAATCCACTAGCAGCTGGAAGCGGCTCAATACGTAAAAATACGTGACCGTATTGACCACGACCGCCTGATTGTTTAGCATACTTATATTCTTGCTCAACTGTCTTACGAATAGTTTCACGATAAGCAACTTGTGGTTGTCCAACTTCAGCATCTACTTTAAATTCACGAAGCATACGATCAACTATGATCTCCAAGTGAAGCTCACCCATACCGCTAATAATAGTTTGACCACTCTCTTCGTCTGTACTAACTCTAAAACTTGGATCTTCTTGAGCTAGTTTTTGAAGTGCTATTGCCATTTTTTCCTGGTCTGCCTTTGTTTTTGGTTCAACTGCAACACTAATAACTGGCTCAGGGAAGTCCATTCTCTCAAGAATAACTTTATCTTTCTCGCTAGCTAGAGTATCACCTGTTAAAGTATTTTTTAGACCAACAACAGCGCCGATCTCACCAGCGAAAAGCTCAGTAATCTCTTCACGTTTATTTGAGTGCATTTTTAGCAAGCGACCGATTCTCTCTTTACTATCTTGAACGGTATTATAAGCATAGCTACCACTTTCCAAGCTTCCTCTATAAACACGAATAAATGTTAGCTGTCCAACAAATGGGTCAGTCATAATCTTAAATGCAAGAGCTGCAAATTCACCATTATCAGTGCTTTCAACAGTTACTTCAGTGCCATCTTCATATACGCCCTTAATAGCTTCAATTTCATCTGGAGCCGGCAAGTAATCAACAACAGCATCAAGTAGAGGTTGAATTCCTTTGTTTTTAAACGCAGTTCCACAAAGCATAGGTGTGATAGTCATTCTCAAGCAGCCTGCTTTTATACCTTTTTTGATCTCTTCTTCACTTAGATCTTCACCAGCAAAAAATTTCTCCATCAAGCTATCATCTGTCTCTGAAACTGCTTCGATTAGTTTCGCACGATATTCTTCTGCTTTATCTTTAACTTCAGCTGGAATTTCTTCTTCAACATAGTCAGTTGGTTTTTTCTCATCATTCCAAACATAAGCTTTCATTCTTACAAGGTCAACCACACCTCTAAAGTTATCCTCAGCACCTATAGGAATTTGAATAGGTATTGGGTTTGCTTTTAGTCTTTCCCTAATCTGCTCTTCAACTCTAAAGAAATTTGCACCTATTCTATCCATTTTATTAACAAAAACGATTCTTGGTACGTGATATTTATTTGCTTGTCTCCAAACAGTTTCTGATTGTGGTTGAACACCACCAACAGAACAAAATACTGAAACAGCACCGTCAAGAACACGCATAGAACGCTCAACTTCGATAGTAAAGTCAACGTGTCCCGGAGTGTCGATTAGGTTTATTTGATAACCTTTCCAAAAAGCTGTAGTTGCAGCTGAAGTAATAGTAATACCACGCTCTTTTTCTTGTTCCATCCAGTCCATAGTGGCAGCGCCATCATGAACTTCACCTATTTTGTGGCTCATACCAGTAAAGAATAAAATTCTCTCACTAGTAGTTGTCTTTCCAGCATCAATGTGAGCCGCAATACCGATATTTCTTACCTTATGTAAAGGCGTTTTTCTCTCTGCCATATTAATTCTTTCTTACCAGCGGTAGTGAGCAAATGCTTTATTAGCCTCTGCCATCTTGTAAGTATCTTCCTTCTTCTTGAAAGATGCACCTTTTGAGTTTGCCGCATCTAAGAGCTCATTCGCTAGTTTATCTATCATAGTTCTTTCGCTTCTTTTTCTAGCATAAGTTATAAGCCAGCGGATAGCAAGAGCTTGTTGGCGAGCTGGGCGAACCTCAACTGGTACTTGATAAGTAGCACCACCAACACGGCGTGATTTAACTTCTAGAATAGGTTTTACATTTTCGATAGCATCATTAAAAACATCGATGCCTTTAACCTCAGCATTTTTCTTTTCTATGGCTTTAATAGCACCATACATTATCTCAGTAGCGACGCTTTTTTTACCATCATACATAAGAGAATTAATAAATTTAGTGATTATTTTATTTCCGTAAATCGGATCAGGTAAGACTTCCCTTACAGGGGCTTTTCTTCTTCTCATTTTGATCTTTCCTTCAAATTTTTATGAAATTTTACTCAAACGTTTGCAAATTTTAGCAACGTCTGCGAACCTAAATTTTTACTTTTTTGTTGCAGCTGCAGCGCCAGCTTTAGGGCGTTTTGCACCATATTTAGAACGAGAAACTGTTCTTTTTGCAACACCAGCAGTATCAAGTGCACCACGAACGATGTGATATTTAACACCTGGTAAGTCTTTAACCCTACCGCCGCGAACTAAAACGATACTGTGTTCTTGCAGGTTGTGACCTTCACCACCGATATAGCTGATGACTTCAAAACCGCTTGTTAGCCTGACTTTGGCAACTTTCCTCAAAGCTGAGTTTGGTTTTTTAGGAGTTGTAGTATAAACCCTAGTGCAAACTCCTCTTCTTTGAGGGCACTCTTTTAACGCTGGAGATTTTGACTTAACAGTCACTTTCTTGCGTTCTTTTCTGACCAATTGATTTATGGTTGGCACAATAATTCCTTTCAACTAAATTTATTAAAAAGACCTAATTTTATTTAAAATAAACTTAAATAACGGTTAATAAGTTAGACTTACTCATCTAATTCTTGATTTTATAAAAACTCTGCTGTCCTTATTTTGTATTAGTCTTGTTTGACAGCATATTTGCCACTACCTATCAAAAGAATACAAAGTGAAATAGCAATATAAAGATAGATAAGTTCCGATTTAAAGCCATTAACCTCATTTAATGCAAATAAATTTGCAAATCCATAGTACGAGTATAAAATAGTAATACTAGTACCTAAAACTAGGATAGCGCCTACTCTTGAATAAAAACCAATAATTAACATAATGGGTGCTAAGACCTCTCCAAGGTAAGAAAAATATGCCAAAAATCCAGGCAAACCAGCATTTACTAATATACCTTTTACCCCACTAAGTCCATGTAAAATTTTACCAAAACCATGCATAAAAAGGCAGAGACCAAGTCCTAAACGTATAAATAAAAGTCCAAGATCAACGTTTTTCATAAATTCTCCATGATGTGATTTCAAAGATAAGGATTTTATTAGGTGATAGTTAATAGCTTGTAAATTTTTAATTGATTTAATTCTATAAAGAGGTTAAGCCCCAAAATAGGGGCTTGAAGTATTAGTTTTCTTTGATTTTTACTTTTTTATCCTTATAAAAACCAGTTCCAACCGGAATCATACGTCCTAGGATAACGTTCTCTTTTAGATCTTCAAGATAGTCAAATTTAGCAGCGATAGATGCTTCTGTTAAGACTTTAGTTGTCTCTTGGAACGATGCAGCAGAGATCACACTATCACTTCCGATAGCTGCTCTTGTAACGCCTAACAAGATCGGCTCAGCAATAGCTGGCTCACCGCCCATGTTCATGATGCGCTCGTTCTCTTCTTTAAATTTATTTCTTGAGACCATATCGCCAACGATGAAATTTGTATTTCCACTATCAACAATCTTAACCTGGCGAAGCATTTGAGAGACAATGATCTCGATATGTTTATCAGCGATCGCAACACCTTGACGGCGATAAACTTGCTGAATTTCGCTAATCAAATAGTAGTGAAGCGCTTTTTCGCCAAGAATTCTTAAAATATCGTGGCTTGAGATTAGCCCATCAGTTAGTTTCTCGCCAGCATGGACAAATTCCCCGTCTCTTACTTGTATCTGACGACTTTTCTCGATCAAATACTCAGCAGTTGTACCATCTTCAGCTTGGATAATTATGCGCTCTTTTGAGCGAAGTGGCTTGTCAAATCTAACCACACCATCAATCTCTGCAACGATAGCTGTATTTTTAGGGCGTCTTGCTTCAAATAGCTCGCTAACTCTTGGAAGACCACCAGTGATATCTTTTGACTTAGCGACAGCTTTTGGAGTCTTAGCCAAAATATCAGCCTGAGCTACTTCATCACCACTTGAGACAAAGATCGCAGTTTTTGGATCAAGCGAATACTTGATTAAATTTCCTTTTTTAGTAGCGATAATAATCGCAGGTTTTACACCGCTTGGCAAGTATTCATTGATAACAAGACGTCTTTGTCCAGTCGCCTCATCTGCTTGCTCAGTCGCACTATATCCTGGCTCAATATCCTCAAAACTAACCACACCAGCTTCTTCAGCAATAGTTGGAGTTGAGTATGGGTCCCACTCAGCAATAATCAACTTATCATCTTTTTCAGGCAATGAGACTACTGTCGCTCTCTCAACTGCATCATTATCAGAAACTTGGATGATAGAATTTCTTGGGATATAATGGCGAACTGCTTCACGTCCATCTTTATCAGAAACAACTACAAAGAAACCTTTTTCAGTTACTTTGTGACCTTTTTTGATATCTTTAACCCTATCAAGATAATCACCTTTTAGTATGAAAAATTTAACCACACCATTTGCGTCAGCTAAAATTTTACGAGTTACAGGATCTCCGTCTGAAATTTTAAGTTCACTAGCGTATGGGATACGATTTGGAATATTCCAACCCTCTTTTATGATCTCAACGATACTTTCATTCTCTTTTACTTTATCGCCACTTACATAAGGTATATACATCTTTCCTTCGATCTTTCCGCTAACACCAGCTAATTCATTTGGTTTAGCAAGATCATTTCTTCTAATTGTATATTTAACCTCTTCTTTTTTACCTTTTATCACGATATTTACATCTTCGTGGGCATATTCGATCTCTATTTTACCGTCAATCGTTGATTTAATCTTTGGCTCAACAAGTAGTATAGCCGCGCTTCTTCTATTTGCAACGATCTTCTTATCGCCATTATCATAAGTATTAAGGTTATAATATCTGATGAATCCCTCTTTTTGGGCGATTACTTGACGATCTTGTTGCTCAGTAGAAGCCGTACCACCGATGTGGAATGTTCTTAGTGTTAGCTGTGTACCTGGCTCACCGATAGATTGAGCTGAAATGATACCAACTGCTTCACCTGGTTTTACAAGTTTGCCCTCACCCAAGTTTAAGCCGTAGCATTTTGCACAAACGCCTTTTGGTGCCTTGCATGTGATAGGCGTTCTAATGCTCACTGATTTTATGCCAGCTTCTGTTATAGCTCTAGCTTTTTCTTCATCAAGTAATGTGCCTTCGCTAAATAAAATTTCATTTGTTATAGGATCGATCACATCATCTGCTAAAACACGGCCTAATACTCTTTCTTCAAGGCTTTCTATTAGCTCGCCACTCTCTGTAATATCTGTAATTTCAACACCCTCGTGCGTACCGCAGTCATGCATTGTGACTTTAACATTTTGAGCAACGTCGATTAGTTTTCTTGTTAAATAACCGGCGTTGGCTGTTTTTAGAGCGGTATCTGCAAGTCCTTTTCTAGCTCCGTGGGTAGAGTTAAAGTACTCCATTATATTTAGACCTTCACGGAAGTTTGAAATGATTGGCGTTTCAATGATCGAACCATCAGGTTTTGCCATAAGACCACGCATACCAGCTAGCTGGCGAATTTGTGCTGCACTACCTCTCGCACCTGAGTCTGCCATCATATAAATTGAGTTAAATCCGCCCTTATCATTTTGGATAAGCTTCATCATCTCGCTTGCAACGCTATTGTTTGTATCTGTCCAGATATCAATGATCTTATTGTATCTCTCGCTATCTGTTAAAAGACCAGCGCCGTATTGCTTTTGAATTTCGCGAACTTTTTTCTTAGCTTCGTCGATATATTTTTGCTTACTATCAGGTACGATGATGTCTGCAATAGAGATAGAAATTCCCGCTTTTGTCGCATATCTAAAGCCTAAATTCTTAAGCTTATCAAGGAAGTCAGCCGTTACTTCAAGACCACCATTTCTATAAACATAATCAACCAAATTTGCAATATCTTTTTTCTTCATAATCTTATTCCACATATTTTCAGGAACAAAATCAGGAAGTATAGCTCTTAAAATCAAGCGACCAGCCGTCGTAAAGACGATCTTGTTATCAACCATTGTTTTGATTTTAGCGTGAAGACCAAGAGTATTAGCCTCTTCAGCGATCATTACTTCATCAACGCTTGAGAAAATTTTATTTGCGCCTTTTTCGTCATTTCTCTCTAGGCTTAAATAGTAAATTCCTAAAACCATATCTTGTGAAGGAACTGTGATAGCCTTACCGCTTGCAGGAAGCAAGATATTCATTGAGCTAAGCATCAAAATTTTGCATTCAGCGATAGCCTCTTGTGATAGTGGCACGTGAACAGCCATTTGGTCACCGTCAAAGTCTGCGTTAAACGCCGCACAAACTAGTGGGTGAAGTTGGATAGCCTTGCCTTCAACAAGTACTGGGTGAAACGCCTGGATAGAAAGTTTGTGAAGTGTCGGAGCACGGTTTAGCATAACCGGATAGTCTTTAACAACCTCTTCTAAGCACTCCCAAACCTCATTTGTCTTATCTTCTATCATCTTTTTAGCTTGCTTAACAGTTGTTGCATAGCCTTTTTCTTCTAAGCGAGCAAGCAAATGTGGCTTAAATAGCTCTAGAGCCATCTTCTTTGGAAGACCGCACTGATCCATCTTTAGCTTTGGACCAACGACGATAACAGAACGTCCAGAGAAGTCAACACGCTTACCTAGCAAATTCTGACGGAAGCGACCTTGCTTACCTTTGATGATCTCACTTAGTGATTTTAGTGGGCGCTTATTTGCACCTTTTACTGCATTTGCTCTGCGGCCATTATCAAATAGCGCATCAACAGCTTCTTGAAGCATTCTCTTTTCATTTCTGATAATGATCTCAGGTGCGTCAAGCTCAAGTAGACGTTTTAGACGGCTATTTCTGTTTATTACGCGGCGATATAGGTCGTTTACGTCTGAAACAGCAAATTTACCACCATCAAGGCTGACTAGCGGTCTAAGATCAGGTGGAAGAACTGGTAAATTTGTTATCATCATCCACTCTGGGCGGTTACCTGAATTTAAAAAGCTCTCGATAACTTTTAGGCGTTTTACGATAGTCTTTTTCTTAGCCTCAGAATTTGTAGACTCCATCTCTTCTTTTAGTTGATTTAAAATTTCCATCAAATCAAGCTCAGCTAGCATGTCATAGATGACCTCGCCGCCCATTCTAGCTGTAAAACCAGTCTCTTCATATCTTGAAGCTAGGCTTTGATATTGTTCTTCATTTAAAACGTCGTATTTCTCAACTTTTTTAGAATTTTCATTGTCGTAATAAGCCTCGCCAGCATTATCAACAATGTATGCCTCATAATAAAGTACGCGCTCAAGATCCTTCATCTTAATACCAAGAAGTGCACCAATACGGCTTGGCAAGAAATTTACATACCAAATGTGAGCCACTGGAGTTACAAGCTCAATGTGACCCATGCGAGAGCGGCGAACCTTAGATGTTGTTACTTCAACGCCACACTTTTCGCACTTGATGCCTTTATAACGCATCTTTTTATATTTGCCACAAAGGCACTCGTAATCACGGATCGGTCCAAAAATTTTGGCACAAAATAAGCCGTCACGCTCAGGTTTTAGCGTACGGTAGTTGATAGTTTCTGGTTTTTTAACCTCACCATAACTCCAAGATTTTATCTTCTCAGGACTTGCTAAACGAAGTTGAAAAGCTTCAAAATCACGAGGTCTATGCTCTTCTTTTATCTCAACTGGTTTTAAATTAGTTAGTTTCATTTGTCTCATCCTCATCATATACTTCTACATCAAGAGCTAGTGATTTTAGCTCGTTTGTTAGAACAAAGAACGTCTCAGGGATACCAGTCTCAGGAACGTTTTCACCTCTTGTTAAAGCTTTATAAGCAGATAGTCTTCCCTCAACATCGTCTGATTTTACAGTTAGCATCTCTCTTAGTGTATGGGCGGCGCCGTAAGCCTCAAGTGCCCAAACCTCCATCTCACCAAACCTTTGACCGCCAAATAGTGCCTTACCGCCGACAGGTTGCTGCGTAACAAGGCTGTATGGTCCAGTGCTTCTTGCGTGGACTTTCTCATCAACCAAGTGGTGAAGTTTTAGCATATACATACAACCAACATTAACGCGCTCTCTTATCTTTGAGCCTGTGCGTCCATCGTATAGCTCGGTTTTGCCGTCGCTATCTATCTTTGCCATCTCAAATAGTTTTGCAAATTCGTCAGCCTTAACGCCTTCAAAAATCGGAGTTGCAAATCTTACGCCATTACTCCAATCTTTTGCATATTCAAGAAGCTTCTCATCACTCATCTTACCAAGAGCTTTTTTAGCATCCATTAGCTTAGCAACACCTGCTATCTCTATCATCTTAGCTCTTAGATCTTTTATCCACTCGCCTTTTTTGGTCTCAAAAATTTCATTGATTTGTTCGCCTAAGCGGTAGCCAACAAGACCAAGGTGACTCTCTAAAATTTGACCAATGTTCATACGGCTTGGAACACCAAGTGGGTTTAGCACGATGTCTACGATCTGACCACTTGGAAGATAAGGCATATCTACTTCTCTAACTATATTTGAAACGATACCTTTGTTGCCGTGACGTCCAGCCATCTTATCGCCGACTTTTAGTTTACGTTTTGTAGCTATATAAACTTTTACAAGTTTTACAACGCCGCTTGGTAAAATGTCATCTTTTTCTAAAATTTCTATCTTAGCATCGTGCTCTTCTTTGAGCTTTTTCTTCTCATTTTGGAAGTAATTTTTTAGCTCGTCATATTTCTTTTGAATATCTTTTGAAAAGCTTTTAACGATAGCATTTAGAGTAAACCTATTTATATTTTCAAGATCAGCCTTATTGATCTTTGAGCCTTTCTTATACTCTTTTTTATTTACCTCTTGATCACTTGCTAGTGGATTTTTAGAAAGAAGTGCTGTAACTTTTAGCATCTCTTCGCGGTCTAGCATAAGTAGTCTATCATGATGTTCTTTTTCTAAAAGAGTCTTCTCTTCTTCGTAAGCTTTATTTGTTCTGCTATCTTTTTCATATCCTTTTTTGGTGAAAATTTTAACATCAACAACTACGCCTTCCATTGAAGCTGAAGCGTATAGCGATTTATTTACGACGTGGCCAGCTTTTTCACCAAAGATAGCGCGTAGTAGCCTCTCTTCTGGAGTTGGCTTAACTTCGCCTTTTGGAGATACCTTACCAACAAGGATCATGCCAGGCTTGATCTCTGTACCAATTTTGACAATACCGCTTTCGTCAAGGTGCATAAGTTCCTCTTCTTTAACATTTGGTATATCTTTTGTTATCTCCTCAACGCCATCTTTTAGCTCACGAGCTTCGATCTCTTTTTCATAGATATGAACACTTGTAAAGGCGTCTTCACGTATCATTTTTTCGCTAATGACGATCGCGTCTTCGTAGTTGTAGCCATTCCAAGGCATAAATGCAATTAGTGCATTTTTACCGATAGCTAGTTCGCCTTTTTCCATACTTGGGCCGTCAGCAATTATTTGACCGGCAACGATCTCATCACCTTTTTTAACTATCGGATGTTGAGAAAAAGTCGTATTTTGGTTTGTTCTTAAATTTTTCTCTAAAGAGTAGTGATCGATATATGGACCAGCTTCGTCTTCGCCTAAAATGAATATATTTTTATTATCAACCTTTTCAACCACACCACTACGTCTTGCTTTTACGCTTTCCCATGCATCTCTTGCAATAACGCTTTCCATACCTGTTCCAACAATAGGAGCAGTTGAGCGAAGTAGTGGTACTGCCTGACGTTGCATGTTTGAACCCATTAGAGCACGGTTAGCATCATCATGCTCTAGGAATGGAATAAGTGAAGCCGCAACACCAGCTATCATACCAGAACAAAGGTCGATCAAAGTAACATCTTCTCTACGCGCAAGCATCATCTCGCCATCTTTTCTAACCTCAATCAAGTCCTCAACGATATGCCCATTTTCATCAAGTTTGGTTGATGCTGGAGCTATAACATTACCCTCTTCTTGAGTTGCGGTTAAATAAACTATCTCATCAGTTACTTTGCCATCTATAACTTTTTTGTAAGGAGCTTCAACAAAGCCAAGATCATTTACTTTTGCATAGGTTGAAAGCGTATTGATAAGACCAATATTTTGACCTTCTGGAGTCTCAACTGGACAAATTCTGCCGTAATGAGTTGGGTGAACGTCGCGCACCTCAAAGCCAGCACGTTCTTTTACCAAACCACCCTCACCAAGTGCAGATAGACGACGCTTGTGAGTAACCTCACTAAGCGGGTTTGTCTGATCCATAAACTGGCTTAACTGTCCACCTGTGAAAAATTCCATAATCGTAGCAGTAATCATTTTTGGATTAATAAGGTCGTATGGCATAATCTCTTCAGTATTATTGCTTAAGCTTGTAAATTTATCGCGAATTGCCTTTTGCATCTTTACGAAACCAAGGTGAAGTTCGCTAGCAAGTAGCTCACCGATTGACCTTATACGGCGGTTGCCAAGGTGGTCGCGATCATCAATGTGACCTTGTCCGTTTTTAACTTTTATAAGATATTTTGCAGTTTTTATAATATCTTCACTTGTTAGTAAAGTAACATATTCTGGCACATCAAGAGAGAGCTTATGATTCATTTTCATACGACCAACTTTTGTTAAATCGTATCTCTCGGGATTAAATAGCATATCATTTACAAAACTCTTTGCAGCCTCTTTAACAACTGGCTCTCCTGGTCTCATGACCTTATAAATTCTAATAGCCGCAAGATCATTTTCATCATCAACGCCCTCAGTTTGTTTTAAAACCTTAAGCATATCGTTGTCAGCTATGAAAGAATTTATAATCGCATCATCAACACCAGCAGCGGAGTTATTTATAATCTCAATACTTTCATGCTCAGCTAAAATTTTTGCAAGTTTATTCTCGTCAAGAGCAGATAGTGTATCATATAAAATTTCTCCACTCTCTGTATTTATTACAGGATTTGCCAAATATCTACCAATAAGTGCTTCAACTGGGTATTCAACAAATTTTACGCCATCCTCGATCAACTTATCAGCTTTTTTCTTCGTTAGACGCTTGCCTGCTTGGTGAAGAATTTCTCCATCTTCGTTTTTTATATCATATTCAACTCTTCCCAAATAATCTTCAGGATTAAAAAGAGTTAAGAATTTGTTATTTTTAATAATTAAATTTTGTATTGGATAAAACAACTTAATAATGTCTTGTTTTTTATATCCAAGCGCCCTAAATAATATAGTTACTGGCACTTTTCTACGTTTATTTATCCTAACATATAAAATATCTTTTGTGTCATATTCGAAATGTAGCCAAGAGCCACGATCAGGTATTATTTGAGCTGTATAAATTAATTTATTTGCAACAGTCGCGCTCTCTTCTTGTTTAAAAATAACACCTGGGCTTCTATGGAGTTGATTTACAACAACACGCTCAACACCATTTATAATAAATGAAATTCTATCAGTCATTAGTGGAATTTCGCGTATAAAAATTTCTTGTTCTTTTATATCTTTAACACCGACTTTATCACCTGTCTTATCATCTTTCTCATGAACGATAAGACGTATTTTCATCTTTAAATTTACAGAGTATGTAAGACCTCTTTCTATACACTCTCTGATCGTATATTTTGGTTTTCCAATTTCTGAGCCAACATATTCTAAAGTCAAACGATTTTGCGGATCATGTATTGGAAAGATTGATTTAAAAACTTTTTCTATACCGCTTTCTGTTTGATTATTATTTAGATTTAAAAAATTATCAAAGCTCTTTTTTTGTAGTTGTAGTAGGTTCGGAACGTCTATCTCCTTAACGACATTAGAGAAGTCAACTCTAAGACGATTTCCTGAGTATAAGCTATTTAACATTGCATCTACCTCGTGGTAATTTTGAAAGAAAAGTATAGCCTTTTAACAAGGCATCTAAAATTTAAAAAAGAGAGAGCCTGTGCCCTCTCTTGAAATATTAAGCTCAAATAATAAAAAATTATTTAAGTTCAACCTTAGCACCAGCTTCTTCAAGCTCTTTTTTAGCTGCCTCAGCCTCATCTTTGCTAACACCTTCTTTAAGAACAGATGGTGTTCCCTCAACTGCGTCTTTAGCTTCTTTAAGACCAAGACCAGTGAGCGCTCTAACAACTTTAATAACGTTGATTTTCTTATCACCAGAATCAACCAAGACAATGTTAAATTCTGTTTTTTCCTCTGCTGCAGCTGCTGCACCGCCTGCTGCAACAGCACCACCAGCTACCATTACAGGAGCTGCGCTAACACCAAATTTCTCTTCGAACTCTTTTACAAGTTCACTAAGTTCAAGTACAGAAAGATTAGATATAAACTCTAATACATCTTCTTTAGTAATTGCCATTTTTAATCCTTATTATTTTTTTAATTTAAATTAAGCTGATTGTTCTTTTTTCTCTTTAAGCGAATTCAAACCAATTGTGAAATTTTGAATTGGTGCATTCCAAACTTGTAAAAGCATCGCAATAAGCTCATCACGGCTAGGCATTTTAGATAGAGCTTTAACTTTATCAACACTAGCAACTTCGCCATCAATATAAGCTGTTTTTATTTTGAAAAGATCAGCATTAGACTCTTCAAATTTTGCGGCTACTTTAGTTACTGCTAATTGATCTTCACTCCAAAGATATATATTTGTATCTTTGAGTTCCATTCCGACTTTATCAGAATTTTTAAGAGCAATATTTGCAAGAGTATTTTTAATAACTTGAACTTTTACATTTTGTTCTTTAGCAGAATTTCTTAAAACTTCAAGTTTCTTTACTGAAAGGCCACGATAGTCACAAACTACAATAGCTTCAGCAGTTTTAAATTCACTCTCTAATTTTGCAACAACTTCAGTTTTTTCGTTACGTGTCACTTTTTCTCCTTTCCGACCGGTAATTTCAAGCAGAGCGGGTCGAATCAATTAAGCCCAATGGCCTCGGCTATCTCCAATCTAAGATATAAATTTTAATTTTTAGTTTTATTTTAAGTCCATAACTTCTTGAGTATCAAGAGCTATAGATGGACTCATTGTCAAAGACAACGAAGCATTTTTAACATATCTACCCTTTGCGGTTGCAGGCTTATGTTTATTGATCGCTTTAATAAATGTTGAAATATTTTCATTTAATTGTTCTTTAGTAAAATTAACTTTACCAAGACCTGCATGTATATTTCCTTGCTTATCAACACGAAAATTTACTTGACCGCTTTTTGCATTATTAACAGCCTGTGCAACATCCATTGTAACTGTGCCAGTTTTTGGGTTTGGCATTAATCCTTTTGGTCCTAAAATTCTACCGACCTTACCTACAAGACCCATTAAATTTGGAGTAGCTATAAGAACATCAAAATTCATTATACCTTTTTGAATATCTTCGACCAAATCATCTGCGCCAACAATATCAGCACCAGCTGCTTTTGCCTCATCAGCTTTAGCATCTTTAGCAATAACAGCAACTCTTACAGTTTTACCTGTACCGGCCGGCAAAACGACTGAGCCACGAACCATTTGATCAGCATGTCTTGGATCAACATTTAATTTTAATGCAATCTCAACCGTTTCATTAAATTTAGCAGAAGCCAGAGTTTTAACTGTATCAATAGCCTCGCTAAGGTTATAAATTTTATCTTGCTCTACTTTTTTGAGCAATTCTTGAAATCTCTTGCTAGTTTTTCCCATAAATTTCTCCGCATATATATTGCTTCCGTCTTTTGCTAATCAACCTGACGGTAAAGGCTTTAGTCTACTACTTCGACACCCATTGAGCGAGCTGAGCCAGCAATAATCTTAGCTGCTTGCTCTTTATCATTTGTATTCAAATCAACAAGTTTTTTCTCAACTATTTCTAGAACTTGAGCTTTTGTTAATTTGCCTACTTTATTTTTTAAAGGATTATCAGTTCCTTTTGTTATACCTGCAGCCTTTTTAATAAGATCTGTAGCAGGAGGCTGTTTTGTGATAAATGTAAAACTTTTATCAGCATAAACAGTTATAACAACTGGAATATTAAACCCAACCATATCTTTTGTTCTTTCATTAAAGGCTTTACAAAATTCCATAATATTAACACCTTTTTGTCCAAGAGCTGGACCAACTGGTGGACTAGGATTTGCTTTTGTTGCAGCAATTTGTAATTTTATTTCACCTATAACTTTTTTAGCCATTTCTTGCTCCTTAAATTATCTTCTCAACTTGTGAATACAAAATATCAACAGGGGTACTTCTACCAAAAATAGAAACATTAAGTCTAAGTTTGCCATGTATCATGTCATATTCTTCGACAATACCTGTAAAGTTAGCAAAAGGACCTTCTGTTATACGAACACTCTCACCATCCTCAAAGAATATCTTAGGTTTTGGCGCAGCTCTTTTTTGAACCTTTTCCAAAATAGTATTGATATCTTTTTCAGATAATGGCGTAGGTTTTTTGGCCTCACCAATAAAACGTCCAACTTTTGGTAAAGATTGAATCCTATGCCAAAGAGCCGTATCAAGATCTAAGCACGCAAAAGCATAGCCTGGATAAAGAGTTCTTTCGTTGATTTTTTGCTTACCATTTTTAATTTCTATTACGTCTTCTGTAGGAACTATAATTTCTTTTAGTTGATCTTCTATTCCATGATCTTTTACTAAATTTTCAATTCCTCTCTTTACTGCCATTTCGCTTCCAGCGTAAGTCTGTATAGCATACCATTTATGTGACATTACTTCTTCCTTATATCATATAACTTTAGATAAAACAAAGGACATAATAACATCAACAAGAGCTAAAAAAAGTGATACAACAGCAACTACGATAAAAACTGCAAAAAAAGCATTTCTAATTTGTTCTTTTGTAGGATAAATAACCTTCATTATTTCCAATTTAGAAAGCTTAATATAATTTATAATTTTTTCCATAATCTTAACCTTAGTCGTGGCAGGGCAAGAGGGATTCGAACCCCCAACCATTGGATTTGGAATCCAGCGCTCTACCGTTGGAGCTATTGCCCTAATAGCTTCTTAATTAACTTTTTAATTTAACTTCTTTATGAATAGTATGTTTTTTTAATCTTGGGCAATACTTTTTAAGTTCAACTTTATCCGTAGTAGTTTTACTATTTTTAGTTGTTGTATAATTTATATCACCACTTTCGGAGCATTTTAAACCAATTTTAATTCTCATATAAGTCCTTATTAAGATATCAAAGGGATATCCTCCCTTTGACAAATTTTTATAAATTAACCAAGTATTTTTGAAACAACACCTGAACCAACAGTCCTACCACCTTCACGGATAGCAAAACGAGTGCCTTCCTCAAGTGCTACTGGAGCAATCAATTCAACAGAAATTCTTACATTATCACCTGGCATAACCATCTCTGTTCCTTCTGGGAGCGTAATTGAACCAGTAACATCGGTTGTTCTTACGTAGAATTGTGGTCTATAGTTATTAAAGAAAGGAGTATGGCGACCACCTTCTTCTTTTGTCAAGATGTAGACTTCGCCTTCAAATTTTGTATGAGGGGTAATTGATTTAGGTTTGCAAAGAACCATACCACGCTCAACATCCTCTTTCTTAGTACCACGGAGAAGAACGCCAACATTATCGCCAGCTTCACCTTGATCCATCTCTTTTCTAAACATTTCAACACCAGTAACTGTTGTTGTTTGAGTTGGTTTAATACCAACAATTTCAATTGTGTCACCAACTTTTATAACACCCTTTTCAATTCTACCAGTTACAACTGTACCACGACCTGAAATCGAAAAAACATCTTCGATTGGCATAAGAAGGTCTTTATCTGTTGCACGAACTGGAGTTGGAATATAGCTATCAACTGCATCCATTAATTCCATAATTTTTGCTGACCATTCGCCATCTTGACCAGCTTTTGCCTCTTCAAGAGCTTTAAGTGCTGAACCAGAAACAATAGGTGTATCATCGCCTGGGAAATTATACTCATTAAGTAATTCACGGATTTCCATTTCAACCAATTCAAGTAGCTCAGCATCATCAACCATATCAGCTTTGTTCATGAAAACAACAATGTATGGAACACCAACTTGGCGTGATAACAAAATATGCTCTCTAGTTTGTGGCATTGGGCCATCAGCTGCAGAAACGACTAGAATAGCTCCATCCATTTGCGCAGCACCTGTAATCATATTTTTTACATAGTCGGCGTGACCAGGGCAGTCAACGTGGGCATAGTGGCGTTTCTCTGTCTCGTACTCAATATGTGAAGTAGCAATTGTAATACCACGCTCTTTTTCTTCTGGAGCATTATCAATATTATCATAATCTTTTAGCTCAGCAAGTCCTTTGCGTGAAAGAACAGCAGATATTGCAGCTGTTAATGTAGTTTTACCATGATCTACGTGACCAATAGTACCTATGTTTACGTGCGGCTTGTTACGTGAAAATTTTTCTTTAGCCATCTTTTCCTCCGTATGTGATATATGTCTTTTTTCTTACCAAATTTGTATAATTATAATAAAATCATATTAACCAGTGGAGCTCATAGCGGGACTTGAACCCGCGACCTCTTCCTTACCAAGGAAGTGCTCTACCTCTGAGCCATATGAGCGAAAAACGCTTGGCAGAGATGATTCCAATTAAATAATACAAACAACTAAAAATTTTGAAAATAAAGTAAGGAATAACTGTGTTTAGTAAAATCTAGATACAGCTCCCAGTTTATTTTCCCAAATTTTGGAGCGGGAAACGGGGCTCGAACCCGCGACCCTCAGCTTGGAAGGCTGATGCTCTAGCCAACTGAGCTACTCCCGCATAACAATGGTGGTGAGACGTGGATTCGAACCACGGAAGACATAGTCAGCAGATTTACAGTCTGCCCTCGTTGGCCGCTTGAGTATCTCACCTTAAACATTAATAAACTATTTTGGTATTTTCTGGTCAAACACTGTTACAAAAATGGAGCTGGTGAACGGACTTGAACCGCCGACCCACTGCTTACAAGGCAGTAGCTCTACCAACTGAGCTACACCAGCACCTGTTTTGTGAAGTGGCAATTATATATCAAAACAAGGTAAAAGTCAAGGGAAATTTAAAAAATTATTCGTAAAAATTAAAATCATAAAATATAGCCATTTAAGAATACAAATTTTTATTACATTTAAATCCGTAATGCATCATTAAGTAT
>NZ_POZX01000034.1:0-29770 GCF_002912895.1 Campylobacter concisus
CCTCTACATAGGACAATATGTTAATATACTTACTTAGCAAACTCAAATGAGTTTGCTGTAAGGTCTTGGCAGACGGCCGATATTTTTCTTTGTCTAGGCAAAAGAAAAATATAAAACTTAGACGAAACTTTATCGCTCGAAAATGATTTTTTATCGGCAAAATATCTAAGTTTTCATATAAAAAGCCCTTAATGAATATAATTAAGGGCTTTTTATATACGGTCGGCGTGTTTGAGTCATGCACGGGCTATATAACAGTAAAATACGGCTTGACAAAATTAGTTTTTTTGACTCGACTCTATAATATAAATTTCCTTCTCGGTCTTACGTCAGGCCGCAAATTATATTTATGATTTTTCAAGATTTAACCTACATATGCGGCAAGTTATGTGCGATCTCGTTCTAGCCTTATGCTATTTTTTATTATTCCTTCATTTCTTATGCAAATAATAGATAATGATAAAATCGTGGTCAAAAATATCTTAAGATATATGCTAAATTTGCATATATAAATCATCATCAGACGCCGATAAAAACGCGCTAAAATACGTTTAAGTTTTTGCTTGATTTAAGCAAGATTTCACTACAATCAAATCTTAAATTTAGATTTTCAAGCTATCATTTCGCAAAAATTAAGGAAAATCATGCAACCTATTTTTACGACACAAATCACCAAATTTAAAGGCGCGCAAAAAAGCGTCGTTGATGATATTTTGGTGCGCGAGATCAAGCTTGAGATCTACATAAACGGCAAGCGTTTCGGCTCGCTGATGGCGACTCCGACCGATCAGGAGGCACTAGCTGCAGGCTACCTAATCAGCGAAAATTTGATCGCGAGCCCCGAGGATATCGAGAGTATCGAGCTCTCAGACGACGCTTTAAGCGTGCGGGTAAAGGCTAAAATCAACGAAAAACGCCTCGAGCAGTTTGACGAGGAAAAGGTGATAATTAGCGGTTGCGGACGCAGCTCGACGGCAAACATCGACCCGGGGGCTATGGCGGCGCGCTCCATAAAGGCCGACGTCAAATTTAACAAAGACGAAATTTTGCGCCAGATGGGGCAGTTTTACACGCAGTGCGAGCTTTACGAGATGACGGGCTGCGTGCATACGGCTAAGCTTTTCGTGAACGGAGAGCAGTTTTACATCGGCGAGGATATCGCTCAGCATAACACCATAGACAAAGCCGTCGGCAAAGCTATACTAGCCGGCGCACAGCTGCAAAATTCGTTTTTGATGGTGAGCGGCAGGCTCAGCTCCGAAATGGTCGCAAAAGCCGTCATGCACGGCATCCCAGTACTCGTCTCGCGTACGGCTCCGACTAGTCTTGGCGTCGTGATAGCGCGTAAATTTAACCTAACGCTGTGCGGCTTTGCTCGCGGCGAAAACATAAACGTGTATAGCGGCGCAGAGAGAATCTATGAGTGAGCAAATCCGCGAACTGATAACAAAACTGTTAAATCCAAAGGGCAGGCTAGACTGCGGCGCGGCGTTTAAGATCGCCGCAAAGCTAGGCGTAGAGATCGGCGAGGTTAGCGACGAGGCTGAAAAAATGGGCGTAAAGATCGACAACTGCGAGCTGGGACAATTTGGCGGGCTAGAAAACGGACGCGGCAAATACACCGTGATGACGCAGCTAAAACAAATGACCGATGAAAAGGGCAGAATACTGTGCAAAGACGCTAGAGACGCAGCTGCGGGCGTGGGGCTAAAGACGATCCGCTCTACGCTAAAAGACTATAAAATCGACGTAAAATACTGCCAGCTAGGGTGTTTTAAGGAGAAGAAAGGAAAAAAGATGAGAGTAAAAACCAAAACTTGGATAGAAAACGACGAGGGCGAGCTGATATTCGGTAAGGGCAAAACCGAAGTCCTAGACGTCATCGCCGAGGTCGGCTCGATCTCAAAGGCCGCCGAAATCCTAGGAATGAACTATAAAAAATGCTGGACTCATCTGCAAATTTTGCAAAAAAATCTAAAAGAGGAGCTTTTTACGACTAGGCAAGGTGGCGGCGAAAATGCCGGCACGACGCTAAACGAACGCGCGCATGAGCTCATAAACGCCTATAGGCAGCTTCAAAACGACATCGAGGATTTTGCGGATAAGCGCTTTAAGGAGTTGTTCTTGAAAAAAGACGGCGAAAAAAATGACGCAACTAAAGACGACAAAAAAGATAAAAAATCAATTTAAGGGAGAAAAAATGTACGTAAAACTAAACGATAGAGTCTATCTAAACAAAGACAAGATCACTAGAATAAAGGTAGATAGCGTCCAAGACGGTATCAGGATTCGCTTCTACGAGGGGCAAAATCAGGTCGCTAAAAGCGGACGCTTCGAAACTGAGGCAAAAGCTATCGAGTGGCTAGAGAAAAATTTTATAAATAAATAATAAAATGGTCGTGAGCCTCTGTGGCTCGCGATTCTCTGCTTTATTAAGTTAAATTTGCCGCTTTGCGGTTAAATTTAGCTTGCTCAAATTTAATCTCCAAATTTACTAAATCATTTCCACCGCAAAAGCCCTAAATTCGTGAAAATTTACTATAATTACCGCATCAAATTTAAAGAGTAAAAATGCTAAATTTAGACGAAATACGAAAAAATATCATACTAAAACATGGCGTGCACTATTTTGATTATACCGCTTCGGGGCTTGCTTATGAGCCCGTAGAGCGCGAGATAGCAGACATCCTCAAAACCTACGCCAACACCCACTCCGACAGCAGCTCCAGCGCCATCATCACGCAGCGACGCTACGAGGGCGCGAGAGAGGGCCTAAAAAAGCTACTTGGGCTTGACGAGCGGTTTTATCTCATCGCCTGTGGGCAGGGTGCGACGGCAGCGATCAAGAAATTTCAGGAGCTGCTTGGCATCTACCTGCCGCCTGCAACCAGAAGCGCGATCGGCGAGGCAAATTTACGCGCCGCGCAGCCTCCGCTCGTGCTCGTTTCGCCATACGAACACCACTCAAACGAGCTTAGCTTTCGCGAGGGGCTTTGCGACTACATGCGCGTGCCGCTTAGCGAGTCCGGCGAGATCGATCTGCTAGCACTTGAGCGCATACTGAAGCTAAATGCCGGGCGCCGTATCATCGGCTCGTTTAGCGCCGCCTCAAACGTCACGGGCGTCGTCAGCGATTATAAAAAGATCAACGAGCTAATCAGAGCTGCGGGCGGTATCGTGGCCTTTGACTGCGCGGCGCTGAGCTCGCATGCAAATTTAGACTGCGATCATTTCGACGCGATTTTCCTCTCGCCGCATAAGTTGCTCGGAGGGCCTGCAAGCTGCGGGCTTTTGGCGATCAAAAAAGAGCTGCTTAACAGCGATGTGCCGACCTTTGCCGCAGGCGGGACGGTCGCCTACGCTAGCCGCGAAGGGCACGTGTTTTTGAAAAATCCCGAGCAGCTAGAGGAAGGCGGTACGCCGCCTATTATCGGGCTTATGCGGGCAAATTTGGCATACGCGCTGCGAAACAAGGTGGGCTTCGAGCAAATAAAAAACGCCGAGGACGAGCTAGCGCGGCTTTTTGAGAGCGAGCTAGCAGGCATTGACGAGGTCATAAACTACGCTCCAAAGGGCGCGCCGCGGCTGCCGATAATTTCCTTTAACGTGCGCGGCGTTTCGGCGTATGATTTCGCCGCGAGCCTTAGCAACGACTTCGGTATCCAGACGCGCGCGGGCGTGATGTGCGCGGGCCCGTACGCTCACGATCTGCTGGGTATCAAGGAGGGGCGCATGCCAGAAACCAAGCCCGGCTTCGTGCGCGTGAGCCTGCACTACACGCACACCGAGCAGGACGTGCTATATCTAGTTGGCGCGATAAAATCCTGCATCAAAAAGCACCGCGATCTTTGGGGCGAGGAAAAGGCGATGTATGAGATGTTCAGCGGGAAGATTTAGCCTTATGATAGTGGTTAATTAGAAACAAAATAAATAAATTTAAAGAGGCGCAACTAATGAAAATTCAAATAATATCTTACTCCACAATATTTAAAATAAGTGATCCGCATATATCTCAGACCATTAGTGCTTTTGATCGTCCGAGAAGCTTTGATGAGTTTGATCTAAATATTATAGATTTAAATAGTCCCAAATTGTGGAGTTTCAGTCTTGAAGACCAAAAATGCAACAGGGCCATATATTGTATTAAAACATTAAAAGAAATTATGGAGAACTCTAAAAAAGCATGTCTATCATATTAATGCCTGCGAACACAAAAGTATCATTGCTTCGTTCTGGAGGCTTAACTGCTCAAACTATTTTAATTAAAGATATTATCAAGCAAATTAATTATGAACTATGCGAATTAACCTTGTCTTATGCGCGGCTAAGATATGAAATAAGCACAACAACCATAGACGAGCAAAATTTTTATTCCGATTTTATATTTGACAATGTGGATGGCGAGACTATCAAATGGTCAAATGGAGGTAAGAGTACAATAGTAAAACATAATGAAAGACTATATTCTACTACCCTTCTCATAAAAAATACAGCCAACGATTTAGGAATTTTAATATCATTTATTCTTTCTAGATTTAAAAAATCCGATGTTCCTGATTGGTTTAACAGTTTGGAATACTTTGATGATGCTGCGTTAAAAAATAAGCGTAGTGAATTATTGGATATATATCGGCAAATTGAAGATATAGATAGGCAAATTGATAAAAATAATAGATTTAAATCAATCCTATATTCAAATGGAGATGAGTTGATTGGTGTGGCAAAGGAAATTTTAGTAGATATTTTTAAGTTGCAAGATGATTATTTTATAGATGTAAAAAAAGAAGATTTTAGATTCGAATGTGGAAATATGAACTTTATAGTAGAAATAAAAGGGATAAACACAAACGTTAAAAATAGCAATATAGCACAATGCAAGAAACATGTAACTAATTTTTTAATAGCAGAAGATAATACTATGTCTCCTGATAACGTAAAGGGACTACTGATAATTAATCCTCAACGCGACATAGATCCTAGCAAAAGAGAGCCGATACATGCCAATCAAATAAGTTATGCAAAAAGTGAAGGTATATTAATAATAACGACTTTAGAATTACTAAAATTATATCAAGCATATACTAAAGACGAGGTGGTTAGTAATAAGTGTTTTGAAATATTTAAAAATAACGTCGGTGAGTTTAAATTTGAATAAGAGGTAAAATAGATTTTGATTTATAAAAAAGGGCGCAAAGCGCGCCCGAATCACACAAATTTAAGCCATAAATTCGACTCAAATTTGCGCGTAAAATAAAATTAGTTCTTGCGAGTATTTGCGTCAGGCGTGAAAAGCGGCTTATCTAGCAGCTTAAAGTCGCCGATAAATTTCTGACCCTCTTCGCTCGTCGCCCACTCTATAAATTTATTTGCGTTTTCGATGTCGGCCTTAGCGCAGTGCTTCGGATTTACCGCGATTAGCGAGTAGAAGTTCTTTAGGTCGTTGTCGCCCTCGTTGATGATGACCATCTCAGGCGCGCCTTTTTTGGTGTCCTCGTACTTGATGTAGGTGCCGCGGTCGGTGAACGTCACGCCCTTTTGCTCGGCTGCAGCGTTGATGGTAGCTAGCATGCCTTGGCCGGTTTGCATATACCAGCCGTCTTTTTCAGGCACTTCGCCGATGATTTTTTTCCAGATACCTTTTTCTTTGTTGTCAGTGCCTGATTTATCGCCGCGAGAGAAAAATTTGATATTCTCTTTTTTGATCAGCTCAAAGCTCTCTTTTATGTCTTTGCCTTTAAATTTATCGGCGATAGATTTATCGGCGATAACGACGAAATCATTGTACATTACGGCTTTTCTCTCGACGCCAAAGCCTTTTTCTACGAATTCTTTCTCAACTTTTGGCGAATGCACGAAAAGTATGTCCGCATCGCAGTTTTCGCCAAGTTTTAAAGCAGCGCCCGTGCCTACGGCGGTCCATTTGATATCGACGCCGGTTTTTGCCTTATACGCAGGGTAGATCGCGTCTAGTAGCCCCGTGTTATCGGTGCTGGTGGTGGTAGCCATGATGAGTTCGCTATCGCCCGCAAACGCCAAAACGCTCGCGATTAGCGAGCCTAATATTACTTTTTTCATTTTTCTCCTTTTTTAAAAGTATGCTATTATAGCATATTAAATTAACCATATAAACATACGGAGAAATAATATTTGGACTTTCTACTAAACGGATTCTTAGAGGCCTTTAGGCTGCTTTTTAGCGGCGATGAGGAAACGTATTCGGCGATCAGGGCGACGCTTTACACTTCGAGCGTTTCGATATTTTTTACGATTTTAGTCGGTTTTCCGCTAGGCTTTACGCTGGGATTTTACGATTTTAAAGGGCGCAGGATTTTGAGACTGCTCAGCGATACGGCGCTTGCGATGCCCACCGTTGCGATCGGACTTATTTTGTATGCATTTATCACGCGAAACGGCCCGTTTGGCGAGTTTGGGCTGCTTTTTACGCTAAAGGCCGTGATGCTGGGGCAGTTTGTGCTGGCTCTACCTATCATCATCTCGCTAAGCGCTAGCGTCGTGGAAAATATGGACAAAAAGCACTACCTAACCATCCTAAATTTACGCCTGAGCGCGCCGCGGCTAGTGGGCTGCGTGCTTTACGAGCTAAGGTATGCTCTGATGGTGGTCGTAGCGACGGCATACGGGCGTATCGTGGCCGAGGTCGGCGTGGCGATGATGATCGGCGGAAATATCAAATATTTTACCCGCACGATCACGACTGCAGTGTCGCTGGAGACGAACAAAGGCGAGTTTGCCATGGGTATCGCGCTGGCTTTGGTGCTCATCTTTATCGCGTTTGCCGTAAATTTGGCGATACACGCGCTAAAAAGGCTTGACCGATGAAATTTGACAAATTTGAAAAATTTACGCTCGCAAAAAGCGCGCTAGGCGCGTCAAACTTGAGTCTTTTCGTAAATTTAACGAGAAAGGCGCAAAGTGATAAACGTTAGAAATTTACGCCTAAACTACGGCGCGAGCGAGATTTTAAACATCCCGCGCCTTGATATCGACGTCACCAAAATCACCGCGCTAACTGGCAGCAACGGTAGCGGCAAAAGCACGCTAATGCGAGTAATGTCGTTTTTACAAAAGCCCACTAGCGGCGAGGTGCGGCTGTGGGGAAGCAGCGCGCCGAGTCTAAATTTACTGCGCGACGTTAGCGTTTTGTTGCCAGAGCCCGCACTTTTAAAACGCTCCGTGAGGGAAAACTTTAGGGCCGTTTTAAAAAGCCGCGGAGTGCTAGCGGAATTTGACGAGCGAGCGAGCGAGGCGTTAAATTTGGTCGGGCTCGACGAGAGTTTTTTAAACAAGCGCCACTTTGAGCTAAGCTCGGGACAGACGCAGCGCGTTAGCTTTGCGTTAAATTTGGCGCTTAGATCGCATTTATATCTACTCGACGAGCCGACAAACAGCGTGGACGTGGGCACGTCAAAGCTTTTCGGCAAGGCGGTGCTTTACATGCGGCAAAGATACGGCTGCGGCTTTGTGATCGCTAGCCACGACGACAAATGGCTAACCGCGGTTGCCGAGGAAAACGTCTTTTTGCACAAGGGGCGCGTGTGCGAATTTGAATACAAAAATATTTTCGACGCGCGGGACGGGGTTTTAAAATTTGACGAAAACGCGAGCGTAAATTTGCCGCAAAATTTACGTAACGCCGTGAAGATCGCCGTAAATCCAAGCAAAATCATACTAAGCAAAATGCCGATAGAAGGCTACTTGGGCGGCATCTTGCACTCGGTTTCGCTCTATCTTGGCAAAGAGCTTTTGGTAAAAATCAAAATCGGCGACTTTTTGATTAAAACGCTGGCGCCTAATTCGCAAAATTTTAACGTCGGCGAAAATATTTATTTTAAATTTGACGAGGAAGCGTTTTTGGGGCTTGAGTGAGCCCCGAAATTTTGCAAATTTCGCTCCTGATTTCAAATTTAGGCTCATTTAAAGCCCGTTAAAATAGCCGAGTTAAAAGTAAATATCAAAATAAAGCGTAAATGCAAGATATATGCGGAAATTTCATATTTATTTTATCTCCTAAAATTCGCCGTAAGCAATATGCAACTAAGGCATATTTAAGCATATATTAATTTTTTTGATTTATTTTTTTTTAAGTATAAGAAATAAGCCAAAAAGTAGTATAGTTTCACAATCGAGAAAAATCTCAAAAAAATAGACAAAAATGATAAAGGAAGGCGATGACTAGCAAGGGCGAATTTGCGGCGGGACGTGGGCTTTACTACTCGCTATTTTCGCGTTTTTTCGTTTTTAGCCAAGAAGCCGATAGATTTAGCGGCGTAAACGCGATGCTAGGCCTTGCCTCGGCGCACGCTCTAAACGAGGAATCGGCCGCCGCGATAATGCGCATACAGGCAAAATTCGACGAGAAAAATTCGCAAAATTTAGCGGATGAATTCGATGAAATTTTCCACGCTCTGCCAAGTCCGCTTAGAAACTCGCTGTCCTACTACGACGAGGGCTACGAGGTCGGACACGCTTGCGCAAAAGTGCGTAAAATTTTAGCCCGCACAGACATTAGGCGCGACGAGGCTAAATTTAAAGAAAACGAAGACAACGTAGGCTTCGTGTTTGCGCTAATGAGCGAATTTATCGCGCGAGAGAGCGAGCTGGAGCTATACGGCGAGCTTGAGGAGCAGCTTTTTAAAGAGATCATAAACCCAAACATCGACGAGTTTATAAATGATCTTTTTAACCACGAAAGCAGCGAAGTTTACAAAGACGTCGCAGTGCTTTTGCAAGGATTTATAGAGTTTGAGCGCGTAGTTTTAGGCGCGCCTCGTCCTATAAATCAAGGCAAAAACAAAAAGACCTTGGATGGAGTTTCAAGATCTGAGGCCATAAGAAGGCAAAAAAACCGAGTGAGAAAGCTAAAAGCTATGGAGGAAGAAAATGCAAAAAAATAGGCGAGAATTTTTAAAAAAGGCGGGGCTAGTCGGCGCGGTAGCGGCTACGGCCGGAGTAGTGACGGCAGCGGCGTCAAACCTAAAATACGGTAAAAGCAAAAAGACCGAAGTGCTTTATAAAAGAAGCAAAAACTGGGATCTATACTACGAACAAGCGAAATAATAAAATTTAAGAAAGGATAAATATGTCTGAGGCAAATTTACGTCTTATGCCCCACTCAAACGCAGTCGGGCGAAGATCGTTTTTAAAAATGGCCGCGCTAGCGGGCGTAGCGGGCAGCATGAGCGGACTGGCCGCTAGCGGCGTAACTAGAAGCGCCACAAAAGAAGAAATGGCAAATCCGTTTCCAAACTCTAAAATCGTAAAAACCGTTTGTACGGTTTGCTCCGTTGGATGCGGAGTGCGCGCCGAGGTAGAAAACGGCGTTTGGGTACGCCAAGAAGTAGCCCAAGATCACCCGGTAAGCGCTGGCGGCCACTGCTGTAAGGGCAGTGACGTCATCGATATGGTGCGCTCTCACTGCCGCGTAAAATACCCGATGAAAAAAGTAGGCGGCAAATGGAAACGCATCAGCTACAAAGAGGCTCTTGACGAGATCGGCGCCAAATTAAAAGCGTATCGCGAGAAAAACCCTGAACAAGTGATGTTTCTAGGCTCTGCAAAAGATTGCAACGAACAAAGCTATTATATAAGCAAATTCGTAGCGATGTTCGGAACTAATAATCTAGATCACCAAGCACGTCTTTGACACAGCTCTACAGTCGCCGGTGTGGCGAATACTTGGGGTTACGGAGCTATGACCAATCATCTTGGAGATATCCAAAACGCGAAGTCTATCTTTATAGTAGGCGCAAATCCGGCGGTAAATCACCCGGTCGGCTTTAGGCATTTTCTAAAAGCGAAGGAAAATAACGGCGCAAAGCTAATCGTAGTCGATCCAAGATACACGAGAACTGCTGCAAAGGCTGATTATTTCGCCCAAATTCGCACCGGCACGGATATACCTTTTATGTACGGCATGATGAATATCATCTTTCAAAACGGCTGGGAAGATAAGGAATTTATAAACGACCGCGTCTACGGTATGGATCTGATCCGCGAAGAGGCTGCCAAATGGACGCCCGAAGTCGTAGCCGATGTTTGCGGGATAAAAAAAGAGACGCTTCTTGAGATAACCGAAGTTTACGCTAAAAACCGCCCGGGATCGGTCGTTTGGGCGATGGGTCTAACTCAGCACACCATAGGCAGCTCAAACACTCGTATCGCTCCGATCTTGCAACTAGTACTGGGAAATATGGGCGTATCGGGCGGAGGCTGTAATATCCTGCGCGGTCACGACAACGTTCAGGGTGCGACGGATATGGCAAATTTGCCGACCGAGTTACCAGGGTACTATCCAAAGAACGAAGCCAACTGGAAATACTTCGCTAAGATGTGGAAGGTCGATTTTGAATGGCTCCAAAAGAATTTCGTTAAGCCTGAAATGATGTTTAAGCCCGGATTTACGCTGTCAAAATGGTGGGCGGGCGTGCTTGACGGTAAAAACGGCAACGAAGCCGTAGATAATGCCGGCGACAGCATAAAAGCCTTAGTAGTAATCGGCAACGGTATCACCTCTACCGCGCAACAAGTAAAAGTAAAAGAAGGCCTAGATGCGCTTGAGCTTTTAGTGCTAGTAGATCCTTTCGTAAACGATGCCGGCGTGATAACGGACAAAAAAGACGACGTCTATATACTGCCTGCGGCGACGCAGTTTGAAACTAGCGGCACTGTCGTAGCGACGAACCGCAGCGGCCAGTGGAGAAGCCAGGTTGTAGAGCCTCTCTTTGAGAGTATGCCGGATCACGAAATTTTATTTGAGCTTGCTAAAAGACTGGACTACTATGACGAGCTAACGCGCACGATCAGAGATGCCGAAGGTAAGATCGAGTGGCCTGAAGTCGCTACGCGCGAGATCGCAAGTATAATAAAAACTATCGGCATGACGGGTTGGACTCCGGAAAGGCTCAAAAAGCACCAAGAAAACTGGGATAAATTTGACGAAAAAACAAGTCTGGGAAAACCGGGCACCGTAGTCGAAGGCGAATACTACGGCTTGCCGTGGCCGTGCTGGACGGAGGATCATCCGGGCAGCCCGATACTTTACGACATAAACAAGTCCGTTAGGCAAGGCGGTATGGGTTTTAGAAACCGCTTCGGCTTAGAGCATAACGGAGTTAGCCAATTAGCCGCAGACGGTAGCGCGCCAGTAGATTCGTTTGTCAAGGGCGGATATCCGGAGATCAAAAAAGATAACATCGAAAAGGTGCTAGGCATCACTCTAACCGAGGATGAAAAGGCTAAAATAGGCGGCAGCTGGATACATGACGATAGTAATATCATCGCTAAAAAATGCATGGAGAAAAACATCGCTCCGTACGGCAACGCGCGAGCTAGGACGATCGTTTGGACTTTTGCGGATCAAATTCCTCTTCACAGAGAGCCGCTGCATACGCCTAGATTTGATCTAGCGCAGAAGTATCCGAGCTTTGAGGATAAGAAACTTCAAAACCGCGTCGATACAAAATTTAAATCCGTCCAGCTAGCAAAGGACTACTCAAAAGAGTTTCCTATTATCCTCACGACGGCTCGCCTCGTAAATTTTAGCGGTGCGGGCATGGAGACTAGAGCTAGTATGTATCTAAGCCGCTTGACGCCTGAGATGTTTGCGGATATCCACCCTGAACTTGCGGCTAAACACGGCATTAAAAACTGGGATTTCGTCTGGGTTCATTCGCCTGAAGGTACTAAGGTTAAGGTGCGCGCCAGAGTAGTACCGTCCGTTAAACCCGACACCATCTTTATGCCGTTTCATTATGCGGGTTATATGCAAGGCGCCGATATGACGGGTAATTTCCCTGACGGCACGAAGCCTTATGCGGTAGGCGAGAGCGCAAATACCGTCACTAACTATGGATATGATATAAACACTCAGATTCCTGAAACCAAAAGCGGTCTATGCCGCATAGAAAAGGCGTAAAATGAGCGAATTTAACGATAATAATAGACTTAAATTTTACTGCGACGACGATAGATGTATCGACTGTAACGGCTGTGCGGTAGCTTGCGATGAGGCTCACGAGCTGCCTCTAGGTATCCGCCGCCGCCGCGTCATCACGCTAAACGAAGGCGTACCAGGTAAGGAAATTTCAACCTCGATAGCTTGCATGCACTGCGAGGACGCTCCATGCTCGCTGGTTTGTCCGGTTGATTGCTTTTATATCAGGAGCGATGGTATCGTGCTACACGATAAAGATATCTGCATCGGCTGCGGATACTGCCTATACGCGTGTCCGTTCGGCGCGCCTCAGTTCCCGCGCGATGGAGTGTTCGGCGCCAAAGGCTCGATGGATAAGTGCACGATGTGTGCAGGCGGTCCGCTACCGACAAATAGCGAAGCCGAGCGCGAAGAGTACGGCCAGGATAGAATTTCCGAAGGCAAAGTGCCGGTTTGTGCCGCAATGTGCTCGACAAAGGCGCTGCTAGTAGGCGAATCTGCAATGATAGAGAAGATCTACGGCGATAGGGTCAAGGCACGCGGCTACGGCTTTAAAGACCTAAAGCAAACTCTGACTTGGAAGCTCGCCTACTATGCTGGCGATAGGCTTAAAATAAAATCTTAAAATTTAGCTCGCTCTGCCGAGATTGCGGGGGCGAGTAATCTCATCAAATTTGACGCGGTTTGGCTGCGCCAAATTTGACTCACGCTTCTTTAGCTTCACTAAATTTTACATGGATAGTTCGTTAAATTTGAATGCTGGCAAATTTGAAATAAAATAAGTAGAAAAAGGGCGGTCTCCCGCCCTAAATTTACGCTCTAACAGGCGATAAATACGGATTTGCCGAGTGCATCGACATCTCGTTTTGCTCTCTAAATTTGATAAATTCCTCTTCGCTTAGACGCCTGATGTTTGCTATCGTCATCTTTAGCGGCGTGATGCCTGAGAGCGGATCGGGATCGCTGGCGTTTGCTAGCTCGTTACCGTCGGCCTCGCTATAGTGGAAGGTCGTAAATATCGTGCCTTCTTTTAGATCCGGATTTACGCGTAGTTTGGCCGCGATCTGGCCGCGTTTGTTTTGTACGAGCGCGTAGCAGCCCTCCTCTAGCTCCCTCTCGCGAGCGATATCGGGACTCACCTCTATGAGCGCGCCCTCGATGCCAGCACCGTATTCAAGAGCCGGACACTCTCTAGTCATAGTACCCGTGTGGTAGTGATAGACCTTGCGTCCGGTCGTAAATAGGCACGGATATACCTCGTCGGGCACTTCGCTAAGCGCGCCGCTACCGACCGGATAGCCCTCCGGGATATTCATCTTGGCTCTAAATTCGGCCTCGGCTTTAGCGCGCTCCCCTTTATCGTCTACGTAAAGTACCGGCGCGAAGCGGAATTTACCGCCAGGCAGCATGGACTTGTGATCTGCGTAAAGCACGGGCGTACCCGGATGCTCCTCGTCTGGGCACGGCCAGCTGATACCGCCTAGTTTGCCTAGTCTATAGTAGCTGATACCGCCGAAAAATTTAGGCATAAGCTCCCTTAGCTCGTTCCAAATTTGCTCAGGGCTAGCAAAATCAAATCCCTCTAGCCCCATGCGGTTTGCGATATTGCAAACGACTTTCCAGTCGGGCTCCACGCCGCTAACGGGTTCGCTAGCTTTGCGCGTGCGTTGGACGCGGCGAGAGGTGTTGATAAAGGTTCCGTCCTTCTCGCCCCAACCTGCGGCAGGTAGCACCACGTCGGCCTTGTGCGCGCTCTCGGTAAAGAAAAGATCCTGCACGATAAAGCAGTCTAGGTGATGTACGGCGTGGACGAAGTGCTCGGTCCAAGGATCGCTCATTACGGGGTTTTCGCCGTAGACGTAGAGTACTTTTAGCTCGCCGCTATCCATTTTATCGGGTGCTTGCGTTAGCTTAAAGCCTGGAACCGGATTTAGCTCAAAGTGCCATACTTTGCGTGCTTGCTCCTGCGCGTAAGGGTTGTTTACCGCGCCGGCCGGGATGACGTTAGGTAGCGCGCCCATGTCGCATGCGCCTTGGACGTTGTTTTGACCGCGCAGAGGATTTACGCCTGCGCCCTTTTTGCCTAAATTTCCGGTTAAAACGGCTAAATTTGATAGTGAAAAGACGTTTGACGTGCCGTCGCTAAACTGCGTGATGCCCATCGTGTAGCAAATCGCCGCCGCGCCTGCTTTAGCATACATTCTAGCTGCCTCTATGATGAGCTCTTTTTTTATGCCGGTTTCGCGCTCGAAACGCTCAGGCGTAAAGTCCTTAACCGCTTCTTTTAGATATTCAAATCCCTCGGAGTATTTCTCGATAAATTCGCTATCTTGCAAATTTTCGGCGATTATGACATGCATCATTGTATTTAGCGTTTTGATATTCGCTCCGATCGGTATTTGCAAGAAAATATCGGCTTTTTTAGCCATATCGGTGCGCTTTGGATCTACGACGATCATCTTCGCGCCTCGCTGAAGGCCGCGCTGCATCTGCATAGCGATTATCGGGTGGCACTCGCTCGTGTTGGTACCGATCAGTAAAAATACGTCCGTATCGGTCGCAAATTCGACTAAATCGTTCGTCATCGTTCCGTTTCCTAGCGTGCTGGCAAGACCTGCCACTGTAGGAGCGTGTCAAAGACGGGCGCAGTGATCGACGTTGTTGCTACCCTGGGCGCGGAAAAATTTCTGGAAAACGTAGTTGTCTTCGTTATTTGAGCGCGCAGAGCTAAAGCCCATGATCGAGCTTGGGCCGTATTTTGTGACGGTGGATTTAAATTTATCCGCAAGGAAATCATAGACCTCCTCAAAACTCACTTCTTCAAGCTCTCCGTGCTTGTCGTAAACGCCGTTTAGCTTTCTCATCATCGGTCGGCTTAAGCGTTTAGGAGAGTTTACGAACTCCCATCCGAACATTCCTTTTAAGCAAAGCTCGCCGTCGTTTACGTGGTGGTCTTTACTGGGTTTGGCGTCTACGATTCTACCGTTTCGCACGATAAGATCGATGCCGCAGCCCGTACCGCAATATGGACAGGTGGTCTTTACGATCTCTTCCATTTTTGCTCCTTTCTGGTATTACTGAAAATTATGAGATTATTATACAACTGCAAATGTAAATTTAGTTTTAAAATTAGTATATTTTTTTAAGAATTATTTAAGTAATATGCAAATTTAGCATATTACTCTTTTGGCTAAATTTGTCTTTAAAATCGTATTTTGAAAGCAAAATCACATATTGGTCATTTTGATAAAATTTGTCCTACCGGTACTACTCTATAATAATCTATTAAAGATTTCTCGCTGCCGATAACTTGCTTATATCTCCATCCCATCCCTACTATACTTGTCTTTTATCTCATTTTTTATCTCCGCAGGCCCATCATCTAGCAGCTTATTAACATTCGGTATTAAATTACTTATTTTTGAGATAAAACCAATGCCCTTCATTTTAAAGTTTTCTAATATAGTTAACTTATCCTGTAAATTTTCTATCGTTTCGTCTTTAACTTTTGCTTCTTCTTTCGGCTCCGATATTTTTCGGCATTATGTAGTATCCGCACAAATTCATTTTTTTTATTAAATCTAAATAATGTTCGCAAATTTTAGTGTTTTTATGTAATTTTCCATAAAATCCCAATCTGGCTCAAAATCGGTTTCGTTTATTTTTATGGCTGGCAACAAAATGTTTGTTTTTAGGAGCCTATCGCCTGTCCAACTTCTACCGTATGAAAATTTATTTCTTTCTAAGTCTAATATAGTGGTTAAAAACAATCCATTATATTTATTTAGGCGTTCACTGTATCCACAGGAAGTCTTTCCACTCATTCCGATAAAATCATATCCTTGATACAGCGAGTAGCCTGCGCTTCCTTGCTCAAGTTGTATGAATAAATACAATTGCCCCTTGAAATGTATTCTTTATTGTCATTAAGCGACCACATAAATTCGTATCCGTTTGATTTTTTTTGCAGCTATATACGCAACGTCTCGCCCCCCCCCCTCTATTAAATTATTAGTATTATTTCCTTTTGTTGATTCAATTTTAAATAAAGTTCCCAATTCAAAATACTTCCAATTAGAAATGTTTAAATTTTTATTTATTTTTTGCATCTTAGTTGCAGTATTACTCAGATTTGCTTTTCCTAATTTTACGACAAAAGACGCATATTCTCTTACGGTTTTTTCAAAATTCTTTATTGATATACTAGAATAGTTTGTTTTCATATATGCTTCAGCCAACCATTCGTCATTTGCATTTATTGTTTTTAAAACAGGGATTCCGTCTTTTTAATTTTTTTTACGATAAAGATTAAGCCATTCTTTCTCCGTTTCAGCCCACGAGCCCTCAGCCTTCTCTACTCTACCTAATTTTTTTCTTTTTTGAAAAGCATCATCTTTATAATATCCAAAAAATATTTTATGGGTGTAAGAATACCTAACACCCAATTCAAAAACCATACAACACGCTACTGAAGAAGAGCTGGGATGAAAGACATCCGAAGGCAAAGAAAATACTGCTAAAAGAGTGTGTTCTTTTAGCAGTATTTTCTTTATAATTTTTGGCTCTCTTTAACTTAAGCTCACGCAAAGGAGCATTAAGTTACGATGAATTCGATGAAAAAACAAATATATAATCCGTTCCCGAATTTCAGAGAAGAAATTTAGAGAAATTCTAAAGTACTTCGCAGAAGATATAGAAGCATCAAAGATATCGAATTTAACTAAAATTTCAGAAGCAACCCTATGTAAAATCTTTAGAGAAATAAGAATTCTTATATCTAAAGAGCACGAGAAGATATCTAAGTTTTCAGGCGAGGTAGAGATTGACGAAAGCTACTTTGGAGCTAATAGAGTAAGAGGTCTTGTGCTTGCGTTCTCTTTGAGAAAAGAGGCAGAGGTGCGGCAAATAAAACATCGGTGTTCGAAATGTTAAAGCGTGACGGTAAGGTCTATACCCAAATAGTTAAAAACTGTTCTGCTAATGAACTGATATCGATATTATCGGGGTTTAGCGATCTGGACGAGAGCGTTATTTACTCTGATTGTTGGAAGGCTTATGATGGCTTGGTTGATTACGGAGCCAAAGCGCATTATAGAGTGAAGCACTCTAAAAATGAATTAGCAAATGGTAAAAATCATATCAACGGTATAGAAAACTTTTGGGGATATGCCAAACATAGATTATCTAAATTTAAAGGCATTAAGAAAGAGAATTTCTTGCTTCATCTTAAAGAGTGCGAATTTTAGATATAATACTAAAATTACACAGGAAAACTTATATCAAAAACTATTAAAATTGATAAGAGAGAATCTGCTTAAGTTTAATTGGGCCTTTAATTTTTTAGCTCTTGCTTGTCGTTAAACTCTTTTTCGTCTAGGTGTATTTGCTTTAGATTTTTATGTCTCGCCTTTGCCGTTAAACCTAAGATTTTTATGGTTTTCAAATTGGTAGTTCGTAAAATAAGCTGATAATGCTTGGTCTTTTCGTCGTTATGTTCGCTAATCAATAAACACTTTCGCCATATTTTGCACAGTACGATCTCGCAAATTTAAGAACTCTGTCAAGCGAAACTTGAGCATTAACAAAATTAACTTCGGTTTGATTTAGTCCTTCTTTGGGGTCTTTGGACGCTCGGTACCGAAACTTATGATCACTTCGGAAAACCCAACCATATTGTTTCGCCAACGATTCTTTACCGCCTTGCCGTTTTTATAGATTTTAGTTTGAGCTTCGTAGTCGGCTTTCATCTTTTCGTGATATTCTCTCAAAAATATTTCTTATCACTAAATTCTTTATCTCCTGCTGTGATCTCTCGCATGTGACCGTTGTCTTTATACTCGCTAAGCACTATGTACCTATTATTTCGGCTGTTACCTCTAAGATATCCGATCTTAGAGGCATGTTTATCCTCACAAACGTTAGCTCATACCTTATAATAGCCTTCTTCAAGGTTAAAAACTCGCTTCTAACGAAAAGAACCACGTTGTGTCCGTCGATTTGAAGGGCGCTCATTTACATACTCCTCTTTAAGGATCAAGAACACGTCTTGATTCGTTTTTGAAAAATATAAGCCGCAATATCAGTGATCGCAAACGCTATACGAGAATTTTTTGCGTCGCCCATTTTAATGTAGCGAGGAATATCCCTGCCCTGCGATATACGAAGATCAAGAGTGGATACGCGATACTAAGAAGTTTTGCCGTTTGTTGCTTGTTTAGCACCGCTTGTCCTTTATATTGACCGGCTATATGCTCGAGAAGCGCTTTATGCTCCGTGTTAGTAAATAAATCATTAAGCATTTTATTTTCTCCTCCTGGCTAGCTCTTACATAACTAATTACAGCAACTTTCCATTTACTTTTGCTATTTTGAGCGGTTTTTGGATAGTTTTTGAAAAATTTTTAATACCCTATGGTTCTTTAGAGTATTTTAGGGTAGTCGAGAGTAAAAAAATTGTTTTCTTGTTTTTAAAAACAAAAATAAAGCATCTTAGATTGACTTAGAAAACATGGCGAGAAATTGGAATATTAAAAAATTTCGGGAACAAATTTTATAAAACTAAGAAAACTTAAAGCTCTTAAAATATCGTTAAAATCGGGGGTTAAAGAGATTTTTGAGTATATATGGCTCCGGATGCTGGGTTCGAACCAGCGACCAAGTGATTAACAGTCACCTACTCTACCGCTGAGCTAATCCGGAACACTTGAAAAGAGCTCGTATTATAGACGAAAAGATATGTTTTGTCAATAAATTTTAGCTTAATTTAGAAAAAATCGCACAGAGCCCAATAAATTTTTATAAAAGGCTAAAACTAGCCTTTTATAAATCCACTTGCAATAACCTTATCACCATCATACATAACACAAAGCTGGCCTTGTGCCACACCAAGTGCATTTTGATTTAGCGTTAATTTTGCCGTTTTATTCTCTTTATCAACCTCAACAAAAGCATCAAGTTTAGGACTTCTATATCTTATCTTGGTTTCGCACTCAAATTTATCTTTATCTATAAACAAATTTACGTTTTCAAGCTCGACTACCTTTTGAGCCAAGTCATCTTTTGTTCCTACAACGATCTCGTTTTTATCGGCATTTATCTTTATAACAAAATGTGGCTCATGGGCACCAAAAACCTCAAAACCTCGGCGCTTGCCAATAGTATAGTGCATATAGCCTTGGTGGCGGCCGATTATTTTGCCATCTTTATCGACCACATTTCCTGGCAAATTTGTATTGTAATGCTTATTTAAAACTTCGATATAGGTATCTTCCACAAAGCAAATTTCACTACTTTCTGCCTGCGTAGCAAATTCTTCAAGCACTTTTACACTTCTTGCAAGCTCTTTTATATCTTTTTTAAATTTATCCCCAAGCGGAAAAATAACATCTTTTAATATCTCTTTTGGCACTTGGGCTAAAAAGTAGCTTTGATCTTTGCTAGGATCTTTTGCACATGTTATGAATCCGTCAATAACTTGCACATAATGCCCAGTAGCAAGCTTCTCACAGCCATTTACCTTTGCAAAATCAAGTAGCGCACCAAGCTTTATAAATTTATTGCACAAAGCACAAGGATTTGGCGTCTTGCCCTCTTTATAGAGCTTCACAAAAGGATCATAGACAAACTCGTTAAATTTATCCTGTAGATCCAAAATATGTACCTTTATGCCAAGATACTCGCCTACTTTTTTCACTTTTCTGATATTTTCTTCGTGATATCCTGGCTTTTGATGTAGCATCATATAGCAACCTTGCACTTCATGACCAGCTTCTTGCAGAAATTTAGCCGTCATAGTACTATCTACACCACCGCTCATTGCGACCATTACTTTCATATTTTTACCTCTTTGAAATTTAAAAGGGGATATTTTATATCTTATTTTTAAATAGCCAAAATTTCATCTACAATAAGCTCTAAATCATCGGTGATTTTGTATAAATTTATATCTTCTTTTTTTATTGTTTTTTGGCTAACTAGTGTATTTTTTATAAATTCATCAAGCCCTTGCCAAAATTCACTCCCAAAAAGAAAAATTTTTACTTTTTTGCTACCAACTTGAGCAAGTACTAAAATTTCAAAAAGTTCATCAAGAGTGCCAAAGCCACCTGGAAAGACGACAAATGCGACTGAACGATCGGTAAGTGCAAATTTTCTTGGGCTTAAATTTGAAAAGAGATATTTTGCTGTGACGTAAGGGTTTGTATTTTGTTCAAACGGAAGTCTCACATTTAGTGCGACACTTGGAGACTTTGCACTGTCAAACGCGCCCTTGTTTGCAGCTCTCATTATGCCGTCTCCGCCACCAGTTAAGATGGCATATCCTAGCTCGTTTAGCTTATAAGCTAGTTCATAAGCCTTTTTGCAGTAAAAATTATCTTCCTCAAATCTAGCCGAGCCAAAGAAGGTTACATTCTTATTTTTATATTTTAAGACGTTTGGAAAATTTAAAAGATCGCTAACTAATTCATTATTCATTATTTTAACTGTTGAAGCCTCTCGCGTTTTGAGCCTATCTGAGTGATCTGGATGCCAAAGTTTCCATCGATTATGACAACTTCGCCAAGGGCTATTACCTTATCGCCGATCAAAATTTCAAGCGGATCATTTGCTAATTGATTTAACTCAATAACTGAGCCAATATCCATGGTAAGCACATCTTTTAAGAGCATTCTTTTTGAGCCAATACGAACACGAATAGGCAGCCTAACATCCATTATAAGCCCGATATTTCTCATCTCTTCAGCGCTAAAATCGCCCTTAGCTACGTGAGGGGTGCTCGCTGGTGTAGCTGGTGCTTCAGTCTTTGTTGGCTCAAAAAATTTCATCAACGAATGATCGCAAGCAAAACCGATATGTTCGCTTAAGTCTTCGATTTTTACATTAAATAAAAATAGTTTTTCATAAACACTAAAATCAAGCGAAGAATTTTCATCTAAAAAATTTACATTTATTACTTCAAAATTTATCTTTGGCATACCCTTTTGAGCGCCCAAAGATGTACTAAAAGCACTAAAAAGGTTTGAAAATATCTCTTTTGCAGCGTCAAGCTCATCACTGCCTAAATTTTCATTCTTTGAAATTTCCTCTTCGCCCATCATCCATTCGCTAATGGCACTTATTAAAACCGGAGTGCATACTATCTCTGTTTTAGCATTGATATCGCCACTTAAAGAGATATTAGCCATCACTACCGGCGGCTTTATGCCATTTTGCGTTGGCGCGTCAAATTCATTTCTTTCACCAACCTCTGGAGCTCTGCCCGTAAGTCCTTCGATAGTAGCTTTTAATTCATTAGAAAATATATTAAAAAAATCATTCATCATCTTCGTCGTCCTCTTCTTCTTCCATTTTGCGCTCATTAGCTTCATACGCCATTAGCTTTGCTTTTCGCTCTTCTTCGTATTTTTCTAAGATATTTTTGATCTCATCTTTATCAGAGCGTATTAACTGTTCAATCCTTATAGATTTTCTAAATCTATGAAGCCCAACCTCAGCTAAGAAAACTTCTTTTTTATCGATACAAACGATCGCCTTGTCATCAGCTCCTCTATCAAGCCTTAAAATATCGCCTTCTTTTAAATTTAAAAACTCATTTACGCTAATGATCGACTTGCCAAGTATGGCCTCATATAAAATTTCTGCTCGTCCGATAAGTGTTTTTAGCTCTTTATTTCTACTTTTTTTTGCACTTGTTTCGCCAAGCATAATGTCCCTGTTTGCAAGGCGTGAGAGTATCGGTTCAAGATAGATGACTGGATAGCATAAATTTATCATACCGCTTGATCCGCCAACTATGATCTCCATAACGACCATGATGACGATCTCATTTTGAGAGACGATCTGTACGACATTTGGACTGCTCTCCTTAGCTTCCACATTTGGGTACATATCAGTTATCATCGACCAACTCTCTTTTAGACGCTGCATGATCATTCTAAGCACCGCATCAAGTAAATTTACTTCGATGTCGGTTAGCTCTCTATTTGCTTCAAAATTTTCACCAGTTCCGCCAAGCAAACGATCTATCATCGGAAAGGCAATGCTTGGATTTATCTCCAAAACACAGTTTCCATCAAGCGGTTTTATAGAAAAGACGTTGAAACTAGTTGGACTTGGTAAACTCATCAAAAATTCGCCATAAGTCATTTGATCAACACTGTGAAGTCTGATCTCGACGATACTTCTCATAACACTAGAAATTTGACTAGCCAAATTTCTGGCAAGCTTATCATGGATGCCTTTTATCGCACGAAGTTGCTCTTTACTAACGCGGTTTGGACGCTTAAAATCATAAATAATAATCTGCTTTTGTTCGCCTTGTGATCTCTCTTCAACCTCGATATTACTTGTATCGCCGTCTTCATCAACAACTTCAAGTAGCGCGTCTATCTCTTCTTGACTTAAAATATCAGCCATTAAACCCCCAAGCTACGCCTGATACGATCAAGCAAACGTTTATGAATTTGTGAAATTCTACTCTCGCTGATATTCATGATCTGGCTTATCTCTTTTAAATTTAGCTCTTCATAATAGTAAAGCTGAACCAACATCTGATCTCTTTCGTCAAAATCTTTTAAAGCCTCTTCTATTTTTAAAATGAGATCCTCTCTCTCAATGCTTTTCTCGACATCATTTTGACCAATTAGCTCCATTTGCTCGTCTATTGGCAAAATAGTGATAATACCGCTAACGCCTCTTGCCTCTCTTATCTTCTCAATATCTTCATTAAGCTTTTCAGCCAAATACTCATCGCTTGGCTCTTCTTCAAATTCATTAAAGTAGTTATCTATCTCACTATTTATGCTCTTTACTAGCTTTCTATCGCTTCTACTGACAACATCAAGTGTCCTTAGATAATCGAGCATAGAGCCATAAATTCTCTTTTTGCCATAACCCCAAAAAGAGTCATTTTGCTCCTTGTCATACTTCCTGCTAAGCTTTATCATCTCTTCGACACCAATGCTTATTAGGTCATTTGTATCTATACTTGATGGCAATCTCTCTTTAAGTCTAAACGCCATTGCACGCAGTGCTGGCATATATTTTAAGACGATTTCGTCTTGTTCCTTTTTTATCGTATTTTTATAAGCGTTAAGCTGCTTTTGCTTTAACTCGTGCATTTCGTTTACCAGAATCAAAATTTTCAGCAGTCATTTTTACCATTATATTTTCCATACGCTTTTCTCTAGTATTTAGCTCAGAGATGAGATAGTCTGCAATCTCTTCGTGTTTTTGTTTGTCAAAAATTTTAGTTAAAGCCCTTTTCACATCGATGTAGTTCATGATAACAATGTGAATTATAAGATAAAAAAACAAAGTAATAACTAGTGTATAAACTAGCATTTCGATAGGCTCACTCACCTTTAACAAGGTAAAAACTATACCTACAAAAAAGCCACAAACCGTAAAAAATGCTATAAAATTTTCTGCACGCAAAGCTCAATCTCCATCAAAATTGTTCTATCAAACGCTTAAAGAAGCCCCCAAAGCTCCTGCTTTGCTCATCGTTAAGCACTTTTCGTTCCAACCTATAAAGTAAATTCGAAGCTATCTGTTTTATCTGAGCACTAGGCTCAGCATAAGCAGCGTCGTCTGTAAAAAGCGTTCGTTGTTTTATGCTTCTTGAAACATTCTTATCAGAAGCCACAAATCCTATAAGCTCTAAATTCAAGCTTGGCCCAATATTTGCATTTGCCACTCGCTTTATATTTTCATAAATTCTAGTCGCTTCCGCCTCATTTTTTACCATATTTAGCAGTAAAAGCTCGCTATTTTTAAACCTTGAAACGATCTTTATAACCGCATACGCATCGGTTATCGCCGCAGGGTCAGGCACAGTCACCACGACAACCTCATCAGCCGCTTCTAAAAACAGCTGTGTACTACCGCCTATGCCAGCTCCGGTGTCAATGATCAAAAAATCAAGCTCATCAAGCTCGCTCGCCTCATCCAAAAACCTCTCAAATAAAAATTGATTGTTAAATTTCAAAATTTCATCACCACTCTCGCCAGGGATAAGGATCAAATTTTTATTTATAGGTATCAAGATATCTTTTAGGCTGCACTCGCCTTTTAGCACGTGAAGTAAATTTTTACCCATTTTTACATTTAAGATGACATCAAGGTTTGCAAGGCCAATATCAGCATCAAATAGTCCTACTTTATAGCCATTTTTTGATAAAACATTTGCCAGATTTGCACTTATCGTACTCTTACCAACACCGCCTTTGCCGCTAGTTATCGCAATAAAATGCGTATTTTTACTCTTGCTTTGAGACTGGACTAAATTTTGTAATTTTTGCGCTTGATTATTCATCGCTAGCCTTTTGCTTTGTAAAGCCGTCAAACACGCACTCTACTAAAAATTCGCTCTTTGCCTCCACAAGATCATCAGGCACCTCTTGACCCACGCTAAAGTAGCTAACCGGCGTATTTGTCTCATATATCAGCGAAAAAACATTGCCAAAAATTTTTGTCTCATCAAATTTGGTGATTATCAGCGTGTCAATATCCAAAAATGAAAACCCATTATAAATTTCTATTAGATCTTCAACCTTTGAGCCAGCCGAAAGGACCAAATTTACATCGATCTTTGCACCACTATGCTTTAAAAATTTATCAAGCCTTTCAAGCTTTTCTTTGTCATACTGAGAATTTCCAGTCGTATCAATAAGTATCACATCACAATAATTAAGCTGCTTTATAGCATTTTGAAAGTCATCTATCTCGATAACATCGAGAATAGGCAGCTTCATCATTTTAGCGTATTGAAATAGCTGCTCAACCGCTCCAATACGGTACGTATCAAGCGTGATAATCCCTGTTTTATAGCGTTTTTCATTGCCGTAAGCAAAACGAGCCGCGAGCTTTGCAAGAGTTGTCGTCTTGCCAACTCCAGTTGGGCCAACTAGCATCATAATACGTTGTTTTTTATCGTTTGGCTCTTTTCTACAAGGTAGCATATTGCGTAAGAGTGAGTAGAAATATCTTTTTACCGCGGTTGGATTGCTCTTCATTGACACTGGCAAATTTTCAAGCGTCGTTTGCATGATAGCCTCTAAATGCTCCTCTTTCATGCCGCTTTGTTTTGCGAGTTTATAGATGCTAGCAAACTCTGGCGGGATCGAGAGATTATTGCGATTTGGGGCTTTCTCGTCCCAGATCATGTCAGTTATCAGCCCTATTTTTTCGCTTAGCACGCTTACTTGCTTTGCCACATCGTCTATTTTTTTATTCATACCATTTGGTATGCTCGACTCTTTATCTTTGACATCATCGATATTTACATTTGCGATCGTGCTTATCTCTTTTGCAGCGGCAGAGATATTTAAAAGCACGCTCTCGTTTGGATCATAAGGCTCGGGCGATGTTGTCTTTGCCTCAAATTTAGCCGGCTCCTCTTTTATCTCAAATTTTGGCTTAGCAGGTTCATAGTTTTTATTAAATTTAGAATAGGCATTTTCGTAATTTATGGCTTTTGTATTTGGTTTTGGGGGTTGCTTCACATCGTCTTCTTCGACGCTTACTAAAATTTCATAAAGCGGTTTTTTATTTATCGTTTTGGCTTGAATCTGTTTTGTAGTAACTAGTATGGCCTTTTCGCCGCACGTTTCTTGAGCCTTTTTCAAAGCCTCGATGGTGCTCTCGCCTGTAAAAGTATGAAATTTTGTAGCCATTTATATCCTTTTAACCTCTCATAAGCCCTAGTGGCACGATCACGCTAAGCCTCTTATCAGCTCCTGGGTGCGGGACGATAAGGCGCGGCGTCTTATAGACTTTTTTACTAAAATACAAAATATCTAGATCAAGCGTACGTGGCGCATTTTTAAACGTCCTGACACGCTTAAATTTACTCTCATAGTGCCCCAAAATTTTTAGCAAATTTCTAGGGCCCATAGATGTTTGTAAATTTATAACAGCGTTACTAAAGTCATCCTGCGCTTCATAACCAAACGCCGCATTTATAAGTATCGGCGAGACTTCAACTACGTGAAAACGCCTATCTTCACTAATCGCTCTTATAAATTTATCAAACCTCTTTGCGCTATCGCCGATGTTGCCACCCATGCCAACTAGTGCCTCATACTTAAACTCATCTCTTTTATGAAAAAAACTGGGGCAAAAACGGCTTTTTACGATCTTTCTTGCTCCAGCTAGCCTCATAAAATTTCGCACCCACTTTCTCTTGCGACCACCACGTCCTCGATGCGCACACCAAATTCATTTTCTAGATAAATTCCAGGCTCCACGCTAAAGACCATGCCCTCTTTTATGAGCGTTTCGCTTTTTGCTGAGATAACTGGGAGCTCGTGTATATTGACACCCACGCCGTGTCCTGTCGAGTGAAAAAAGGCCTTTTCATATCCAGCCTTTGCTATCACACTTCTTGCTGCAAGGTCTATCTCGCACGCCCTAACGCCAGCTCTAGCGACCTTTATCGCAGCGGCCTGAGCCTCTTTTACGATCTCGTAAATTTCTTGCATCTTGGCGTTTTTAAATTTTTGCTCCTTTGAGAAGTTGAAATTTTCATCAAAGCAAGCAGTTCTGGTGCGATCAGAGCAGTAACGCTTAAATTTAACCCCAGCGTCAAGTAGCAACAAATCGCCATTTTTTAAAATTTTATCCCCAGGCAGCGCATGCGCCTTTGCGGCATTTTCGTTTATTGCCACGATCGGATCAAAGCTAAGACCTAGCTCGTTTTTTTGCCTAAAGATGAGCGAGGCGTTAAAATGAAGCTCTTTCTCACTCATTCCTTCGCCATTTTCACGCACAAATTTAGCAAATTCGTCAAAGCATTTTGCTCCAAATTCGCTAGCCTTTTTTAAAATTTTTATCTCATCTTCGCTCTTGCAAATTCTCTTTAGCCTAGAAAAATTTGCCTTTGGTTTGAAATTTATCTTAAAACCTTTGCTAAGCGCATTAAACTCACTTAGGCTTAGCTCATCTGGGTTAAAAACGAGGCTACTTGGCTTCATCTTTCTTAAAAATGCCCTGACCTCGCTTATTAAATTTCTCTGCGCTAAAAGAACGACCACGCCTGCATTTACGCAGCTTTTTGCCTCAAAATAATACCTCGCATCCGTAAAAAAGTATTTCACGCCATCAAGGCATAGCAAAAACTCATTGTCGCAGCTGTAGCCACACTCGTAAAATACGGCGTTTTCGTCCTTTAAGATGAAATTCATTGTGATTTTTGATTTGCTCTTACTGCTTTGATTTGCTCAAAAATTTGAAGCATGCCTATCATCGCCAAATGATAGCCAACTGGTCCAAAGCCCACGATCTGGCCTGCCGCAACTGGTGCGATGAGGCTTTTGTGACGGAATTCTTCTCTTCTATAAACATTGCTGATATGCACCTCGATAACTGGCAAAGCAACCGCACTTAGCGCATCACGGATGGCAATAGATGTGTGAGTGTAAGCGGCTGGGTTTATGATGATGCCGTCAGCATCGCCCAAGCACTCTTGGATCTTATCAACTAGCTCGCCCTCAAGGTTGCTTTGAAAAAACTCGATCTCAACGTCATTTTGATCGGCTACGATCTTCATTTGAGAGTGGATATCTTCCATCTTCATAACGCCATAAATTCCTGGCTCTCTAGCGCCAAGCATATTGATATTTGGGCCTTGGATAACCATTATTTTTAGCTTCTTATCCATGTCACTCCTTTTTGATTAAATAGCCCAAATTATACATTTTCGTTCCTAAATTTTCGCTACAATAACAAAAATTTAAGGCTCAAATGTGGAAATTTTAAAAGCAAAAAAGATCATCACTGGCGGAGAAAATCCAAAAATTTTAAGAAATTCTTGTGTCGTTATTGATGATGATAAAATTTTAGAAATTTTAAGCGAGAAAGAGGCGCAAAAGAAATTTAAAGAGGCTAAAATTTGCGACTTTAGTGATAGCGTGGTTGCTCCAGCCTTTATAAACTCGCACGTTCATTTGGAGTTTAGCTCAAATGTTAGCACGCTGAAATATGGTGATTTTATAAAATGGCTTGGCTCTATCATCGATAAAGGTGGCGAGCTATCTAGAATGGACGCTAAAAAAGCGATGAATGAAGCCATAAATTCGCTGCTAAAAAGCGGAGTTTGTGCCATTGGCGAGATATCTAGCTTTGGCTCTGAGCTTGAAATTTTAGCTGCTAGTCCACTAAAAGTCGTGCTTTTTAGTGAAATTTTGGGCTCAAGCGAGCAGATGATTCAGCAAAATTTGCAAAATTTCTTAGCCAAATTTGAAAAAACAAAGGGCTATAAAAGTAAAAATTTTACCCCAGCTATCTCGCTGCACTCGCCCTACTCTGTGCACCCAAAGCTCGCCAAAGCCGCCCTTGAAATGGCTAAAAAAGATGATCTTCTTGTTAGCACGCACTTTTTAGAGAGCAAGGCTGAAAAGCAGTGGCTAGAGCGTGGTACTGGCGGCTTTAAAAAGCATCTTTTAAGATTTAGCCCTGATCCAAAGCCGATGTATGACGCAAAGGGCTATTTTGCGATGTTTCGTGAGATAAATACACTATTTACGCACTGCGTTTATGTGAGCGATTTTGCTAAATTTAAGCCTCATCACAGCGTGACGCACTGCGCCGTTTCAAACAGGTTGCTTGGCAAAAAGGCGCTAAATTTAAAAGAAATTTTTAAAAATAACGTTAGCCTAAACATTGGCACAGACGGCCTTAGCTCAAATATTAGCCTAAATTTTTGGCATGAACTAAGAGCTGCCCTTTTTACCCACGCGAGCCTTGATCTAAACGAGCTTGCCACTAGGCTTTTTGTCGCTGCAACGCATGGGGGCGCAAAGGCACTTAGGACAAATAACGGCGAGATAAAGGCGGCTCGCGCAGCCGATCTTGCTATCTATAACGACCTAGAGTGCGATGATAGCGAGCTAATACTTCAGCTCATACTTCACACAAATGAAGCCAAAAAACTATATATCGGAGGCAAAATTTGCAAATTTTAAGGCTTATTTTTAGAGGGATTTTGGGAATTTTTAAATTTATAAATAACTACTTTAAAGCGCTAATATTTTTACTCATCTTATTTTTTATATTCACACCAGATGGCAAGATGAAAGAGCCAAATTTAGCCCGCATCGACATCACAGGCACGATAATGGACACAAGCGAAATTTTAGATACACTCGAAAAAGCAAGGCTGGATAACAACATCAAAGGCGTGCTACTCTACATCGACAGCCCAGGCGGTGCGCTAAGTCCAAGCGTGGAGCTAGCCATGGCGGTCAAGCGGCTAAAAGAGAGCAAAAAAGTGCTCGCATACGCAGCTGGCAACATGGCAAGTGGCAGCTACTACACTGGCGTAAATGCCGACATTATAGTAGCAAACCCAGGTGCTTTCATAGGCTCGATCGGCGTCATCATGCAAGGGGCAAACATCGAAAATTTAGCCAAAAATTTAGGCGTGAGCGAGCAGGTGGTGAAGGCTGGCGAGTTTAAAGAGGCTGGCACCTTTATGAGGAGCTGGAGCAAGCAAGAGCGTGAGAGCTTGCAAGGGCTCGTAAATGACGCTTATATGCTCTTTGTAAGTGACGTGGCAGAGGCTAGAAATTTAGATATCAAGAAAAAAGATGAGTGGGCAAATGCAAGGGTCTTTTTAGCTCACAATGCCCTAAAGATAGGGTTAATTGATAGCCTTGGTAGCTACATAGACGCTCAAAACGAGCTAGCTAAAATGAGCCTCGTAGATGAGCCAGTTTGGCAAGAAAAACCGCAGATCGAAAAGATAATGGAGAAATTTACAAAGCAAGGCATAAACTCGCTTTTTAATGCATTTTTTGAGACAAAGCTTAGATAATTT
>NZ_POZX01000035.1:0-47631 GCF_002912895.1 Campylobacter concisus
GCCATTATATCCATAATGGTATCACCTACCATAAATGCATTATTTTTATCTTTATTAAGTCTATCTAAAGCCAAATTTATTGGCTCTGGATTTGGTTTTGGATTAGCAACATCGTCTCTTCCAATAACAGTTTTTATATATTTCATAACCCCTAAATGCTCAAGCAAGATAATAGAAAATTTTGAAGTTTTCGTAGTAACTATACCAATATCAGCAAAGCTACTTGCCTCCTTCAATGCTTCACTTGCATAATCTAAGAGTACCGTCTCATCAAGATAAATTTTTTCGTAGCAAGCTTTATATTCTTTTATATAGCTATCAATTAAATTTTTGCTTGCACCAAGTCTTTCAAACATTATTTCAAGCGGATGACCAACCAAAGACTTTAATGCATTATGGTCTGGCTCTTTTTTGCCATGAGATAAAAAAGCTCTATCAAATCCTTTTAAAATAGCAGAAGTTGAGTCAATAAGTGTACCGTCTAAATCAAAAAGTATGGTTTTTTTCATCATTTTCTCCGTAGAAATAAAAAAGGGCCTAGCCGAAGCTAAGCCCCTAAAAGAAGTAACCTTAAACAATTAAGATTATTTATTGAAAGTAGCTTCAACGCGTCTATTTTGCGCGCGGCCTTCTTTAGTTTTGTTTGTAGCAATTGGTTTAAGCTCACCGTAGCCAACTGTTGAAATTTTATCCTCGCTTACACCATAGCCAGCAAGAACATCAGCTACTGCTTTTGCTCTTTTTTCAGATAGTTTTTGGTTATAAGCTTCTGCGCCTACGCTATCAGTGTGACCAGCAAGTACAACTTTATAATCTGGGTGTTCGCCCATAAAGTCAGCTACTTTTTTGATCTCAGCTGCGTATTTTGGTCCAACTTTGTAGCTATCAAATGCAAAGTTAACATCTAGATCTCTAAGAACGATAACTTTCTCGCATCCTCTTTCATCAACAACTACGCCAGCTGGAGTGTTAGGGCATTGATCTATATCGTTTGGCACGCCATCATTATCATCATCAAGAACTGGAGTTGCTGCTGGAGTTGCTGCTGCAACTGGAGCTGCTGCCACAACTGGAGCTGCTTTTGAATCAAGACCGATACCAAAGCCTAGTGAATAAAATAGGTTATGATCAGCATGTTCAAATTTGATAGCATCTCTTGCTTCTGCTTTAAGAGCAAATCTATCAGTTACTTGATATCTTAAGCCAAAACCATATTGGCCAAAACCGCCATCTTCATTTTTAACAAAAATAGCTGGAACATCTTCATATCCAGCGCCAACTAAGCCATATAGACTAACTGGGCCAAAATCAACTATATCTTTTACAAGATTTGCATGATATCTAAGAACTCTTCCTTCTCTTGTTAAGCTACCTGTTTTTTCTTTTGCTTTTTGAGTGTAATCAACACCAAGCTCTACTTGATCAAAGAAAAAATCTTCAAGATTTCTAGCAGCTCTAACACCAACGAAGTTGTGATCTTTTACACGTAAATTTCCCTCTGGGTGAACGCCACCAATAGTTGGAGTAACTTCATAATTGTATGCTGCGTTAGACGCAAAAACCGCTGTTGCGGCAACCATAGCTAAAGCAATCTTTTTCATATTTAGAATTCCTTTCTTAGGATTTATTTTAAAGTGGTTACATTTTAACTGAATAAAATTTAACCGACTCTAAATCATAATTTAATTAACAATGTAAATTTGAAATTTACACAACTTAAATTTTGCAAATGCAAAAGCAATTGCAAAAATTCATTAACGTTTAGAGAATTGTGGGCTTCTTCTAGCCTTTCTTCTACCAAATTTCTTACGTTCAACAACACGAGAATCTCTAGTTAGCAAGCCTTTTGGTTTAAGCGCTGCTCTAAAATCAGCATCCATGTCAGCTAAAGCACGTGAAATACCGTGTCTCAAAGCCTCTGCTTGTGCTGAATAACCACCACCTAAAGTTGTAGCTACTACATCTATTAAACTCTCTTGTTTAGTAACTAGAAGTGGCTGAATTACTTTAAGCTTTATAGCTTCATGTCCACCAAGCCAAGTATTAAGATCCATACCATTTACTACGATTTTACCGCTTCCAGCTTTTATCCAAACCTTTGCTACGGCAGTTTTTCTTTTACCAGTTGCATAAACTTTTGCCATAATTATTTTCCTTCTTTTTTAGCTATTTGTGCCGTATGAGGATGCTCACTGCCAGCATAAACTTTTAGTTTTTTTATCATCTCTCTTCCAAGTTTAGTTTTTGGAAGCATTCCACGAACAGCTAATTTAAATAGTTTTTCTGGCTTATTTGCTATCAAATCGCCAAATTTTTCACTCTTTACGCTACCAAAGTATCCTGAGTGTCTGTGATAAAGTTTATCTTCAGCTTTGTTATTACCAGTAAATTCTACTTTTGAAGCATTTATGATGATAACATAGTCGCCACAATCTACATTTGGCGTGAAGCATGGTTTGTTTTTGCCACGAAGTATAGTTGCTACCTCAGTTAGCAATCTACCAAAACGTTTACCAGCTGCATCAACAACGATCCAGTCTCGTTTAACTTCGTTTGGCTTTGTTATTTTTGTCATTTTCTTACCTTTGCCAAGTTAATTTTTGAGTTGTGATTGTATTTAAACAATGCTTTTATAAAGCTTAAATTAAGTAGCATTTAAACTTCAATATATGAAATTTTTCCATCAAGAGCGTAGAAGATGACGGCGATTATACTATGTTTTGGATAAAATTTACTTAATGCCTCTTTGTATTCTCCAACTTGTTTTTTATTTTCCTCAATATTTTTATCTGTTGTTTTATAGTCTATCACACAAATTTTGCTCTCTCCAATACAAAATAAGTCCATCTGTTTTAGTTCATTTTTTACTTTAAATGGCTGCTCTTTGTAAATTTCTTTATCTTTTATGCACTTTAGAAATTTTGGCTCATTTATTAGCATTTTTGCCCGTTTAAAGGCATCTTCAAGTCTATCAGGTGAGAGAAATTTATAAAATTTATTTAGCATTAAACTCTTAGCTTTTAAAAGCGATTTTTCATCAAATTTCTCACTCATCTCGAGTAAATAGTGAAACGCTAAACCAAAATAGATTGCCTCTAAATTTTTGCCGCTCGTTTTTTGCTCTCTTGCCTCTATCTCTTGCCTTTCTATCTTTAAAATTTCAGGCATTTTTTCATCTTTTTTTGCCTCTTTTTGATCACTCTTGCTAGGTAAAATTTTACCAAAGCTAAACTCTTTTAGATCAAGATAATCGTTTACTTTGCTTTTATCGCTTCTAGTATAAAAAGAAAAAAAGCTAGGACTATTTCCACTTGGAGCAGCTTGTTTAATGATGATAAGCGACTTTGTAGCCCTAGTGAAAGCAACGTAAATTTTATTGATATTTTCTTGCTTCTCAAGCCCTCTCATTTGCTCTAACACACCAGCATACTCAGGGTCAAAATTTTCTCTGCCAGAAATTCTACTTTTTACTATCCACTCGCCTTTTTCGTTATATTCTGTTATAAAGTTTGAGTCATCGCCCCTGCCCTTACTCATCATATCACAAACTATCACGTGAGCAAACTCTAGCCCTTTTGACTTATGAACAGTCATTATCTTTACGCCGTCAGCATTTTTAGGACTGATTTTAGAACTAAAATTTTCAAGATTAAAGATAAAATCGCTTAAATTTTTGTAGCCGTTACTTAGCTCAAAAAGCCTTAATATATCAACATCAGCCATATTTATGTATAAATTTTTAGCTAGATAAAATAGGCTTTTTGTCGCACTATCTTCAGCTTTTATTTTTAGCCTTTTAGGATTTGTATTTACGAGTGCTTTTACATTTTTTTCATAAATTTCTTCGCCAAAAAGACAAAATTTCGCATACTCGATGATCGCTGCAACAAACGGCGTTCGCTTTAGCTCCAAGGTGCCTTCATTTACGCTTTTTATCCCCTCACTGCTAAGCACCTCTGAGATGAGGCTGATGTCACTATTTTTCCAGCAAAGCACAGTTATCTCACTTGCATTTACGCCAGCAGCAAGTAGCTCTTTTACTTGTGAAAGTGCTGCACCCGCGATATCTTCATCGCTTAGCACACGCAAGTAGCCGTAGTCGTCTTCCTCGGCTTCAAAATAAGGACACTCGCCATTTACTTTGTAGCTTAGCTCCTTATCTTTTTTAGCTGGCTCTTGTGGCTCAAAGCTAAGCCCATATCTATGATAAATTTCTTCAAAAACAGCGTTATTAAATTTCACCAAAGCCTTTAAACTACGGTAGTTGCGAGGCAAATTTTCTACCAAAATTTGCTCAAATTTCTCTCCAAGCTTATCAAAAAGCTCTTTTTTACCACCCCTAAATTTATAGATACTCTGCTTTGTGTCGCCCACGTAAAAAAAGCTCCCGAGCCCGTTTTGTCCGTATCCTGAAACGATCTCAGTTATAAGTGGCAAGATGATCTCATATTGGATCACATTTGTATCTTGAAACTCATCTATCAAAAGGTGATTTATCCTGCCATCAAGCCTAAAATAAAGCACATCTTTATCAAAATTTTCAACCAAAAGCTTAAAGACCAGCTTATTTATATCAGCAAAGCTTAAAGCGTTTATCTCTTTGTTTAGCTCTAAATTTGAGTATTTATAAACATTTAAGAGCTTGCTAAAACCGCTAAGTCTGTATCTTTCAACCTCTAAAATATACTCTTTTGCCGCCTCTTTTAGCTTTACAAAAAGCTCGTCAAGCTCACTTGTGTAAATTTTGCTAAAAGTGCGGTAATTTAGGCTCTCTCTTTCAAAGACCTTATTTTTAAAAAGCTCAAATAAATTTTGCTCATTAAATGTCTTTTTAGCCGCATCGCTAGCACCATTTTGCAAGGCTATATGCTCATTTATCTCCTTTTGTGCTGCCCTTACCTTGCTATCATCTGGATAGCTCGCGCCACTATCTTTTAGCTCGCCGCCAAAACTCTCATAAAATTTAGCCAAAGTCTGCGAAAAGCTCGCCTCTTTTTGACTTGAAATGATCATCATGAGTGCAAGCTCACTAAGAAGCTTTTGATCTTTACTTGCCTCTTTTACAAATTTTTTCCACGCCAGATCTTGCAGACTATCTTGCACGCTGTAATCAGGACTAAGTCCTAAATTTTGACTAAATTTCTTTAGGATTCCAGAGAAAAATGCATCAAATGTATAAATTTTTAGCTCACTTTGCAAAAATCTATCAAGCTTCTCATCGCGTCTTTTTATGACCTCACCTTGGCTCAAACTAAGCTCTTTGCAAAGCTTATCAAGCTCGTCTTTTTTGTTTTGCAAGTCCAAAAAAGTTGTGATTATGCGCTCTTTCATCTCATTGGCCGCTTTTTTGGTAAAGGTTAGAGCGATGATCTCGTTTATATTTTCGCCTCTAAGTACCAAAGCGATATAACGAACGCTTAAAGCGAATGTTTTCCCGCTTCCAGCACTTGCTTTTAGGGCTAAAAAATCTTTCATAACTCTCTCCTACAAAGTATGGCATACTCGCAAAATTTACAAGCTCCGCTTTTTCTTTCAAAATTTATCTTAGTGTTATTTGTACTCTTTAGATTTTCTATCTCAGCCTTTAGATCATCCACACTTTTTTTAGAGTTAATAAGTACTGGTTCATTCTTTAGAGCAAAATAAGCACTTTTTACCTCGCTACCATAAAGCGCTTCATAAAATGCAAGCTGAAGCGAATTCGCATTTGCCTCACCAGTTTTATAATCAAGTATAAAAGGCTCACCATCAGGGCTAACATCGATCCTATCGATAATGCCTTTTATCTTTACATCACAAAAATCAATCTCTATATCTTTTTCACACTCAAGCACTCTAAAGCCAGCACTTAAACGTTCATTTTCAAACTCTGCGTATTCTTTAAATTTCTGCGACCAAATCTCAAGCTCAAGCGAAGAAAAATCTTGCTTTGCGAGCATTTCTTTAAAAATAGCCAAATCAAATATATTTTTTTGTCTATAAAAATCACTTGTGTAGTATTCATAAAGCGCCTTATGCACGCTATTTCCTTGCTTAGATCCTGGCTCAGTTGCTATTGCTTTTGCTCCTTTTATACCAGCTATCTTTGCGTAATAATACTTTCTTGGGCAGGTTAAAAATAAATTTAGTGTCGAAAATGATAGCGGTTTAGTGAAAAAATCATGCTCCAAAATAATCTCGTCATCGCTTAAATTTAGGCTTGTATTTCCTTTTAAAAATAGTTTTAAATACGCCTCGTCACTAAATTTCTCATCTTTTATTATTTTGAAATTTTTTAAAAATCTTGAAGGAATGCTCTCTTCGTTTAAAACACAGCTTATGGCGACCTTTTTGGCATTATTTATAAGACTTTCATAGTAAAATCTCTGCAAATTTTCACGCTCAAGGTAGCTTATAAGTCCTACTTTTTGCCTCACTTTTGAGTTTAAAAACATCTCATTTGTGCTTCTTGCTGGGATGAAATTATCATTAAAATCAACTATGATCACACCATCAAATTTCATTCCACGGCTCTCTAACATACCCATGACACTGATCTTTCCGCCACCCACATCATCGATGCTAAGGCGAGAGATATTTAGCAAGAAAATTTCACTTAGCTGCTTTAAGCTAAAGCTAAAATATCTGCATAAATTCTCCATCCTAAAAAGCTCAAGCGCGAGCTTTTCTTCGCATCTTGGCTCATTTTCAAGCGTTAAAAGCTTATCTATTAGCTCTTTAAATTTAGTAAAGTCGCAAAGATCAAAGTAGCTTGATTTAAATTTATTAAAAAGCTCTTCATTTACACCAAGCGTGCTTAAAATAAAGCCAAGCTCCTCGTAGCTCTCACACTTGCTTTGATCAAAAACTGGGCTTGCCTCTTCGTTGATCGCTCTTGTGATGTAGTAAAGCGCCTCATAAAATTTTGTATTTTTAAAGCTCTCGCCCATAGCGTAGTTAAAAATTTTATTGCTATCATGTAGCCTTAAAATTTCACTAAAACTCTCATCTGGTAATATGACAGCGATGTTTTCAGGCTTTATACCCTCACGCACAAACTCGCTCGCCTTTGCCATAGCGTAGGCACATTGCAAGCTTCTAGTGGCAAATCGCTTTTCTAAAACTGGCTCAAATTTTTTGATATTTTCTAAGCAAATTAGCTCATTTGTCTTTAAATTTAGCTCATATTTTTTGTAATTTTCAATCTCACTAATAGCTGAAATTTGCTTTATTTTATTGATTAGCTTTGTGTTGAAAACACTAGTTTGAAAGATAATTTTTAGCGTAGTTAGCTTTGAGATTTTCTCTAAAATTTCCCACTCAAACTCGCTTAAAATTCCATCTATATGCAGTGAAATTTCACTAAAGCTCTTAATGTAGGCTTCATTAATGGAGTAAATTTTTGGCAAGGTTATATCATCATAGAGATTTTCTCTATCAAGCAAGCTCTCATACTCTTTTAAAACCGCTTCAAGTATGTTTAAATGCTCCTCAAAATTAGCGTAAATATCGTTAAATTTGATCTCAGCGATACTCTTTTTACTAATAGCTAGCTCTTTAAAAAAAGAAAAAAGATAGTCATTATTTTTCAAAAATTCAAAAAACTCAGTTGGAATTTTAAGAACAGAGTTTGCCTTTTTGACGCTAGCACAGGCTCTATTCATAAGCACTAAAGCATAGGTGCTATCAATCTCAAACCTATCATCTACATAAACTATCTTTTTATAAAACTCAGCGATACTTAGGCTTTTTGGGATTAATTCATCATTAAAACTTGCATTAAATTCACGAATCTTACGCGAGTTCGTAAAGATAAAAAGTTGGTTTAGGTTATGCATTTTTCTCTCTTAAATTTTTAAGCAATGATAGCTAATTGCTGATAAAAGAGCGCTTTTTACGCTTAGCCAAAGCTTTAAATTTTCATCTAAATACATTAAAATTTTAAGCCTTAAAGAGCCAAAAGCTACAATCACAAAAAAGGAGCAAAAATGCATAAAGAGTTAAACAGACAAGGTTTTTACTACGGCTTTCCGGTTTTGCTAGCCACCACAAAAGATAAAAATGTAAACGATGATATCACAGTGCTTTCATCCTCTTGGACGTTAGGAAATACAGTGGTGCTTGGCATAGGCATTGAAAATCAAGGCTTTAAAAATATCAAAAATGGTTCAGATATCACGCTAAATTTATGTGATGAGAGTTTGATAGAAGCTGTGCAAAAAATGGAAAAACTAACTGGCGATAGTGAAGTGCCAGAAGTAAAAAAGAATCTTGGCTACACCTACGAGCACGACAAATTTAAGGTGGCAAATCTCAGCAAAGAGCCTGGCATAAATGCAAAAACTGTCAGGATAAAAGAGTGCAAGATACAGATAGAAACGGTTGTAGAAAAGATAGAGTTAAAAGAGTGGTTTAGCATCGTTACTTGTAAGATTACAGGCATTTTTGTAGATGAAAATTTACTAAAAGATGAAAAGATAGATACGCAAAAATGGCATCCATTAATCTATAAATTTAAAGAATATGTCGGCACTTGCGAGCGTTTGGGATTAAATTTTGGATTTAAAGAGATTTGATTTATAGTTTTATTTGATAAAAACTTAGTATTTTGGTTTTAAATTTAGCCAAAAAGATTAGTTTGTTAAAATTTAAGCCCAGCTTTGAGATCTTTCTTAGATACCAAAGCTGCGATTTTAAGATCATTTTGTGACATTAAGATCAAATTTATAATACCTTGTATCATTAGTGTCACTTAGCCTTAAAAGTAGCTGCCACCTGCCTTCTCTTAGACTTGTTTCTTCGCTTACTAGATCATTTTCTTGCCATGAAGCTCTTAAAATTTTATTTTCTTTATTTGTCTGTGGGCGAGTAAGTAAAATTTCATATTTTAAAGCTGAAATTTCTCCTTTTTTAGGAGTTAGATGAAATTTAAACTTAGCATTTAGGGCATTAAAATTTGGTTCAAATTTTAGATCAAATTTCTCATCAAAGCGTTTTTCACTCTCTTTGATAAAGGTTATGTTTTCATCGACATTTTGGTAGCTTTGCATATAGGAGCTATCCATCTCGACTGGATGTTTCAGTGCTATGATAATAGTTACTGCACAAGCGATAATAATAGCAATGAAGCTAAGCACGATAGCATAAGGCCATAAGGTTTTTTTATCCATTTTTTACCTTTTTATAAAAGATAACAATTATAAAAAATGCAACCAAGCCATAGATGAAAAATCTTAAAAAATTTAACGTAGTTTTGTTTGAATTTCCAACACTACTTTCAAGCTGTAAATTTAAGCTAGATGCGATTTGCTCGGCAATATCAGCGTAGCCATTTAATATAGCAGCATTATAGACATCTTTACCATTTTTAGAAACCAAAATAGGAATTATCGTTCCTGATTCTGGATTTACACTTAAAATTTGTTCTTTATTAAAAAGCTTTGAAGTATTAGTATCGGCAAAAATTTCTACTTTCTTTTTATCCTTTATAAGCAATAAAAAAACATAAGGCGAGCTAAGATTTTGCTCTTTAAAAAGAGTTTCTAGCTCACCATCTTTATATACACCAACTACTAAATTTATACCGCTTTTTGCGTAAAGCTCACTGCCGATCTCATTTAGCTTTACACTTACTTTTTGGCTTAGGATTTCATCATTATTTATCACAAAATTTGCTCCCAAAGCCAAACTTTGTGAGAGCAAAAATATAAAAATGAGTATAAATTTTCTCACACCTAGCCTACAAAAAGGTGGTTTGATGTAAGCACTGACCACGCACAAATAGCTCCTGCAACAACTATTAGAAAGATTATGGCTTTTTCTATTATGCCTAGCATCACTACTCCTTTATAATGACATGTTTAGCGTTGTCAACGCTCTTCATCTCAATGCTACTTGCGTCTTTTAATGAGTAAGGCTTGGTTGCTACATCTTTTTGCAAGCCAATACCAATATAAGTAAGTACGCCAAGGATAGATAACAAAAGCAAAACTGCCACCAAATAACCGCTAATGCCATTTAAAGCAAAGATGTTTCTATTTTTATTTTCCATTATTCGCCCTTTGATAGCGATATGACATATTCGCCAACTGCTTTTTGTTGTATCTCGTTTAATCTGCCGTCATTAAATTTAGGCATAACACCGATGTTGCCGTTTTTACCACGATTTAGTACATCCACTATAAACTCACTTGAACCATATTTACTAAGATCAGCCGACATACCATCCATGCCTTTGCCATCATCTCCGTGACAAGCTGCACAAGCTACGTAAAGCTCTTTTCCCATAGCTACTAAATTTTCATTTTTTGTACTTTTTATAGCACTTATCTCTTTTGCGACATAAGCTGCGATAGCCTTTGCTCCATCAGCATCGGCTAATCCTGCTGGCATCTCGCCCATAGGATAATCAAGCCCTTTTGAGCCATTTAGTATCGTATCAACTATTCCTTGTTCACTACCCCAAATTTGTAAATTTGCAGCTTTGCCACCAATACCATCACCTGTGATGCCATGACATGCTGAGCATTGCACCAAAAATACGCTCTCTCCCATAGCATGAAGTGTTTCTTTGCTTGGGTTTGCATACTCTTTTTCAAATTTAGCGTTTGCCTCTTTTACCTCTTTATTATATTCACCGATTTGTGAGTAAGAATTTAGTGGATAACCAAGTAAATAATACCAAATCGCCCAAACAAGCGTTAGTAAAAAAACTACCGCCCAACCAAATGGAACTGGGTTTTTATACTCGCCTATCCCATCCCAGTTGTGCTCGCTAAGCTCTACGCTTTCATCTTTTTTAACTTTCATTTGACCAACATACTTGCCAGCTACAACGACAGTTAGTACGATAATTAAGATGGCACCTATTAACGCAAGTAAATTTATATTATCTTCTAAATTTAGCCATTGCATACGCTCTCCTTTGTAGCCTTTTGCTCTAAAATTTTACTACCGATCTCATCATCTAGGGCTAATTTCGAATACTTCTCATAATTTCTTCTACCTTGCTTTTCACTTTTGTAAAGATGAAAAAAATAAGCGTACAAAGTGATAGCTAAGAATGCTGTCAAAATAAAATAGCCATAAGCTTGAAGTTCTCTAATATCCATTACTAACTCCTATTTTAGGCTATTTAGATAGGCGATAAGTGCCACGATCTGGCGAATTTCACCTTTTGCAAAGGCACTTTTTACTTGCTCGTCTTTCATACTTTCAACGATACTTGCAGCCTGCTCTTTCACGTTAGCATTTGCTTGCTCAAAAGTGCCAAGAGCTGGCATATCTTTCTCATCATAAGGCGTGTTAAAGACCTTTTTAACAGTTAGTGCTTCAGCGTAAGCAGTCTCTATATCAGCATTTTTCTTAAATAAAAATGGATATGCTGGCATGATCGAACCTGGCACAACAGAGGCCGGGTTTAACATATGATTTTCATGCCAATCTGTCGTTCTATAATTACCCACACGCATAAGATCTGGGCCCGTTCTTTTTGAACCCCAAAGATGAGGGCGATCATAAGCAAATTCACCACTTAACGAGTACATGCCGTATCTATCAGTCTCTGCTTTAAACGGACGTATCATCTGTGAGTGACAAGTATTGCAACCATTTTGTATATATATATTTTTTCCAGCAAGCTCTAAAACTGTATAAGGCTTTGTGCCCTCAAGTGGTCTAGCTCTATTTGCAAAGTCAGGTAAAATTTCTACCACGCCGGCATAAGCTATGACGATAAAGACGCAAACTGCAAAAAAGAATGGATTTTTTTCTAACCAAGCAAACATCACATCACCTCCGCATTGGCTTTAGCACCGCCCATAGGCGTTGCACTTTTTGGCTCTGCCAAAATAGCTTTAGCAGAAGTTGATTTGTAGATATTGTAAGCAAACATCAAAAAGCCAATCAAATACAAAAGTCCGCCAATAGCTCTAATGTAATAATAAGGTATAAGCACTACAACAGTATCAATAAATGAGTAGAGTAAATTTCCATAGCTATCAGTCGCTCTCCACATCATACCCTGCGTAATACCAGCAATCCACATCGAAGCAAAATATAAAACGATACCTGTTGTTTGTATCCAAAATTGAGCTTCCATTAAGGATTTTGAATAAATTTCACGCTTAAAGATACGTGGTGTCATATGATAAAGTGCTGCCATAGTCATAAAACCAACCCAGCCAAGTGCGCCATCATGTACGTGTCCTGGCACCCAGTCAGTATAGTGAGCTAGTGCATTTACAGATTTGATGGCTAAGATAGGGCCTTCAAGAGTTGAAAACATATAAAAAGTTGAAGCTAAAATCATAAATTTAATAAGCGGGCTCTCGCGAAGTTGTGTCCATTCGCCTTTCATTGTAAGAAGCATATTAATAGCTGAGCCCCAAGAAGGTAAAATCAAAACAATAGAAAAAACCGAGCCCATAGTCTGCATCCAATCAGGCACAGCAGTATATATTAGGTGGTGACCGCCAGCCCAAAGATAGATAAACATAAGGCCCCAGAATGAAAATAACGAAAGCTTATAAGAAAATATTGGCTGTCCGCTCTCTTTTGGTAAGAAATAATAAATTTGGGCGATGATCGCTACTGTAAATACAAACGCAACTGCGTTGTGACCGTACCACCACTGAACCAAAGCATCATTTGAGCCAGCATACATCGAAACTGAGTGCAGCCATGAGCCATATCCACTCACTAGTCTTGTTGGAATTTCCATGTTATTAAATAGATAAAGCATAGCAACGCCAAGAAATGTAGCAATGTAATACCAAACTGAGATGTAAAGTGTCTTCTCGCGGCGTATACCAATAAGTCCAAATATACTAACGCCCCAAAGCACCCAGACTACTACTACTGCAATATCTAGTGGCCACTCAAGCTCGGCATACTCCTTAGATGTACTCTCGCCCATAAAAAGTGTCACGACAGCTAGAATCATAACAAGTATATAAAGCCAAAAATGAAGCTTACCAATGAACATCAAAAACGGAGATTCGCTCATTGATACTTTTAGAACACGCTGTCCTATGTAATACCAAGTGGCAAATATACCAGAGAGCATAAAACCAAAAATGATACCGTTAGTATGAAGAGGACGCAATCTACCAAATGCCGAATACTCACCAGCTATATAGTTTAGATCAGGACAGGCAAGCTGAAAAGCTACCAAAACACCAATAGCCATGCCAACAATACCAAAAAATATCGTGGAGAACATAAAGAGTTTTGCCACACTATAATCATAATGTAGCAACTGGGATGGTCGCATAAATTTTCCTCCTAGTTAAATTTATATTAATTTTCGGTTATTTTAGAGTAGAAAAACTATAAAAAGACTTAATTAATATAAATTCTCTTTTACTAGGAGAGTCTTCTATCTATTTTGTAACCAAGTCCAGGAACATTTTTTATAAAATTACTACCAACTTTATCTCTAACACGTTTAACAAAGGTCCTAATAGCAGCCTCTGTCACACTTTCGCCAACCCAAACAACATTTTTTATTTCATCATGAAGCACAAGCGTACCAAGTCTTTTTATGAGTAAAGATATAAATGCAAGTTCTTTTTTTGTAAGAGAAATTTCAACACCATCTCTGATAAGCACACGTTTTATTTTATTAAAACTATATCCATTTGTAACCTGAATAATATTTGCTGTTTCTATCTTATTTTTAGCGACATTTTCTAACGTAACTAAAAAATCATCAAGATCAATCGGCTTTAAAACGTATTTATCAATACCAACATCTATCGCTTTTAAAAGTGTTTCTTTTTCACTATTTGTGCTAAAAACTATAATAGGTGTATCTTTTGAAATTTCTTTAATGCATTTAGCCATATCAAGGCCATTCATTATAGGCATAAAAACGTCTGTTATAACCATATTTGGATTATATTTTTTAAATTTCTTAAGTCCTTCATCGCCATTTTGAGCAGTGATAACTTTTTCGAATTTATCTCGCATAACTTCTTGTACTATTTTTTTACCATCTCCCTCATTTTCAACGATAAGAACGGTTAGATTATTAAGAATCTTGCTCATTTATTCTTCCTTTTTGGTTATATTTATCAAACATCATAAATTTTGACACAATTAACAATTATTTCTCTTTTTTTATCTTAAGCATTTGCTCTATATCCTAAGAATGATAGATAAATTCCATTTATTATCATTATGCTAGCTGAGATCTTAAACATTATGTCTTTAAATTTTTCATTTAAAATTCCAAATACAAAGCTAGCTAAAAGCATGGCTGGCAATGTACAAAGACCAAATACAAGCATTATAAAAGCCGAATCAATAAAATTTGCACTTAAAATCCCAAGTGCTAAAAAATAATAAACCACACCACAAGGCAAAAAGCCATTTAAAAAACCAAGTAATAAAAAATTTGTTAAATTTTTCTTTTGAATCCTCGTTTTTGCAATTCTTACTACAAAATTAAGCGCCTTTTGATTCTCTACAAATTTTAAAAGCTTACCCCTAAAAAGCAAGGCAATACCGATAAACGCAATCACTAAGCCAACTATGAAAAATATCACACCTCTTGCTTGCATGTTAAAGCTAATGGCCGCTCCAAAGGCGCCAAACAAAGCTCCTAAAACTACATAAGCAAAAATTCTAGCTAGACTATAAAGTGTGCTTAGCATTAAAATTTCTATTTTATTCTTACCTTTAAAAAATAGAGTCTGCAAGCTCAAAAATCCGCTGCACATACCTACACAATGACTAAAGCTACTTAAAAATGCAACTGAGACAATCATGTAAAGGTTTATGTTTTGCATCTTATAAAATTTCTAAAAACTGCTTAAATATATATTTACTCTCGCTAGGGCCGCCACTTGCTTCTGGGTGGTGCTGGACCGAAAAGATCGGATAGTCTTTATATCTCACACCTTCGATTGTGTTGTCAAATAAATTTCTATGAGTCACAACAGCTACTTCTGCGATACTCTCAGGTACGTTGTAGTTGTGATTTTGTGTTGTTATCTCGATCGCTTTTGTCTCTAAATTTAGTACTGGGTGATTTGCTCCATGCTGACCAAATTTAAGCTTATATGTCTCGTACCCAAAGGCGTTTGAGAGTAACTGATGTCCAAGGCAGATACCAAATATAGGTATCCTAGCCTCAATCATCTTTTTGATCTCGCCTATTTCGGCCTTTAAATTTTTTGGCTCACCAGGACCATTTGATAAGAATACCCCATTTATCTCGCCATTTTTAAATTTTTCTATCAAAATTTCAGCCTTAGTGTCGTGTGGTACGACGATGACTTCAAGACCAGTTTCACATAGCTCGTTTAGGATATTTCTCTTTACACCAAAGTCAAAAACAGCTATCTTTTTACCAATACTTTTTAACGGCTTATATGACTTTAAGTTTCTATCCCAAGCGCCTTTTTTGTGCTCATATTCATCCATCGCACTAACTGTTTTTACGTAGTTTATATTTTCGATACGCCCACTACTTTCAAGCCTGCGTTTTAGCTCGTCTTTGTCACTTATCTGTGTTGAGATATAAGCCATCAAGGCACCTTCATCGCGTAGCATCTTTGTGAGGTATCTAGTATCAACGTCATAAACGCCAAATTTACCTTGCTCTTCGAAAAATTTTCCCAAAGATTTTTGCGAGCGGTAGTTTGATGGAATTTCATTGTAGCTTCTCATTATAACGCCACTTGCATGAATCCTAAGACTCTCCATATCGTCTTCATTTATACCTACTATGCCTATTTCTGGCATCGTAAAGACGATAAACTGACCAGCATAGCTTGGATCGCTCATGATCTCTTCGTAGCCAGTCATCGAGGTATTAAAAACGAGCTCGCCAGCACATTCACCGTGAGCACCAAAAGCTTTTGCTTCTAAAAAAACACCATTTTCAATATAAATGTAAGCTTTCATTAAAGCATGCCTCTTTTTTTAAGCTCATCTTGATACAAACGCTCAAAGACAAGATCATATTCATCAGTTCCTGGGATTAGCTTATGTTTATAATTTTGTATCATTTCATAAACATCATCTTCTATCTTCTCATAGCTTTTTAAGTACTCGTCTATTGAGTTATAAATCACATTTTTTACGCGATTTTCAGATACATTATAATCAACAAGACCGCTCTTCCAAATAGTTTCAAGCACTTTGTGAGCGATATTACTAAATCTATCTTCGTGGGTTAAGATTACATCAAATTCACCTGCAAGCTTCTTTTTAACGAGCCAAAACATATTTTTGCGGTCAATTTGCATAGTTTCCATCTCGTCTTCATTTTTCTCCAAAAGCTCATTTACTCGTTCATCTAAAGCTCTTTCTTTTTGAATATCGACTGTTAAAATTTCACTTGTTTTTGCTACGATTGGCTCAATGCCTTTATTTAGTCTTACGAAACCACAATTTAGAAGATCTATTGCTATTTTATGTGAAATATACGGAACGTGTGGGAGTTTTAAACGCATTTTAAACCTTTAAATTTTTATGCTATTTTAACTAAATAAAGGTAAAACTTTACTTTGAAATTTTAACGACTTTATTATTATCGCTTCTTAAAAAATAAATTTCTCTTCGTCCTTCATAAAGTATCTTTCCATCAGTCTTTTGCTCATTTTCTAAATTTGATGAGATATCTAAAGATAGCGATTTGCTCATAAAATAATTCTCTCCTAAAGTGCGTCCAAAGTCAGGATACCAACTAAAAGCACAAACTATCAGCAAAACTAAATAAAAAGCTCTAAAAATTTTTCTAAAAGACGCGTAAAAAAAGCAATACCCAAATATAAAAAATACGGGCAAAAGCCATAAGAAAGGCACGTTATCAACAAAAATAACATTAAAATACTCGCTTATGCCATAGTAAGAAAAGTAGTTGTTGTAAATTCCAACAAATAGCGTAAAAATAGGAGCAAGGACAAATATAATACCCGTAAAAAAAGCATTTAAAATTTTCATAATCTCTCCTTTTGAGTGAGATTATATTAAACATAAGCTTTAATATTACTAGATTAATGAAAACTAGACTAAAATTCAAATCAAAATGCCATACATAGACATCTACTGCTTCCAGCAATACTTTAAAAACAGTTTAGCTATAAGCTAAACTGCCTTAAATTTATTATTTTTTAGATAAATACTCTTGCAAGCTTTTTACCTCAAGTGCTTTGCCAGTTTGTACCGAGCTTAGTGACTTAGCGGCTGCAAGTGCTGCGCGGATCGTTGTGAAGTATGGGATCTTAAATCTAGCCAAATTTTAAGCTCTCAAGCATTTTTAAATCACTAAATTTATCTCTAAATTTTATAAAATTTGCTTCTAGCTCAGCCTTTCGCTTAAGTGCTATATAAATAAATTCCTGCTCTTTTTCGATACCAACAAAATCTCTACCTAACAAATTTGCAGCTATGCCAGTTGTTGCTGAGCCTGCAAAAGGATCACAAATGACACTATTTTCATTACTTGCCATCAAAATAAGCCTTATCAAAAGCGAAAGTGGTTTTTGTGTAGGATGCTTACCGCATGCTTTCTCCCAAGGAGCGATCGCAGCAAAACTCCACACATCTTTCATTTGCTTATCTCTATTTATCCGCTTCATAAGCTCGTAGTTAAAGATGTGCTTATGTTTCTCATCTTTTCTAGCCCAAATGATCTGTTCAGTGCTATGTGTTAGATACCTGCAGCTAAAATTTGGCGGAGGATTGGTCTTTTGCCACGTAATGATGTTTAAAATTTTATAATCAAGCTTTTGAAGCGCTCTACCTATAGAAAAGATGTTGTGATACGTCCCACTTATCATCACGCTACCGTTATTACTAAGTGCGTTTTTAGCGAGTTTGAGCCATTCTAGGTTAAACTCATCAATTTCATCGATATTTGTGCCCTCATCCCACTTGCCTTTATTTACACTAACTATCTGTCCATTTTGGATACTAAGCCCGCCATTAGAAAGAAAATACGGCGGGTCGGCAAAAACGAGGTCGAACTCGCCTTTAAATTTAGCTAGTTCGCTAAAGCAGTCGCCATTTATGAGCCTGAAATCGTTATACATTTTTAAGCTCATTTATAAAAAGGTGCAAATTTGCAAGGTTATAAATCCTTACACACTTATAGGCCTCTTGCAGCTTATTTCTAGCATCGTGCCAACCCCAGCCATCAGTGATCCAGATAAATTTATACTCTGGCAAATAGGAGATCCTTTTGGCTATTTCGATGTAAGCTCTTGCTACTTCGTTTAATTTCGAGCCACCGGCACTATAAAAATTTGCTTCGATTAGATAAGTGATATTTTGTATGCAAGTCGCAAAATCAAATACCTTCACATCACTACCTAAATTTAATAAAAAATTTGAGCTTGATACTTCAGCTTGAAAGCAGATATTTTCAGAGCGAAACCTTTCTGAGATTAAATTCGCAAAATTTTTTCCACTGCGGTTTTTTCTGGCGTTTGTGTCAAGTCCAACCTCTACGCCAAACACATAATCACATAAATTTTTAATTTTTCTATCCTTGAAAATTTCATCAAGTCCAGTCTCTAAAAGAAAGTTGTAAATTTTCTCTGGCTCATCAAAATAACTCTTTAACTCAAGTAAACTGCCGCTTGAACTCACAACTTTTCTACCACTTTCTCGAACGGCAATTAGTAAATTTAGTACCTCAAAACAGCTTCGATATTCTTTAAAAAGCGTGAAAATATCTGTTTTCAAATCTTTTGAACCAAGCAAAGAATTTAAAGCATTAAGTTTGATAGCGACCTTCGCAAGGTTCTTAGAACATTTTTCAAAATCACAAAAGTAGCCAAGTGTGGCATTTGTCTCTTTTAAACTTGCCATAAATTTATCAAAAGGAGTTATATTATTCATTTTTTACCTTGATCTTTTGGCTTACTTGTGGACAATATTTAAATTTCACCTCAGTAAAATCATCAGCTCCAAGCACGATCTCACTCTTTTCATAAGCCTTTTTGGCGATCTTACATGCCTCATGCTGATCTTTTGCTTTAAACTTTATCTTTTTACTTAAAATTTCAGTTATCTCAACTTCAAATTCTTTCATTAAATTCCCATTTTAATAAATGCTTGCTCACTCTCTCTTTCAAGCTGCCTTGATATATCTTCGTAGCTAGCAAATTTTACCTTTTGAGCTATCTGTTCGTAGATGCTAGCCTTCAAAACGCTTTCATACTCTCTTTGCCTCTTTTTGTCTGCGACTATAAACATTCTAGCATTAAAGTCTTGAAGCTCAAAAAATTTGTTTAGTGAATTTTTAAAGTCTGTACTATGTTCAACTTCGTAAAATGAGTTTGGTAAATTTCTTTTGTTAAACCATATTGCATCTATTGTTTTTGCTCTTTTAACGATATCTTCATAACTAAATTTATATATCTCACTCAAGCTCGCAAGCTCGAAAAGTTTCTTATCTGATTTATAAATTTTGTTCTTATCTTGAGCTGGGATGAATGTTTGAAAATGTCTTAAATTTCCTATCTCAACAATAACGCCTTGAAAATAAGAATGTGTAAATTTCTCATTTTGCTCACTCTTACTATCACCTGTTTTAGCTAAATTTTTATCCCTAAACTCACAAAGTCCCCAAAGTCCGGCTCTAATCTTATAAAATTCTTTATTAGTCTGTACTATCCGTCTTATACTAGCAAATGGAGTTTTACTACCCCAAGTGCTAACATCAGTTTTATGATAAAGATCAAAAAGCGTTGCCATGCCACCAAGGCTAGCTAACGCTTCTACTACGCACTCTTTTTGGTTCATTTCTCGCTTAGATACTCTTGCAAGCTTTTTACCTCAAGTGCTTTGCCAGTTTGAACTGTGCTTAGCGACTTGGCAGCTGCAAGTGCTGCGCGGATAGTTGTAAAGTAAGGAATTTTAAATCTAAGCACGTTTTGACGGATCTTTTTGCCATCATCTACGCTTGATTTTGTATCGCTTGTATTTATAACAAGTGCGATATCGCCGTTTTTAAGCCTATCTTCGACGTTTGGTCTGCCCTCGCTTATCTTATAGACAAACTCTACCTCCACACCAGCTTCACTTAAAATTTTATGCGTACCACCAGTTGCTATAATGCTAAAACCAAGTGCTATTAGCTCTTTTGCAAGATCAGGCGCGTAAGATTTATCAGCGTCGGCTAGCGTTAAAAATACCCTGCCTTTGCTTGGCAAAGTGTTGCTAGCAGCGATCTGGCTCTTTGCAAATGAGCTTGCAAAGTCGTGGCTGATACCCATGACCTCGCCCGTGCTCTTCATCTCAGGACCAAGGATGAGATCGGCGCCACTTAGCTTGTTAAATGGCAATACACACTCTTTTACACAAATATGCGAATTTACGCGAGGCTTTAGGATGTCGCCGTCCTCATAAACAACCCTGTAATCATCATAAAATTTAAGCGCCTCACGTAAATTTCCCTGCCACATAACTCTTGTCGCTACCTTTGCCATAGGCACGCCAGTAGCCTTACTCACAAACGGTACAGTCCTACTCGCACGAGGATTTACCTCGATCATATAAAGCTCATTTTCATAGATAGCAAACTGGATATTCATAAGGCCAACAACGCCTAAATTTAGCGCGATATCTCTGGTTTGTTTCTCCACTTTTTTTATCATTTCTGCGCTTAAACTCATCGGTGGCAATATGCAAGCTGAATCACCAGAGTGAATTCCAGCCTCCTCGATGTGCTCCATTATAGCACCTATATAGACCTCTTTACCGTCACATATCGCATCTACGTCGAGCTCTTTTGCGTCTTGTAAAAATTTATCAAGTAGCACTGGTGAGTGGTTGCTAACCTTTACCGCCTCATTCATATACTCTTTTAGCTCGCTCTCGTTATGCACCCTTCTCATCGCCCTGCCGCCTAGCACGTAGCTTGGGCGAACTAGCACTGGATAGCCGATATTTGCGGCCTTTTGCAAGGCTTCTTCTAGGCTAGTGGCGGTGTCATTTTTAGGTTGAAGGACGCCTATTTTATTTATAAATTCGCTAAATTTCTTTCTATCCTCGGCTACATCGATCACTCTTGCAGTTGTTCCGATGATCTTTGCACCGATCACGCTTAGTCGTTTTGCAAATTTAAGCGGAGTTTGGCCGCCAAAATGCACGATCACGCCGTCTGGCTTTTCGCGCTCGATGACCGATCTCACGTGTTCAAAATCAATCGGCTCAAAATATAAAATATCACTCGTATCGTAGTCGGTTGAGACGGTTTCTGGGTTGCAGTTATACATTATCGTTTTTATGCCAAGGTCTCTTAGGGCGTAGCTTGCATGCACGCAGCAGTAGTCAAACTCTATGCCCTGACCGATCCTGTTTGGACCGCCACCTATTATCATCACCTTTTTAGCATCTTTTGCCAGCTCTTTTTTAGGAAATTTTGTGATATTTGTAGATGAGTAGAGATACGGCGTTAGTGCCTTAAATTCGCCCGCACAAGTATCAACCTCGTTGTACTCAAGCTCGATGCCAAGCTTCTGCCTAGCAAAATAGATATCATTTTGGCTAAGCTCAAGATCGTCTTTTTCATTTATAAGCACAGCTATCATCTTGTCTGAAAAACCCATGCTTTTAGCCTCACGCAGCAACTCCTCGTTGTTTAAGATATCCATGTCGATCTTATCTTCAAATTTAACTATCTCATAAATTTGCTCTAAAAACCAAGGATCGATCTTACTAAACTCATGCACCTCGGCCACGCTATAGCCATCTCTAAAGGCTTGAGCTAGATATAAAATTCTTCTCTCGTTCGCATTTCTGATGCCATAAACCAAAGCGTTTTTCTCTAGGCTAAGGCTATTAAATCCGCAAAAATCGCGCTCTAGACTGCAAAGCGCCTTTTGGATACTCTCTTTAAAGGTCCTACCTATCGCCATAACCTCGCCAACTGACTTCATCGCAGTGCCTAGATATGGGTTTGATCCTGGAAATTTCTCAAATGTAAAACGTGGAATTTTTGTCACTATGTAGTCAATCACCGGCTCAAAGCTAGCAGGCGTGCCAGTGATGTCATTTTTGATCTCATCTAGGCTAAAACCAACGGCTAGAAGCGTAGCTACCTTTGCGATCGGATATCCAGTAGCCTTACTTGCAAGTGCAGAGCTTCGGCTCACACGTGGATTCATCTCGATAACGATCATACGGCCAGTTTTTGGATCTATGGCAAACTGCACGTTGCTGCCACCAGTATCAACGCCAATCTCACGAAGTATGGCAAAGCTTGCATCACGCATAGCCTGATACTCTTTGTCTGTTAGCGTTAAAGCTGGTGCAACCGTGATGCTATCGCCTGTGTGAACGCCCATTGGGTCAAAATTTTCGATCGAGCAGACTATGATGCAGTTATCGTTTCTATCTCTGATGACCTCCATCTCGTACTCTTTCCAACCAAGCAAGCTCTCTTCTATTAAAATTTCATGTATCGGGCTTGCGTCAAGGCCAGTGTTGGCTAACTCTTTAAATTCGTCCATATTATAAGCCACGCCGCTTCCTGCGCCACCAAGCGTATAACTAGCTCTTATTATGAGCGGAAAACCTATCTCATTTGCCGCATTTAGCGCGTCGTCCATGTTGTAGGCATATCTACTCTCAGGTAGATCCATGCCAATCTTTTGCATAGTTGCTTTAAAAATTTGTCTATCTTCGCCCTTTTTTATCGCTTCTGGGTTTGCACCAAGAAATTTGACATCCTTTAAAAGACCGCTCTCAAAGACCTCCATAGCGGCATTTAGCGCCACTTGACCGCCCATCGTTGGCAAGATAGCATCAATATTTTCTTTTTCGATGATCTTTAAAATGCTATCTTTTGTGATCGGTTCTATATACGTTGCGTCGGCGAAATTTGGGTCAGTCATGATGGTGGCTGGATTTGAGTTGATAAGCACTACGCGGTATCCAAGCTCTTTTAGCGTCTTGGCCGCTTGCGTGCCTGAGTAGTCAAATTCGCAGGCTTGACCGATGACGATAGGGCCTGAGCCGATTAGCAAAATGGTATTTATATCTGTTCTTTTTGGCATCATTTTTCCTTTGTTACAACGTATAGATAGTTTGGTATGTTTAGCTTTGCATAGGGCTCAACTATCACGCTTTGATAGGAGCTCTCTTTTAAAATTTTACTCACGCGCCCTACTGGCACTCCACTAAAAAATATCCCATCAAGCCCGCTCGTAAAGACCTCATCGCCCTCTTTTGGGCTGAGCCATTGTGGGATAAATTTCACCATTATTTGGCCTTGATTTCCATGCGCGACGCCTGGAATTTTGTCATTTCCTATATAAACTGCAAATATACTTTTTGGATCATTTTGCAAGTAAGCTAGTGGCTTGCCATCTTTTGCGATGACGATGCCAGCGCTATTTCCTTGATAGATGAGCCCGTAAATTTTATTTGGGTCATATCCTTCAAACTCGCTTATCCAAATTTTATTATAATCCCCAATATGCACGTAGCTAAGCCCTTTTACTAGCTTTACAGCTGGGGCGTAGGCAGTTGAGTTTTTATCTTTTAAAATTTGATTTAGCTCGTTCGCAAAAGTAGAAAGAAGCGTGGCTGAGCGCTCTAGCTCTTCATTTTGCGCTCTTAGTTTTTCTATCTCGCTAGCCTGCCTAAAATATTCGTTTATATAGTCTTTCACACTTTTAGCAAAATTGTCGTATGAATTTGTAGCATAGTTACTAAACCCAATAGAAAGATTACTTAAAATTTCTCCCTTGAAAACTGAGGCCGTAGCAAGCAATGCTATAAAAACAAAAAGAACAATCTTACTCTTCATTTGTCAGCTGTTGTAAAAGCCCAATCTCTTCAAGTGCCTTGCCAGTTCCTCTAGCAACCGCAAGGAGTGGCTCATCTGCTACAAAAACTGGAAGTTTAACGATATCAGATAAAAATTTATCAAGCCCCCTAATAAGAGCACCGCCGCCAGTTAGTACGATACCAGTCTCCACGATATCGCCCGCAAGATCAGGTGGCATCATCTCAAGCACGGTTTTAAGCGCATCTGCGATCTCTTTTAGTGGCTCTCTCATCGCCTCTCTTACATCTTCGCTTGTTAGCTCGACTCTACTTAAAAGACCACTTACTTGGTCGCGTCCTTTTACCACTACGCTTAGCTCTTTTTCAAGCTGCACAGCAGAACCTACAGCAATCTTTATCTCCTCGCCAGTTCGCTCACCTATTAGTAGGTTATATTTCTCTTTTATGTAATTAACAATACTAATATCAATCTTATCTCCAGCTGTGCGGATTGATTTTGAAATAACTAGACCACCAAGCGAGACAACACCTATCTCAGTCGTACCACCACCGATATCGACTACTAGGTTACCTTGTGGCTCACGGACTGGTAAATTTGCGCCGATTGCTGCTGCCATAGGCTCTTCGATCAAAAATACCTCTCTTGCTCCAGCACTTAAGGCACTTTCTCTAACAGCTTTTCTTTCGACCTGAGTTAATCCATAAGGAACTGAGATGATGATCCTTGGGCGTAGAAAGCTTTTTCTTTTGTGAGTCTTTTCTATAAAATAGCGTATCATGCGCTCAGTCATATCAAAATCCGCAATAACGCCATCTCTCATCGGCCTTATCGCCTCGATATCGCCTGGAGTTTTTCCTACCATCTCTTTTGCAGCATGTCCGACCGCTAAAATTTTTTGTTTGCCATATTTCTCACGCCTTACCGCAACAACAGAAGGCTCATTTATTATTATGCCTTTATCCTTTACCAAAACAAGTGTATTCGCCGTACCGAGATCTATGCCCATATCACTTGAGAAAAAACCTATAACCTGATCTAAAAACATCTATTTCCTTTACGCTATTTTCTTATCATGCTTTATTAAAATTGGCTTTGCCTTATCTTTTACAGTCTCTTTTGAGATAACAATATCATACTCTTTTAACTCTGGCAGCTCATACATTATGTCCGTCATAAGCTCTTCCATTATACTTCTAAGCCCTCTAGCTCCGGTCTTTCGCTCGATAGCAAGGCTCGCTATCTCTTCAAGTGCTTCATCATCAAATTTAAGCGTAGCACCATCAATCGCACAAAGCTTTTGATATTGTTTTAGTATCGCATTTTTTGGCTCGGTTAAAATTTTAACCATATCTTCTTTTGTTATCTCATTCAAAGTAGCTACTACGTGAAGTCTACCAATAAGCTCTGGGATGAGGCCATATCTTACAAGATCGTCTGGCTCAAGTAGGCTTAGTAAATTTTCTTTTTCGTTTTTACCACGTTTTTCTTGGTTAAATCCAAGTACGTTTTTACCAACCCTTCTCTCAATAATATCAAGAAGTCCGTCAAATGCACCGCCACAAACAAATAAGATATTTGTCGTATCTATCTGGATGAAGTCTTGGTTTGGATGCTTTCTGCCACCTTTTGGTGGGATATTTACAACACTTCCTTCAATGATCTTTAAAAGCGCTTGCTGTACGCCTTCGCCTGAAACGTCCCTTGTGATGCTTCTATTTTCACTCATTCTAGCGATCTTATCGATCTCATCGACAAAGACAATGCCCTGCTCCGCCTTTTTCACGTCACCATTTGCGGCTTGCAAGAGCCTTGTTAGGATATTTTCAACATCCTCACCGACATATCCAGCCTCAGTTAGGCTTGTTGCATCGCAAATCGCGATAGGCACATCAAGAAATCTCGCTAAAGTCTGAGCCATCAACGTCTTACCACTTCCAGTTGGGCCAACAAGTAAGATGTTTGATTTTGAAATTTCAGTGTCATCTTTGATATCACTTTGTTTAAAAATTCTCTTATAGTGGTTATATACGCCGACGCTAAAGACCTTTTTAGCCCTATCTTGACCGATCACGTAGTTATCAAGTACAGCTTTTAGCTCCTTTGGAGTGAGCTTTTGATACTCTATCGTTTCGTCATTTTTACTCTCTTCTACACTAGTATCTCCATGTATCATATCGTATGCAGCAGCGATACAATACTCACATATATAGGCATTTCCTTCGATATCAGCGAGTAATCTTCTCTCAGCAGACTCAGCCTCGCCACAAAAATTACACTTTCTAGCCATTAATCTCTTCCTTTTGCAAGCGGAATTCCTCTTGTCGTTTCTAATATAAATTTACACATTTTTTTAACGTTTTCATCGCTGGTTTTTGCTATTAGCTCGTTTGCTTGATCTTTTAGGCTAATGCCTTGATTAAACAAAAATTTATAAGCGCGAACTAGCTCTTCAACCTGCTCTTTGTCAAACCTGCGTCTAATGCCAACCAAATTTAAACTTCTTATATAAGCTCTGTTGCCCTCAGCTAGGCAAAATGGCACTACATCTTGGCTAAGTGCGCTTGCACCTGCTATCATGCAGCTTTCCCCAACTCTAACAAACTGATGAATAGGCGTAAGACCGCCCACAACAGCATAGTCGCCAAGCTCGACATGGCCTGCTAGAGTTGCGTTATTTGCCAAAATGACGTTGCTACCGATGATGCAATCATGTGCGATGTGAGAATATGCCATGATAAAGGCATTATCGCCGATCCTTGTGATACCATCACCCTTGTGTGTACCTGAGTTTATAGTGCAAAACTCACGTATAGTTGCGTGCTCGCCGATGATGACGCCAGTGTCGACCTCATCTTTATAGCTGATATCTTGCGGGATATCACCTACGATCGCATAGCTAAATACACGAGAGTTATCGCCGATTTTAGTCTTGCCAAGCACCCTTGCGCCTTGCTTTATCGTGACGTTGTTGCCAAGGACCGCATCTTTACTTACAAACGCATAAGCCTCGATATTTGCGTCATCTCCAATGATCGCTCCATCTTCTATAACGGCTGTTTGGTGGATATTTTTCATTGTATCTCTTTTTCTTAAAGCCTATTTATCGACTATCATCGCTTTTAGTTCAGCCTCAGCGCAAAGTGCGTCATCTACGTATGCCTTGCCTTCAAGCACCCAGATATTTCCTTTGTGCTTTAGCACGTTTAGTCTATACTCTAGTCTATCTCCAGGGCGAACAGGATGGCGAAATTTTGCTCCGTCTATACTCATAAAATAGACCACTTTATTCTCGATACCAGCTTGGTGCTCGTCGCTCATGCTCTTAAAAGCTAGCACGCCACCAGCTTGAGCCATGCCTTCGATTATCATAACGCCTGGATATATCGGGTGACCTGGGAAATGCCCCTGAAATATCGGCTCGCCAATGGTTACATTTTTGTAAGCTACGATATTCTTAGCTGGCTCTAGCTCGACAACTCTATCTATAAGTAAAAATGGAAATCTATGTGGGAGAATTTTTTGAATTTCTACGACGTCTATCACGTTTTAGCCTTAGTAATGTAAATTTTTGGCGATTGTAACAAATTTATACTAAGAAAAAAATTATTAGCCTCTCTTAAAAATCTCTGAAATTTAGCTTTGATTAATTTAAATTTAGTGCTCTAAAACCAAAATTTCTTCGCTGTCGTTATAAAAAACAGCCTTTGCGTAAATTTCGTAGCTGCCCTTTTTGACCTCGTCTAAGACGATGATAGGATTTTGCGAAAACTCCCCGCTTATATCACGGCGAAATTTCATCTCAGCGCCAAGCTCGAGCGGCCTTTTGCAAAGCTCATCAACGCTTTTAAATTTGCTGTTTGTAAATTTATTAAAGCAATCTATACTCATAAAGATTGTGCCCTCTTTTAGCTCATCATCCATTTCGCAGGAATTTTCTACATTTAGCTTCAAATTTTCTCTTTTAAAGCCAGAGTAGAACACAAAGTAGCTTGGTATCACAGCCGCTTCAAATTTAACACTAGCGCGCAAAAGTCTGTAGTTTAAAAATCGCCTTCTAAAAAGGTGAAATTTCTCACCTCTCGCCTCGCACTCGCACACCTTTTTATAAAGCTCAAGCCTAGCTTCTATGCTGCCATAAAGTGCCCTTGCGTGTAGCTCGCTCATTAGCTCACTTTGGGGCAAATTTTGCGAGTCACGCTGTTTTTTTAGCGCAAAGACGCAGCCGCAATAATTTTGGTGATAGAGCTTATCTTTTTTAGCGAGGATAAACTGCTCGCTCGTGCCGCCATTTTTTCTATAATCAACCGTAACAGCCTCTAAATTTGAGCCAGCTACCGCCTCATCAAGCGCCTTTTTAAGCTGAGAAAAGTCCTTTTTTGGGCTCATCAGAAGTGTCGTCGTGATCTTACTAAGTCCTAGCTCAAGCGCCTTTTTAGCAGAGTCTTTCATACGAAAGTCAAAGCAGTACTCGCACCTTTTGCCCTTTTCTGGCTCATCTTCAAGCCCCTTTGTGCCACCAAGCCACGCTTCATAGTCGTATTCGCCGCATATTAGCTCGATACCAAGCTTCTCGCAGCTTCGCTTGACATCCTCAAAACGCAGTAAAAATTCGCTATATGGATGTATGTTTGGATCGTAAAAATAGCCTATTATTCGTTCATTTGGATGATCTTTTCGTAGGCGCTGTAAAAAGTAATGGCTATCGACCGAGCAGCAGATGTGAACTAGCAAATTTGACCTTTTTTGCTTACATTATATCAAAGTTTGGCGTCATAAAATTTAACTGCGCCAAGGTATTTTTTAAGGACATTTTGGCTTGTAAGATCATCAAATTTACCAAAAGCCACTTGCTTGCCAGATTCGATTATTAGCACCTTTTGCGCTATCTTCATCGCACTTAAAATATCGTGCGTAATAAAGATGATACTGATCTTTTCATCCAAACTTAAAAGCAAATTTATGATCTTTTGCTTTGTCTCGTTGTCAAGTCCACTTGTTATCTCGTCGCAGATTAAAATTTTTGGCTTTGAAAGAAGTGCCAGCAGTATCCCGATCCTTGTCGCCTCGCCGCCACTTAGCTGAGATGGATATTTTTCTAAAATTTCATCTTTTAAATTTAAATTTGCCAGAAGTTCTTTGAGCTCATTTTCGCTAAAGCTAAGCTTAAGATATGACCTCACGTGAGCGATCGCGGTTTTTACTTTTAGCGCTGGATTTAGGGCTTGTTTTTGGTTTTGCAAGATATATCTGATATCTTTTTTGAGCTCATTTTTGTCCGTAATCTCCTCATCGTTTATATAAATTTTGCCCCCACTTTTTTGCTCGCTAAAGGATATAAGCTTTGCAAGCGTGCTTTTGCCGCTACCACTTTGACCCAAAATGGCTAAATTTTCGCCATGATTAAGCTCGTAATTTATCCCCTCTAAAAGGTGCAAAACTTCAGCTCTAGCGTTAAAATGCTCCTTAAAGCTTAAACTTTTTGATACGTTTTCAAGCCTGATTTTCACGCATTTTCCTTTAAATTTAGCTGCCCATCTCTCATTTGCCAAATTTCATCACTAAGATAGTTAGTTAGCGCCTCATCGTGTGAGATAAAGATGACGCTCATCTTACCTTTTAGGCTCTCTAAGATGCCCGCCACGTGGCTACCGCTAATGCTATCAAGTCCGCTTGTTATCTCGTCGCAGATTAAAATTTTTGGCCTCAGGCAAAGTGCAAGAGCTATCTGCACGCGACTCGCCTCACCACCACTTAGCTCGTATGAGTATTTGTGCCAGATGAGATTTGCATTACCCAGCCCAAACTCCCTAAAATAAGCAAATGCAAGCTCTTTATTTGTTTTATTATCGCCACCAAGATAGGCGTTAAAGTGATCGCCCACGTTTAAGAGCGGATGAAGGCTTGCAACTGAGTTTTGAAAAACGAGCGCAGCGACCTTTTTTCGGTGCTCTTTTAGCTCATTTTGACTAAGTTTTAAGATATCTTTTTTATAAATGCTAAATTTATCCGCCCTCACTCTAAATTCATTATCAAAAAGCCTTATTAGGCTCTTTGCAAAGAGCGATTTGCCGCTGCCACTTGCACCTGTGATACCTATAAATTTACCCTCACTCATACCAAAATCAAGCTCACGCAAAAGCTTTTTATCCTTATAAAAAACGTTTAAATTTTTAATCTCTATCATATTTTTATATTGCCATTTTTTGAATTTGACGTGATAATCGAGGTTGCAAGGATGAGCAAAAAGAGCGTCACACCAGGGAAAAGTACCATCCACCAAGAGCCAAGAAAAAGCGCCTCTTTGCTCTCATTTAACATGATGCCAAGGCTTATTTTATTTGCGTCGCTACCCACGCCAAAAAAGCCAAGCGTAGCCTCCATGACGACTGCGTTTATCGCGTTTATGCCAAAGATGCTAATTATAAGGTGCTTTAAATTTGGCAAAATTTCAAAGCAAATCAGGCTAAATTTACCAGCTCCATTTATCACGGCTTGCTCGGCGTAGTCGCACTTTTTATTAAGTCTAAAATTTTGCATAAAAACTTTTGCGCCCTGCATAAACGAGCAAATGGCGATGATAAAAGAGGTGATAAGCAGATCTCCGCTACTAAACGAGCTAAAAAGCATGATAAAAACGATATTTGGGATGCTTAAAAAGGCATCAAGCCCCTTGTCAAAAAGGCTCTCGCAAACTCTGCTCTTACTCGTACCAAAATAGGCATATATGAGCGAGAAAAGCGTCGTTAAAAAGCCAGCTAAAAGCAAGATAAGAAGCGAGTTTTTAAGCGCGTAGGCCACTCTTATGAGATTGTCCCTGCCTAGGATGTCAGTGCCAAAGATGTGTTCGCCGTTTGGAGCTAAATTTACCGCCATAAAGTCAGTGAAATTTGGCTCAAATTTAGAAAAAAACGGCGTCACAAAGGCAAATGTGACAAGAGCTAAAAATACAAAACAGGCTAGGAAAAATATGACTTTTCTCATAAATTTCTCTTATCTGCCAAGATAGCGAAAATTTTAGCTAGCAAATTTGCAAAAACGACAAAAACAGCCGTTAGCAAAATGGTCGCAAGTGCGACTGGATAGTCTTTGGCGATCACCGCATCAAGGCTAAGCTTGCCTATGCCTGGAAATGAAAAAATGCTCTCTATGACGTATGAGCCAGCAAAAACGCCAGCTACGAGGGTTGCAAAATAATAGACTATATCGGTGCTTGCGTGCTTTATGGCAAAGAGATAAATTTTGCCGCGCCCCAAACCTCTAGCGTGAGCCGTCTGGATGAAGCCCGCGTTTAGGCTTTGATTTAGCCTGTCTCTTACAAATTTCACGTTTGCGCCAAGGTGAGGCAAGATAATGGCGAGCGTTGGCAAGATGATAAATTTCACCCCAACGCCGCTAGAGCCTAGCTCGTTTGCGCCAGAGCTTGGTAGCACGTTTAGATAGACACTAAAGATCGCTATTAGCACGAGTGCTACGTAAAAATGCGGCAATGAAGCCATCAAAAAGGAGCTAAAATTTATAAAGATATCGGCAAATTTATTCTTATAAATGGCACTTAAAAGCCCCAAGAAAAAGGATAAAAGAGCTATCAGAAAAAACGAAGCAAAAAATAAAATAAGCGAGTTTAAGAGCCTCTCTTTAATGAGTAGCGACACGCTTGCTCCGCTTACAAAACTAGTGCCAAAGTCGCCTGTCACAAAGTGAGCCAGCCACCTAAAATACTGCACGAAAAAGTTATCTTTTAGCCCTAAATTCTCTAAAATTTGCTCTTTTATGGCTAAATTTATCGCCTCACTTCTTGAAAACATCGCGTCAGTGACGTTTCCTGGCAAAAAGTATATGAGCAAAAATAGAAAAAACGAGATAAAAAACAGCAACCCAAGGCTTGAGATCGCTGTTTTTAAAATGGCTCTAAACAAAGTTTTTATCCACTATTTTACTTGCCACTCTCTTATGTTCCATAAAAATCCAGCCCCGTGATGTCCCAAAATTTGCGTCTTGATGCCTGAAATTTTGTTATTAAAGGCGAGCGGATAGTCAAGATAGGCTATAAAAATGTAAGGTGGGTTTTCATGAAGCGCTTTTAGAAATTCTTTATAGTATTTTTTTCTAAGCTCCACATCTTTTGTATATCTTGCGTTTTTTAGAGCGTTATCGACGTTTGTGTCCTTGTAGTGGCTAAAGTTCCAGCCGTTTTCATTTACGCTCACATCGGCAAATCCGCCAAAAATTCTATATGTATGAAAGTCTGGATCAAACGGGCTTCCCCAGCCGATCACGAAGCTATCTACCTTGCTTATGCTAAAGGCTGTTCTTGGCTTTGCGTAGGCTTTGGCTTTTACGCCAAATTTATTTAGCTCGCTGCTTAAAATTTTAGCTAGATTGACCCTTAAGATGTCGTTATTAAAGGCGTAGATGTCAAAGCCAAGCTCCTTGCCGTCCTTTTCAAAAAAGCCAGCCTTGTTTTTCTTAAAGCCGCTCTTTTCAAGCAGTTCTTTGGCCTTTGCAGGGTCGTAGCTAAATTTAAACTCCTCGTCATTTGCAAAGCTTTTTTCTATCGGGTTATTCGCTACGCTTGCATATCCGTGAAATAAGTTTTTAACTATCTCATCTTTATTTACTGCGTAGTTTAGAGCTATCCTTACATTTTTATCTTGAAAAAGAGGATCTTCAAGGTTAAACATCAAAGCTCTATAGTCCGCACTTTTAAATTTAAGTAGGCCAAGTTTTTTATCATCTTTTATGAAATTTACGCCTGTTGGAGAGATGAGCGCAACGTCGATCTCACCGCTTTTTAGCCCAACTAGTCTTAAATTTTCATCGCCAACGATCTTAAAAAATACCTTTTTTATCTTTGGCTCGCCTTTATAGAATTTCTCATTTGCCGCAAATTCCAAGCTCTCATCTTTTTTCCATTTTACGAGCTTGTATGCGCCAGTGCCAATGGGAGCGTCGTTAAATTTATCAGTTGCGATATCTTTGCCCTTTAAAATGTGCTCAGGCAGCACGCCAAAACTAAGCGCGTCAAGAAACGGCGGAAAAGGCTCTTTTAGCGTGATCTTTACCTTATAATCGCCTAAAATTTCAACGCTTTTTACCACCTCGTAGTTTGAGATAGCAGGCGCGTTTAGCTTCTTATCTTGAGCCGCTTCGATGGTAAATTTAACATCCTTTGCGCTAAATTTCACCCCGTCATGCCAAAAAGCATCATCTCTTAGCTCAAAAATATACTCCAGCCCGTCATCACTCACCTGCCAAGACTTGGCAAGCTCTGGCACGACGTGGCTATTTTCATCGTGGCTTGTAAGGCCAGAGAAAACCAACGAAAGCGTAGGATCGTGATCCTCGTCATAGAGTGGATTTATACGAGGTGTTTGCTCCTCGATAGCGACCACAACGGCATTTTCATTTGCATAAGAAAGAGTGCCAAATAACAAAAAAAAGACAAGCAAAATTTTCTTCATCACAACCCCCTTTGTTTAAAAATATTTCTGCATAGTAATACGAATCTTATAAAAGTGTTATTAAGCTAAATGTAAATTTATAGTATAGAAGTTTTAAATTTCTAACTATCTTTTAACCTTTTTTGAAGTAAAATCTCTCCCTATTTTAGACAACAACAAGGCAAATTTTACAATGAAGAAAAATAAAAAAACAGCACTTATTTCAGCCATCTGCGTAGTTTCACTTTTAGTTATTTATACTATTCTTGGATTTTTTGGAGTACCTTATGGCATTAAAAATATCGCTCCAAAATATCTAAAAGACTACAACGCAACGCTTTTTGTGGAAAGTGCTAAATTTAATCCATTTACCTTTGAGCTAAATGCTACAAATGCTGAACTAAACACTACTTCGCCACTTTTTAGCACAAAGCAAATCGATGTCAAGCTAAAGCCATTTTCTATCTTTAAAAAATTAGTTGAAGTTGATATTTTTAGGATTCAAGAGCCAAATGTCAAAATTTTACGAGATAAAAATTCAAAATTTAACTTTAGTAATTTTATAAGCGATGATAACGCAACTACCGAAGACAACAGCACTAGCTCTATAAATTTTGCCCTAAATAACGCAAAAATCATCAAAGGCTCATTTTCATATAGCGATCAAAATTTAACAAAGCCATTTAACGTAAATTTTGATGATATAAACTACGAGCTAAGCTCGCTAAATACGAAGAAAAATAGCGCAGGCAGCCATATTTTTGACTCAAACTCGACTCTAGCTCACAAGATCGATCTAAATGGCGATATCAAGCTAAACCCCCTAAAAATCGAGGGCAATATCAGCATAAAAGACTTTAGCATAGATCCAGTCGCGATTAGCTTTATCGATAACGACACACTAAATCTTAAAAATGCGGTCATAAATTTAGGAATAAATTACGCTTTAATTGCCGACGAGAACGCTACAAGTATAAATTTAAAGGACAGCTTTTTAAATATAAAATCACTAAACATAGATGAGGGCAAAAACGAACTAAGCCTTGGTGAACTAGAGCTTCCAAAATTTGATCTATCAAGTAAAATAACAGACAAGATAGATGCTAAATTAGATTTAAATGCCATAAATTTAAGCGATGTATCATTTAAAAATGCAATAACAGCAAGCTTAAAATCACTAAATTTAAGCAATATTTCGCTTTTAGCAAATTTAAATGAAAAAAATGAGCTAAATGCGACAGCTACACTAAATAGCATAAATGCAAATGCCCTAAAAATAGACGAAATCAGTAAAAATTTAGTAAATCTAAAAGATATAAATGCCTCAAATTTAAATGCAAATTTAGCAAATAACAAAACCACTCTAGCGCTTGAAAAAATAGCGTTTGAAGGTATCAATGCCCCACTTAGTAAAAATGCGAATGCAAATGTGGCAGAGACTAAAATCTCAAATATTAGCTTCACTCAAGATACTAATAAAAGCCTTGCAACTCTTGATGAGCTTAGTATAAATGGCATAAATTTAAAGGCAAAAAATAAAGAAATTTTAGATATCGCTGATGTGCTTACAAAAACGATCAAATTTGATATTTTAAATATGGCTTTGAGTGCTGAGAATATCGATGTAAATAGACCAAAATTTAACTCAGAGTTAAATGATAGTGGATTAGGCGCGATAAACCAGCTTGGGCTTGGTGATAAAGAGCCGGTAAAAACAGCCAATCATCGCACTAAAACTAAAAAAGAGAATACATCAGTTTCAAAAAGTAAAGAAAATGAGTTTAAATTTGATATAAGAAATATCAATATAAATAACGCCAATATCGCTTTGACGCACCTTTTTGAGGGCGAGAAGATTGCTCATAAATTTGATAATTTATTTGTAAAAATAGCAAATTTAAGTAGCGATTTTAGTAAGCCATTTGACGCAAAAGTGGATATGAAAAGCTCGCAAAAGCTAAATTTAGACCTAACTTCAAAGATCAAACTTGGACCCCTTGATATAACTGCTAAAATAAAACTTGAAGATAAAAATTTGCCAAAATATTTTGCCTACGCAAAGCCATTCTTAGAGGCAGACCTTTCAAGTGGAGAGATGAGCGCAAATGCCGAACTTCACTATGCAAAAGATATAAAAGCAGATACAAAGCTTAGCGTAAAAGATATTAGATTAGATGATAAAAATAAAGAAAAGCTAATCGCATTTAAAAGTTTAGATGTAGATAAAATTTCACTTTTTAAAAATAATCTTGAAATTACTGGAGTTGCTTTAAATTCGCCATTTATCAAGGCTCATCTAAGCAAAGAGCGCGAATTTAATCTAAGCAAAATCGTAAAAGAAGATAAAAACAAAGCCCAAAGTGAGCAAAAAGCTGAGAGCAAAAAGATAGCTAGTAAAAAAGATGACGAGCTAAATTTTAGTATCAAAAATTTCTCACTTAACAACGGCGAGGTTGATTTTTCAGATGCGTCACTATTTATGCCATTTGCTACAAAAATTTCAAATCTAAATGGCAAGCTAACTGACATCGATAAAAAACGTCCAAGTTCGGGCGAGTTTAAAGGCACAGTTGGAAAAAATGGCTTTTCTCAGATTACAGCAAAATTATTTCCTTTTGAATTAAAGCAAAATACCGATATTAAGCTTGATTTTAAAGACATCGATCTAATCGACATAACACCATATAGTGGGCAATTTTTGGGCTATAAAATAAAAAAAGGTAAGTTAAATTTAAATCTAAATTATAGCGTTGTTGATTCAAAACTAAACGGCTCAAATCTTATAAATTTTGACACACTCACACTTGGAGAAAAGGTTGATTCAAAAGATGCTGTAAATTTACCACTTTCGCTTGCTATATCGATATTAAGCGATCAAAATAATCAAATAAATATCGATCTGCCAGTTGAAGGAAATTTAGACGATCCAGACTTTAAATATGGCGGTGTCATTTGGGCTGCTATTAAGAAACTCTTTGCAGACATTACGTTAGCTCCGTTTAGATTTTTGGGTAATGCTCTAGGGCTTGGCGGCAAGGATCTTAGCTCTATTGATTTTCTTGCTGGAAGTAGCGAGTTAATAAGCTCAGAAGCACCAAAAATAGCTGATTTTATAAAACTAACTACTGCAAAGCCTATGATGAAACTTGGCATCACGCCTACTTACTCTGAAATAGATGTGCTCTACTTTAAAGAAAAAAAGCTTGATCAAAAGATAAATCAAATAATCGCCTCAAGCGGCAAAGATTATATTACCGTGCTAAATTCTCTCGTTCCAAACGCTAAAGATAAAAGTGATAAGGCCTTAAGAGAAGAGGCAATAAAAGCTATCGAAGTGGATAAGGAAAAGCTGGTTGAGCTAGCAAATGAGCGTGCGAATGCAGTAAAAGAAGCGCTCATAAAAGCTGGGCTTGAGGCTGGTCGCATAAATGTAAATGATGCAACAAGCTCAGAGCCTAAGCAAAACACCTACACAAGCGTGCTTATGGGAGTGACAAACTAAATTTCATTTATTTCGCTGCTTCTTGCGTTGTAAACAAACCAGCTAAGAAGCATGAGCATCATAAATGCGCCAAAGACTAGGCTTGCGTAAAAATATAAGCTAAAGCCTTCACCTAGTAAATTTGCATTGTGAAGAGCGATCATAACGCCAGCAAGTGAAATTAAATAGCCAATTAGCTTGATGATGAAAATTTTTGGATTTACAAGGATGAGTAAAAGCCCGCAAAGCATGACACCAAGGGCTATTTGTAAATTCAAAATGTCAGCTTGAGCACTTGAGCCAAATGTCAAAAAACCAAGCAAAAATATGACTAAAACCATCAAAACAGCATAAACTATCCTGCTTCGTCCAAAGCCGTACATAAAGCAAACAAAGCCTTTGTTATGTTTGTTGTAGTCCATTTTTCGCTCCTATGTAACAAGTTTTTGTATTTTAATGCCAAATTCTTAAATAAAGGCTTTAATCTGAAATTTCACTCATTTTGGCTAATATTTTATATCTTAAAAAAGGAGTAAAAATGCCTTATGTCAATATCAAAATAGCAGGTCCAGAGCCGACAAAAGAGCAAAAAGATCAAGTTTTTAAAGAGGTGACCGAGACGCTTGTAAGAGTGCTTGGCAAGAAAAAAGAGGCGGTGATGATTTTCATAGAAACTCACGATGCTAGCAACATCGGCGTAGGTGGTGAGAGCGTAGAAGATAAGAGAAAGGTGATAAAATGAGCGAATTTAGTAAAGCAGATATTGAACGAAAAATAACACTTGAAGTTGGTGACAAGGCGCCAGAGTTTGAAGCGCTAAATCAAGACGGCGTAAAGGTCGCACTAAAGGACTTTATAGGCAAAAATGTAGTGCTTTACTTCTACCCAAAGGACAACACTCCAGGCTGCACGACCGAGGCTTGCGAATTTAGCGCAAACTACGATCAGTTTATCAAAAATGATACCGTTATCATCGGCGTTAGCCCAGATAGCGTGAAGTCGCATGTGGGCTTTATTGCAAAGCAAAATTTAAAGCACATCCTCTTAAGCGACGAGGATAAAGAAATTTCAAAGCTTTATGGCGTTTGGCAGGTCAAGAAAAACTACGGCAAAGAGTATCTTGGTATCGTCAGAAGCACCTTTGTGATCGGCAAAGACGGCAAGATAGTTAAAATTTACAAAAGTGTAAAAGCCAAAGACCACGCCGCAAAAGTGCTAGCTGATCTTGTAAAATAAGGAGCAAAGATGAAGCTTATAAAAATGCTAATTTTAAGTGCGTTTTTTGCGCTAAATTTATCAGCACTGACTGAAGGTGTGGAGTATCAAACTCTAGTAAAACCGCTTAACGTGCCTAAAAACTCGGTCGTCAAGGTCTTTAGCTATGACTGCCCACACTGCTATAAATTTGACCGAACGATTACAAAAAAGCTCATGTCAAAGCTTGAAGATGTGAAATTTATCCCATATCACCTAAGCACAAAAGGCAAGCTTGGCGAGACTGCAAGTAAAATTTTTGCTGCTCTTATCTTTATAGATGAAACAAATGGTACTGATCTACTAAGCGATGAGTCAAAATTTAAGCAAGCAAAATTTGCGATCTATAAAGCAAGACACGATGAAAAAGATGATTTTAATGATGGCAAAGACAAAGAGAGATTTATAAATTTAGCCCTTAAAGCAGCTCACTTGAGCAAGGACAACTACAAAAAAGCACTAAATAGCAACCGAGCAAAAGAGCTTTTAGATGCGTGGTTTGCCTCTTATGATGTTGCAAGTATCAGCGGTGTGCCAGCTTTTGTAGTAAGCGGCAAATACTTAATAAATTTAAGCGCAGCTTCATCAATCGATGAGATGGCAAAGATCATACAAGAGCTTTTAGATAAGTAGTTTTTAGCAGGCAATATCTGCAAATTTTGGTCTTAGAAATGTAAATTTAAAGCAATTTTAGATAAACTCAGACCAAAATTTCTAAGAAAAAAGAAAGGTTTAACAATGAATGCTTCAGAATTTATCTGGATGGATGGAAAATTAGTTAAATGGGACGATGCAAAAGTACACGTTCTAACTCACTCTTTGCACTACGCTAATGCCGTATTTGAGGGTACAAGAGCTTATAAAACAAAAAAAGGTCTAGCTATTTTTAGACTCCAAGATCATACAAAAAGGCTTTTAAGATCAGCAAAAATGACTGTTTTAAATGTACCTTACACTGAGGAAGAGCTTGAAAAAGCGCAAATAGAGCTTCTTCGTGCAAATAAATATAATGGCAATGTTTATATCCGCCCACTTATATTTTTAGGATACGGCGTAATGGGCGTAGCTCACACAAAAGCGCCAGTGCAAACCGCTATCGCTTCATGGGAATGGGGTGCTTATCTTGGCGATGAAGGCCTAGAAAAAGGTATCAGAGTTAAAATTTCAAGCTTTGCCAAACTTGCACCTGCTGCTCAAATGAATAGAGCAAAAGCTAGTTCAAACTACCTAAGCTCACAAATGGCAAACTACGAGGCAAAAGAGGCTGGATACGACGAGGCACTACTTCTTGATAGTGAGGGCTTTGTGGCTGAAGGTCCAGGCGAGTGCTTCTTTATCGTTGAAAATGGCGTTTTAATCACTCCACCAAACGATAACAGCCTACTTAGCATCACTCAAGATACAGTCATAAGACTTGCTCACGATCTTGACATCGAAGTAAGAAGAGAGCGCATCACAAGAGATCAGGCCTACACAGCTGACGAGGCGTTTTTCACAGGCACAGCAGCTGAAGTAACACCGATAAATAGCATAGATAACCGCATCATTGGTAACGGCGCTAGAGGCGAAGTGACAAAGAGACTACAAAAAGCTTATTTTGACGTAGTTTACGGTCTAAATAAAAAATATGAATCATTTTTAACATATATTTAAAAATTTAAAGGAACGAAATGCCCGCTGATTTAAACGATTATTTCAATAAAAAAAAGCCAGGTAATGACAACAGAGGCTCAAGTCAAAATAGCGACAAAGAGCCACCTTTCAAAAAGGACTTTAAAATGCCAAATTTACCAAGTGGTTTTGGTAAATTTGGAGCACTTGCCTACATTGTAATTGCAATTATTGCTATTTTTGCTATCACTCAGCCATTTAAAGTGATTCACTCAGGTGAAGTTGGCATAAAGTCTACAGCAGGTAAATACGAGCCAAATCCTTTGCAACCAGGCTTTCACTTCTTTTTGCCTTTTATCCAAGATATCATCATCGTGGACACCAGAGTTAGGATCATAAACTATACTTCTGGCGAGGATATGGGCGAATCAATGCAAAAATCATATCAAGGCGTTGGCGCTGGAATTTTACGTAAAAATTCTATTTCAGTGCTTGATGCTAGAAATTTACCAGTTAGCATTGATATTACTGTGCAATACCGTTTAAATCCAGAAAATGCCCCTCAAACTATTGCTTCTTGGGGTCTTAGCTGGGAGAGCAAGATAGTTGATCCTGTCGTTCGTGACGTGGTTCGTAGTATCGCTGGTAAATACACAGCAGAAGAGCTTCCAACAAAGAGAAACGATCTAGCAAGACAAATCGATGATGGCATAAGAAAAGACATCGACTCTCAGCCAAATAAGCCAGTTGAGCTTTTAACAGTGCAGCTTCGTGAGATCATCTTGCCTTCAAAGGTAAAAGAGCAGATCGAGCGCGTCCAAATCGCTAAACAAGAGGCCGAGAGAACAAAATACGAAGTAGAAAGAGCAAATCAAGAAGCCTTAAAACAAGCCGCACTTGCAGAAGGTACCGCTAAAGCTGCGATCATTGAAGCAAAAGGTAAGGCTGATGCCATTAAAATCGAGGCTGATGCAACTGCGTATGCAAATAAAGAGGTTGCAAAAAGTGTCGATCAAAATCTACTAAATTTAAAGCAGATCGAGACGCAAAACAAATTTAACGAGGCTCTAAAAGAAAACAAAGATGCTAAAATTTTCTTAACACCTGGTGGAGCTGTGCCAAACATCTGGCTAGATGCAAAAGATAAAGCAAGAGCTAGCTCAGTAAGCGAGAGATAAAAATGAATAGCGTAACAAAAAGTATAGACTGGCAAAAGGTTGGAGGATTGCTTCCAGTAGTGGTTTGCGATCATGCCACAAATGAAGTTTTAATGCTTGCTTACATGAACGAAGAAGCATTAAATTTAAGTCTATCTAGCCGTTACGCTCACTATTTTTCACGCACTAAAAATAGAATTTGGAAAAAAGGCGAAGAAAGTGGCAATACTCAGGAGATAAAGGCTGCTTTTTTAGACTGCGATAACGATACTTTGCTTTTAAAAGTGATTCAAAACGGAGGCGCTGCTTGTCACACCGGAGCAAGGTCGTGCTTTTTTAATGAGATAAATTTACATGACGGCAAAATTTTAGATACAAAAGTTGAAGTCAAAAAAATAAATTATGGTGTGCTTAATGAGCTTTACCATGTAATAGAAGATAGAAAGCTAAATGCCAACCCTGAGACTTCATATGTAGCAAGTCTTTTTAAAAAAGGTGAAAATCAAATTTTAAAGAAAGTTGGCGAAGAGGCTGGCGAATTTATAATGGCCGCAAAGGATCTTAGTTTCGCAGAAAACTTAAAGCAAAATGAGCAAAAAGCAAAAGATGATCTGATCTACGAAGCAGCCGATCTTTGCTTTCATGCACTTGTAGCACTTTCAGCCCACAATATCCATCCAGATGCTGTAAAAAACGAACTTGCAAGGCGTTTTGGCATAAGCGGCATTGAAGAGAAAAGATCGCGAGATGTTAAATAGCATTAAGCACAACTTACTTTTTGTACTGCAAAATGCAAAGCTCATTGATTTTCTAACCTATGGCTGGATATTTTTAGCATTTATACTAATTGTGCTTTTAGGAATTTTTATCGCGATAAAGTCGTGGTGGCAGATAGGATTTTTATTTATTTTGGCTGATTTTTTCGGACTTTTTGTAGGTAATTACTACGCGAACAAATATATAAATGAAAATTTAAGGCCAGTTAGCATAAGCAAAATAATAACCAAGCAGCTTCAATATGTCGATGCGCTAATGGTTGATTTTAATATTACAAATAATTCAAATAATGCACTTAATATCTGTAAAATCGAGCTTGACTTCTATCTAAGCTCAAGGCAAAATACGAAAGATTTTTTTAACTCACTTAATCCATTTGCTAGAAAAAGAATCATCTTAAACGAGGAATTTTTACCAAAGCAAAGCATTGAGATTAAAGAATTTGTCAATGATTTTGCATTTATAGACTACAATATTTCTAAAAAAGTGGAGTGTTTTTGATGAGTTCAGCATATTTTACGATCGTTCATATTATCGTTCTTTTTACGATTGCTCTGCTTTCTATTTTATTTCTTGTTCTCTCGCTTAGAGCTGAGCGAAAGTTATTTTTATCACTATTTTTTACAAACATTCTAGTCTCAACCACACTTGCTGTTTTTTTGATGCTAGTGCTTGATAAATACACAAAAAAAGGTATACTCGAAAATGTAAAAAGTGAGCGAATTTTGCGAAACGAGAGTATTGTTTTTAAGGGGCAAGTGAGAAATATTGGTAAATTTACAATTAGCAACTGCACACTGACAGTCAAACTAATCAATCAACCACTAAATAAAAATGACCTTGGCGGTGAAGCATTTTTTAAGCCAAGTGGGCTTTCATTTTTCTCATGGGTTCTTGGTACAGATAAGGACGAAAGGCCAAATACAGTTGAATATAAATTTGATGTAGCCAAAAATTTACCAAAGCAAAAAAGCACACCATTTACCGTATATATGCCATATCCGCCTTACTTTAAAAATGGCATGAATATCACAAAACTAAATTGCTACTAAGTCAAATTTAAAGCAAATTTTTACAAATTTCATAGGATAAATTCTAAGTCTTAGTTTGATTTTATATTAATTTTTTCTTTTTAGTATCTGCAATGAACACTAATTTTTAAGATAAAGATTTAAAAAGTACAAAGTATATCAAGTAGCCTGCCCAATTTTTGTAAGTCATTTAAAAAAAGCTGCTTTGTCTTTTGTGTAAATTCTTTTGCTTCTTCTAGGATTTTGGCATCAGCTATATTGTAAGCAAACTCTTTTTTTAGGATCTTTGCACCTTTTTTATAAAAGAAATTTGCTTCTATAATGCTTGCAAAAAAACTATCATCTCTTAAATAGTAGTTTGTTGCTACATTTACATGCACTGGCTTTTGTAACAAAAAATCACCGCAAACACTATTTTTTGAGCTAAATTTAACACTCTCAAGCACATCAGGCCTTATCTCATAAAATTTTATCTCATTAGCTTTTTTTAAAGCCAGAGTATCGCTTGATTTATTTAAATTTATAGAGCTATTATTTACCTCAAGTACGTTTATAGTGCCCTTTGCAAGCGAATAAGCATTTAAAATTTTATCTTCTGCTAAAAAATTGACTACACCAAAAAATGGCACACTAACATTTTGTTCTGCAAAATTTTGGGCAGTTTTTATTTGTAGCTGCTGTTTTGTGCCATTTATCTCATAGTAGCTTACGTAAATAGAAATTTCGTCTTTTTTGCTTGGATTCTTTTGTGAGCAACCACTAAAAAATAGTACAACAAGCAAAAAAATAGCTAAATTTTTCACTTTATGAAATAGTCACCATCAAAGCTCACAAGCGAATATTTTCGCTCATTGCCGATACTTTCTTTAAGTTCGTCTATACTTAAAAATTCTAAGCTATCTGCACCGATATATTCTCTTACTTCCTCTACGTTTTTTTTAGAGCTTATTAACTCTTCAAAGCTTGGTGTATCGATACCGTATCGCTCAGGATATTTAAGCTCAGGACATGCAACTCTAAAATGAATCTCTTTAGCGCCCGCATGTCTTAAAAGATCAACCACCTTTTTTGAAGTAGTACCGCGAACGATACTATCATCTATAACAACGATACTTTTACCCTTTAGAACCGATGACATAGGGTTAAGTTTTAGCTTAACTTTTAAATTTCTCATCTCTTGGCTTGGCTCGATGAAGGTTCTACCCACATAGTGGTTTCTAGTGATAGCTAGCTCAAAAGGGATCTTGCTCTCGTTTGCGTATCCAAGCGCTGCTGGCACACCGCTATCTGGTACAGGTACGACGAAATCTGCTTTAATTTTGCTCTTCTTAGCTAGTACTTCACCCATTTTTTTTCTAACTTCATAGACACTTTTACCTTCTATCACGCTATCTGGACGTGCGAAATAGATATATTCAAATGCACAAATTCTAGGATCTGGATCATAAATTTGGATACTTTGAAACTCACTTTTTCCATGTTCAAAGACTATCATCTCACCAGGCCTAATATCTCTTATAAAGCTAGCCTCCACAAGATCAAAAGCACAAGTCTCGCTAGCTACGATATATCCACCATCTTTTAGCTTGCCAAGGCTTAGTGGCCTAACACCCCAGCGATCTCTTATGGCAAAAGTTTTATGGCGTGACTGGATAAGCAGACAATAAGCACCTTTTATCTTGTCAAGTGCCGCGATAATACGATCCTGCAAGTGTTCGCTATGGTTTCTTGCGATTAGATGGATGATATTTTCAGTATCCATATTTGTCTGAAATATCGCACCATCTTTAATAAGCTCATCTCTAACCTCATCTTTATTTACCAAATTTCCATTATGGACGATTGAAATTTGTCCCAAAGAGTAGTTAGCGGCTATTGGCTGGGCGTCACGACCTGAGTTTTTACCAGCCGTTGCATAGCGGTTGTGACCGATCGCCATATCACCTTTTAGTGATCTTAAAATTTCTTCATTAAAGACCTCTGTAACTAGGCCATTACCCTTGTGAGTAGAAATTTCTCCATCATCACAAACACTAATGCCACTCGCCTCTTGGCCGCGATGCTGCATAGAAAATAACGCATAATAGGCAGTCTTTGCTGCATCTTTAGAATTTATAATACCAACTATTGCACACATTTTTTTCCTTTAGTTTTCATCATCTTTGTAAATTTCAAGAACATTTTTGTAGTTAAACTTGATCTCATCGCCAGCATTTAAACAGCCTTTTGAAATAGTTCATTGTCTAAAATGCCGGTAAATTCGCCGTTATTTGTCTTGCTAACGACCACCCACATGTGCTCAACCTGAGCAAATTCACCATCTTCAAATCTAAATATAAGCTTTACTATATCGCCGGTTCTTAAATTTTGACGCTTTTCACGCTCTGGCAGGTAGAATTTATCACCAAATTCTAGCTTATAGCTTTCTATATCATCAAGCTCAAATTTAATCATCAAGCCCTAAACTATCGTCTATCGAGTAAAGGCCACTATTTTGATCTTTTAGCCAAATGGCAGCCCTGATCGCACCTTTTGAAAAGGTTGCCCTACTCGTTGCGGTGTGATTTAGCTCAATAAATTCGCCGTCATTATAAAAGCCAACCGTATGGCGACCGACTACATCGCCACCACGAAGCGCCATGACTGCGATCTCGTCCTTGCTTCTTTCGCCCACCATGCCAGCTCTACCAGTGACTAAAACATCTTTTAAATTTAGATCCCTAGCCTCAGCCACGCAACCAGCTAAGGTCATTGCTGTGCCGCTTGGAGCGTCTTTTTTATGCCTATGGTGCTGCTCTACTATCTCTATGTCAAATTCTCTTAATGTTTTTGAAGCGATCCTTGCAAGGCGGTTTAGTACAGCTACGCCCAAACTCATATTTGTTGCGTAAAGAATAGGCATAGCTCCCGATGCTAGGTGGAGTAAGTTTTTATCTTCGTTATCTAGCCCGGTCGTACCGATGACTAGCGGTTTTGGATTAGTTCTAGCGTAGTTTAGCAGTGCCATGGTTGCCTCTTTTTGACTAAAGTCGATTATCACATCGCATGCTTCAAAAAATTTAGCAAAGTCATTTGTCAAAAGATCGCTACTTAAATTTTCAACCTGATTTTTTTGGCTAAAAGCGATACTTAAAGTGGCATCTTTTTCATCTTTTAAACAAGAAATGATACTTTGAGCCATCTTTCCGCTAGCACCGTAAAGTCCTATTTTTACCAAAATTTATCCTTTGATTTTTGGTTGAAATTTAACATAAATTTTATTATAGATAGATTACAAATAGGCTTTAAAAATGCGTATAAAATCAAAAATTTGATAGAAAAAGAAGAAAAATTTAGCCAAAAATTTGGCTAAATTTGAATATTAATGCAAGCTTTCTATGTAGCTCATAGCGCTAAGTGCTGCTACTGCACCATCAGCTGCGGCTACAACTACTTGTTTTGGAGCGTCTTCTCTGATATCACCTGCCACAAAAAGTCCTTTTAGGCTAGTTTGCATCTTTAGATCGGTCTTGACCTGTCCACCATCGACCATATCGCAGATAAATTTGCCGTTTTCGTCTTTTAAAATTTCATTATTTACGTTTAGTCCAACGAAAGTAAAAATTCCCGGCACATCAAGCACACGCTCGCCATTTTTGGTATCAAGCACGATCTTTGTGAGACCCATTTTATCGCCAAGTGCTTCTTTTATCGTTGCACTTGTTATAAATTCAATCTTTTCATTTTTTCTAGCTTTTTCAACCGTAGTTGGCACCGCTCTAAATTCGTCACGTCTATGCACAAGGTAAACTTTTGAGCAGATATTTGCTAGATAAAGTGCCTCTTCAACAGCTGTGTCACCACCGCCAAGAACAGCTACTTCTTTATTTTTGTAAAAAAAGCCATCGCATGTTGCGCATGTACTAACACCTTTGCCAAAGAATTCATCCTCACCTTTAAAGCCAGCACGTCTTGGGGTTGAGCCAGTTGCTACGATGACAGCCTTTGCCTGCTCACTCTTGCCGCCTTCAAGTAAAATTTCAAAGCTGCCGTCGCTATTTTTTCTAACCCCAACAACGTTTGCCCATTTATGAACTAGCCCAAATGCGCTGCACTGCTTCCACCAAGTGCTCATAAAGTCAAAGCCACTCTCACCAGGGGCTTTTTGGCCTGGGTAGTTTTCTATCTCTGAGCTCGAGGTGATCTGACCGCCAGGCTCGCCTTTTTCAAACATTACAACATTTTTTAATCCGCCTCTAGTGGCGTAAAGTCCGGCGCTTAGTCCTGCTGGACCGCCTCCGATGATCGCTAAATCAAGCATAAATTTCCTTTATTCTAAAACATTTATGGACGAATTTTGTTTGTAAATTTCGCCCCTTTGATGAACTATCTCAACACTGCTTGGCAGCTTTGTGATGCTCAAATTTCGCATCAGCTCCAAGACTGTATTTATATCTGAGCTTATATATTTTAGTGTCGAGTTTGACTCATATCTTTTTTGAAAGATATCTATTGCCACAACTATTTCATTTTTGGGTGGTAAAATTTCGTCTAATTTTGATTGATTTGAACTGAAGATTAAAAGCGTGTATTTTGGCTCTTTTGGAGTGAAAATTTCGCTTTTTTCGTAGAAAACCAGCTTCGCAAAATCAACAAATTTATATTGTGAAAAACGATAGTTACTATACGCAAACGCAGCTGCTATCATAGCTGCACCAAAAAATGAACCAAATATATATGTAAGAGGAAGTAGACTTCCTCTTCTTTTTTCGCCCATTAAAGAAGCGAATTTATCTTGTCAGCTAGCGCTTGTTTTGACTGTGCACCGACCATTTGCTCAACTAACTCGCCATTTTTGAAAAATAGCAATGTTGGGATCGATCTGATGCCAAACTCAACTGCAAGATCTTGCACTTCATCAGTGTTCACCTTGCAAATTTTTGCTCTGCCGTCAAATTCTTCAGCAAGCTCTTCAATCACTGGAGCTAACATACGGCAAGGTCCGCACCATGGAGCCCAGAAATCTACTAAAGCAACGCCTTCTTTTGTAACATCAAAATTTTCTTTTGTAAGTTCGATGTATTTTCCCATTTTTTCTCCTTATTTTTAAGATGTGGCAATTATACAAAATTAAATTTAAATTTTATCTAAATAATAAATTTTATTA
>NZ_POZX01000036.1:0-757 GCF_002912895.1 Campylobacter concisus
GATATAATGAGTACTTCCTTCCTTCCCTTGCTATTTTTTCAAAAATATTTTCTCTTAGTAGATATTTATAGTCTTTTTTAATATATCTATGAGCTTCATCAAGTATAAGATGTACGGGTTTTTTGCGCCTTTCGTCGTTAGGCAATTCTTTTCTTTGTGAAAAAATTAATCTAGAAAGGACACTTGTTAAAGTTTCTAAAACGTCAATACTCAATTCGCTAGTATCTATGATTATTAGTTGTGTTTTTGTTTGAGTATCCTTACCCCAAAGATACTCAAAGTATGAGTCTACATTTTTAATCCCAAGATTATCCGGTGTTTCTCTCATAAATTTACAGTCGTTATTATAGATAAAATAATCAAGCCTATTTAGCATCGTAGAGGCATAGCCTCTCATTAATCTATTTCCTTTAGCGTCTTCTTCTAACAAAATCATTTCAGCAGATATTTTTAAAAATTTATAATCAAAAAATGTTCCATCATCTAGCTTTTCATCAAATATCTCTTGTATTTCTTTGTAGTCTATTTTTTCATTGATACTCTTTACCGCTAGGTCTAATTTATCATTATTTTGTCCGTACATTATTGTGCAATTAGAATGAAGTTTATTTATATCAGCAAAAAGTCCTTCTTTTTTGCACTTTGTTTTTAACGATTTATCGCTATTAATAATATCTTTTATTTTTAATATCAATGCACCAGCTGTAGTTATTCTTGATGTATCGGTATCTGCTTGGCTCAAAACACTACTAAGCAA
>NZ_POZX01000037.1:0-7794 GCF_002912895.1 Campylobacter concisus
ATATATCGCAAAAAAGGATTTCAAATTTTTTAGTTAAAATTTATTTAATTATAAATATTAATTTTATAAAATAATTTTTTACTTCTTTAAACAAAGATATTATTAATAAAAGTAAAATTTTCAAGCAAAGGAGCTTATATGAATAATGACTTGCGTCAAAAGATAGATAGACGCTTAAGTGAGCTTAGTGCGTTGCCTAAGATGAAAAGCGACTCGAGTATTGCGCAGCTTTTAAAAGAGAAGGGCTTTACGAGGCGTGATTTTATGAAGTGGGCTGGTGCGATGACAGCTTTTATGGCTCTACCAAGTGCGATGACACCTATGGTTGCTCGTGCTGCTGAGCTTAGCGATAGGCTTCCTGTGATATGGCTTCATATGGCAGAATGCACAGGCTGTAGCGAGAGCTTACTAAGAACTGATGCTCCAAGTATAGATAGTCTTATATTTGACTACATAAGCCTTGAATACCACGAAACTATCATGGCAGCTTCTGGTTGGCAGGCTGAAGAAAATTTAGAGAGTGCGATCGAAAAGTATAAGGGCAGATACATTTTACTAGTTGAGGGCGGTATCCCAACTGGTGCGACTGAAAATTTTCTAACTGTTGGACCTCATGGCACAACAGGTAAAACTCATGCTGTAAATGCTTCAAAAGATGCAGCTGCTATCTTTGCGATCGGTACCTGTTCTAGCTTTGGTGGTATTCAAGCTGCAAGGCCAAATCCATCAAATTCAGTGGGACTTTCAAAGGTAACTGATAAGCCAGTTATTAATGTTGCGGGCTGTCCACCAAGTGAGAAAAATATCGTTGGCAACGTGCTTCACTTCTTACTTTTTGGCACACTTCCAGCGCTTGATGTTTATAATAGACCAAAATGGGCTTATGGCTTAAGAATTCACGATCTTTGCGAAAGACGTGGTCACTTTGACGCTGGCGAGTTTGTCCAAAACTTTGGCGATGAAGGCGCAAAAAATGGCTACTGCTTATATAAAGTAGGCTGTAAAGGTCCATATACATTTAATAACTGCTCACGCGAGAGATTTAACCAGCACACATCATGGCCAGTTCAAGCAGGTCACGGCTGTATAGGCTGCTCAGAGCCAGACTTCTGGGATACGATGGGACCATTTGAAGAGCCTATGGCAGATAGACTCTTTGATACTGTTTTGGGTCTTGGAGCTGATAATGTCAGCGATAAAGTTGGCATTGGAATTTTAGCTCTTACTGGCATTGGTATAGCAGCTCACGCTGTTATAGCTTCTATGAGTAAAGATAAAGAATAAGGCGAAAAAATGAGTGAAAAAAGAATAGTAATAGACCCTATAACACGTATCGAGGGACACTTAAGAATAGAAGTTGTCGTAGATGAAAATAATGTCGTAAAAGAGGCTTACTCTGGCTCAACTCTTTGGCGTGGCTTAGAGCAGATCGTAAAAGGCAGAGATCCAAGAGATGCTGGCTTTTTCATGCAAAGAATTTGTGGCGTTTGTACATACTCACACTACCGAGCAGGTATTATCGCAGTTGAAAATGCTCTTGGTATCAAGCCTCCACTAAATGCAGAGCTAACTAGAACGCTTATGAATGCAGCTTTATATCTTCACGATCACATCGTGCACTTTTATCAGCTCCACGGCATGGACTGGGCAGACGTGGTCTCTGCACTAAGCGCAGATGTGCATAAAGCTAGCGAAGAGGCGTTTAAATATACTGATCTTCCGTTTGCCACAGGAGCTGACAAGCTAAAAGAGGTAAAAGAGAGGGTTGAAGCCTTTGTTAAAAAGGGCAATCTTGGACCATTTGCCAACGCATACTGGGGACATAGCACATATAAATTTACGCCAGAGCAAAATTTAATCGTCCTCTCACACTACTTAGAGTGCCTTAGAATTCAAAGAACAGCAGCTCAGATGATGGCGATCTTTGGCGCGAAAAACCCACATCCACAAAGCCTAACAGTTGGCGGCGTGACTTGCGTGATGGATCTTATGGATCCAGCTAGAATGGGCGAATATATGAGCAAATTTGCCGAGATCAAAGAATTTGTTGATAGAGCTTACTATCCAGATATCTTGATGGCGGCTAAAGCCTATGGTAATGAGCCAAGCGTTCTAAACGATGCTGGTGTGGCAAATTTACTCTGCTATGATGAGTTTTTGATTGGCAAAAATGACCATCTATTTAAAGGTGGCTATATCTTAAATGGCGATCTTAGCAAGGTTTATGACATAGACGAAGACAAGATCACAGAAGAGGCGACAAGAGCTTGGTATAAAAATGACAAAGCGCTTCATCCATATGATGGCGAGACTGAGGCAAACTACACAGGCCTTATTGACGGCGAGAGCATAGACGCCGAGGGCAAACTAGCTCATAGTAAGCTTTTTGATACAAAAGGTAAATATAGCTGGATTAAAGCACCAAGATATGATGGCATGCCTATGCAAGTAGGTCCAATAGCAAGTATCGTTATAAACTACGCTAGAGGCAACGAGAGAGTTAAAAAAGTAGTTGACGAATTTTTAGCAAAGAGTGGCTTGCCATTAAGTGCAGTTTTCTCAACTCTAGGCAGAACCGCTACTCGTATGCTTGAGGCAAAAGTAGTTACAGAGCATACAATGGATGCATTTAATGCCTTGGTAGAAAATTTAAAATCAGATCAAGAGACTTGCGCAAAATATGTAATCGATAATAAAAAAGAGTACAAAGGAAATTTTCAAGGCAATGCTCCAAGGGGTGCGCTTAGCCACTGGTGCCGCATAAAAGATGGTGTTATCACAAACTGGCAAGCAGTCGTGCCAAGCACATGGAATGCCTCTCCAAAAGACGCACAAAATCAAATGGGAAGCTACGAAGCGTGCTTAGTTGGTTTAAAGATCGCTGATCTTTCAAAGCCACTTGAGATAATACGAAAAATTCACTCTTATGATCCTTGTATCGCATGCGCTGTGCATGTTATGGATACAAAGGGAAATGATTTGAGTACTTATAAGATAAATCCAAATTTATAAGGAGAAAAGATGTCACATAAAAATGCTGACAGAATCAGCGAATACGAATTCTCCATCGGTGTTAGGCTGACACACTGGATTAGATTTGCAGCGATCACACTTTTAGTTGTGAGCGGCTACTATATCTCGTACGTTTTTGTGAGTCCAGAGATCACGAGCGAGCCTACAAATTTTATGCAAGCAAAGTGGCGTATGGCTCACCAGATCGCTGGTTTTGTGCTAATAGCAGCGTTTATCTTTAAATTTTATCTATTTGTCTTTGATAAACACAGCAAAAAAGAGTGGATGAGTGTGGTTGATTTTCTAAATCCAAAAATTTGGATCGCACAGATCAAATACTATCTTTTTATGGGGCCACATCCGCATTTAAGGGGCGTTTATAATCCTTTGCAGTTTGCCTCATACTTTTTCTTTTATCTTATTTTGACTCTTATTTGCCTAAGCGGTCTTGTGCTTTATGTTCATGTTTATCATGAGGGACTTGGCGGAGCGCTTTATGAGCCAGCTAGGTTTTTTGAAGAGCTTATGGGCGGACTAGCAAATGTTAGAACGATACATAGAATTTGTATGTGGGTCATTATGATTTTTGTGCCTATTCATGTTTATATGGCGGTATTTAACGCTGTTAAAGGCAAAAATGGAGCGATGGACGCTATCGTTAGTGGCTATAAATTTGTAAAAGAACACTGATGAGAGTGCTGGTTCTTGGTATCGGCAACGTGATGTTTGCCGATGAGGGCATAGGTGTTCATTTTGTAAATTTGATGGCTAAAAACTATAAATTTACAAGCTCTAAAAACGAGCTTACTCTAATGGACGGGGGCACTTTAGCCCTCGCCCTAACTCACATCATAAGTGAATTTGACTATCTTATCGTCGTTGATTGCATTAGCGCAAATGGCGCAAGCGTGGGCGATGTTTATTTTTTTGACTTTCTAAACGTACCAAATTTTATTAGCTGGGACGGCTCGGCTCACGAGATAGAGATGCTCCAAACTCTTCATCTAATGGAGCTTGCAGGCGACAGACCGACAACCAAAATTTTAGGCATCGTGCCTAGCCGCATAGAGTCATCAAATTTTAGCCTCTCAGATGAGGTTATAAACGCTTCTGTAACTTTAGAAAAAACGCTGCTTGATCACTTAAAAGAGCTTGATTTTAAGTGTGAAAAAGTAGCAAATTTCACCCTAAATGATACCCTCGATGAATACGCTAAAAAAGGTTTAAAATGATACTTGCTTTTAAATTTACTTGCCACAAAGATGCTTCGTTTCTGGTGCCATTTTTACGCTTGCTTGCTGGCGATCTAGCTCATAGTATAAAGTGCAGAGATGATGAAACTTGTCTAAAGGTAAGTGGCAATACCAGCGAGCTTGAGAGCGTGGCAAATAAAGCAAGCGCGCTCTTGCCATTTAGTCTTTTTATAAAGCACAGTGAGGTCTTGACTGCAAGTGAGCTTGATGAAGATAGCAAGATAAATGAGATAAAATTTGGCGGCCTAACTCCAACTCAAGCGAGCACATTTTTGGCTAGCGAAAAGGCTATCTTAAATGAAAGTGGCGTGCTATGTGAGAGTAAATTTGAGGGTGAGATAACGCTTGATAATTTTAATGAAAAGCTCAAAACTTGCCTAAATTTATTAAAAAACGGGGGGATCGTTTGCATAGAGCAAGATGAAAATTTATATGAAATTTCTCTTGGCGTAAATTTTGACGCAAATTTCTTGATGCCTGTAAATTTAAAGCAACTATCAAAAATTTTTATCGCCGATGATAGAGTTTTGACATTTCTAGCTAGCTTTGAAAAGCCACTTCTAGCACTAAAGACGACAGTCATTTATAGGCAAAATCACGAGGATGCACCGCTATTTTTTGATGTGATGGCACCAAACGATCTTTTTCTTTACGCCGTTTGCGAACAGCTAAATAAAGAAAATTTTAGCTTTTTAAGCGTTAAAGTAAAGGAGCAAAAAAATGCTCTTTCAAGGCTTACTTTGCTTGAAAGTAGTGCACTTTTAAGCCCATTTTTCTATGCAAAAAACGAGGAATTTAAGCTTAGTAATTTTAGCGATATAGCTTTGGGCCTAAAATTTAGCAAATTTAGTGATGATGAAATTTGCCTGCTTTCAAAGACGAGTAAAACAGAACTTCTATTTTTGCCAAAATTTAGTAGCTTTGAAGAAATTTATGAGTTCATAAGAGCCGAGGAAGGCGGCGAAAGGCTACTTGAAAACTTCAGTAAAGAGCACACCTTGCCAAGCGGTAAATTTAGCTCAAACGCTAGCTTTTTCTCGCTATTTTGCATAGCTGGGCGCTTGCTTGGTTTAAGCGATGACTTTAAAAAAGCAGGGGAAAATTTGCTTCTTATGGCAGCTGATTTTAGCGCTCAAAAGGGTGTTAGGATCGATTATAAGATGAAAGATGACTTTGGTTTAGACGGGGTTAAGTTTGTAAAAAGTATTATTTCATTTATCCTTGCTGGCGCTAAAAAGAAGAATATCAGCTTTGGTTGTACCGAGTCTTTGGCGCATTTTTTGAGCGATTTTAGCTATGAAAAACGAGATAAATTTAACATTAAAAATGTTACTTTAAGCGGGGATTTATTTTATAATAAGGTAGTTAGCAACTTGATAAAAAAGCACCTAAGCCCAAATATAAAAACAAATTTTGACCCCGGATTTGGCGTTGAGATCAAGCTTTAGATATGAGATCAAGGGCTTAGTTCAAGGTGTGGGTTTTAGACCTTTTATATATACTTTGGCGGATAAATTTGCCCTTGTTGGTGAAATTTACAACGATGACGAGGGTGTGAAGCTAAATTTTAGCGGCGAAGAGGCTAGCTTTTTGGCTTTTGAAAAAGAGCTTTACGAGAAGCTGCCAGCCCTTGCTAGGATCGATGAGCTAAAGAAATTTAAGATAGATAAAATTTATGAAAAGCTTGAGATCATCGCTTCAAAGTCGGCTACCAAACAAGCGCCTATTTTGCCTGATTATGCACTTTGCGATGACTGCTTGCGCGAGTTTTATGACCCCACAAATCCACGCTACAAATACCCATTTATAAACTGCACCAACTGCGGACCAAGATTTTCCATCATCAAAGCATTGCCTTATGACAGGGTAAATACTACGATGAATAAGTTTAAAATGTGCGAGTTTTGTGAGAGCGAGTACAAAGATCCGCTTAACCGTCGCTATCACGCAGAGCCGATCTCCTGCCCAAACTGTGGACCAAAACTTTACTTAAAAGATAAATTTGGAAAAGTCTTGGCTATTGGGAACGAAGCAGCCAAAGAGACGGCTAGGCTCATAAATGAGGGTAAAATTTTAGCCATTAAGGGGCTTGGTGGCTTTCATCTGATTTGTGATGCGACAAATGAAGCCACGGTTTGCGAGCTAAGAGCTAGAAAACACCGCCCAAGCAAGCCCTTTGCTCTGATGAGTAAAAATTTAGAGAATGCTAGAAAAATAGCGCAAATTTCAGAGGCGGAGGCGAAGCTACTTAGCTCAAATTTAAAGCCGATCGTCTTACTTGAAGCAAAAAATGGCTCAAATATCGCAAAAAGCGTCGCTCCAAATTTAAACAAGCTTGGTGTCATGCTCGCATTTAGTGGCATACATCTTTTGTTGTTTGACTATTTGGAACACGACATCATCGCAACTAGCGCGAATATCTCAGGCGAAGTTGTGATAAAAGACGAAAGTGAGCTAAGAGAAAAACTAGGTGACGTCATAGACTTTTACCTTGATTACGACCGAGCAATTTACTCGCCAAGTGACGATAGTATCGCATTTTGCGTTGGTGATGAGACGATTTTTACAAGAACGAGCCGTGGCTTAAATCCAAATTTCATCCATACAAATTTCAAGCAAAAAGGGACATTTTTAGCTCTTGGAGCCGAGCTAAAAAGCTCATTTTGTATCTATAAAGACGGGCTTTTGATGGTTAGCCCATATATCGGTGATCTAAAAAACGTAGCGACTTTTGATAGATTTAAGGATATTTTCACCCTTTTTAAAACGACTTATAATCTAAAAATAGACAAGGTCATAGCCGATTTGCATCCAAATTTTTTAAATACAAAATGGGCGAAGGATCAGGGCTTTGAGCTAGTTCATTTGCAGCACCACTACGCCCATCTACTAAGCGTAATATTTGAAAACGATCTAGCAGATAAAAAGTACATTGGCTTTTGTTTTGATGGCACTGGATACGGGGAGGATGGCAAAATTTGGGGTGGCGAGGTCTTTAGGCTAGATAAAAAGAATTACGAGCGAGTTTATCATTTTGATGAATTTAGCCTATTTGGGGGCGAAAACAGCATCAAAAATATTTATCTAATCGCATATTCTATTATTTTAAAATACTCTCTTGAGGACGAAGCTGGTAAATTTTTAGTAAATTTTGATGAAAAAATGCTTGCAAATTTTAAAAAAATGGAGCAAAAAGGATTAAACTTAGTAAAGACTAGCTCAGTTGGTAGGATATTTGACGCATTTGGAGCGATTATTTGTAGACTTTTTCACTCGAGTTTTGAGGGCGAGAGTGGTATGAGGCTTGAAGCACTTTATGATAAAAATTTAGATGTGTGTTATAAATTTAGTCTAAATGATGGAGTTATCGGCTTTAAAGAGGCCTTTAAAAATGCCTTAAAAGATGAGCCAAGAGTGGCCGCAACGGCATTTATAAATGGTATAGCTGATATCATTTCTGAAATTTCTAAAATAGAGAAAAAGGAGGTTTTATTAAGTGGCGGAGTTTTTCAAAATAAGACTTTACTTG
>NZ_POZX01000038.1:0-1291 GCF_002912895.1 Campylobacter concisus
TACCCTTAAATTTTTGCCACTGCGCAAAAGAGTTAAATGTAATGTGCTTTGAAATTTTTAAAATTTCATCGAAATCCTCATCCTTAAAGGCTGGACTATAAGTATGAATCTCGCCTTTTACGTATTCGTTTGCAAATTTTGCCTCATGAAGCCCACTGCAAGTCGCACCATCAAGATAAGAGCCAACCATATCCATCACTCCGCTAAATGCAAAACCTTTGAGTGCGACTAAAATTTTGGCTCCGCTTTGCTCTTTTACGTACCTTAAAAGCTCTAGATTTTTACGTACTTTTGCCTCTTCGCAGACGTAGGCTGGGGTTTTTATACTTTTTAAAATTTCGTTCATTTTTTCTCGCTTTTTAAATTTTCAAATAAGTATATCTAAATTTATTTTTAAGTAAAATCAGCAAAAATTTCAAAGGATAAAATGTGATAGAGATCGAATTTCTTGGGCCTATCGGGCTTGAGAGTATAAAAATAGAAGCAAAAAATTTAGGCGAGGTAAAAGCGGCTTTAAGCGATAAAGAGGAGCTAAAAAAATGGCTAAATATCTGCGCGGTTGCTGTAAATGACGAGATCGTAAGTGATATAAATTTCGCTCTTAAATCAGGCGATAAAATTTCTATTTTGCCGCCAGTTTGTGGGGGCTAAGATGCAAATTTATAATGGAAGCTTGGACGTTCAAAGCATCACAAACGAGTGGTATGATAGGTTTAAGGATAAAAACTGCGGCGCGCTCATCACTTTTGTAGGCATAGTAAGAGAAGAGGGCGGAATTTCGGCGCTTAGCTTCGATATCTATGAGCCGATCCTTAAAAAATGGCTAGATGCTTGGCAGGAGCGAGCCAAAAAAGAAAACGCCTACGTACTTTTTGCTCACTCAAAAGGCGATGTAGCCGTGCATACGAGCTCTTATGTAGCAGGCATTGTGAGCCCTCAAAGAAAGGTCGCGCTAAGGCTTATAAACGAGTTTGTCGAGGACTTTAAGGCAAATGCGCCGATCTGGAAATATGACGTGATAAATGGCAAGAGAATTTATGCAAAAGAGCGCAGCCAAGCGATAAATGGTGCTGGAATTTTAGCTTAAAAGGAAAAATGATGATAACAAAAGAGAGTAAAAAAGATGTTTTTTGGGCGCTAGCCTTTGGGCTTGGGCTTTTTGCCTTTAGCATCATTGGCTACTTTTATCTAGCTCTTGGCACAGCGTCTCTCTTTGGCATCATCATTGGCGCTCTCTCAGCGTTCTTTTGTGTTAGAAAAATTTTTCAAAACAACTTTTTACGTATTGAAG
>NZ_POZX01000039.1:0-72742 GCF_002912895.1 Campylobacter concisus
TGTTAGATCCGCTTTTGCTGCTTAAACAAATTTTTCTACACTTATCTAAAACTTCTAAAAAATGTATTTGAATATTTCTAGCCTTTATCTCTTGTATAAAGGCTTCATAGTTAGCACTTGAGAAATTTATAATATCAACTAAATTATAATTGTTTTTAGTCATATATTCATTTATACGTTCGACTTCAGTAGTTAAACCAAATTTTTGTCTTTCACCAAAAATTCTAGCAAAATTATCAAATTCACAAGGCCTTATTGATGTTTCCATCTCAGAGATAATAAAAATAGGCATACTCTTATTTTGAATAAATATATTGGTTTTATCGAGTACTGCTTTTATTGCATAATTATCATTTATTAAAACTTTACTAAAAGCCACTATGCGACTAAATTTACTAACATTATCCGTAGCGTTGGTCAAAGTAATCTCGTAAAACATCTCTTCTTTTATAAAAATCGGTTTAACCTTCCATACATAATATCTATTTTTTATAACTTCTTGATTTTTTAATCTAAAATCTCCTATTTGGTTTAACTTTGATAATATTTTTTCATAATATTCATCTAAGTTTTTATCCAACTCCAAAGGAAATTTATGTAAATTACTAAGTATTTTTAAATCTAATGTTTTTATACAAAGTTTTTTTAAGCGCAACATGTATTCATAATATTTTAACATCAACCGCTCTGAGTTATTTTTATCATGCGCGTAGTGAGATTCTGATACCTGAAGTAAGTTATGAAATTTTTTTATAAATCTAAACTCGTTGTTCATATCGCCTATTTTATTTGGTATTGATGGTATTTTTTCTTTAGCTTCCTCTAGGCTTATGTTATCATCTAATCCGTTAAGACGTAGATTTATATACATTGAACAATGCTCTACTAAATTTCTAAGTTGAGAAAGAATATTTTGCGACAGAAAACCACGATCGTTTAATATTAAATTTTTATCTATGTTTTCACAAATATTTTCATCAATAAATTTTATTTGATCCAATATTTTCACAATCTTAGCTCCTTAGATTATTTTTAACATTACCGCGCTTAGCGTTATTAACGATAGATAAAACGCCTTTTGCGCGCTCATTTTTTCGCCGTTAAAAACCACTCCGACGCCCACGGCTCCGACCGCTCCGATACCGGTCCAAATCGCGTAAGCCACAGACATCGCCATCGCCTGCATCGCGTAGCTAAGAAGCCAGAGCGAAATGGCGAAATTTGCGACCAAAATCAAAAAATTCGCCGCCTTTTTCACGCCGAAGCTTTTTTGAAATTTGGTTAGAAAAAACACGCCCGAGACCTCGCAGCACCCAGCTGCTAAAAGAGCTAAAACGTGCATCAAGATTTTAGCCTTTTTAGCCCTAACACGCCGGCAACTAGCGTCGCTATAAAAAATAGCCGCAAGGGATCGGGCGCCTGGCCGCTTGAGGTGTATTCGCTAACGCTTTCGGCGACCACAATAAAAAACGCTCCAAGTCCCACGAATACGGTATATGCGACGCTAACGGGGATGTATTTTAAAGCCTTTATAAACGATACGAAGCTAACGCAGACTAACGCGGCGGTAAGCGCGAATCCTACGGCGTTTTGGGCGTGTTTTAGCCCGTACGCCCAGCCGCACTCGGCGACCGCGCCGCCTAACACCCACAAAAAGCCCTTAGTTTGCATCGCCTAGGGCGTCTTTTATCTTAAAAATTTGAGCGATATTTGCGTCTAACTCGTCCAAATTTAGCATATTCGGCCCGTCGCAAAGCGCCTCGCAAGGATTTACGTGCGTCTCGTAGAAAAATCCGTCTACACCCGCAGCCGCCGCAGCTCGCGCTAGATATGGCACAAATTTCGCGTCACCGCCGCTTTTTTCGCCAAGAGCGCTTGGCATTTGTACGCTGTGGGTCGCGTCGAAAATCACCGGCGCAAACTCCCTCATCAGCACCAAATTTCGCATATCTACGACCAAATTTCCATATCCAAATGTGCTACCTCGCTCCGTTAGCCAGACGCCATTTGCCTTTGCGACCTCATATCCCTCGCCCTTTACGCCGCGCGTTTCTAACACTTTTTTGACCGAGTGTTTCATCGCAGACGCCGCTAAAAACTGCCCTTTTTTGATATTTACGACCGCTTTTGTCTTAGCCGCGGCCACGAGCAGATCGGTCTGGCGGCACAAAAATGCAGGGATTTGCAGCACGTCGGCTACTTCGCCTACGGGTGCGGCCTGGTAGCTCTCGTGGATATCGGTTAAAATTTTAAAACCGAATTCCTTTTTGACCTTAGCTAAAATTTCGCACCCTTTTTCAAGTCCAGGCCCGCGAAACGAGCTTATACTCGTGCGATTTGCCTTGTCAAAGCTTGATTTGAAATAAAAATCTATCCGCTTATCTTCGTTAAATTTAACTAGCCTTTTTGCCACCTCGAAAACAAGCTGCTCGCTCTCGATGACGCAAGGCCCTGCTATTAGTATCATTTTTTCTCCTTTATTTTTCTTTCACAACTAAAATTCCACTCACTATTACTAGTAAGATACCTAAAAGTGCCGTTTGATTTGGCAATACATCGCCCATAAAATAGCCAATTATAAGCGTGAAAATAACGTCTGCGTAGCTAACCGCAGCGATCACTCCAGCCTTTTTGCCAACCGCAAACGCCTTTGTCATGTACGACTGAAAAAAATATCCACTAAGTCCCATTAGTAAGATAAAAACAACGTTATACCAGCTTGGCATGCTAAATTTTGAAAACAAAAAATCAAGTGGCTCGTAGGTGAAAAATTCTGCCAAACCCATGCAAATAAGTGGCAAAAACGAGCCCCAAAGCATAAAACTTAGCACGATAACATTTGTGCCGTAGCTCTTGTTTAGCTCCTTAACGCTCGTGTATGCAATCGCCGCACCAAGACCGCTCCAAACGCCGATAATATCAGTCTTGCTTATGCCTAAATTTGGCTGGATAACAAGCAAAATTCCACCAAATCCCAAAAATACAGCAAACCAGCCAAGTGAGCTTAGACGCTCTTTGAAAATAAAGGCTGCAAGGATAGCCGTAAAGATTGGATTTGTCTTTTGAAATGTAAAAGCTGTGGCCAAATTTACATGAGCGACATTATAAAAAAAAGCAAAAAGTGCCACTGTGCCTACAAAGCCACGAAACATTAGCAAAAAAAAGTGTCCACCAGCTTGTTTAAATGGAAATCTATAAATGGCATAAATAACTATGAAAAGGCCTATTAAATTTCTAAAAAATACAACTTCGATAGATGGCATATCTTTGCTAAGATACTTTGCAAATGCACCAGTAACGGCAAACATAAAGCAAGCAAAGAGCATATAAAAAATGCCAAGATGCGAAATATAAAACCTTTTTAACATCACAAGACCTTTAAATTTAAAGTAGCCATTTTAATGAAAAGTGGCTTAAATTTTGGTTGATTTTTTCTTTTATTTTGGCGCTTTTAAGCAAATTTTTATACTTTATATAAGTCAAAAATTTGTATAATCATCCATCACGAAAAGGACAAAATTTGCAAAAAGTAATATTAGTAGGCAAGCCAAATGTCGGCAAAAGCTCACTTTTTAACCGCTTAGCTGGTCGTCGTATCGCTATAACAAGCGATGTTAGTGGCACGACAAGAGATACGAACAAAGCTAAGATAGAGGTTGAGGGTAAAGAGTGCATTTTAATCGATAGTGGTGGCCTTGATGATAGTAGCGAGCTTTTTAAAAATGTAAAAGCAAAGACCTTGGCAGAGGCTAAAAATTCAGACGCCATTTTATACATGGTCGATGGCAAAATGATGCCAGATGACGAGGATAGAGCCATTTTTTACGAGCTTAGCAAGCTAAATTTACCAATCGCTCTAGTCATCAATAAAATAGACAGCAAAAAAGATGAGCAAAGAGAGTGGGAATTTATAAGCTTTGGTGCGAAAAATTCCTTTGGAATTTCCGTAAGCCACAACACCGGTATTGATGAGCTAAGTATGTGGCTAGCAAAGCACTTAGAAAACAAAGTGCAGATAAAGGCCGATACGAGCGAAGATTTTGATGATTTTTTAGAAAACTATAACGACGAGGGCGAGCTAAGCGACGAGATAGACTATGAGAGCAAAAACATAAGAGTTGGCATAATAGGTCGCGTAAATGTCGGCAAAAGCTCACTTTTAAACGCACTTGTAAAAGAGAGTCGCGCCGTTGTAAGCGATGTCGCAGGCACTACGATCGACCCAGTTAATGAAATTTACGAGCATGATGGCAGAGTTTTTGAGTTTGTTGATACTGCAGGTATTAGAAAGCGTGGCAAGATCGAAGGCATCGAGAGATACGCGTTAAATAGAACTGAGAAAATTTTAGAAGAGACGGACGTAGCGCTACTAGTGCTTGATAGCTCTGAGCCATTAACTGAGCTTGACGAGCGTATCGCTGGCATCGCCTCTAAATTTGAGCTCGGCGTCATCATCGTGCTAAACAAATGGGATAAAAGTAGCGAAGAATTTGACGAACTCTGTAAAGAGATAAAGGATAGATTTAAATTTCTAGCATACGCGCCGATCATTAGTGTTTCAGCACTTGGTGGCAAAAGAGTGCATAAAATTTACCCGCTCATAGTTGAAATTTATAAAAACTACACTCAAAAAATCCAAACTTCAAAGCTAAATGAAGTGATCGGCGAAGCGACCAAAGCGCACCCGCTGCCACGAGATAAAGGCAGGGTCGTGAAAATCTACTACGCAGTACAGTTTAAGACTGCACCCATCATGATAGCGCTCATAATGAACCGCCCAAAATGCCTGCACTTTAGCTACAAACGCTATTTAACAAATAAGCTTAGAGAGAGCTTTAGTCTAGCTGGCGTACCTATCGTGCTAATCCCTAAAAAACGTGGAGAGAGTGATGAAAACAAAGAACAATAATATCGTTTTGATAGGATTTATGGGCGTTGGCAAAGGCACGACCGCAAGGGCGCTAAGCAAAGCTTTAAAGACGATGAATCTTGACTGCGACGACCTACTAGAGAGCTCTCAAAATATGAAGATAAAAGCTATTTTTGAAGAGTACGGAGAGGAGCATTTTAGACAGCTTGAAAAGGATCTAGCTAAATTTCTAGCCACAAATGTTAAAAATGCGATTATCTCAACAGGTGGAGGCTTTGCGAAGGTTAAAAATTTAAAAAAAATTGGTACCGTGATCTATCTAAAAGCTAGTTTTGGTGCGATCATGCAAAGGCTAAAAAATAGCAAAAATAGCGAGAAAAAGCTCGCCAAACGTCCACTTTTAAGTGATCTAAAAAGAGCCGAGGCGTTACATCTGGAGCGAGAGGAGCTTTATGAGAAAAAGGCTGATTACATCGTTGAAGTCGAGGGTAAAACTCCAAAGCAAATCGTAAAAGAGATAAGGATGCTTTTAAAAATTTAGTTGTAAAGTGGCATGAGTGCTGCTTGCAATGATAAATTTCAAGATCAGACTGGATGGCTATCTGGCGTGGTGTTAAAATTTGAAATGTTTGAGCTAAATTTAACGTTTTGTAGTTAGAAATTTTGGCAAAGTGTTTGGGGAAAATTTAAATATTGTGCAGTCAAATTTTAATCAAGACTAGACTTTAGCCTGCCAAGCTAAATTTTAAGATTAGATTAGATACAAAAACTCTAATGTAACGTTAAAATTTAAAAAGTATTTTTGGCGAAGTATCGTGAGATGATTTTGATAGTTGTGTAGAAATTTTAAGCCGAGGCTAGACACATAGTCTGCCGAAAGCTTAAAATTTCTACACAACTATCAAAAGCGCTCACGAGAAAAAGCCAAAAATTGAAAGGATAAGATGAGAGTATTAACCGGCCTCCAACCCTCCGGCAAACTACACCTTGGCAACTACTTTGCCTCGATAAAGCAGATGGTTGATATGCAAGAGCAAAATGAGATGTTTATGTTTATAGCAAACTACCATGCGATGACGAGCCTTAGCGAGGCCAAAGCACTAAAGCAAAACACTTTTGAGGCTGCGTGTGCATTTTTGGCACTTGGGATCGATCCAAATAAAAGCATATTTTGGGTGCAAAGTGACGTTAAAGACGTGCTTGAGCTTTACTGGGTGCTAAGTCAGCACACACCTATGGGGCTTCTTGAGCGCGCGCACAGCTACAAAGACAAGGTCGCAAAAGGCCTTAGCTCACACCACGGACTCTTTAGCTATCCAGTTTTAATGGCAGCTGACATTTTGCTTTATAATGCGCAAATCGTACCCGTGGGCAAAGACCAGATCCAGCACGTAGAAATCGCTCGTGATATCGCGATAAAATTTAACAACGAGCATGGAGAAATTTTTACATTGCCTGAGGCAAAGATCGATGAAAATGTAGCCACTGTGCCTGGCACAAATGGCGAAAAGATGAGCAAAAGCTACGGCAATACAATCGACATCTTTGCCAATGCTAAAACGCTTAAAAAGCAAATTTCTAGCATCGTGACAGACGGCACACCACTTGAAGAGCCAAAACAGTGGCAAAACTGCAACGTCTATAATATCGCCAAACTTTTTTTAGACGAGAGTGGGCAAAAAGAGCTTCAAGCTAGATATGAGCGTGGTGGCGAGGGTCATGGGCACTTTAAAGCTTATCTAAATGAGCTTATTTGGGACTATTTTAAAGATGCAAGAGAAAAATTTGAGCATTATCAAAATAATCCTGACGAAGTGTCTGGAATTTTAGAAATAGGAGCCAAAAAGGCAAGTAATGTTGCTCAAACAACGATAAAAAAAGTTCGTGAAGCAGTCGGAATTTATTAATAAAGGAAAAATATGCAAAATTTATATCCATACGCACAGATAGTTCATCTTTTCTGTGCAATTATCTTTGTTGGTTACCTCTTTTTTGATGTAATCATTTTTAAGGCAGCTTGTAAAAAAATGCCACCTGAGCTTGCTCAAAAGGCAAAACAAGCTATCGGTTCAGTTGCTATTAAGATAATGCCACTTTGTATCTTGCTTTTGGTATTAACTGGAGGCATGATGATGAGTAACTGGGTCGGATCAAAGGCTGGAGGATACTTTGAGACAAATTTACAAATCATTTTTATGATCAAATTTTTCTTAGCGATGCTAATCGTAGCCGCTGTTATAACAAATTTGAGCTGCAAATTTATATTTAAACGCCCTAGCCCACTTGGCAACATTCACCCATTTGCGCTAACAGCAGCAGTTTTTATCGTACTTTTTGCAAAAGTTATGTTTATGGTTTAAGGATACGGAATGATAAATTTAAAACTACTCGAGACAAATTACGATGAATTTGTAAAAAAACTTGAGGGAAAAAATGTAAAAGCTGGGCTACTTGACGAGCTTTTACAAACTTTTAACGAACTAAAACAAAAGCGCAAAGCACTTGAAAATTTCCAAGCGATCCAAAACGCAAAGAGTAAAGAGCTTGGCATAAAGGCAAGAGCTGGCGAAGATGTAAGCGAGCTTAAAAATGAGCTAAATTTAAACAAAGCTGCACTTTCTGATGCTGATGATATCGTTAAACAATATGAAGAAAAGCTTGAGCAAATTTCATTTAACGTGCCAAATATCACCGATGATGACGTACCATTTGGTAAGGACGAGGATGATAATGTCTGCATAAAAACGGTACTTGAGCCAACTAAATTTAGCTTTACACCAAAAGAGCACTGGGAGCTAGGTGAGAGCCTTGGTTGGCTTGACTTTGAAAGGGGTGCAAAGCTCTCAGGATCTCGCTTTACTGTACTTCGCGGCATGGGAGCAAGACTTAGTAGAGCGCTTGTTAATTACATGATCGACTTTAACAGCTCACGTGGCTTCGAGCTTGTAAATGTCCCTTATCTAGTAAGCTCAAACACACTTTTTGGTACTGGTCAGCTGCCTAAATTTGAAGAAGACCTTTACAAAGTACGCGACGAGGACCTCTACCTCATCCCAACCAGCGAAGTGCCTGTGACAAATTTATACAATGACACGATCATTGAAGCTGAGCAGCTTCCTATAAAGATGACTTGCTACTCAGCATGCTTCCGCCAAGAGGCTGGCTCGGCAGGACGTGATACTAGAGGCATGATCCGCCAGCATCAGTTTGAAAAGGTCGAGCTAGTAAGTATCACAAAGCCTGATCAAAGCGAAGACGTGCTAAATGAGATGGTAGCGTGCGCGAGCGATCTACTAACTAGTCTTGGACTTCCTCACCGTCATATGCTTCTTTGCAGTGGTGATCTTGGCTTTAGCGCGGCAAAGACGATAGACCTTGAGGTTTGGCTACCTGGTCAAGGTAAATATAGAGAGATTAGCTCTATTTCCAATACTCGCGATTTTCAAGCAAGGCGTGCAAAAATTCGCTTTAAAGATGGTAAGAAAAATATGCTTGTAAATACGCTAAATGGCTCGAGTCTAGCTGTTGGTAGGACTCTTATTGCCATCATGGAAAACTACCAAAAAGCAGATGGTACTATCGAAATTCCAGAAGTTCTTAAAAGGTATATGTAGTGGCTGAAGAAGAGGTTGTAGTTTTAAAACCACCTGGCGAGCAAACAGAGCAAGAAGTGCCTGAAGAGGTAAAAGCCGAGGCACCTGAAGAGATCGTCTCGCTTGAGAGTATAGCAAGTGAGGGTGTGCTGCAAGACGAGAGCATCCCAGAGCCAATCCCTGTAAAAAAGAGCAATAAAAAGCTCTTTATAATAGCAGGTGTGGTCGCTCTAGTACTTATCATCTTGATAGTGGTTTTGCTAGTTATCTTGCTAAAGAAAGACAAAAAAGAGAACATAGATACTGCAAGTATCGTAAAAAATATAGAAAATAACTACCAAACTCAAAATTTTGGCGCTTCAAAGATAGATGAAATGATAAATAAAGCCAATCAGCTCTACGAGCGTGGTAATAAATTTGAGGCTCTAAAAATTTATGAAAACGTAGCTGTTTATAACCAGTCACTTTCAAACTACAACCTCGGTGTTTCGCAGATGAAACAAGAAAGATGTGATGAGGCGATCGTATCTTTTAATAAAGCTATAGCCGATAGAGAAAACACGGCGGTTAGTGCGATAAACGCAGCCGTTTGCTCACTCGAGCTAAATAGCACCAAAAATTTTAACTACTATATAGGACTTGCTGACTCATTTTTGCAGTATGAAAACAACTCGCCACTTTATAGCTATTACTACGCACTTATAAATTATTATAAAGGCAACTATTACGAGGCGCTTCAAGCACTTTCTCATCCAAATACTACAGATTATAAAAACGAATATGCATATTTAAGCGCAAAAATTTTATCACTTCTTGGAGATGATGAGAGAGCAATAGCTAAGCTTGAGAGCCAAAAGGCATTTAAAGCCGACTTCACGCTAGCACAGCTCTATGCAAGACTTGGCAAATACGACAAGGCAAGGGATTATTTAACAAAAGCTTCTAAAAACACGCCAAATATCGATCTTATCAAGATGACTGAGGCGCTAATTGATTTAAAAACTGCTGACTACGGCGACGCAGCTGCATTTATCAAAGATGTTTACGACTACAATGCTTCTTTGCCAAGCAAAATTTACAAGATAAAAACGATACTAAAGCCTGATCTTTTTGATGTCAGCCTAGCTCAGGCACACTTTAGTGATGATATGTTTTTTGATAGAACAAGGCGCTATGAGACCCTTTTTTACTTCGCACCTTACAAGGTTTTTGACGCGAAACAGAGCATCGAGCAGATAAGAAAAGGCGGCGTTAGCGTCTTTTTAGATGACACCTCAGCGGCAAATGACTATTTTAGCCAAAGTGCAGCTGCTTCAAAAGTAAATGCAAAACTTAGCGAAGCTATCGCAAAAGCGCTAAGCTACCGCTTAAAAGAAGCAAATAAAGAGTTTGAAGAGCTAGCCAGTACTTATCCAAATCACTCTATCTTGCAATACAACCTCGCCCTAAGCTACGCTCAGCTTGGAAATTTTAGCCTTGCTGCAAAACACTTCATAGCAAGCTATCACCAGGACGTAAATAACCATCTTGCAGGTATTTTTGGGGCGATTTGTCTAGATATAAATAGAAATTTAAATCCAAAACTCATCGAGGAGATCGGTGAAAATTTAGAAAACGATAAGAGTTTAAAGCCTGTAAATTTATATGCCTCGCTTTTAAGCCTGGTTAGTGGCAACCAAAGTGCGATGATAAGATGGCTTGAAGAGCCAAAAGAGCAGACAATGCTAAATTTAGCCTTTGATATCATCATCGCAAAAGTAACAAACAATGACGAGCTAATGGCAAAGAAAGCTGATGAGCTACTAAAAATTTTGCCAAATGATATTATTGCAAATATCTTAAATTTTATCTCGAAAAACAAAGAGCAAAATGTCAAAGAGTATGCAAAAGCGATACAAATTCACTTTAATGGCAAGCAGCTTGATTCAAACGCTTTCTATCAAGGTGCTGATATCATCAAAAAGCAATACATCAAGCTACTTCAAATTTCGGGCCTACTTACAAGAGAGCGTGATAAGTTAAGAGCTGAGCTAAAAAATGCTCCAAAGAATATAAATTTAATCCAAACTCTAGCCTATGTCGATATCTTTACAAACGACTTTGATGAGAGCTATAAACTTTATAATCAAGCAATCGATGAGTTTAAAGTAAATGACGCTAGCACATTGTTTTTAGCATCTGTGGCTGCGACAGGAGCTGGAAAAGTATCAAACGCAATCGCACTTTTAGAGCTAACAAAACTAAATGATGCTAGTGCTATCGAAAATAGAATAGCTCTTGGCCTAATGTATCAGCAGATAGATAATATAAAAGCAGCTCTTATACAATACAGCAAAATAGGAAATGTTGAGTATGAAAGCGAATTTTATGACTTTGAGATAGATAATGACTGATAAAAACTAGGTCTTTATGAGCCTAGTTAAATACTAAGCAATATCTAAAATTTCAAGATTTATTTGATCTAAGACTTCACTAAATTTATAGATCGTATCACCGCATTTATACTCAATACTCTTGCTGCTCTTTTTATTTTTTTGAGATAAAATTTTCTCCATCATACTGGGAAGCTCTTTTTGTAAAAGTAGTTTATAAGACATCCCCATCCCATGCGTTAGAGACTTTATAAATTTGCCATCAACCTCACTCTCATCTTTTATCATATGTAGTGTTGCGTTAAATTTAAGCTTCTTAAGAGCCTCGTAAAGCTCGATTTTATCCTTTGCTGGAGCTATTTCTTTATCGAAAATACAGTGATAGCTCACGTAAATTGGCTTTTTATAGCTGCTTTGAACATTTAAATGATCTAAATTTAGGATGTTTCTTATCTCTTCTCTTGCGTCACTAAAATAATACGGTGAACTTTTATTAAGAGTCCAATAAGTTTTATCACAGAAGTAAAGATTTAAATTTTTATATAAAACTCTAGTGCCAAAGCCAGCAAATCTAGTAAAGTCAATCTCTTTACCAAAACCAATAAGTCGCCACAAAAATATAGCATAAGAGCTATTATCTATCACGGCATCAACTAGCCATGGAGCAATCTTAGCACACATGTGTGCCAAATATCCACCATGTGAGCTACCTACCATTATGACTGGTAGATACTCAAACTTACCATTATTTATATATTTTTTTGTATAAAGTAGAGCATTTAGCACGTCTAGTGCTTGCATAAGACCAAAATTTTGATATTCGTTTTTTATTGGCATCATAGTCATGCTAATATCTAAGCTAAAATCACATGGCAAGACTCCACTCTCTTTTTGCATAGTAATCTCTTCGCTAAGGCTTTTAAGCAAAACACAAGTTTTATCATAATTATTAACTATTTTTAAATCAATAGGTAATGTTATACCAATCTTTGCTAGCTCCCTTATTAATATTGATCGATCTATATCATCAAGCCCAAATTTCGCCCCAAGCTGTGGGCGGTTGCCTATGCAGTGATAATCCACACTAATGCATGCAACATCATAAGTCTCTGCCATAGTCCGAATAAGATTAGCTCTATATCCAAGGTCAGAGTCTTCTCCAAGCCCAGGGATAATCACCAAAAGGGCTTTTGCTTCCTTGGCATCGTTATAACAGGAATAAAAGGAGAGAGGAGAGCTTCTTTTTATACCAAGTTCAATATCATCGCAAGATGAAATTTCATAGCTTCCATCAACTAGCATTTAAATCCTTTTAAATTTACTAATTTATCCTATTTTGCGAGACATTATAAAAAAAGCTAACGATCTGTTTTGCTAGACGTTCTTTAAAAAATGGCCAAATATAGCTTGGCGAATAGACATTGCCAGTTTGCATAAGCGAGATATTTGTCGCCTTTTCGCCACCATTTTTTGGACGCACTAGCACGCTTACTTGCATGTGATAAGTATAGCTATTTGTACTAAAGTCATCATCGTCGTAATAGCCAAATGGGAAAAACATCGAGTAGCCAAAGCCAAAGCTTGGTCTGCCAAAGCCATACCCCATTCCCATCGAAAATCTAGGATCTCTTTTGATTATCCTAGAAAAGCTTTGCACATCGCCAAGGATGATGAAGTCAGCGTTTTTGATATTTGGCTCGTTTCTAAAGCCAGCCTTTGTAAACTCGCTTAAAATTTCAGCATTTACATCTTGTCCGGTCGCACTATTTTTAAAATTTACATAGACGCTTTTGTTTGCTTCATTAAGCGTAAAAAATATAGGCTCGCTCGTTTTGACCGAGATATTTGGAGTGCTGTTAGCACATCCAACAAAAAATACCGCTAAGACAAACAAAAAGAAATTTTTCATATTCACTCCTACAAGAGCGATCTTATAGCACTTTCAAGTACGCTTTTTGGTGTAAGACCGATAAATTTTGATCGCATCTTACCATCTTTATCAAAAAAATAGATAACTGGCACGCCCATGACACCACCAACTGCCTTACTAAAGTAATCAACTGAAACTTTATCGCTCGTAGTTTTAAAGGTGATGTTGTGCTCTTTTAAAAGCTCAATATCTTTATCAAAGCCTTTACTAGGTCCTAAAACACCAATGAATTGAACCTCTTTACCATACTCTTTTTCAAGTGTATTTAGATCAGGTATAGCGGCCTTGCACACTCCGCAGTCCGTACCAAAGAAAAATAGCATATATGGCTTATCGCCTATCTTTAGCCTCTTTTCTGTTGGAAAAAACTGCGTATCAATGCCGCTTGAGTCATTTAGCGTAATGTGATGCTTCTCATACTGCTTGACGCAGCCCATAACTAGGGCTGAGACTAGACATAAAAATAAAATTTTATATCTCATTTGGCACCTTTGGGTTTTCAATAGTGCGAATTTTCTCTAGCTTACCATGTCTTAGATAGACGATCTTATCGCCATACTCGCCAAGATCAGGGTTGTGAGTTACTAGAAGTATCGTCTTGCCGTCTTTTCTTAGCTTGCAAAATAGATCAAGTATAACTCTTTCATTTGCTTCATCAAGGTTACCAGTTGGCTCATCTGCTATTAAAATTTCAGGATCGTTTATGAGCGAGCGTGCGATACAAAGGCGTTGTTGCTCACCACCACTTAGCTGACTTGGTCTGTGTGTGAGCCTGTGAGAAAGACCAACTGCCTCAAGCGCCTTTTTAGCATCCTCTTCATCAACTGAGCTGTGATAGTACTGAGCAATCATCACATTTTCAAGTGCGCTAAGATATGGCACTAAGTGAAACTGCTGAAAAATAAGACCGATCTTTTCACGTCTAAATTTAAGTGTATCATCAGCATTTAGATTGCTCGCATCATCGCCACCAAGCATATAAGTACCACTACTTGGAGTATCCATTAGTGAAAGGATATTTACAAGCGTGCTCTTACCACTACCACTTGGCCCCATGACGCTGACCCACTCGCCTTTTTTAACCTCAAAATTTATATCATCAAGTGCTTTAACATCGCCAAAAATTTTACAAATATTTTTTAATTCTAGTGCATTTTGCATATCATTCTCCTCTTAATGTATCTGCCATTTTATTATTAAGTGCCCGTTTGATCGGATAAAATGCTGCGATCGCTGCAAATAAAAGCGATATTATCACAGCTACTGGGATGCTTAAAATTCTAAAATCAATACTAGAATCAAATATCGCATAACCTAAAATTTGAGCTAGTAAATATCCTAAAAATGCACCAACTAATGCTGAGATGAGCGCTGTCACAAATGTCTCAAAGCCAAATAGCTTTAATACATCTTTTTTGCTTGCACCTATGGCTCTTAGAAGTGCGATCTCCTTTGAGCGAGAGAGCAAGATAGCACTAAGCGTTGTGTTTACGCACATTGAAGTAATGAGCAAAATAACAAGGCTAACAAGTGCCATTAATAGCTTTATTTTCTCCAAAATATAGCCCTCAGACTTTGAGACCTTTGCCACTGGTTTTGCAGCTATTTCTTCATTGCTTATAGTCTTTGCTAGCGATGTTATCTCATCAAAGTTACCAAGCACAACAGCTTCAGCATAGTTTATTTTGCCAGCTTTATTTGAAATTTTTTGAGCCAAAGATAGTGACGTGATCAAAAGCGCATCCTCTTTGTCGCCACTTGCGACTACGCCTTTTATCTTTACATTTATACTCTCATTTGAGCCAATGGCACGAATTTCTATATCATCGCCTGCTTTAAAGCCAGCCTGACGAGCAAGATCAACGCCTATTAGCACGTTTTTATCGTCAAAATCGACATTTATCATCGTTCCATCTCTAACATCCAAAAACGGCTTAACCTTTTTTAGATTGCTAAATTTTGTCCCCATGACGATGGCATTTGTTGGACCAATATTTGCCTGAGTAAAGAGATATCCACTCTCACCAAGAAGCTTATCTTTTGGCACTTTAGCGATCATTTCATTGTAAGTTTTTTCACTCATATCATCACTTGTCGCCATATCTTTTGGAGCAAAGATCATATTTGCACCATAAGTTTTTAGCTCGCGTGAGACCTTTGAGTCGATATCAAGATAGACATTGACAAACGCAGCACACACGCATGCTCCAAGTAAGATAGAGATCACGATGACCATCACTCTTGATGAGCCGTTTTTTAAACTTTTATAAATTGTATTGTAAAAGAATTTGCTATTTGCGGTCATATAGCACCTCCGCAGGTAGTAAATTTATGACGTTTCTCATTGGCATTAGCGAGCCAACGACTGAGATGAGTAAGGCAAATGCCACGCTAATTGGCAGCACGATCCATGCTATGCCTATGCCGTGAGAGAAGATGATGTAAGACATCACGTAGCTTAACGCGTATCCTAAAAATGCTCCCGTGATGCCTGCAAAAAAGGCAACCACAAGGCTCTCGCTAGCAAAAAGGGCGTAAATTTCAAAGTTACTTGCGCCTATGGCTTTTAAAAGGCCGATCTCTTTTTTACGGCGGTAAATTTCACTTGTCATTAGCGATGTTATACCGATAGCTGAAACCACAAGAGCGATGATACTAACGATACCCATTAGGCTTTGAATTTTCTTTACGATATTACTCTCAGCGTCGCTTACTTGAAGGCTTGCTTTTGCGCTAACGTTTGGTAAATTTTCTTCTATCTGAAATGCGATCGATCCTGCATAAGCTGAGCAGTACCATTTATCGTACTCTGCGCTATCAAGGTTGTCTAAATTTCTTCTAGCCTTTAGCGATAGGTCGTTTTCTGGGATCGTCATGGCTGAGACCTCAGCTTTTGTGTATGAGCCAGCGTGACCTGAGAGATCGCCAGCAAGTTTGAGCGAGCCTATTAGCTTATGTGCCTCATCGCTTGCCCCTTTTAAGATGCCGACCACGCTAACCTCTTTTGTGCCGTTTTTGCCCACAAGGCTAAGCTTGTCGCCGACTTTTAAATTTTTAGCCTTTGCAAGCTCATCTCCTACTAAAATTTCATCCATGCTCTCATCTTTTGGCCAAGCGCCCTCAACACCCCAAAATCCATACAAGCTCTTAACGCCTGTGCTAAATTCTGGCTCATCTTTTAGTCCGATATTTTTATCAAAATATGTCCCCTCAAAGCTAAACTCATCGCCTTTAGCGTCTTTTACCTTTGTCTCTAAAAACGGAGCAAAAGCAACGATGTTATTTCTCCAAAAGATCTCTTTTATCTTGTAGATATCCACTTCTGGGAGTAAATTTTGTGATTTTAGTGGGGTGAAATTTTTACCCTCGATCTCGATGCTTAGGCTCTCACCGCGTGGTAAAACGACGATATTTGAGCCATAACCTCTAAGCTCGCTTGCCACTTGATCGCCGATTTTTAGCGTGATATTTAGCATGCAAGCTATCAAAAGAGCAGCTAGCAAGATGGTGATAAACGCCATCGTCTTTTGCACCTTTGAGCCCGTGATCGAGCTTTTTATCATTCTTAGTTGCATATTTTTCATTTTAACGTTCCATTTGTTTCTACATATTTTTCTGGATTTGCTTCAAATTTCGCCTGAGTTTCGTTGCTCTCAAAGAAATATGTGCGTCCGTAGTATAAATATGATCTTGAATCAAGATTGCTCACCTTTTTGCGACTAACTGGGTCAAGCACCATCTTTTCGACGACCTTGCTAAAGTAGTTTGCCCCTGCGACGATCGTTTTGTAATCAACTATGATATTTTTACCATCAAAGGTAAATGCCATAGGGATCGGGTTACAACCACCCTCTTTACCAACTGACGGCAAGAAAATTCTGACGTTACAAGAGATGCAGATAAGATCGTTTCCTTTCTTGATATAGCCCATGTCGCCGCAGATCATGCACGAGTCAAATACGATGACTGGAGATGGGCGGTCGCTAAAACGGTTTAGCAAGAAAAATCTTATCTGCTTACCCTCATCTGTGATGTAGGCAAATCTGTGAAGTTCATTATCTTTTAACATATCAACATCAAATATAAATTTATCTCCCACTGGCTCAACCAAGAGTGGCTCTGAAATTTGAGGTGGGCGAGATGCGTAAAGATCAAAATAAAGTGAAAATCCAAGCGCTATTAAAACGCTGCAAAATGCAAATTTTGCATTGTCGAAGACATTTTCTCTAATGGCTTTTGTAAAGCGGTATTTGATAGAGCCAAACGTGCTTTTATCGATACTCTTTGGCACAAAGCAAAGCGCGATGATGCATAAAAGAAGGATCACTGCTATATAAAAATAGGCACTAAATTCTGTGACATAGATGCCTTTTGCGCTGATAGATAAAATGTGAGAATTTAGCTCGCTACTTATCTTTAAAGCGCCTGCACGTAAAAGCTCAAGTGCAGTTTGTGAGCTTCTATCAACTAGTAAAAATACTAATGTGATAAGAGCTAAAATTTTAGCTATTGATGATGGTATGCTTGCTTTTAAATTTGAAATGAAGAAAAATAAAAATAGTATCAAGATCATCGCAAAGATCATCAAAAAGAAGCTTATGACTGAAAGCGTGTCAAGCAGTTCGCCACCAAATAACGGGAACAAAGCGCTACTTGAGCTATAGCCAAAGCCAAAGCCGATGCCTAAAATAGAAAACGTTACGATTTTTGCTATCTTAAGCTCGAAAAATATCCATAAAATGCTAATTAGTAAAAAAACTAGTGTCACAGAATCTATGAAAATTTTAAACTGATCATCAACAAGCGCATGACGAGCAGCTTTAAAGATAAGCACACCAGCAACAACGCCAAGAAATGACGGTAAAAAGATCGTTTTTAAACTTTTGCCATTGTTATTTAAGGCAGCAAAAAGCGTAAATCCAAGGAGGGCTAAAAAGACCTGATAGAAGTAAATTGACATAACTAAACCCTATGAGAATTTTTAAAAAGGGGCGAGAACGCCCCAAAGTGACTATTTAACAGGACCACCTGTCCATTGAAATTTATAAGTTGTTGTGAAAGGCTCAAACCATTTACCAACACCAGTCTCTTTGTCAGCGTGGCGACCAAAGCCTTGTTTTTCTGGATTGTCGATGTGGAATTTAAGCTCATAGTTACCAACACCTGTATCCATTTTTACGTTAGCGCCGTAGTGTGGGCCATCGCTTGCAACCATTGGCATAAATGTACCTTTTTTAGTTTTACCATTATCAAGGTTTTTTAGCTCATAGTTGATCTTTAGATATGGGATCCACTCGCCTTCGCCAAAGCCGTTTTTGTTGCCTTTTACAGCGTGGATGTCAGCTTCTAGGTGAAGATCAGCTAAGCTTGGAGCTAGATCAACGCCTTTTGGCTCCATGTCGATTGGCTCAAGATAAACAGCAGCTATCTCCATACCATTAGCCTCTACAGGCTCGCCGATTGGGTGCTCTCCAGCAAGTGCAAAACCAGCTGCTAGGCTAAGTGCTAGAGCTGAACTAAGAATTTTATTCATTTCCTCTCCTTTTAATAAGATTAGTTTTTATTTTGTTTTGATTTCATAATAACGATGCCTATAATTAGGGCAAGCACCATAATGATTTGAGGCACTAAGCTCTCGTAATATGGCTGAAGTCCTAGCCAGTCTCTCATCCAGTCAGGGAAGCTAAGTCCTTTTATGATAGTTGGGATGAAAATTTTACCTTCAACTAGTTCGCCAACACCCTTGCCAACAAAGACGATCGACATATAAAAGATAATAGCTGACGTAAATATAAAAAATGGTTTAATAGGAATTTTAACAGCAAAAATTTTAAATAAGAAATAGACTATTAAAAGAACGACAAGTCCTATCACAAAGCCAGCTGCAATCATCGAGTAACCAGCTGAATCTTTAGCTCCAAAAATAAGTGCCTGATAAAATAGTACAGTTTCAGCACCCTCTCTAAATACTGCTAAAAATACAGTCCACCAAAGCGCTGTACTTGAGCCACTTGAGATAGACTCAGATACATGTGATTTGATGTAGTCGTTCCATTTTTTAGCGCCAGCATTTGAAAGAAGCCAGAAACCAACATAAAATAGAAGTCCCACTGCAACAAGCATTGTGATGCCTTCCATAAGCTCTCTTTTTTGACCTGCTGCCTCGCCAAAGATGACGTTCATGATCCACGCCATAACAAAGCTTAAGATGACAGCCACGCCAACTGAGCTATATACTACCTTACCCATAGATTTTGCATTGCCAGTTTTTACAAGATATGCAACGACGGCTGCAACGATGATAAGAGCCTCAAAACCCTCTCTTAAGATGATAGTTAGTGCCCAGATAAATAGCGTCCAAGGTGAGCTTGAACCGCTAGTTTTCTCAAGTGCAGCTGCTAGCTGAGATGACATCTTGCTTGCACTCTCTTCAAGTGTTTTTTCGTCTGCACCTGATTTCATAAGGGCTACAAGGTTACCAAATGTAGCTTCGATAGCTGTTTTTAAATTTACATCTATCGCACCTACTTTGTTCTCCATGCCGCTACCTTCAAACTCATCAAAGTAGATGTCTTGGATATCGCCCATAGCTTTAGCACTATTGCCACCTTTGTAAAGCGCGATGGCTGCTTGAATTTTGTCATTTATGTTTTTAACAGTTTGAGTGTAGTCTGTGCCACTATCTTCGCTGCTATCGCTAGATACTGCACTGCTCATATCAACTTTTGCTAGTTTTACTGTTTCAGCTGGAAGTTTTGCAACGGCATCATAAGCTAACTTTTTGATCTCTTCTAGCTTTGCTTTAAAGTCATCTTTGCTTATGCCATTTGTGATGCCACTGATCGCTTCACCCATCTTTCTTTGGATGTCAGCATCTATGCTTTTGCCATTTTCTATATATTGGCGAACGGCGATTTCAAGTTGAGTGTTTCTATAATCATTAAATTTAGCATCTTGGATAGAATTTTTAGCATCATCTTGTTTATCGCCCTCGTAGCTTGCTATAGCTTTATCTAGAGCAGCTGATAAATTTTCAAATGCCACCTTCCACTCAGGGATAAATTTAGAAGTGTCATAGCCACTTGCAGCAGCTTGTGCTGGGCTGTCTGAGTACTCACCAACAAGCTTATGTCCATTTAAAATAACTGGCAAAACTTCAGCGATTTCGCTATTTATCTGATCTATTCTTTTTTGCACATCATCTGGTGCTTCGCCAGCTTTTATCGCCTTTCTGATCTCGCCAAACTGCTTCTCCATAGAGTAAGCTTTTTTCTGACCTAAATTTATTCTGATGCCAGCTTCGACATCTTCAAACAGACCAAAATAAGCATTTTGAGTGTCGGCTACGGCTTGCTCGACATTGCCAGCTTTATACTCAGTCATCACTTTTTGCAAAGACTCTTTTATCTGAGCAGCTACTTGCTCGTAGTCTTCGTTTCTTGCCATTAGCCAAACTGGCAACAACATAATAAGCATAAATTTGATAAATTTACTCATTAATTAAACCACCTGTAAAATATATTTTGCTGGAATATTATCAATCTTTTACTTTGATTAAAATAAAAACGATTATCATAAAATAGTCCAAATTGAAATAATAAATAATTTTTAGAAATTTATCTAACGTGAATCTAAAAATTTGTGTTAAAAATGTAAGAATAGCTTTATAAAAAGAGTAATAAATGAAATTTTAAAATTGCAAATATAGTTTAAAAATTTATATGAACTATAAAAAATTTAAAGGAGAGCAAAGTGCCCTCCTTTAAACATCAGACTTTTAGTCCTGTATTTCTTAGCATAACGCGTTTGCGGTATACATTTGACACATCGGCTGCATCACCAACTAAAAGTGCATTTGTAGCACAAACTGCCGCACACATAGGCACTTTGCCTTCAGCCATTCTATTTTGGCCATAAAGCTCTCTCTCTTCGTGTGAGTTTGTTGGCTCTGGACCACCTGCACACATAGTACATTTATCCATTACACCTTTTACGCCAAATGCTCCATCTTTAGGGAACTGTGGTGCACCAAATGGACAAGCATATAGGCAGTATCCACAGCCTATGCATTTATCTTTATCGTGAAGCACGATACCATCAGCTCTAATATAGAAGCAATCTACTGGACAAACTTGCTCACAAGGTGCATCAGTACAGTGTTGACATGCGATGGTAGTTGAGACCTCTTTACCCTCTATACCATCATGAAGTGTAATGACCTTTCTTCTATAAATTCCCACCGGAAGCTCATGAGCAGAAGAGCAAGCTACTTGACACCCATAACAACTAATACATCTATTAGTATCTACGAAAAATTTCATTCTTGCCATTTTATCTCTCCTTACTCTTTACCAGTGGCGTCTCTCTCGCCATACTCATGGAAAAACGATTTTGCAAATTTATCTTCTTCAGCCCTTTCTATGCGACATAGGCCCGCGTTAAACTCTGATATTTGAGTAACAGGGTCAAATCCGTAGTTTGTGATCGTGTTGGAGCTCTCGCCGATAACATAAGGTTTAGTGCCCTCTGGATAGCGATCTGAAAGATCAACACCTTGCATAACACCAGCAAAGTTGTAAGGCATACAAATTCTATCTGGAGTTACCATATAGCTGTGATAACATCTTACTTTAATCTTTGTACCTTGTGGACTGTGGATCCACATCATGTCGCGGTCTTTTATTCCGTGTTTTAGAGCAAGCTCAGGGTGAACGTTAGCAAACATCTCAGGTGTAATAGCTGAGAGATATTTACTCGTTCTTTCAATCATACCAGCACCACTTAGGTTTACGACGCGCTGAGTACTAAACACGATAGGGAACTCTTTTGACCAGTCTTTTGCTTGTTGCTCTGACTTAAATCTTGTAGAAACACGGAAATTTCTAGCCTGATCATCAAATGTCGGATACTTTTGGACAAGATCCCAGCGTGGCGAGTGGATAGGCTCTCTATGTTTTGGGATAGGATCAAGAAATTCCCAAACGATAGCTCTAGCCCTTGCGTTACCATACGGCACTACGCCTTTTTCACGGCATTTTTCAAAGATAATACCACTATAATCCATGCTCCAGCTTGGTCCCATCTTAGCTTTCTCTTCTTCAGTTAGAGTTATGCCTAAGACTTTTTCTATATTCTCTTTTGTGATTTGTGGGTAGCCACCTTTTATAGCTGAGCCAACAAGTGTACTCTCTTCGCTAGCTAGCTGGCTAACGCCGTTATGCTCTAGTCCAAAGCGGTTTCTAAAGCCAGAGCCACCCTCTGCGTAAGGCTTGCTCATATCGTAAAGTATCGGTGTGCCAGGGTGTTTATCATCCCATGCTGGCCATGGCTTGCCGTAGTACTCGCCTTTTACTTCGCCACCAAGACCTATTAGCGTATCTGGGTCAAATTTATCCCAGTTTGCTTGGTGACGTCTAAACATCTCAGCAGTTCTGCCGCCATAGCCGATAGAATTTCCAACCCTTGCTATCTCATTTGTCGCATCATCTGGCCATACAAAGTCATCTTTAACTTGTTTTAGCTCTCTATCTACAACAGCCATCTTCATGCCTTTTACATATTCATCGTAAAAGCCAAATTTCTTAGCAAATGCAAACATTACTTCGTGATCGCCCTTGCTCTCATAAAGTGGATCAACGACTTTTGTTCTCCACTGACCTGAGCGGTTTGTAGCGTTTAGGTGACCTTCGTTTTCAAAGGCAGTTGCCACTGGCAAGATATAAACGCCATCTTTTCTATCTGAAAGGATAGAAATTTCATTTACAAATGGCTCAGCAACTACGATCATATCTAGTTTTGAAGCCGCTTCTTGAATTTTAGCTAGGTGCGCCATAGATGTAAGGCCAGTTCCTTGAACCCAAAGAACTCTTAACGCGCCACTGCTAAAGGTATTTTCCTCTTTTAAGACGCCTTGCCACCATTTTGAAAGTGACCAGCCTTTTTCATTTCTCCAGTTTCTATCCTCTGGATTTTTAGGATCGTGGTAGTAATACTCTTCAAAAACAGTGTTTTTAACTGGTGTGCCGCCTTGTTTTGGCTCTTTGGTTGAGACTGCAAAGCGTTTTACAAACTCGTCATAATCAACGCCCCAGCCTTGGCAGTAGTACTTCCAAGCCGCGTCAGTTAGTCCGTAATACATCGGCAAGCTATCTGAGAGGTTACACATATCGGTTGAGCCTTGAACGTTGTCGTGACCACGGATGATGTTACAGCCGCCACCTGGTTTGCCCATGTTGCCTAGGATTAGTTGCAAAATAGGTAAAATTCTCGTATTTGAGCTACCAACTGAGTGCTGTGTGATACCAAGTGCCCAGATCACCGTGCCTGGTTTTGTGTGAGCTAGGATATTTGCAGCCTCTATCAGCTTATCAACTGGCACGCCTGTAACGTCAGATGTGACCTCTGGTGTCCAGTGCTCAGCCTCTTTTGCTATCTCATCGATGCCGTAAGTTCTATTTTTTATAAATTCTTTATCTTCCCAGCCATTTTTTAAGATGATGTGGATAAGTCCATAAACAAGTGCTATATCAGTGCCTGATCTTTGTCTTAGGTATAGATCAGCATGAGCGGCTGATTTTGTAAAGTTTGGATCAGCTACGATCACCTTTGCGTTGTTTCTATCTTTTGCTTGCAAAGTGTGCTTCATACCGCCAACTGGATTTGCCACAGCGGGATTTGCACCTATTATAAATATACATTTTGAATTTGCAGCCATATCTCCAAAGTGGTTTGTCATCGCGCCATAACCCCAAGTATTCGCCACACCGGCGACTGTTGCGCTATGTCAAATTCTTGCTACGTGGTCGTTACTGTTTGTGCCCCAAAACGCAGCAAATTTTCTAAAGTAATATGCTTGCTCGTTGTTAAATTTCGCAGATCCTAAGAAAACAACACTATCAGGGCCATCTTCTTTGCGGATCTGAAGCATCTTATCGCCGATCTCATTTACAGCTTGATCCCATGAAATTCTTTGCCATTTACCATCAACTTTTTTCATAGGATATTTAATACGTTGTTTGCTGTGTGTAAGGTCGATCTGATCGATACCTTTTGAGCAGTGTGAGCCCTGAGATATCGGATGATGCATCGCCATATCTTGACGAACCCAAACACCATCTTTTACCTCAGCCTCGATACCACAGCCTGCTGAGCAAATAGAACAAATCGTTCTAACCTTTTTTGAGCCAGGGAAAGGATTTTTTATCTCCTCATCACTTGCTTTTCTTATCGTTTCATTTTCTCCAAAAGCCATTGTGCTTCCAGCACCAAGTGCGGCTAGCTTTAAAAATGAACGTCTTCCTATACGTGCATCACTCATGGTTTTCTCCCTTAGTAAGCGATTTTATAGTAGGTTTCCCAGTTCTTGCTTTTTTTATAAAGCACCTCTTTTTTGTTTGACTTGCCAACGACGACACCATTGTCATCAGGGGCTAAGTCGTCACTAGTCACTTTTGCTACGGCTGAGACTGCTAGTACACCGCCGGCAGCACCGACTTTTAGAGATTTTTTTAGAAAATCTCTTCTTGATCCTTGCATTTTTTCTCCTTAGCTCTCAAACTTAAAAATTTGAGAATTTGGTTTGATTGGTCTTGATGATTTGCAACTTTAGAAATTCTAAAATATTGCAAGGCCTATTTCAGGGCTTTTTATAGCCTAGATTTAAACTCTGCAAATTTAGCATAATTGCAAGATAATCAAAGTAAATATAAAGCTTTAATTAAATATGTTAAGTTATTGTTAAAAATATAAGAAAATATATTTAATATTTTAACTTTTATGAATTTTGAGAGAAAGGCTAATTTAAAGTATAAATTCTAGGGAGAGCTCCCTAGAAAAGATTATTTTAAATCACTTTTATTTATTATAAATGGCACTGATCTAACGCCAGCTGAGAAATATTTTTTACGTAAAGTATCGATCTTGTCGCTCTCTTCTTTGCTAACATTTTTTTCATCCACGTTATAATCTTCAGAAAAATACTTTCTTAAAATTTTAACCTTATCGCTATCACTTTTTGCATTTTTTATATCTTTATAGATCAAAGCACTTTTTTGCAAAGATGATAGTTCATGCACTGGAGTTAGGATGATTTCAACGTTATTGTCTTTTAATGTCGTTTCGATCTTTGCTAGCTCGGCTCTACAATATGGGCATTCAGGATCTGAAAACATGATAAGAGTTGGCTTTTTGCTATCATTGCCAAGAGTTATAACATTTGCCTTGTCTTCATTTTTATAAATTTTAGCTAGTGATTTTACTAAATCAAGTGCTGCTTTTTCTGCGATTACCTTTTTTTCTTCAGCCAAATAAGACTTTTGCTCCTTTAAATTTACAACATCAGGAAACATAAGATCGCCCTTAACAAAAGTCACATCTTCTTGAGACATATCTCCTTTGCTAAATTTTAAGCTTACTTTTTCTATATCATCTAAAATTTTAGTGCGTTCTACGACTTTTACATTAACATCATCGATATTTTGATTTTTAAAAACTTCTGAGTAAAAATCTTCTATTTGCTTATCGCTTGCTGCCATTAGGCTAGTTGCCGCTATTATTGAGGCTAAAACCACTTTTTTCATTTTTTTCCTTTTTAAAAATTTGGCGGATTATATTTGCTTTTTGTAAATGAATACTAACCACGAAAGACTCTATCATTTCCTTGCTTCATTATGTCACTCTCAAGGTCAAGTTGCTCAAGATAAGCGATTACATATTTTCTACTTAAATTTAGTGCATCCTTGGCGTTTGTGACATTTACAAAACCTTGATTTTTGATGATCTCTCTTAGCTTATCAAGTGCTATTTTTAGCGAATTTCTAGTGATAAAAAGATTATGCTCCAGCCTTACAACTCTGCCCATTGCAGTTAGCTTTTTAAGGGCATTATCACCACTTAACCTATCTATTTCTAGCTCATCATATATATTATAAGGTGCTGTTGGAGCTAGCTTTCCGCTTTCTAAAATTTCATAAATTTTCTCTTCAAGCCTTACTTTTAGTTTGCTTATATCAACGCCTTTTTTTGTATAGACGCCATCATTTTTAGAGATTAAGTTTATACTTTCAAGCTCATCAAGTGCTTTTTGAGCCAAATTTTGACTAGCCCAAGCAAGCTTTAGGCTTATACTTTGAGCTGAGAAAACGGCAAATTCATTTTTCTCTATCATAAATTTAACCACAGATTTTATCCGCTCAATCGCGCTTAGATCGTAGATATTTAAAGCTTTTTCATCGACAAAGACGTTTGAGACTTTTTTAGCCACATCTACGGCCTCTTCGTGACTCAAACCAAATCTTTGATAAGAAGAGATGATGCCAAAGCCATTTTTGTGAGCCTCTTTTAAGATAGAAAAAGCTTCTACAAAATCATGCTTTAAAAGTGCAGCCAAAAAGAGAATTTTGCCAGCTTTTTTTAGTGGCTCAAGCACAGGATTTAGCACTCTGCCACCGCCTATCACGTGTGCATCTGAGATAAGCACAAATGCCTCGTCAAATTTCAAAAACATATCGCTTTGAAATTTAAAGGTAACAAAGTAACTATCATCTTTTTGGCTAAGGATTAGCACCTTTGCAGGCACATTTTTAGCTCCTACGCAAAAGGTTACGCTTTGCGAGTGAATGAGATTTTTAGCAGTTACGACCGCATCAACCTCTCTAAATCCCCTAAAGAAGCCTTTTTTGCTAAGCAGCTGTCCCTTTTTTAGCTCATTAAGCTCCACGCCTGTCAAATTTAATGCCGCTCGGCTACTCACACCTGCTTTTTCCACAAATTCATCATGGCTTTGCACGCTTCTTACTAGCACCTCTTTGCCAGCGTCATAGTTAAAAAGCTTCTCGTTTTTGCTAACGCTTCCCTCTATCACGGTGCCAGTTACGACATTTCCGATACCTTTTAGGCTAAAAACCCTATCAATGTAGTATCTAAAAACGCCGTCTTCATCGCGTTTTTTAGCTCTTAGCGTAAAGAGGTAGTTTCTAAGCTCATCGATGCTTGCCTTATCCTTTATACTAACGGTAAAAATTTCTAAAATTTGTAGGTTTTTAAATTTAGAAATTTCATCTGTTATCTCTTTTTTTCTTAAATTTATAGTCGCTTCATCTACGAGGTCACACTTAGTAAGTGCCACGATCAAAGACTTCACACCAAGAAGATTTAAAATTTCAAGGTGCTCCAAGCTTTGAGGCATAAGGCCGTCATTTGCTGCCACCATAAATAAACACGCATCAAAGCCATACGCGCCACTTATCATCGTTTTTATGAGATTTTCATGCCCAGGCACGTCGATAAAGGCGATATTTTCATCATTTTTACTTAAATTTGAAAAGCTTAGATCGATCGTTATGCCACGCTTTTTCTCCTCTTCAAGATTATCCCCCTCAAAGCCGTTTAGCTCCTTTATAAGTGCGGTTTTTCCGTGGTCGATATGCCCTGCTGTTCCTATTATTAAACTCATTTTTCTTCCGTTTCATTTATTATTTTTATTAGTGTCTCTACATCATCATCCAAAAGCGATCTTAGATCAAGCATAAATTTATCATTTTCTATGCGGCCGATCACCTTTTTTTGTCTAAATTTTTGCTCATTTAAAACTGCATCTCCGCTAACCGCCAAAGCCACGCTTGGGATCTTTTTGTTTGGCATCGCCCCACCTCCTACAAAGGTTTGTGTGCGAATGATTTCTAATGACGTTTTTAAATTTTTATTTATAAAATTTGCTAAATTTTCAAGCTCTTTTACACTTTTGTGAAGCAGTTTTTGCGTTGTGATTAGCTCAAATTCTTTGTTTAGATAAGCTTTCATGCTCTCAGCCAAAAGCGAGATGATCACCTTATCAACACGAAGCATTCTTAAAAGCTGGTTCTTCCTAAGTTTTGCTATAAGCTCTTTTTTACCGACAATGATGCCACACTGCACCGTACCAAGGAGCTTATCACCGCTAAAGCTAACTAGCGAAACATCTTTTAAATGCTTTAAGTCTGGCTCATTTTTGTCAAGGTTAAATGGTAAATTTCCGTAAAAACCACTACCAAGATCAAAATAGTCTATTAAATTTTGCTCACACGCCAATTTACTTAGTTTATTTGCTGTAACCTCTTCGCTAAAGCCCACGATGTCAAAATTTGAGCGATGAACCTTTACAAGCATCGCCGTATTTTCGCTAATTGCCTCTTCGTAGTCTTTTAGCTTAGTTTTGTTTGTCGTGCCAACCTCTTTCAAAAAGCAGCCTGCATTTGCCATCACCTCTGGCACTCTAAAGCTACCGCCGATCTCGACTAGCTCGCCTCTGCTAACGATCACTTCTCTGCCCTTTGCAAAGGTGTTTACCACTAAAAACACAGCGCTTGCGTTATTATTTACGACGATGGCATCTTCAAAGCCAAAAGCTCTAGCAATCAGCGAGCCGATATAGTCATATCTGTTGCCACGACTACCCGTTTCTAGGTTGTATTCAAGGTTAGAATATCCTGTAATAACAGGCGTCGCTCGGTTTAAAATTTCTTTATCTATTACACTTCTAGCAAGATTTGTGTGAATGGTCACACCGGTTAAATTTAGCACTCTTTGAAGGCTTGATTCATTAAAATTATGATATTCATTTAGGATTAAATCTATTATTTCTTGCAACGCAAAATTTGCATTTTTATTTAAAATTTTAGCTCTAACTTCATTTAAAATTTGCCTCGCAAGCAATGTGACTAAATTTATATCAAATCCTGAAAATGCTTCGTTTTTTATGATCTTATCAACTTGTGGGATATTTCTTAAATCGTTCAATTTGCGCTCCTAGTAAGTTAGTTTTACCAAGGCGTGATTTTAACATAAAAATATTATAAATTAAAACTTAGAGCAAAAAAAGAGGATATAAATTTCAGAGTCTATTAATCCCATTAATATTAGAATAAGCCCGTTTTTGATAATAGGAGAAACAATGAAAGAATTTGGCTTTTATAACGATTTTGACGATGCCTTGATGCTAAACGAGCAGATAGAGATCAACAACGAAAATGGCGACTATCTAGTCTCAAACTCTCCAAAGCTAAAAGCAAACATCATCGCACCTGAGATAAATTTCTATCTTAAAAATACCGCCGCAAGTGTCTTAGAAAAAGCCAAAAATACCCTTTTACTCTACGAAGCAAGGGCGAGCGCCTTTGATATGGCAAAGGATGTGGATTACGAAAAAGAGGTCGGCAAAAATGTTGTGATAGTAAGCAACTCAGGCCGAGCAGAGCTATCAAATTTACTAAAAGAAAATGGCTACAAAGTGATCGAGCTTACGCATTTTGAAGTTAAATTTATATACGGCGCAGCTGGCGAGCTAAGCGTTTTGGTGCTTAGAGCAAATGACGAATTTGAGGTTGATTGCGACTTTTTCTTGGTTGAAAACGCAAGGGACTATATGCTAAAACAAAGCGGCTGCTACGAAATTTCAGGGCTAAAAGATGAAAAAGTGGTTGAAATTTTAAATGCAAAAAGCCCAAAATTTAGATACAAAAGCTTTACTCAATACGACTCATCAATCTGTCAGTATCACGAGCGCAGGACTGAAATTTGCGGTCGCTGTGCCGAGGTTTGCCCAACGGTTGCTATCTTAAAAGAGGACGCGACAAAGCACCTTATCTTTTCAGCGATCGACTGCACAAACTGCGGAAACTGCATCAGCGTCTGCCCTAGCGGCGCACTCGACTACACGCTAATGCCACAAAGCTCATTTGCCGCTGTGGCAAAGCTTTATAAAGGCAAGATCCCTCTTATCGTGCCTGAGGAGATGAGCCTAGATGAGCTAAGCGTGAGCCTACCAGAAAATGTCCTACCTTTTGCCATCTCAGCCGCCCACTTCTTAAGCCAAACGCACTTTTTGACACTTTTGCAAGAGAGTGGCTCGAGTGTGATTTTATATAGCAAGAGCCTTGGCAAGGGCGAAAAAGACGCTATTAGCATATTAAATCAAATTTATGAGCTTAAATTTAAAGAGAGTGCGATCTACCACGCAAAAGACAAGGCTAGCCTTGAAAATGCGCTTAAAAAGGCTAAACTAATTGATGGCTCACAGCACTCAATGGCAGAATACGCGCTGCCAAAGAGAGAAATTTTTGCCAAAAGGCTTGAGTTTATCGTAGGAGAGAGTGATCTTGGCGTCATAAAAAGCGGCGAGATGATAAGATATGGCGAAGTCACGATAAATGCTGACACCTGTACGCTCTGCCTTAGCTGTGTTGGAGCTTGTAACGTAAGTGCTTTGGTGGCTGATAAAAAGACGAATTCGATTTTATTTAACCCAAGCGTTTGCACCGCCTGCGGCTACTGCGAGCTAAGCTGCGCTGAGAAGAACACCATCTCACTTGAGGTCGGCAAGATCGCTCTTAAGCCTGAATTTTTCGTTTATAGCGAGCTTGCGCATGACGAGCTATTTGCCTGCGTGGAATGCGGAAAAGAGTTTGCGACTAAAAAGGCGGTCGAGAAGATCGCATCGATCATGCAGCCACGTTTTGGCAACGACAGAGCCAAGATCAAGTCACTTTACTGCTGCGCTGACTGCAAGGCAAAGATCATGGTGCAAGCCCAGCTAAATGCGATGAAAGAGGATTTATTAAATGGATAAAAACATCATAAAAGCAAGGTCATATTTTTACGAATTTTTGGCATATCCACTCTTTTTTCACACCAGTGATGATGGATTTGCTAGGTGGAAGGAGCAGCTTAGCTACCTAGCGCAAAATCCTTTGAGCAAGCAAAGCGCAGAGGCGTTTGCAAATTTAGATAAATTTAGCTTTGATGAGCTTACAAGCGAGCAAAATGACGTTCTTTTTGGCTTTACAAATATCCCTTTAAGCGCCTCATTTTATGAAGAGGGTAGAGATAACGGCGCGGCTAGACTTAGGGTGATACACTGCCTAAAGCTTAGCCCATATAGGCGTGATAAGGAACTTTGCAAGGATAGCGAGGACTATGTTGGCTTTATATTTTTAGCGATGGCAACATTTTTAAGTGATGAATTTAACGGCGCGAAAAATATCAGTGACAAGCTCTTTGGCGAGACTTTAAATTTATTTATAGATGAGTTTGGCTCGCTACTTTTGGCTCATAAAAATGCAAATTTCTTCCGCTCCTATGCGCTCATCTTAAAAGACTTCATCGAGCTTGAAAGAGCCGTTTTAAGCCTAGAAGCACCAGCCAAGCCACAAGGCGATAGCGTCGCGGTTGCTGCGCTTAAAAAAGAGCCTTATCAAAGCAAGATGCCAACTATTAAAACCAAACTTCATTGGGAAGAATTTTCTCCAGTCATCTCACACGAGTTTAAAGACTAGCTTAAATTTACTCTTAGCCAAGCTAGGAGTAAATTTAACATCCGCTTAAATTTGTTATCTTGATATTTTATAATTATTAGCAATTTGGCGTTAATCTTCTTTAAATTTTTTACAAAGGACTTACAATGGTAATGACACACTACATGGAGCTTTTATCGCTCAATCAACCTTACAATCTAATCCTCTTCATGGTGATACCTGTGGGGCTTACGGAGCTTTTAGTGGCGATGGAGTTTCTCACTATGTATCACATGGATAGCGGTAAAAATGCTGGCTATAAGGCTGTTGGCAAATTTGCTGGCATAGTGCTTGGGGTCTATTTTACAGCTCTTGTGATCTATTTTATGGCAAAAATTTATCCAAGTATAAAATGGCGTGGATATGCCGATGTCATCGCTGTCTACTCATATCTCATCAGCGTCATACCACTTCTTGGCATCGCGCTTTTAGAGCTAAATTTGATCTACAAAAACGCAAGCGAAAAGGCAAAGCTAAAGCTTCACTTTTTCCTACTCATATTTGCCTTGATCGTCGCACACGTCGCAATGATATTTGGCATGGTTGATCCTACCATAACTGGCTACAAGGCTGAAAACGGTGAGATGGGTATGCATATGAATATGCCAATGAACATGCCAGCAGATATGCCAATGCACGATCACCACAAGATGATGCAAAATATGGGTGAGATGCATATGAATATGATGATGCAAAATATGAGTGATGATAACTCAACTAATATGCACATGCATCACTAAATTTTATAGCTTCTTGGCAGCTGCTAAGAAGCTATAAAAATTTAATTCTTTTTGCTACTTTTAATAGTCTATTTTCCTTAAAAAATTTTCTGAGTGATTTTTGCTCTTTTGGGCCCATTTTGTAGCTTATAAATTTCAAATACCACTTGATATCTTGCTCGCTTATGTCGCGACTTTTAGCGTACTTAGCCAAGATATAGTTTGGGATCTTTACATTTTTTTGCAAAAATTTTGCGACCAGTTTTTTGTAAAACGAGCCATTTTTTACGTAAGAAAATCTACCAAAAACAAATGGCAAATTTGTCTTTTCATACCAAATTTTACCAAGGTCATAAAAGCACTCTTTGCCCTCGCTTAAGTATGCCTTTAGCGCCCTGTCGCCTATGATCACCTCTCCATTTAGTTTAAGCACCTTGGCTAGGGCGTTTGAGCTAGCTGAGGCAGGATCTGGCTTTGGGGCTGAGTTTTTGCGAACAAGCACGCTTTTTACATCTTTTTTGGCGACTATTCCAAAATTTAGCTTCTTTAAATTTGCCTTTTTGCTTGCTATGCTTGAGATAACTGCAGCATCGATCTTTCTGGCATTTAGGGCTCTATTTAGCTTGCTTGGCACGCCCTTTTTAAACTCGATCGCCTTTTTTATCTGAGAGCTTAGTGGGGCTGATTTTAAAAATACGTGAAATGGGAGTAAATTTAGATAATCAATCTTTCCAAATATCATTTTTCATCTTTTACAAGCTTAAATTTAACTAGCTCATTTTCGTTGCAAACGTCGCTAAATAGCTGGGTTAAGCTCTCTTTTATGGCACCATCTAAAACATTTTCGTTTTTTAGCTTTATAAGCGTTGGCTCATTTATCTCACAAAGGCAGTCAAAGAGCGCGTCTAAATTTTTGCCGTAGTACTCTGGCAGGTCAAATTTCTTAGCAAAATACTCATGCATCTTCTCTTTTTCAGCCATCTTTTTGGCATCTAAGATCACGCTTTTCATTGCATCCTCTTCTCATAAAGCAGGTAAAAATGCTCGTAGTGATCGGGCGTGTAGTAGATAAGCCCGTCGTTTGAGTATAAAATTCTCTCAGCGTCGCGCCTGCCACCATTATAATTTACATCGCACTCAAACCACTTTCTGCCATCAGCCTCAGGTAGCCTCTTTTCTCTGTTTGAAAATCTATCTCCGCCAATGCTTTTGCCGCCGCTTATCTGCCATAAATTTCCGCTTTTTGCGTCCCAGCCAAGTTCGAGTGCCTCTTTTTTGGTTATGAAATTCTTTGGTAGCTTGTTAAATTTATAGATATAAAGTGCGACCTCATCTTTTGAGGTGTATGAGCCGTTTTCTGCGAGGCTCTGGCTCTTTTGTCCCTCTTTATTAAGCTGCTCAAGTAAAATTTGAGCGTTTTTGTTTGCCTCGCCGCCCTCTTTTGAAAAGAAGAAGGTGCCAACGATGATAGCAATGACAAAGGCGACTAGAGCTGGCAAAAGTCTTTTGTTCAAATTTAGCCCTTAAAGAGTGTTAAAAACTCTATCGCCAGCGTCACCAAGGCCTGGAACGATGTAGTTTTTCTCATTTAGTTTCTCATCGATCGATGCCGTATAGACCTCAACGTCTGGGTAAATTTCACTAAATCTCTTTAGCCCCTCAGGTGCAGCGATGATAGAGATAAATTTGATCTCTTTAACGCCCTTTTCACGCAAGAACTTAACCGCGTCTATCGCCGTGCCGCCAGTCGCAAACATAGGGTCGATGATGATAGCCATGCGCTCTTTTGCGTCTTTTGGAAGCTTTGCATAAAAAAACTCAGCCTGCGCTGTCTCTTCGTTTCGCTGAAAGCCCAAAAAGCCAACGCTCGCATCTGGTATGATGGTAAAGACGCTATCAAGCATGCCAAGAGCAGCCCTTAAAATAGGGCATATCATCACTTTTGTAGTAAGCCTCTTTGCGTCTGCCACCGCAACTGGTGTTTGGACTTTGACATCTTTTACCTTTAAATTTCTAGTCGCTTCAAAGATCATAAGGTAGCTGATCTCATCAACTAGCATGCGAAACTGAAAAGGCTGGGTGTTTTTATCACGTAAGATTGTTAATTTATGCTCGATCAATGGGTGTGAGATGAGCTTCACGTTTTGCATTTTTTGTCCTTAAATTTACTGTTTTTACAAGGTTTGTCTTTTACAAAATGCCAAGAGAAGAATTTAGCCCAAAATTTGGGCTAAATTTGATTAAAAACCTTTTGCAAGTTTGGCTTTGTAAGCCTCAACATCAAAATCTTTTACTCTCGCTACTCCATCTTCAACTGCAGCTTTTGCAACTGCTGGAGCGACCGCTGTTAGCACGCGCTTGTCAAATGGTTTTGGGATGATGTACTCTTTGCCAAATTTTAGCTCGCTAACGCCACTTGCCTTTAAAACTTCAGCTGGCACTGGCTCTTTTGCAAGCTGCGCAAGCGCTTTAGCTGCAGCCATTTTCATATTTTCAGTGATCTTTTTAGCTCTAACATCAAGTGCGCCTCTAAAGATAAATGGAAAGCCCAAAACGTTATTTACTTGGTTAGGATAGTCGCTTCTGCCTGTGCCCATCATAACGTCATCTCTTACAGCTACGACGTCCTCTGGGAAGATTTCAGGCACTGGGTTTGCCAAAGCAAATATGATAGGCTCTTTGTTCATCGACGCAACCATCTCTTTTGTCACAACGCCAGGCTTAGAAAGACCTAAAAACATATCAGCGCCTTTCATCGCATCAGCCAAAGTCCTATCCTCAGTCTCAAGCGCAAATTCAACCTTTTCTGGAGTTATATCTGTTCTTTTTGAGTGGATGACGCCTTTGCTATCTATCATCACGATGTGTTTTGCACCAAGTGCTTTATACATCTTTGCGCAAGCGATGCCAGCTGCACCTGCGCCGCTAACTACGATCTTTATCTTAGATATATCTTTGCCAGAAATTTCCATCGCATTTATAATGCCAGCGCTTGTTATCATCGCTGTGCCGTGCTGATCATCGTGCATTACAGGGATATCGACTGCTTCTTGAAGCTTTCTTTCGATCTCAAAGCACTTTGGAGCGCGGATATCTTCTAAATTTATACCGCCAAATGTCGGAGCTAGAGCCTTGCAAATCTCAACGATCTTATCAGGATCGTGCTCGTCTAGCTCGATGTCAAAGGCATCAACGTTTGCAAATTTCTTAAATAGCACCGCCTTGCCCTCCATAACTGGCTTACCAGCGATAGCGCCGATGTCGCCAAGTCCAAGAACAGCCGTGCCATCGGTGATGACAGCTACTAAATTTGCTTTATTTGTATATTTATAAGCTAGTTCAGTGTCTGCATTTATCTCTTTACAAGGTTCAGCAACGCCTGGTGTATAGGCCATTGAAAGGTCTCTTGAAGTCTCGCAAGGTGTCTTTACCCTGATCTCGATCTTACCGCCGATGTGGTAGTTTAGTGCCTCTTCTTTAGTTACATGTGTCATTTCTCTTCCTTTAATAAATTTTGTATTCTGTTTTTGATCTCGTTACTGCCTACTACTTCAAGCACTTCAAAGATACTTGGGCTCACGCTTGAGCCAGTTAGTGCTATCCTTAGGGCTTGAGCTAGGTCTTTTAGTTTTAAGCCATTTTGCTCTAAAAATTTATTAGTTAGCTCCTCGTAGCCATTTGCGTCAAGGTCGCGGTCTAAAATTTGAGCAAATTTCGCCAAAATTTCTTTGCTATTTTCATTTATAAATTTAGCCCAAGCTTTCTCATCGTAGCTTTTTGGAGCGTTGATGATCGCATTTGCGCTATTTGCCATTTCGATTAGTGTCTTTGATCTCTCACGGAGCGAATTTAGCAGTAGCTCGCCCTTTACCAAAGCCTTAAAATCCACGCCAAATTCAAGCATATCATGCGCTAGCCTCTCGTAAGGCAAAGTTTTTATATAGTGAGAATTTAGCCAGTCAAGCTTTTGAGCGTTATAGGTGCTTGAGCTTTTGTTGATATCGTTTGGATTGAAGTATTTAAGCATATCCTCGATAGTAAAAATCTCATCATCACCGTGGCTCCAGCCAAGACGAACAAGGAAATTTAAGAGCGCTTCAGGCAAGTAGCCCATCTTTTTATACTCCATAACGTCAGTTGCGCCGTGTCTTTTGCTAAGCTTTTTGCCGTCCTCGCCGTTTATCATAGCGACGTGATAAAATTTTGGCACCTTAAAGCCAAGTGCCTCGTAAAGAACGATCTGTTTTGGGGTATTTGAGAGGTGGTCATCGCCGCGAATAACGTCTGTGACGCCCATTAGCGCATCGTCTATCACAACTGTGAAGTTATATGTTGGTGTGCCGTCACTTCTTGCGATGATGAAGTCGTCTAAGATATCTTCAACCTTAAATTTAACCTCGCCCTTTATGCCATCATGTATGACGATTTCGCCACTTAATGGGGCTTTTATACGGATGACTGGCTCGATGCCGGCTGGAGGCGTGCCAGTAAAATCTCTATATCTATTATCATATTTTGGACGCTCTTTTCTTGCCTCTTGACTAGCTCTAAGCTCTTCAAGCTCGTCCTTGCTCATGTAGCATTTATATGCCTTGCCCTCATCAAGTAGCTTTTTAACATACTCTTTGTAAAGATCAAATCTTTTTGATTGATATGTTACTTCGCCGTCGTGGTCTAGCTTACACCAAGCAAATGCTTCTTTTATGGCTTGCGTGGCCTCTTCAGAGTTTCGTTTTAGGTCAGTATCTTCGATGCGAAGTAAAAATTTTCCATTATTAGCTCTTGCGTATAAATAATTATAAAGGGCTGTCCTAAGTCCGCCTATATGTAGGTATCCAGTAGGCGACGGAGCAAATCTAGTAACTATCATTTTGTGCCTTATTTTTATGTTATAATTGCCCAAAATTATATTTACTAAATACTTAAATAAAGGTTTTATTATGAAAAAATTGCTCTTTTTGGCTGCTGGCATGCTAAGTGCTTTAAATTTATATTCGGCTCAGATGATAAACGGTATCGCAGCTATTGTAGAGAACGAACCCATCACACTTTATGAAGTTTATAGCTTAAAAGAGCAGCTAAGAGCTAGTGAACAAGATGCTTTAAATTTACTCATAAGAGATAGACTCGAAGATGCTCAGATAAAAAATTTAAACATTAGTGTAACGCCATTTGAGCTAAACGATAGAATCGAATCGATCGCAAAGCAAAATGGCATGACAAATTCGCAGTTTAGAAGCTCTATCCAAGCTCAAGGCATGGACTTTTTGGAGTTTAAAAATAACATAGAAAAAAAGATGCTTCAAGAAAAGCTTTATAAAAGTATCTTGGCTGAAGCTGGCAAAAATGTAAATGAGCAAAAAGCAAAGATGTATTTTGATGCTAATCCTGATAAATTTAAGGTCTTTAGCACTGCTAAAGTAGTCCTTTATAGGGCAAAAAATCCCGAAGAACTAGAAGCTCAAAAAACAAGTCCATCACTACTTAATAGTGTGCAAACGCAAGAGCTAAGTTTAGACTATCAAAGCATAGATCCAAGACTAGCTGCCATCATAGCTGGCACAAATAATGGCGAATTTACCCAAATACTACAAGGTGCTGATAGTTTTGATATGTTTTATGTAAAAGAGAAAATAGGCTCATACACTCCAAGCTTTGCAGATGTTAAAGATAATGTTATAAACGAGCTTTATCAAGGCGAGCAAGAAAAACTTATGGCTGATTATTTTGATAAACTCCGCGCAAAAGCAAAGATTCAAATTTTAAGATAACTTCAAATTTAGCCATCTTTGGTGGCTAAATTTCTCCAAATTTCACATGACAAAAGATTACACCGCCAAAGATAGCGGTGTAAATTTAGTTAAAACGTATAATGCATATTTATCATGAACGATCTCTCGTCGCCCGGTCTTGAATCAGAACGCCAGTATTTTTTATTTAAGATATTATTTATCGCTAGTGTTATTTGAGCGTGTTCGTTAAAGTTATATCCAGCACTTGCATCAAATCTAGCAAAACCAGGAAGATGTTCGTCTATGGCTCTACCATTACTTGTGCGGTAGCTATATCGTTTAGAGTATCCTGTTACGCCACTTTCGACATACCATTTGTCGTTTTTAGCATATCTTAAAAAAAACATTGCCCTGCCAGTTGGTTGTATTATTTAGACTAAGTCTTTCGTTTAATGGATTTGATTTATCACTTGCGATAATGGCTCTCATATATCCAAGAGAGCTTCTTAGATATAAATTTTCATAAACCTTACCCAAGATATTTAGCTCTATACCACGGCTTCGCTCTTTACCACGCTGTGCCCAAGTATATGGATCATTTGTAGGATCTGGTCTATATCTTATATTATTATGCTCGATCTGAAATATAGCTAGGTTTGAGCTAAATTTATTATCAGCCCATGTGCTTTTTAAGCCGATTTCGTATTGCTCGTTATTTTGTGGTTTTAGATCAAGCATTGACGTATTGTCTGTACTTATACCTATATTTCCACGACCACCATAAGGCGCAAAGCTCTTTGAGTATGAAGCGTATGCGGTATGTTCTGGCAAAAAGTCCCACAGTAAGCCAACTCTTGGACTAAAAGAGTGCCCTTTGTAGCTATTTGTCATATCTGCAATATTTCTTGTTTTAAACTTATAAAAGTCAAACCTGCCACCAAGAAGCAACCTATATTTATCATCTAAGCTTATTAGATCTTCTAAAAATACTCCATTATTTATAGCTTTGTGTTTGTTGTCAGTCGTAAGCGGCATGTAGCCCACACTACCCCAACTTGATCTTGATGCGTATGGATTTATGGTTACATTTTTTGCTTTGTCATACCAAAGCCTTGGATGGCGAGTTTCTACACTATTATCGTATCCAAAAGTAAGATTATGTTTAAATCTTGTAAATTCAAGCTCTTTTGTAAGTGTTATAGCATTTTAGAGCGTGTCATTATCAGTTTGCTGTTTAGCATAGTTTTGCTTTAGTCTATTTCCAGGAATGGTGGTACCACTAAAATAATGGTCAAAATTTTGACTAGCTTTTCTATAGCCAAAAACCCATTTTAAATTTATATCCTTGACTAGTTGTGCATTTAGCTCGGTACGAAAGAAATGAAGCTTATCTTCAACAAAGTCTCCATCGTGAGAAAATCCCTTTGTATAGTCTATGCCAAGTTTGTCATAGACACTTTTTGTTGGCATTCTATCAGGTACAAGCCAAGCATTATCATATGTATATTGTGCCTCAAAGCTAACCATTCCGCCATCATTTGTCACGACAACGCTTGGGCTTACCATAAAATTTTTATATTTTACGCCCTCTCTCCATGACTTTCCACGCTCCATATCAGTCGTTAGTCTTGCGGCTAGTTGATTATTTACTACATGGTTTATATCTATACCACCGCCATATCTACTCCAGCTGCCAACCCTGCCTGAGAGCTTATAAACAGGCATAAAATTTGCCTTCTTACTAACTAGATTTACAACTGCGCCGCCATCACTTCTTCCATATAAGATCGAAGCTGGCCCTTTTAAAATTTCAACTCTCTCAACATTTGCTGTACTGCGTCTTATCTGACCAGAGTCTCTAACGCCATCTCTATATATATCGCCACCATCAACACTAAAGCCTCTTATCTTGATGCTCTCGCCTCTCATATCATAGCCTGCATCAATACCAGCATTTCCTTCTAGGATACTTGAAAGATCATTTGTGCCGTAGTTTCTATTCTTTTGTATATCTATATTTTCGATAGTTTGTGGCGTCTCTTTGTTACTGAGTCCATTTCTATTGATATCCGCACTATCATACGCGATATAACCTTTTAGGGTATTTTGCTCCGAGATACCTTCCACCTCGATAGTTGGTAAAACAACTGAATAATCACTGTTATTTGTATCTAAAGCCCACAGCGAGCTAAAGATCAGTGATGAAGCAAGTATACTAAACTTCATAGAATTCCTTTAGATAAAATTAAAATCGATATTCTATATCAAAATAGCTTAAAATATTTACTTTATATTGATGTTTATTAATTTTATCAATTCATTGTTAAAATTTTAGTTCGATTTAGAATTATCGTTTGCCATATCTTAAAACAAAATGCATTACTATTGTCGCTAAAAAATTTTAAGATTAAGGCTAGTATTTTAATGATCACTCATCAACGCGAGCTTTTTGGACTTTTTGATGAGGTGATAGATATAAAAAGTGAGTAAATTTGACTGCAAAGGCAGCCAAATTTATATTATGCTTTTTTAGTAAAAACCCCGACATAAATAGCATAGATAAAGCCGATCGCTACGGCATATGGAGCATAAGGAGTGATGCCAGCTCCTGAGCTTGCAAGTATGAAGTTATGGCTTATCGCAGCGCCTGCTCCCATGCCTAAAACAAATACAGCTGAGCTTAAATTTCCAGCTCCCATTTGCACTAAATGTTTGCCTGGGCAGCCATAACTTAGGCTAAAGCAAAGACCAGCTAAGCTCATGCCAAGGAAATTCCAAAGGACGTCATTATGAGCGATAGGTTGAGCTTCAAAGCCAAATTTGTATTGATTTAACACTAAATTTGTAATGCTAGCAAAAACAACAACCGATACAATACCGTAAAACATCGAAAAATCACGCTCGAAAACTTTACTTATAGCACCAACCGAACAAAATTTGCTTCTTTGCATAAAAATACCAATAACAATAGCACAAATAAGCGAGATAAGGATATTTGCATGCTGTGAGCCTGGACCTTTTTCTGAGCTAAATAATGCACCGTTATCGCCAAGCTTTAAACCAAAAACAAGGGCCGCTAAAAGTAAAACAGCAATGATTAATGGTAAAAAGGCAACTGGTTTTGTAGTGGCATCATTTTCAGGTATAACGTAACCATTTTTCTTGAAAAATCGTCCAACAAAAACGCCGGCAAATAGACCGACAAGCCCAGCAATAGCGGTCATATCTCCGCCTCCAAGGCGCAAAAACGCTCTCCATGGGCAGCCCAAAAAGATAAGGCAGCCAATCATCGCAAACACACCTAAGAAAAACCTAGAAAATGCTGCACTGCCAGATACTGGAGTAAAATTTCTGCTCCAAAGCAAGCTTGCTAAGAAGCCTCCGATGATAAGCCCTAAAATTTCAGGTCTTAGATACTGTACCACTTTGGCTTGATGAAAGCCAAAAGCACCTACGCTATCTCTTAAAAAGCAAGCCGCACAAACGCCCATATTTGCTGGGTTGCCAAAATAAACAAGCACTGGGCCAAGAATGCCTAAGCTTGCACCTGCAATGATGTAAAGCACTGTTTTATTCATGAATATTCCTATGTATAGGGTAAAATCAAACTGATTTCTTAAACGACATTTTAATAATCATTAAATAAAACAAAGATTAATTTTTTTAAGAGCAAAGTAGATAAAATATGCAAAAATTTCATAAAAAGGATAAAAATGAAAGATTTTATGAGTTACGCAGATAGCCTAAAAATTCTAAAAGATACAATAAATGCGTGGGAAAAGGTCGAAAAAGTAGCCATCACAGATGCACTTGATAGAAATATCGCCTACGACGTGACAGCCGCTGAAAATTACCCAGCAAAGCCAGTTTCAGCGATGGACGGATACGCTTTTGCCTTTAAAGATGGCCTAAGCGAGCTTGAACTCATCACAGACCTGCCCGCTGGAAGCGACAAAGGACTAGTCATAGAGGGTAGTAAATGTGTAAAAACTTTCACTGGCTCACTAATGAGCGAAGGTACTGATACTCTTGTGCCAGTAGAAAATGTCGAGGTTGTCGGATCAAAAATACTCATCAAAAAAAGCGTGCCAAAGGGTTTTGCTGTGCGCGAAGTAGGAGAAAGCTACAAAAAAGGTGAAATTTTAATAAAAAAAGGCACTCGTCTAACCTACGCCGAGATAGCACTTCTTGCTGAGCTTGGTGTATTTCACATAAGCGTCTTTATGCGTCCAAGAGTGGCGATACTTGCAACTGGTAGCGAGATAAAAGACCTTGGCGAGCCATTAGAAAATCCAGCACAAATTCACAGCTCAAATCACGTAGGCATCGCTATGCAGATACGCAAAATGGGTGCAGAGCCGATCCTTTGCGAGATCGTAAAAGACAAGGCCGAGCTTGTCGAAAAATCGATCATAAACGCACTAAAATCAGCTGATATATTAGTGACGACTGGTGGCATAAGTATGGGGGACTATGACTTTGTAAAAGGCGCTTTAAATGAAAATTTTAGCCTTATCATCGAAGGTGCTGCCATAAAACCGGGTCGTCATATCAGAGTGGCAAAGTCAGGCGATAAATATATCTTTGCACTGCCAGGATTTCCGTACTCGGCAATGGTTATGTGTGTGCTTTACGTGAGGGTCCTAATAAATGCGTGGTTTGGTCAAGAAGAGCCAAAGATCACGGCGATAATGGACGAAGACTATAAAAAACGCTCGCCGTTTCTAGAATTTACAGCTGTAAATTTAGAAAACCGTGAGGGCAAAATTTTTGTAAATTTAGATGGCAAAAAGCTTGGTAGCTCAGCAATCGTAAATAATTTAACAAACAAAGCCGCACTTTTAATGATCCCAATGGATAAAGAATTTCTCAAAAAAGGCGAGATAGTAGAAGTATTGATGATGCCTTGTTAAAATTTTAAGGATAAAAGTTGAACGCATTAGAAATTCAAACAATTATAGTTTTTCTTATAATGGCATCACTTGCCTTTGGAGTAGATCTTTTTGCTCATAAACATGATGAGAAAATTTCACTAAAACAAGCTGGTATTTGGTCTATTTTTTGGATAGGAGTTTCGGTACTTTTTGGCATATATTTATATTTTGAGCGAGGCAGTGAAATAGCAAGTCTTTATTTTGCAGGATATGCGCTAGAAAAGTCGCTCTCAGTAGATAATCTTTTTGTGATGATGGCGATTTTTTCATGGTTTAAGATACCTGAAATTTACCGACACAGAGTGCTTTATTTTGGCGTTATAGGAGCTATGATATTTAGGCTCATCTTTGTAGCCGTAGGTACGATGCTTTTTGCCATCTCTCCTTGGATGGAGCTAATATTTGCGGCAATAGTCGCATATAGTGCCGTAATGATGATAAAAAAAGATAAGTGTGATGAGGATATAAAAGATTATTCAAACCACATAGCTTATAGGGCGGTTTACCGCTTCTTTCCGGTTTTACCACAGCTTTTTGGACATAGTTTTTTTGTTAAATTTAGCGAAATTTCTAATCAAATTTCAGATAGTCAAAAAACTACTCTTAACGATCAAATTTTAAGGCTAAAAGCCACTTGGATAGCAACACCATTATTCTTGTGTCTTTGCGTAATTGAGCTAAGCGATGTGATATTTGCTTTTGATAGCGTTCCGGCTGTCATTGCTGTGAGTAAAGATCCTGTGATTGTTTATTCAGCGATGATATTTGCAATACTTGGGCTAAGAACGCTTTATTTTGTGCTTGAAGCACTCAAAAATTTTTTAAAGTATTTAGAAATTTCTGTGATCGTGCTTTTATTTTTTATCGCAGCAAAGCTAGCTGTAAATGCGACTGCTCATATCTTTCATATCGGTTTTGAAATTTCTGCACAAATTAGCCTTTTTATCATTCTAACCATCCTTGGAGTTGGGGTCGTAGCAAGTTTGGTTAAAAAATAGCTACCACAAAAGTATACAAGCTAAAGTTAGGCAAGCTTAAAATTAAAAATTTATAAGCATAGCACTTTATGTTTGATGTCTAAATTCTTTAAATTTTACTTGCTTGTGCAAAAATTTATTACTGAATATTTATGCTACCGGCTGGAGTTGGCATATCACCTTTTTCATCAGCAAATGGTGGCCCTTTTTGAAGCAAAGTGGTGATCTCAGATGCTACTTTTGGATCCATTTTCGCCATGATGGTTGATATCTTTTTGGCATCAAGAGCATAAAGTATGGTGGCTGCGTTTGATCTAGGCATTTTAGAGAGCACCTCAGCTGCCGCGCCATCTTTCATCTTAGAATACGACTCATTGACTTTATCACTAGTCATTGTGCGAAGTTCTTTTAAAATTTTCTCATTTTTGGCGACCACTTCATCGATCTCTTTGCGTTTTTGCTCGATCACTTTCATTGTCGCATTTAGATCAGCTTCTTTTTTGGCAAGCTTTTTATTATTTTCTTCATAGGCTGCTGCTGAGCTTGCGCGAAATACCTCTAAAGCTTGGCGCTGTTCATCTATGATCTCAAGTTCCTTTGAAATTTCTTCTTTTCTAGCTTCAAAAATTTGCGTACAATCAACTGGTACTTCAAAACAAAATGCAAAATTTAAAATAGTTAAGAATAATAAAACCGCTCTCATTACAACTCACTCTTAGTTGTAAATTTCATCACCGCAAACTCATCAAGCGCAAGCGCTTCGGCTTTTTGTATGCGTTTTATCTCTTTTTTAAACTCTTCTTTTTCTAGATATTTCATCTTTTCGTACTCTAAATTTGCATTTTTATATTTATGTTCGTAATGCGAAACCTCTTTTTTAGCTATCTCAAGGCTCTCTTTGCAGGCATTTAACTCTTGCCTTGCTATCTTTATAAACTCTAAATTTTCCTTTAACTCGCTTATATTGCCACTTTTTGGCAAGCAAAACTCCTCAAGCCTTGCTCTTAAATGCACTAAATTTTCTTCAAAATTTCTTACATTAAGCCTGGCAACGGCAAGCTTTGCCTCCACCTTATCCATCTCTTGTTTTTTTACGCGGACGATAGAGGTAAATTTGCTTTTCATCTAATGATCGTATCGCTTCTTTCAGGGCTTGTTGAGATGTATCCGATCTTTACGCCAGTTAGCTCTTCTATTCGCTCGATATAAGCTCTTGCGTTTGCTGGCAGATCTTCATATTTGCTTATACCTTTTACGCTATCCCAGCCTGCAAGTTCTTCATAGATAGGAGTTGCATTTTCAAGATCTGTCGGCATATAATCGATAGTTTCACCATTATATTGATAAGCTTTGCAAATTTTTACCACTTCAAATCCATCAAGTACATCAAGCTTCATAAGCGCATAAGTATCGACACCGTCAAGCCTTGAAGCATATTTTACACTCACAGCATCAAACCAGCCACAACGTCTGCGGCGACCTGTTGTTGTGCCAAATTCCTTACCGATATCGCACATCTTATCGCCACTCGTGCCTTTATCTTCTGTTGGGAAAGGGCCAAAGCCAACACGAGTCGTATAGGCCTTTATGACACCTATTACTTCACCGATTTCTTTTGGATTTAGTCCAAGACCTGTGCAAGCACCTGCACTTATGGTATTTGAGCTAGTTACGTATGGATATGTGCCATGGTCGATATCTAAAAGCGTGCCTTGAGCGCCTTCAAGCAATACCTTTTTATTTTCATCAAGTGCCTTCCACACTAGGTTTGTAGTATTTGCGATAAATGGAGCTAAAACCTCTTTATATCTTTTTAGCTCTTCAAGTAATTCATTCTCATTGGGAATTTTTACACCAAGTGCGTCAAATACACATTTGTTTGTCTCAAAATCATGCATCAAAGCATCGCACAAACGCTCTGGCTCAAGTAGTTCGCCTACCCTGTGGCCGCTTCTGCTTATCTTGTCTGCGTATGTTGGTCCGATGCCTTTGCCAGTAGTTCCGATAGCCTTTTCGCCTTTTAGTCTCTCTTTTGCTTGATCGATTTGACTATGGTAGCTTAGATTTAAATGTGCTTTATCGCTAATATAAAGCCTTCCCTCCAAATTTTCAAACTGTGCCATTTCAGTGATTAATACCTCTGGGCAAACAACAACACCATTACCAATGATATTTATGATATTTTTATGCAAAATTCCACTTGGAACAAGGTGCAAAGCATATCTAACGCCATCAACCCAGATCGTATGGCCGGCATTATGGCCGCCCTGTGAGCGACAGATCATGTCATAGTTTAGTCCTAGCATATCAACTATCTTGCCTTTACCCTCATCACCCCATTGAACTCCAACTACTAAATCAGCCTTTCTCATTCTTACTTCCTTAAATTAATTTTTTCTTCTATCAATGCATCTGTATAAATAGCAAAACCACTATTTATTTTTCCGTCTATTTCGTAGCTGCCGCCACTTGCTATTATGCTGTTATTTCTTAAAAATCTAAAAAATAAACTATCGTAATATCTCATTTTCGAGTAATATAGCGGAACTATTCTTAAATTTTTATATTCTAAAGCGCTAGCTAAATTTCTCAAATTTTCAAGCGGTTCTTTTAGTTTGCTTGGAGAAATTTTAATCACTTCATCCAGTTCATCAACTGACTTTAAAAGAGCAAGAGCGCTTAGCCATGGAACATTTTGAGATAAAATTTTCTCCATTTGTCCATTTTCAAAAATTTCAATAGGCACGCTTAAAATTTCACAAATCACTCTTGGAATTTGTATATTGCTCACTTGCAAAAATGTATCCATTTTTAGCTCATTAAGAAGCTTTGCTACGATATTTATACTTTTTAAAACATCATTTTCACCGATTAGCTCGGCTCCGATTTGATAAATTTCTTGACTTGGATAGCGAAAGACTGGCTGGATATAAAACCATCTTTTTGATTCGTTTGCCTTTAGCCTTCTAAGCACGATCCTTACAGTATCTACCGTACTATCAGCTCTTAGACTTATTTCGTGATTTAGGCTATCGCTAAAACGCAAAAGATTTGTCGCATCTACACTTAAATGCTGGTGATATGAGAAAAATGGTGTTACGATCTCGCTAAAGCCTTCATTTTCTAAAATTTCACTAGCTTTTTGCTCGATCTGCCTCTTTAGCTTTGCGCTACTGGCAAAGTATAGCTTGCTTCCATTTGGGATTTCATGCTCATAAACATTTAAAGCATTTTCATTCATTATTTATTCGCTCCACTCAAATTTAGATCATCATCGCATAATAAAATTGCCTCATTAGCTAAATTTATTACGTTCTCTTTGTCTATTTTTACAAGGATCGTATCTAAAATTTCAGCTAATTTTTTATTTATTATTCTGATATCATCTACTTGATTTGCTATTTTGCTTTTTAATTTTTCGCTTATTTTTTCATCGCATTTAAGTAAATTTATCAAACGAGTCATAAGCTCTTTTACGCCTACTATTTTGCAAAGCATATTGTAGTTCTCATCATCTTGAAAATTTCTTACATTTAGCGGAGATGATAGAGCAAATTTAAATTTGAGCACATCATCCAGGCTAAGCTCTGGCGCAAAAAGCCGTCCTTGAAATCTACTAAAGCCAAATCCGACAAAAATTTCAAGCATGCTTTTATCTTCTAAATTTTTTATCATGACATCAAAATCAAATGTATCTGATACATACTTTATCATGCGTATGGTCTTTAGCGCTTCTACTGAGTCAAAAATTTGTTTGCAAAATCTTTTATCTATATTAAATCTGTTTGTTTTTAACATACCTAACGCTTCTACTGAGCCCGAATAAGACGCAAAATCATCAAGCGAAAAGCTAACGCCTAGCTCCTTATAAGCATCGATATATCTAACAACATCATCTAAATTTACGCCACTTGCAGAGTCAACGATATCTATGATTAGCCCATTAGCGTCTAGTTGCTCATCTTCTAAAAGCTTTTTAAATTTCTCAAAAAACTCAGAGGTCATTAGCTTTTTAATGCATAAATTTACTCTAACTTTTGCATTTATTCCCTCTTTTAGCCATACAGCCCTAGCTTTTAAAGCATCTTTTAGTGTAAATAATGCGATAGCAACAACTGCTTTTGAGCCTTTTGCAAGCGGCAAAAAGTCTGATGGCCTTAATATCTTATCGCCATTTTTCCATCTAATAAATGCCTCAAAGCTGCTAACTTCCCCGCTTTTTATATCAATCTCAGGCTGATATAGTAAGAACATCTCGCCAGCATCGATAGCTTCAATGATCTTTGAGTCATCTCTATATTCATTTTTAAAATATGTATCTTTTTTAGAATTAAATACATAATATTTATTTTTTCCATTAAGCTTTGCTTGATACATAGCCCAATCAGCTCTTTCAATTAGATCATCAACGCTAAGTGCATCGCTACTTAAACTAATACCAATACTTACGCTAAGTTTTTTCTCATCATCATCAATAGAAATTTTACCCTGACCCACTCTTAAGATGTTCTCAGCAGTTTCGTAAATTTCTCCCAAATTTTCATAAGGCATAGCACCTATAAACTCGTCCCCGCCTATTCTTGCAAATATCCCTTGTTTTGGGAAAATTTCATCTATTTTTTTTGAAATTTCTATTAGGATTTTATCGCCTACTTGATGTCCGTATCCGTCATTTATCGATTTAAAATTATCGAAATCGACATAAAAGGCTGCTACTTTTAAACTTTTTTTCGCTTGTTTTAGTAGATTTTCTAGCTTATTAAAAAGCAAAAATCTATTTGGCAGCCCAGTTAGCGTATCGTGATACGCGATAAATTCGAGGTACTCTTTATTGTAGCAATCATCATTTGCGCTTGAAGCTAATAAAATATATCCCTCTTGATCGCCAAACGCGTTTAAAAGCTTGCTTATACTTATGACTTCGAGTCTATTTCTGCTTCGAACATCATGAATAAGACCTTGCCAAAAGCCAGTTATTTTAAGTGAATTTAAAATTTCATCTTTAATATCTTTTAGTCCGTTTTTAAAATTTATTATATCTTTTGAGTAAATTTTCTCTATAAAATTTTTATCTCTAGAAATGTCAAGCGTATCGAAAAAAGCGTCATTAGCATCTATGATTCTAAACTCATCATCAAGCATAATAATTTGCTCTTTTGCGTATGAGAAAATTTTTGCTAAAAGGTCTTGATAAGAAAAAAAGCTATTTTGCACACTAAGATCTTGCATTGTGCCCTTTATGACGCTTGCTTCACCATCATAAAAAGCTATTGCTTTTGCTCTAATCCTCACATAAATAATCTCTTTATCAGCCCTATAAAAACGCACTTCGCCATCATATACTTCATCTTTTTTTATAAGATCAAAAAAGTCCTTAAAGCTTACAAATTCATCTACAAATATAGTTTTCGCACGTTCAAAATTTATACTCATATCCCCATTTAATGCATATCCGAGCGACTTGGCAATAGCATTTGGGATATAAAGCGTGTCGCTTTTTTTATCCCATGAAAAGACAAGCGCTTGGCTTGCCCAAAGTATGCTTTGAAAATATTTTAATTCAGCATCATATTTTTCTTGTAACTTTGCTATATCACTTAAGTCATTAAAAAAGTAGATGATTTTTTGCTCTTTATCAGCACCATTATCTATAAATTTTACTTTTATCTTAAATGGCGTTTTGTTGTTTTCATTTGTTTGCATATTGGCTACGAGATTGATTTCGCTATTTTTGCCGCCATTTTCAAAGAATTTTTTAGATTCATTAGAAACATTTACAGCAAACTCATCTAAACTTTCAGGGCTTATTAGATTTTTTAAATTTATAAGCTTATTATCTTGTGGGACTTTAAAGACATTATCGATATTTTGCGTACTTCTTACGATAGAAAATGGATCGCTACTTAATGCTTCTGCTATTACATTTGGCGATAAAAACGAATAATCATTTATTGCTTCGTTATCCTTTTTCGTAAATTTTCCATCGTCAAGCTCGTGTATAAGCATAAAATTTAGCCTAGAATCTCTTAGCTCGATCTGCGACTCTTGTAAAAATCCCTCTTTAGTGCCGCCATCTTTTGTTCTTAGCTTGATTTTAAAACTCATATCGCTATTTTGAGCGTCTTGTTTCATTTGCATAAACAATGCAAAATCACCATCTATTAAATCATTTAAATTTAGCTCTATAATCTCATCTTTTGTGTAGCCAACGGAAGATAAAAATGCATTACTAGCATCAATAATATCGCCGCTATAAGCATCATAAACTACTATTTTCAAAAAGCTTTGCTCAAAAATATAGCCAAATCTACTTTTGTATTCTTCTAGCCCATCAGTTGCTTTTTTGGTTTCTATCTTTAGCTTGTTTATTCCATTTTTTATATCTTCAAATTCTGTTACATTAAGGCTTCGTCTTATCTCATATTCATTGCCATATAAAGTATCTCTTACCTCTTTTAAAGCTGGCATTATTCTATTTTTTATAAATTTCACATCTCTAACCCATAAAATCAAAGAAGATATAAAACAAAAGATCGATAGCCAAAATAACACAAACTGCATAAAGATATGAAAATGCTTCGTTGAAGCGGTAATAACAAAAATTTTATACTCTGTCATATAGCTTATGAGATAAAAGCTCATATGGCTTAAAGAAAATATTATTTTATCCTCTTTAAACTCATCGCCAAGACTCACATAAGGTAAAAACATCGATTCATCAAATTTTTTATAAAACTCATCTCTTGATAAATTTCCATATTTATCTACCAGATAAGCATAAGTTTTACTTTTATCATCGTAATCTACATTGGTGTAGCTTTGCAAAAATTTTATATCAATTTGAACTAAAATACTGCCTCCATTTTTTAGTCCATAAGATGCATAAATATCTTTAAAACGATTATTTTTATAGACTCGATCTGATACTGTAAATTTCCCAGCATCTGCCTCGTTTAAACTAAGCCACGATAGATCCTTTTCGGCCATGTCATCAGCACCTAAAAATCTCTTTGAATAGAGTAAATTTCTATTTTTATCAAAAACGTAAAAAGCTACATAAAGATCGTTTTTTGTTGAATTTTTATCAAATAGCATATCACTAAGACCTGCTTCAACCATTTTTGATTTTAAAAATAGATCATTTTTTATTATAAAAAAGCTATTTGAGATTGATGATTTTATATTTGAATTAGTTGAGCTAAGATCATACTTTATATCGTTCGTACCAGCACAAACTACAAATAATGCTAAAAATATAAATGAGAGTAAAAGTAAAATAGACTTTGTATAAAACATTTTTACTATTTGAAGGCTGGTTTTTTGTTTCTCAAGCACGATAGACACCTCGTTAGTTTAGGTTTTGGCTCTGATTTTATCCCATTTTTACTTGATTTGGGTTTATAAAGGTAAGTATTTATTTAGAATTTATTGATTTATTTAAAATTGAGCCAAAAATTTATTTAAAATTTGGCTCAAATATCTTAACAAATCCAAGTAACGATATCAGAAATTTCTCTGCGAAGTTTTTTTGGTTGTGGATTTAGGCGGTAGCCAAATGGAACCATGATAGCCACTCTTTGAAAGCTCTCATCAAGCCCTAAAAGTTCATTTAAAGCATGTCTATCAAAGCCTTCTATCGGGCAACTATCAATGCCCAAACTTGCAGCTGCATTCATCATATTTGTGGCGATTATCATGCATTGTTCATGTGACCACTGAAATGTTAGCTCATCATCATTTTTAAAATTTGCAAGCAAAAAGTCATGGTAAAATTTTTGCCTTGCAGCAATGGCTTCAGGATCTTTATTGGTATTTCTAGCGATCATTTTATTAACGTATGCACTTCCAAATTTTACCTCTTTGATCTTAGCTAAAACGACAACTAAATGCGAGCAAGATGTGATTTGCGCTTGATTCCATGAAAGAGCTTTTATTTTTTCTCTAAGCTCTTTATTTTGAACGACTAAGATATCCCACTGCTCAAGGCCAGTTGAACTAGGGCTTAGTCTACCAGCCTCTAGTATAAAATCAAACTCTCCAGCACTGATTTTTTTGCTCTCGTCAAAAACTTTGCAAGCATGACGAAATTTTAAAATTTCAAGATAATTCATCATCTCTCCTTTGTAGTTTTTGAAATTATAGAATGGTTAAGTAAATTAAAAGATTTTACTAACGCAATGAGACAGCATGCTATTTAAAAATTTATCTTAAAAATATACCAAACTCACTCTTTGGCACCGCAGAGCCAACGATAGCTGAGCTTTCATAACCCACTTCTTTTAAACGCTTTACTGCAAGCATCGCGTCCTTTTCACCAACTGCAAGCAAAAGTCCGCCTGAAGTTTGTGCGTCAAATAGTAAAATGTCAGCTTCTTTATCTACAAAATGCTTTGCAAATTCGCGGTTTTTATAGCTTCCTTCTGGAATAATGCCCATATCTGCAAATTCCTTTGCGCTTGCAATGATTGGCACGTTTTTTTCATAAATTTCAAAACTGATCTTTTCATTTAGCATTTCGCTTAAATGTCCCAAAAAGCCAAATCCAGTCACATCAGTAGCGCCGTAGACTTTGATGTCATCAAGTGCCTTTAATGCATAAAAATTTAGCTGTGCCATGATAGTTGCAGCCTCTTTTATCTGCTCCATGCTTAATAAATCAGCCTTTATTGCTGTGCTTAAAATGCCGCTTCCAAGGGGCTTTGTAAGTATCAAAACATTGCCATTTATGGCAGTATTATTTGCCCAAAATTTATCAGGATGAACCCTTCCAGTGACGCTAAGCCCATAATACATCTGCTGTGTCTCGATCGTATGCCCGCCAACAATAATGCCACCACACTCTTTTACTTTATCGGCTCCGCCTTGCAAAATTTCACCTAAAATTTCAGGTGCCAAGTTGCAGCTATCAAAACCCACGATATTTAGAGCATTTATCACCTCACCACCCATTGCAAAGACGTCGCTTAGGCTATTTGCAGCAGCGATTTGACCGTAAATAAAAGGATCATTTACCACAGGCGTTATAAAATCAAGAGTTTGAACAAGTGCAAGATCACTTGAAATTTTAAAGACACTCGCATCCTCATTAGAATTGGTGCTTGAGAGCAGATTTGGATGAGATAAATTTAAACTACTAATCGTTTTGTTTAGACCCGACGGGTCAAGCTTAGCAGCTCAACCAGCGGCTCTAACGAACTGCGTAAGCTTTTTGTCGTGATAGATCATAATTTGATTTGCTCGTAAGTTGAGAGTATGTCGATGATCTCATAAGCATTTGAAATTTCGCCAATCGCAAGATCGCTTACTAGCTTATAAGCCTCCAAGCAGCTTCCGCAGCTTAAAATTTTAACACCAGCAGCTTCAAGATCTTTAAGCGGCTTAAAGCTTGGATGTGAGCGATTTGTTGTCATCTTTACAGCGTTATTTACGCAGATTATTATCTTTGGTTTTTTCTCAACTTGAAGAAAAGCTCCTAGGAATTTTGATAGTAAATTTATGCCAACTTCGCCACTTCCCGCGCGCTCTTCATTTAGATAGAGTACTTTATTATTTTTTGGTGTTATGTCGCAGACAAACTCATCAAAATTTGTAAGCTCAAGCGCATTTTTACCTTTTGTAGCTAAAATTTTAGTTTCGTTGCCATTGCTTTCGAGGCTAAAGTTTATATTTTGATTTTTTAAAAATCTTGAAATATTTTCTTTTGGGGCTAGTGCATTTACCAAAATTTCTAAGCTTTCGCCTTCACTTAAACTATCAAGTGCATTTTTTGTCATTATGACTGGTTTTGGGCACTCTAAATTTCTACAATCAATTGTTGTCATGATTTTTCCTTTTGCTATTAGTATTTCAAACCTTGAAACTAGTTTGGATTATAGCCAAAAAAATATTAATTATTTTAAAAATTTTAATGTATAAATTTGAGATAAAAGAGAGCTTTGACCCCGCTTACTAGCAAGGTCAGAGTAAAGTTAATTATTTTAAATTTGTATAAGACTTTTCATAATCAGATACTGGAATTTTATTCTCTCTAACGAGCTCTTGATACCAGTAGTGATGAAGAACATAAACTTCTTCTTCCTCTTTATATCCAGTAATCATCGACCAAATAGCACCATGAATAGCAATAGCTGCCATATAAATATGAACCAAGAAAAATACTGCACATGCGATGCCAAGACAGTTATGGATAATTACGCTGTATCTTAAAAGATCAATTTGTGTAAGACCAAACCAAGAAGCAACTGCTGGCTCTTTGAAGTCTAAGAAATACATAATCGCACCAGTAATTATCATAACGATACCACCAGGGATAGCGATCCAGTACCATGCTTTTTGACCAGCATTAAATTTACCAGCCGGAACAGGTCTCTTTTTCTTTGATAAATAGCCACCAACTATCATCATCCATCTGATATCATAAATTGCCGGAAGCATTCTCTTTGTCCAGGTAAATAACATAGGAAGCACAGAAACAGCAAAGATAACAGTTGCCGTATCGTGCAAGTATCTACAGAAACGCACAAATGTTCCACCGCCAAGCTCTGCACCCCACATAATGATGATACCAGTTGGCACTAAAATGATCCATGAGATAGCTGCCAAACCATGAGCTATACGTATGATCAATGAAAAAGCAAATACCTTTTTACCATCATGACTAAAATGTTTTGGTCCAATGATTAAAAAGTGTAATGCAAATGCTCCAATAACAGCCAAAATGATAGAAAGTGCTGCTATTGCAAAATAATCATTACCTTGGATAAAAGTAAATATCGGCCCCCAGCTATGCTCATAAGGCTTGATATTTTCTATCCTCTGTGCTGCCCAAATGGTGCTGTCAAATTGATTGACGCCAGTTGGTCCCTCAATGGCCATTGCCGCAACAGACAATGTAAAAAGTAGAGTAAGAATTCTCGTCATTTTATTCCTTTATTTGCATAAAACTTAATGATTTGAGCTTTTAGTTAAATATGCTAAAATCACATAGTTATGCTGTTTTAGCTGCTATTATATCAGAGCTAATCACAAGTAAACCTTAGTAAAAAAAATTACTAATAATTTGATAAAATATATTTAAGTTTTGTTAATTTTTTACTAGAATATACCTAAAAATTTATTATCTAAATTTTAAAAACAATTTTCAGTTATCTCAATTTTTTAGATAAAAATTCTTTCAAAATTTATATTTTCCCCTTTATTTCTTAAAAATTTAAACTAAAATATCAAAGTATTTTTGAAATTTCTATCCAAAAGGCAGAGCGATGAATCTATTTTGTCTTCTTTTTGATGATTACGAGACACTTGATCTCATGGGTCCTGTAGAGTTTTTAGCAAGAGTACCTGGAATAAATCTAAATTTTGTATCGTTTAATGGTAAAGCAATAAAAAGTAAGCAAGGCTTTGAAGTAAAAACAAAAAAGCTGGTCACTTTACCAAAAAATAGTATTTTGCTGGTACCTGGTGGTCAGGGCATAAGGATTTTAGTAAAAGACAACGAGTTTATATCACATCTTAAAGAGTGTGTTTTGGCTTCAAAATTTTGCCTTAGTGTCTGCACTGGCTCAGCTTTGCTAGCTTGCACTGGAGTACTTGATGGGCTAAAAGCCACATCAAATAAAAAGTCGTTTGAATGGGTAAAACAGTGCCGTGATGCCGTAAAATGGCAATCACACGCCAGGTGGGTAAAAGATGGTAAATTCTACACCGCCTCAGGTGTAGCCGCTGGCATGGACATGGCTTTTGGCTTCATAAGTGATCATTTCGGTAAAGAATTAGCTCAAAATATCGCAAATGAAACCGAATACAACTGGCAAAAGAGTGCAAAGATAGACAAATTTGCCAAAATTTATGGATACTAATCTGTAAAAATTTTATAGATATAAATACAAATGAGCTTTTAGTATTTAGCAGCCAGAAACTAGCCGCAACACCAGCTATTAGTTTCTACGCCTATACTCTTCGTAGTCTAGCTCTCTAATCATCTTTATCTCGCCATTTTCTTTTAAAAGCAGTAGATCTGGCAGTTTTATGCCGTTAAATGTCGTATTTTTTACGATAGTGTAGTGAATTTGATCTTCAAAGATGACTCGGTCATCGATTTTTAGCTCGCTATCAAATTTATACTCCGCATCGCCCGCTTCAAGCCCTACTATATCGCCAGCTAGGCAGGTATTGCCGCCAAATCTATAAGCAAATTTGCCATTTTTACTCTCGCCTCTAACAGCTGGACGGTAAGGCATAAGCACGGTATCTGGCATGTGTGCCTCGGCTGATGTGTCAAGGATAGCGATATCTTTTTCGTTATGCACGATGTCAAGCACACTACTTATCAAAAAGCCAGTCTGCCAGCCCACAGCCTCACCAGGCTCTAGATATACTTCTACACCATATTTCTCGCGGAAGCGTTTGATGATATTTATAAGTAGCTCCACGTCGTAATCAGCCCTCGTGACGTGATGTCCTCCGCCCATATTTATCCACTTCATCTTTGGTATAAACTCCCCAAATTTCTCTTCAAATGCCTCTAACACGGTTTGTAAGCTACTCGCACTCTCCTCGCAAAGTGCGTGAAAATGAAGCCCACTTATGCCATCAAGAAGCTCTGGCTTAAAATTTTCTCTTGTGATGCCAAGCCTGCTAAATTTGCCGCATGGATTATAGCTGTCAGTTGGGGCTAGTGAGACTTCAGGATTTACGCGCAGGCCGCAGATGATACCATTTTCTAGGGCAATACCCTTAAATTTTTGCCACTGCGCAAAAGAGTTAAATGTAATGTGCTTTGAAATTTTTAAAATTTCATCGAAATCCTCATCCTTAAAGGCTGGACTATAAGTATGAATCTCGCCTTTTACGTATTCACTTGCAAATTTTGCCTCATAAAGCCCACTGCAAGTCGCACCATCAAGATAAGAGCCAACCATATCCATCACTCCGCTAAATGCAAAGCCCTTAAGTGCGACTAAAATTTTAGCTCCACTTTGCTCTTTGACATATTTTAAAAGCTCTAAATTTTTACGCACTTTTGCCTCTTCGCAGACGTAAGCTGGAGTTTTTATGCTCTTTAAAATTTCGTTCATTTTTGCTCGCTTTTTAAATTTTTAAATAAGTATATCTAAATTTATTTTTAAGTAAAATCAGCAAAAATCTCAAAGGATAAAACGTGATAGAGATCGAATTTCTTGGGCCTATCGGGCTTGAAAATATAAAAGTAGAAGCAAAAAATCTAGGCGAAGTAAAAGCGGCTTTAAGCCAGAAAGAAGAGCTTAAAAAATGGCTAAATATCTGTGCGGTTGCCGTAAATGACGAGATCGTAAGTGATATAAATTTCGCTCTTAAATCAGGCGATAAAATTTCTATTTTGCCGCCAGTTTGTGGGGGCTAAGATGCAAATTTATAATGGAAGCTTGGACGTTCAAAGCATCACAAACGAGTGGTATGATAGGTTTAAGGATAAAAACTACGGCGCGCTCATCACTTTTGTAGGCATAGTAAGAGAAGAGGGCGGAATTTCGGCGCTTAGCTTTGATATTTATGAGCCGATCCTTAAAAAATGGCTAGATGCTTGGCAGGAGCGAGCCAAAAAAGAAAATGCCTACGTACTTTTTGCTCACTCAAAGGGCGATGTGGCAGTGCATACGAGCTCTTATGTTGCAGGCGTTGTGAGCCCTCAAAGAAAGGTTGCGCTAAGGCTTATAAACGAATTTGTCGAGGACTTTAAGGCCAATGCGCCGATCTGGAAATATGACGTCATAAACGGCGAGAGAATTTATGCAAAAGAGCGCAGCCAAGCGATAAATGGTGCTGGAATTTTAGCTTAAAAGGAAAAATGATGATAACAAAAGAGAGTAAAAAAGATGTATTTTGGGCGCTAGCCTTTGGGCTTGGACTTTTTATATTTAGCATCATTGGCTACTTTTATCTAGCTCTTGGCACAGCGTCTCTCTTTGGCATCATCATTGGCGCTCTCTCAGCGTTCTTTTGTGTTAGAAAAATTTTTCAAAACAACTTTTTACGTATTGAAGATGATGGATTTATCATCACAAAAGGCTCAAAAAGCATAAAATTTTACTTTAAGGATATCGACGAGATCGCCATTAAGAGCTTTGGCGATAAGAAAAAAGTTGAAACTTTGAGCGTGAAATTTAAGAAAAACCGTCTTGATAGAGATGCTTGCTTTGGATTAGTGCAACCACTAGGTGATGATTTGATCATCATTTTTGATAAATATGAACTCTCAAAATTTACCATTTCAAAAGAGCTAAGAGATAGGCTTAATAATTTTAGAGCCTAATTAAATCGACCTATGATCTAAAATTTTTATATAACAATTATCAAAATTTTATACATTTTTCACATTAAATTTACACCATTTAGCTACTCTTGCAAAAATAAAATCAAGCATTTTATCTACAATAGACTCGTAATTATGGATTAAAAATTTAAAGGATGACTTACATCAACTTTTATAAAGGGTTTTGCTACTACAATTCTGATAAAAGAAATCATAATTATATCTTTAAAAGGAGTTTATATGAGGCCCATTTTAAGCCTAGCAGTTCTTTCATCGCTGCTTCTAGCAAATGAAGCAAATTTAGACATTATAAAGCCTATTAGAGAATTTGCACCGCCACCAGTCATCACGCCAAATATTGCACAAAGCGTCTTTGTGGAAAATCAATTTGACCGCACTCAAAGAAGCGAATATCCATTTGTTACAAATTTGCTTGATGACTCAGCTGATATGTTTCATATCTCAGCTGGAATGTATGGCAAGAGCTTTTACAATTCATCGCTTTTTAAATATCGCGGCGCAAATTTTTACACCATTTTAAATGCAAATTTCACCAAAGCAAATAATTATAAAGATGGAAGTGGCAAAAAATGGAACTATGGCTACAATAGACAAGGTCAAAGCGCTATCTTAGGCTTCGTGCCAAATGATCTTAGCGAGCTTAGGCTTACGTTTTTAAGGGACAATATCGATAAAGACAAGCAGCCAGAGCACGTGATGGATGCCTTTAAAACGACAAGAAAAGTTGGCAAGCTAAATATTAGATTAGGCGAGGAAGATCTTTCAAATACGCTAAATTTTGAATTTGTCCTAAAAAAAGTTGAGCGAAAAGCTGATAATTTTCATCTAAGAGATGCCACTCCAAATGTGAAAGTGGATTTAAAGAGAAATATATTTGAGACAAATCTAAAATATGACGCTGACTTTGCAAGCTTTCACAATCAAATAGGCGCTGGCTTTGAAAAAGATAAACATGATGGCAAAAGATACCTAAAACGTGGCTCTACTTGGGTATTTAACGGATACAGATTTGCTGATGTTAGAAATGATAAATTTATGCTCTTTGACACACTTGCTTATAAATTTAATGAAGCAAACGAAGCCTCTCTTGCCTTAAAATATGAAGAGCAAAGAAGTAAATTAAATGGCATCGACACTAAATTTTTCGCACCAGATCCAGCCATTAGTACGACTCGCGGGCTACTTCGCCAAATTTACGGTGAAGACGTAAGTGATAAGATCAAAAAAGACGCTTTTAGCGCAAGTTTAAAATATAAATTTACACCAAATGATAAGGATAGCTACTTTGCAAAACTTGAGAGTTTATCTCGCTTGCCAAGCAATATGGAGCGTTTTAATACACTTTATGGTGCAGGCGATAACGGCTGGATAGCAAATCCGAATTTAGAGCCAGAAAGACACAATAGAGCGGTTCTTGGCTTTAAATTTGGCAGCCAGTTTTACAAAGAATACCTAAACTCTTTGCAAAACAAAGATGCTTTTAGCTTTGGAGGACATTTCATCGCTGATAGCGTTAAAAATTTGATTATTTTTGATAGACGTCATTCAAAAGCTGCCATGCAACCAAACAAAAACGCTGTCATCTCAAGAAATGTTGATGCAACGCTTTATAGTGTAAATTTCAATACAGAGTATAGCTTTGCAAGGCACTTTGGCTTAAAAAGCTCACTTTACTACAACTACGGACAAAACAAAACCGATGGCAGACCGCTTTATCAAATAAGACCTTTTGAGGCAAATTTTGCATTTGATTACAAAGACTATGCAAGCTTTGGCAGCTATAATCTTGGCACCGCACTAAGGCTAGTTTCAAAGCAACCTAGAGGCGATTTTAGCAAGCAAAATGGCTTAGGCATCGATAAAAAAGAGGCTGCAAAAGGATTTGGTTTGCTCGATCTTTATGGCGGCATAGAGTTTAAAAATAAAGTTGGCATAAGATTTGGCGTAGCAAATTTATTTGATAAAGATTATGCAGAATTTATCAGCGGTGATCACGTAGCAGCACTTGATCCAGTGGTCGTTCATGCCCCTGGCAGGACATTTTTCATTAGCTTTCACAGCAGTTTTTAAAGGAGAAAAAGATGTTAGATAGAAGAAAATTTTTAGGACTTAGCACAGCTTTAGGCGTTAGCGCATTTGCACCAAATTTATTTGCAAAAGAGAGCTTTAATATGTGGGGCGCGCCAGCGATCCCAAGCGTCATAATGGCAGTTGCTGCACTGCAAGGCGAGTTAAATAAAACTTATGATGTAAGCCTAAATATCTGGAAAACACCAGATCAGCTGCGTGCAGGCGTAGCTAGTGGAGATATCAAAGTCACAATGTCGCCTTCAAATGTCGCTGCAAATTTAAGAAATCAAGGGCTTGATTTTGCGATGTTAAATTTACTGACCCTTGGCGTTATGAACGCTATGGTTAAGGATGAAAAGATCAAAAATTTAGAGGATTTTGTAGGCAAAAAGCTCATCATGCCATTTAGAGGCGATATGCCTGATCTTGTTTTAAGAGCGCTTTGCAAGAAGAGAGGCATAGACGTTAGCAAAATAGACATCACCTACACAGCAACGCCGCCTGAGGCTCTGCTTTTATTTTTACAAAAAGATTTTGACATTTTAATAGTTCCACAACCTCTTGGCGAAGCGACTATTTTGCGTGGCAAAAAAGCAGGCGTTAGCGTGCATTATTCAGTTGATTTTCCAAAAATTTGGGGCGAGAGCTTTGGTACAAAACCGATAATCCCAATGGCTGGCATTATCGTAGAAAGAGGCTTTTACGAGAAAAACTTAAATCTATTTGACACACTTCATAGTGATCTTAAAAATGCACTTTCTTGGATACTCGAGAATAAACAAAGCGCAGCAAAGATCGGCTCAAGCTACTTGCCAGCTCCAGAAGTAGCACTTGCAAATGCTTTTGACAAAGCAAATCTAACAGTAACAAAAGCAAATGAACTGCAAAATGAGATCATGGCGTTTTTTGAAGAAATTTATCAGTTTAATCCAAAATTTCTAGGCGGCAAGATGCCAGATAAAGGTCTATTTTTATGATACTAATTGATGGCATTAAAAAAGATCGCTCAAGCTTTTTAAAAATAATTGACTATTTTTGGGGCGGATTTAGCGGATTTGCCGTAGTTTTTTTGATCTTAGCCATTTGGCAAGTGGGAAGCGAGTTTAGCTCCCCACTCCTACTTCCGCCACCAAAAGATGTATTTTTAAAAGCCTGTGAAATTTTAAAAGATTATAAAAACAGCGAAATAAACATAACGCTTTGCAGATCACTAATCGGAGTTTGCTCGGCAACATTTTTTGGTATATTTTTAGGGCTAATAGCGGGTAGCTTTAAAAGTTTTGCAGCCTTTTTAAAGCCTGTTATCACCTTGCTTTTGTCGATGCCACCAATTATTTGGATAGTGCTTGCTATTTTTTGGTTTGGATTTGGAAATTTTAGCACCGTTTTTACTATCTTTATAACCGTTTTACCGCTTACTTTTGCAAGCTCAGCAGTTGCTATGAGTAGCGTAGATGAGGAGCTAAAAGAGATGTTTGATGCCTATCATTTAGGCTTTTTAAAAAAGATAAAACACCTTTATATCCCACATCTTACAAGCTATATCATAAGCTCTGTTAGTGTAGCTGTTGCAATGGGTGTAAAAATAGTCATAATGGCTGAACTCTTGGGTGCAAATAACGGCATGGGAGCAAAGATAGCAAATGCAAGGGCGATGCTTGAAACAACCGAGGTAATGGCCTATGTTCTTTTAAGCATCACTCTTATCATGCTTTTTGAGTACCTCATCATCGAGCCATTAAAAATAGCTTTGATGCCTTGGAGAAGATGATGCTTGAGCTTAAAAATGTAGAGTATGAAATTTTAAGAGATAAGGTCGTAAGGAATTTTAGCCTAAATGTAAAAGGTGGCGAGGTGGTGACACTTTTTGGGCCATCAGGATGTGGCAAGACGACGATACTTAGGCTTATTAGCGGACTAAATGAGCCTAGAAAAGGGAAAATTTCTAATAGCTTTAAAAAGACTACATATTTTTTTCAAGAAAATCGCCTACTTACATGGAAAAATGCTCTTGAAAATGTACTTTTAGTTATGGACAAACCAGACATTAACGCTGTTTTAGAGCTTTTTAAAAAGGTTGGATTAAGCCAAAAGGATACTTTAAAATACCCAAGTGAGCTAAGTGGCGGCATGAGACAAAGAGTCGCTTTCGTAAGAGCGGTCGTAACAAAACCTGATCTGCTTTTGATGGATGAGCCTTTTTCGGGGCTTGATTATGATATGAAAGAAATTTTAATTGAAATTATTGGCCAAAGAGTAAGTGAAGGTATGAGTGTGGTTCTTGTCACACACGATAGAATGGAGGCTGTAAAGATGTCAAATAGAATTTATTTCCTATCAAGTAAAGGCGCAGTTATACAGAGAGAACTTGAAATAGACAAAAATTTTAAAGAGCGCGATTTTACGTTTATTAGCAAGATGATAGATGAAAATTTTAAAGGGCAAATTTATTATGATTAATAACTTTTTTACTTATCCTATGAGGATATTTTTCTTAATGAGCGCCGCCTGTGCGGTGCTTGGTGCTAGTGTGTTTTTTACTCCAACTGATTTTGTGAGTTTGCATAAATTTATATTTTTGCAACTTTTTTTAGCGCTTGCTTATGCTGGATTTTTGCTAACTGGATTAACTGATTGGACAAATTTTCAAGCATCTCTAAAAATACACGCCTATATATTATTTTCACTCTTTTTTACAAGCTTTATCTTGGCATTTTTTAGCCTATTTTTAGCACACTGCTTTATTGCTCTTTTTTGGCTTTACTTGGTTTTGCTTTGCCTTTATATGATCTGGCGGGATAAAAACGATGATCAATTTGGCGTACTTGGCTTTTTGTTTGGCATTTTAGGCTTTGAAATTTATTATCTAATAAGCGGCAACGAAAAATTTCTAAATTTACAAGTTTTTATCCACGTAATCGCTATCTTACTCATCTCCTACCGCGTTAGTGTCGTGCTTGGAAAAGAAGCATTAAAAAGAGAAAAAGGTATGGATGAAGCTGTTTTTGTGCCAAATTTTATCTATAAAAATATCGCTATTTGCTGCGTTTGTGCTTTTTTACTTTTAAATATATTTTTTGAGGAAAGCATGGGTGTCTATTATGCTGCGATAGCTTGTGGAAGTGCGGTACTTGCAAAGCTTAAAGAATGGCACTATAAAGAGCTTTTTAGGCATAGTTTTGTGCTTTTATACTATTTTATGCAACTATTTTTAGCGCTTGGATTTTTGGGAATCGGCTTTAGCGGTATTTTTGGGCTCCATCTTGAAACAAATTTTATGCATCTAATAGCGATAAATGCAGTAATTTTTAGCGTGATGCTTATATTTAATGTCGCAGGACTTCGTCACAGCGGACAAGAACTTGAGTTTTTACGCCTTAGTAAAATTGCTTTTATTTTAGTTCTTTTAGCTGGCATTAGTAGAGGAATTTTGGCTTATTTTTGGAGTGGCTTTTACATTCATTTACCAGCAACATTCATAGCAATCGCTTTTGTTTTTTGGCTCATAAATTTTTATGTGATCTTTAGGGATAACGATTTTAGCGATGATCCAGAGTAAAAAGATATTAAAAATTTATTCATTAATTAAAAAGAATTTTTAAGTCTTTTTTGAAGTAAGTAGGTATATAATTTGCGATATTTATTATCAATATTATAAAAAGGATTCTTTATGAATAAACTTACTTCTGTTGCTTTAGCAGCTTCATTTTTTGCAGTTTCAGCTCTTGCATTTAGCGTAGAAGGTGAACCAAAGGTAACATTTACTGGTTACAAGCTAGCAAATAAAACAGCCGTACCAGGTACTTTTAAGACGATAAATTTTAAAAGTCAAGAAAATGCAAATTTTGCTGATTTTTTAAAGAGCTTTGAATTTAAGCTTGAGCCAAAAGATATCGATACAAAGCTGCCTGACCGCGATAAAAGGATTGGCATTATTTTCGATGGCAAGGCAGTAGATGGCAAGATCGTAGCAGTAAATGGCGATGATAAAGCCGGAGAAATGGATGTTGAGCTTAGCATAAACGGCAATTCAAAAATTTTTAAAACAAAATATGAAGTGCAAAATGGCAAGCTAGTAGCAAAATTTTCAGTTGATCTTGTAAATGATTTGAAGCTAAATGAAAGCTTTGATAAATTTGCTGCTGCTGCCAAACCATTTCATGGCGGAAAGAGCTATCCAGATGTAGATGTTGGCTTTGAAGCGGTGATAAAATAACTTTCAATTTCGGCGCCAGTAAGTTAGCTTGCGCCGAAGTTACCTCTTTATCCTAGTTTCTTATTCTGTGATACCGAAAAATCGAAGATGACGGATTTTTGATACAAAAAAGCAGCGAGAATGCGAAATTTTATTTTAAAGATATCGATGAAATCGGCATCCCCGAGATAGACGCCAAGCGCAGAATTAGTGTTTTTAATATAAAATTTAAAAAAGGTGGGCTAGCATACGACCTCATGCAGCCTACCGGCGATGATAATGCCGTGATATACGACAAATACGAGCTATCCAAGCACGAAGTTTTTAAAATTTAAAGCAGAAATTTGAGAAGTGTAATTAAAAATAATAAGGTTTAACAATGAAGGTATCTAAAGTGCGTATACAAGAATTTAAACGTTTTAAGGATTTAACTATTGATTTAGGAGATAGCCCAAAGAAAATCGTTGCTATTGTCGGCCCAAATGGTTGTGGTAAAAGTAGTGTATTGGACGCTTTTATTGCATTAGGCCCATCTTTTGGTGCACGTATAGGAACAGACCCATCCGGTAGTGTTAAGAATTATTTTTTTAGATCAAATAATAAAAATTTCTATGAACTAATTGATATAGATTTTGTTGTAGGTGGTATTGTTTATAGAAAGGATGAACTGCGTAATATAGAAAAATATAAAAATAGTCTAAATAGTCTATTTTCGTTTAGAAGCCCATATAGATATAACAATGATTTAAATATTAAAGAAATTAGAGCAGTCAGCCCAATAGAGGAAAATAGATATAGTGCTAGCTATTCCGTTAGCATTGATGAAAAAATAGAAGAAAACTATAGGGGACTGCTTGCATATTTTAATTCATATAGAGATGACAATGATTTAAAACCGTCTGAAGCTAGAAAACATGTTATAGACCAACTAAATAATTCAATTAAAAACTGTTTAGATTTAGAAATAGTTAGTATGGGAGAAGTTGAAGGTGGCAATGGCACTTTATTTTTCAAAAAGCCTGATTCTGATGTAAAATTTTCTTTCAATAGTTTATCTTCTGGCGAAAAAGAAGTAGTTGATATACTTTTAGATCTATTTTTGAGAAAAGAAAAATATAAAGGCTCTATTTATTTAATAGACGAGCCGGAGCTTCATATAAATACATGTATACAAAGAAATCTTATGAAAGAGATAAATAATCTAATAGATGATGAAGGTCAAATTTGGATAACAACGCACAGTATAGGTTTTTTAAGGGCCTTACAAACGGACTTTATAGGCGATAGTCAAATCATTAAATTTCATAAAAACATTAATCTATCCGATAAAATAGAACTAAAACCCATTGATAAAAACTATAATGAATGGAAAGAAATTTTTGAAACTGCCTTAGACGATTTAACAGGCTTAATTGCACCTAAAAGAATAATTTATTGCGAAGGGAGAGCAGAATTAAAAGATAGCTATGAAAAAGGATTGGATGCAAAGGTATTAAATAATATTTTCAATAAAAAATATCCAGATACTTTATTTGTATCAAGTGGTGGAAATACTGAGCTAGACTATAGAAGTAGAATAGCAATAGCCATACTTGGAAAAGTATTTAAGGACTTGGAAATTTGGGTATTTAAAGATAGGGATATAGCTTCAGGCGGCAATGTGAGTGAATTTGATAGGCAAGAATACCTTGATGGTCAAGAAAATAGCTTTAGAGTTATGAAAAGATGGGAAATAGAAAATTATTTATTTGATAAAGAGATTTTAAAGGCTTATTGCGACAAAAAGGGGTGCCAATTTGATGAGAGTAGGTATGATGCTGTAGTAACAGATGTAGTAAATAACAATGTGAAGGATAAGGGTGGAGAAATTAAAAAGTGTTGTGGCATAACGACGCCTATTAATATTGAAATCTTCAAAGAAAATTTATCAAATTTTATTTTACCAGACACTTTGGTTTATAAAGAGCTTGAAGACTGCATATTTAATAGAAAATAAAAGATGGTAAAGAATTTTACCATCTTGTTAGAATATTTCTTACTTTACTTCATACCTCTCGCCGGGTTTCATTTCGATTATCTCCCACGGCAATCCCTGTTTATTTAGCTCGTCCATGAAAGGCTTGGCGTCGAAATTTTCCATGTTAAAGACGCCTTTTCCACTCCAGATGCCTTTTGCAACCATCATTGAGCCGATCATCGCAGGTACGCCCGTCGTATAGCTCACCGCTTGCGCGCCCGTCTCGGCGAAGCAAGCCTCGTGGTCGCAGACGTTGTAGATATAGACCTGGCGCTCTTTGCCGTCTTTTAGGCCGCGGATCACGCAGCCGATGTTGGTTTTACCCTTCGTGCGAGGGCCGAGGCTTGCAGGATCAGGCAACAAGGTCTTTAGAAACTGTATCGGCACGATTTTCACGCCGTTATGCTCGACCTCGTCTATGCGCAGCATCCCCACGTTTTCTAGACACTTCATGTGAGTTAGGTAGCTCTGTCCGAAGGTCATGAAAAAGCGGATTCGCTTTAGCCCCTTGATGTTTTTAACAAGGCTTTCAAGCTCTTCGTGATAGAGCAGGTAGCTGTCCTTGACGCCGACTTTCGGATAGTCCCATTTGAACATTATTTCCATCGGCTCGGTCTCTTTCCACTCGCCGCGCTCCCAGTAGCGACCCCTTGCACTAACTTCGCGCAGGTTGATTTCTGGGTTGAAATTCGTCGCAAACGCATATCCGTGATCGCCCGCATTGCAGTCTAGGATGTCTATCTCATGGATCTCGTCAAAGAGATTTTGCTGCGCATAGGCGCAAAATACGTTCGTCACGCCCGGATCAAAGCCAGAGCCAAGAAGCGCCATGGTGCCCGCCTTTTTAAAATCCTCGTCTTTTGCCCACTGCAATTTGTATTCAAATTTAGCGGTATCGGGGTGCTCGTAGTTTGCGGTGTCGATGTATGGGATGCCGGCGCGAGAGCACGCGTCCATGAGGGTTAGGTCTTGATAAGGCAGCGCGACATTTAAAAGTAAATCGGCACCCGTATTTTTGATGAGCGCGACTACGGCATCGGTGTCGTCCGCGTCGATCTGGGCGGTGTCAATTTGCACGCCTAGGCGGTCTTTGATAAATTTGGCGATCGCGTCGCATTTGCTTTTTGTGCGGCTTGCAAGAGTGATCTTGCTAAAAACGTCCGCGTTCATCGCGCATTTTACGGTCGCGACTTGGCTCACGCCGCCCGCGCCTATGATTAAGATATTTGACATCTAAGCTCCTTTAAATTTTAGTGATTTTAGCAAAGTTAATATTAATTTTAAGAGACGGGGTGCAATTAATTATAAAGTTGGCTATGGCCGGCACAAAGTCTAACAAGAAAGACAAAAAACAGATAGCGCTAACACAGATAGTGGCATGTCGATTGACGGCGGCACAAAATTAAATTTACCTCCTGACAACGCACGATAATTTTTCTCTCAGATTCTATTTTTTAGTTTGAGATAGGTTGTATTAAGAAATAAGCTTAAATTTTTTAGGTTTAATTTTTTCACTAAAATTTGAGCGCCTAAATTTATCCTAAAGCATATCAACGATGTATTATCAAGTTGACTTGTTTTGGGTATAATCAGCATATTTAAATCTAAAAAGCTACCGCAACCGAGTTAAAAAACTTGGTGGATTAGCGCCTGGCAAGAAAACGCAAAAAGAGGCAACAATTATTGAAAATGGCAAGCAAAGACCGAATGAAAAAGAGATAGAAGCCTTAAGTCTTTTTTATAATAGATTTTATTTTTTATATGATGAAATTTCTAGTGAAAATTTCAAAACTCAAGAACCATGCTTTAGATTTTATAGGCTCAGAGAAGCATTTTCGGTATTTAAAGAGATTTCTAATTATGAACCAATTAAAGAATATTTAAAGTGGATGAAAAGAGGAGGACGACCTTTTTTTGAAGGAGTGATTGCCGATGATCTATTTAGTTTTATTAGAAACCTCTTATTGCACTTTCCTATTTTTGACACATGGGATGAAGTCTATATAAACAAAAGTCTTGCCACTTGGGATAAGGCTGGGCAAATAAATAAATTTCTCACCAAGGCAAAAGAATATAAAATTGATGATAAATCAGAGGTCAAATATAGAATATGGGAGACAAAAAAGAAGAAAATGACTTATTTTTCTGTTAAATTTCCCAGTGAATATAATGAAATAACAAATATTTATCTAAAAGATATAATCACAGAAGAGATGGGTATGAAATTTTGCGTGGCGCTAATGAGGCAGATAATTGATACTCAAATCGAGAATCCAGAAGAAGAAGACATAAAAATAATGTCACAAGTTTATTTGCCAAGAAATAATACTGATTTATGAGGCAATACGGGATAAAATTTGCTTTCAATCGTTACAATAGCGCGAAATTTTAAAGGTAAAAACATGAAGAAAATTTTGCCATTTTTAGCGCCTATTTGCCTCTTTGCAAGTAGCTGTGACGAGCTAATACAAGAGAGTGTGAGGGAGTTTTATAAAAGCGATAGAAATTTGGAGAGAGCCATAAATTTAGCCGAGCAAGCGACTGATGTCTGCTTAAAAGAGGGCAATACCGAGCAGGCGATCACTTCGCTCATAAATAGCGCTAGCATTTGCATGGTAAATAAAGAGCCACAAAAGGCGTTAGAGCTCTCACAAAGAGCCCTAGAGCTTGCGGCAAACGTTAGCGACAAGCTGCTACTAGCTCGCTCTTATCATAGCCTAGGTGCGGCACAAAAGGCGCTAGGCAGATACGACGAAGCACTTGCTAATTTTCAAGAAGCTCTAAAAATTTATGACAACGCGCCAAATGCCCCAATGAATGACGAACTCATCTGTATAAAAGGCATCGCTAGCGCCTACTACCTAAAAAACGACTTTGACAAAGCCCACAAAAACCACCTTTTAGCGCTAAATTTACTTGATATCACGCCGGAGTTAAGCGGCAACGAGCTTGTGCGATCAGAGCTTTTAGTAGAGCTTGCTAACGACCTAGCAAAGCTTAATCAAAAGGACGAAGCTACCCAAAACTACAAAAAAGTGCTTGAAATTTTAAATGGAAAAGAGCAAAATCCTCGCGCACGGGATCTTTTAGAGAGAGCTAACAAAGGGCTAAATGGGCTTAACTAAAGTTTTTCTTTAGACTTTTTAGCACGAAATTTGCAAGCTCAAGTCCCTTTGAGCGGTGAGAAATTTCAAGCTTTGTCTCATTATCTAGCTCGCCAAGTGTCTTGTTAAAGCCATTTGGGATAAAAAGTGCGTCGTAACCAAAGCCATTTGTACCCCTCTCCTCGTTTATCGCTTCGCCGTACATGAAGCCGTGCGTCGTGTAGTCGCCAAATTTTGAGCTAATAGCGATACAGGCGGTGTAGTGAGCTGGTGAGCTCTCTAAATTTAGCGCCTTTAGCTTGCTAATTAACTTTGCTCTGTTGTTTGCGTCATCTGCGTTCTTGCCGCATACCTTGCCATTTTCATCAAGGTCAAAATAGCGCGCAGAGTAGATCCCGGGCTCGCCACCAAGTGCATCCACACTAATGCCACTATCATCGCTAAGTGCAATAAATTCGCCCTCAAGCCCCTGCTCTTTAAGCTTTGCAAAGACGGCTCTTGACTTTATGAGTGCATTTTGCTGAAAGCTGCTGCCATCTTCAACGATCTCAAATGGCTTTACAACCTCGCTTAAAGCGTAAATTTCATAGCCTTTTAAAAACTCTTTTATCTCTTTTACTTTGTCTAAATTTGATGTCGCAAGCACGATCTTCATTGCAAGAGCTCCTTGATTTTTGGGCGTATTTTACAAAAAAGTAGATTAAATTTTTAAATTTAAATTAGCGTTAAAATGATAAACTTAGTCCTTTTAAAAATAAGGAAAATTTTATGTTAAAAAGCGTTTTACCACTATCTTTTATCATAGCAAGCAGATTTTTAGGTCTTTTTATAGTTTTGCCGGTGCTTAGCCTTTATGCCTTGAATTTACACGGAGCAAACGAGTTTTTAGTAGGGCTAATAGTAGGCGTCTATGCGATCTCACAGATGATATTTCAAGTGCCTTTTGGAGCGCTCTCGGATAGGATAGGACGCAAAAAAACATTAACGATCGGACTTTTGGTTTTTATCATCGGCTCAATAATTTGTGCACTTACAAGCGATATTTTTACCATGCTATTTGGTAGATTTTTACAAGGTGTAGGTGCTATCGGAGCAGTTGCAACTGCGATGATAAGTGACTATATAACAGAAGAAAAACGCTCAAAAGCCATGGCGATAATGGGCGCTTTTATAGGGCTTAGTTTCACACTTTCTATGGTGCTTGGGCCGCTTCTTGCCAAAGACTACGGACTTTCAAGTCTCTTTTATCTAAGTGCCGCTCTTAGCCTACTTTGCATTGTACTTCTTTACACCGTTGTACCAAAAGAGATAAAGGTGAGCGCTAAAAGTGAAAAAGTACCATTTGGTAAGCTTTTTTTACAAAAAGACTACATGATCATAAATTTCACCTCTTTTATGCAAAAGATGCTAGCAAGTATCGCATTTTTGGTGATCCCTATCGTTTTGGTAAAAGAGTATGGTTACGAAAGTAGCGAGCTTTACAAGGTCTATACACTTGGCGCCGTGCTTGGCTTTTTGGCTATGGGGCTAGCTGGCGCCCTTGGCGATGGCAAGGGACTTAGCAAGGTCATCTTGATAGCTGGTACGCTGCTTTTTGCTCTAACCTACACCATTTTTGCCATTAGTTTTACGCTTTTTATCTTCGTTTTGGGAGTTGCTATATTTTTTATAGGATTTAACCTTCACGAGCCCATTATGCAATCAACTGCAACAAAATTTGTAAAATCCTCACAAAAAGGCTCAGCCCTTGGTGTATTTAATTCATTTGGCTATCTAGGAAGCTTTGTTGGAGGTGCATTTGGTGGGTATATCTTGCACGCCTTTGGCTTTAAAGTACTCGCCATCATCTGCGTGGTGCTTTGCGTGATCTGGCTTGTTTTACTCTTTAGCCTAAGCGATCCAAGAATTTTTAAAAATATCTATCTAAACCCTGAAGTAAGCTTAAATTTAGAGTTACTAAATAGCCAAAAAGGTGTAGTCGATTATTACAAAAACGAGAAAAATCAAGTGATAAAATTTGACTCTCGCCTAACAAGCGAGGCTGCTTTAAAAGAGAGCTTGAAATTTTGATCTACGACGTCATAATCATTGGCGCTGGTGCTAGCGGACTATTTTTAGGAGCAAATTTAAAGGGTAAAAAGATTGCCATCTTAGAAAAAAATAACAGCGCTGGCAAAAAGATCCTAGCAAGCGGTGGTGGCAGATGCAACATCACAAACCGCTTCATAAGCGCTAAAAACTATATTGGAGAGCAAAAATTTATAGAGCAAATTTTAAAAGTACTGACTCCAAATCAAGTTTTAAAATTTTTTAGCGAGCTTAAATTTAGTGAGCAAAAGCAAAATCAATTTTTCTGCGATAGCGGTGCAAAGAGCGTCTTGAGCGTACTTTTAAAAAGGCAAAATGTAGATATTTTTTACAATAAAGAGGTTCTTGGCGCTAAAAAAGTAGATGAAATTTTTGAAATTTTGACAAAAGATGAAAAATTTAGAGCTAGAAATTTAGTCATCGCAAGTGGAGGATTAAGCTACAAAGCCCTTGGCGCAAGTGACATTGGTTATAAAATAGCAAATGATTTTGGCATTGAAACATCAACTCTTGCGCCTGCACTTGTTGGATTTAGCGTACAAAAAGATGAGTTTTGGTTTAAAGAACTTAGTGGCGTCAGCCTAAACGCAGACGTAAAGATAAATAGCAAAAACGAGAGCCATAAATTTAGTGGTAATCTGCTTTTTACACATAGGGGCATAAGCGGACCAGCGATACTAAATGCCTCGCTATTTTGGCAAAAGGGGCGAATTTGCATAAATTTTTTGTCCAAATTTAGTGAGAAAAATTTAATAGATGGCAAAAAGCAGCTTAGCTCGGTTTTGCCCTTGCCAAAAAGGTTTGTGCTAGAGTTTTTAAAAAATTTTAGCTTAAAAGATAGAGCCTTTTATGAATTTAGCGATGAAGAGAGACAAATCATAAAAAGGCTTTTTGCTTATGAATTTGCCCCAGCTGGGACATTTGGCTTTGAAAGAGCGGAAGTTACAAAAGGCGGCATAAAGAGTGAATTTTTAGATGAAAATTTACAAGCTTCTAACGTTAGGGGGCTTTATTTTATTGGTGAAGTCTTAGACATCACTGGCATGCTTGGCGGATATAACTTACATTTCGCATTTGCAAGCGCTCTAAAGGTGGCTAGGGTCTTAAATCTATGATCTCCTAGAAGTTAGCTAATTTTTAGACAAATTTTCATATTTTAAATAAGATAAATTTACTATGAAAGCAAGTTTTTTAAGCAATTTATTTAGAGTAATTTAGATGTTTAAAATTCATAATAAATACTTTAAAAAGATTTTATACCAAACAAAAGCAACGAATTTTGGAATAAATTTTATAGCCAAGCAAGCTAAACGTTAGGTTAAATTTACTTTAAAGTATAAGCAGCTCGGGAATATTAGATTATCAAACTTCTTTTATAAAGCTAACGGCTTCAAATGGGTTTGAGAAAATATGTTTACTAAATTTCTCCAAATCACTCTTTTGACCATATCCACAAGTTAGACCCACGCCTGTAATAAAAGCGGCTTGTGCAGCCATTATATCC
>NZ_POZX01000040.1:0-2970 GCF_002912895.1 Campylobacter concisus
CCTTTATCTGGCATCTTGCCGCCTAGAAATTTTGGATTAAACTGATAAATTTCTTCAAAAAATGCCATGATCTCATTTTGCAGTTCATTTGCTTTTGTTACCGTTAAATTTGCCTTGTCAAAAGCATTTGCAAGTGCTACTTCTGGAGCTGGCAAGTAGCTTGAGCCTATCTTTGCTGCACTTTGTTTGTTCTCAAGTATCCATGAAAGTGCATTTTTAAGATCACTATGAAGCATGTCAAATAGATTTAAGTTTTTCTCGTAAAAGCCTCTTTCTACGATAATGCCTGCCATTGGGATTATTGGCTTTGTACCAAAGCTCTCGCCCCAAATTTTTGGAAAATCAACTGAGTAATGCACGCTAACGCCTGCTTTTTTACCACGCAAAATAGTCGCTTCACCAAGAGGTTGTGGGACTATTAAAATGTCAAAATCTTTTTGTAAAAATAAAAGCAGAGCCTCAGGTGGCGTTGCTGTATAGGTGATGTCTATCTTGTTAACGTCTATGCCTCTTTTTTTGCAAAGCGCTCTTAGGACAAGATCAGGCATGTCGCCTCGAAATGGCATGATGAGCTTTTTGCCTACAAAATCCTCTAAATTTTTGATCTTTTCATCCTTAACCATAGCGTTCATAACGCCAAGGGTTAGTAAATTTAACATCGCAAAATCAAGCCCTTGATTTCTTAAATTTGCAGCGACATTTGATGGTGACATCGTGACTTTAATATCCCCACTAGCCACGCCTGCACGAAGCTGATCTGGTGTTTTCCAGATATTTAGGCTTACATCATAAGTTTTATTTAACTCCCCTTGCAGTGCAGCAACTGCCATTATGACGCTTGGGATTGCTGGCGCACCCCACATATTAAAGCTCTCTTTTGCAAATAAATTTGGTGCAAATGCGCTAACGCCTAAAGCTGTGCTAAGTCCTAAAAATTTTCTTCTATCTAACATCTTTTTTTCCTTTAAAAACTGCTGTGAAAGCTAATGAAAAATGTCCTGCCAGGGGCATGAACGACTACTGGATCAAGTGCTGCTACGTGATCACCGCTGATAAATTCTGCATAATCTTTGTCAAATAAATTTGCTACGCCAAATCTTATGCCAACTTTATTTTTAAACTCTACGCCACCATAAAGATCAAGCAAACCAAAACCTTTTGCAGCTTCTTTTTTGTCGATGCCTAGACCATTTTGCTTGCTAAAATCGCCCCTAGTTTGCTTTGAAACTAGTCTTAGTGCAGTGCCAAGGTTGTAGCTACCAAAGCTTGCATAGTCTTTGTAGTCAAATGCAAAATTTGCCTCAAAAGGCCTTATTTGATAAAGCGGCCTGCCATCGGTTTTATTTTGTCCGTAGTTGTAGTAAAGTGAGCTTTTTAAGCCAAAGTGCCTTGCAAAGCTATATTCTGTATTGAAATTTACACTATAAAGCGTTGCATCAACGTTTCTTGAGATGACAGCATTTTTGTTTAGCGGCATAGCAGCTTTTTAGTGGCGTCTATCAAAAATGATTAAATTTTTAACGCTATCAGCGATGAAATGCCCGCTAAAGCTAAATGCATCTTTGTTTTGAAGCGAGTTTAGATACTCTTTGTAAAACTCGCTGCCAAATTTAAAGCCAAGAACTGCTCTATTGTGCCTTTCTGGCTCTAAATTTGGATTTGCTATCCAGCCATTATCGCCTGCACCATAAAGTGCATTAAAACGCTCCATATTGCTTGGCAAGCGAGATAAACTCTCAAGTTTTACAAAGTAGCTATCCTTGTCGTTTGGTGTAAATTTATATTTTAAACTTGCGCTAAAAGCGTCTTTTTTGATCTTATCGCTTACGTCCTCACCATAAATTTGACGAAGTAGCCCGCGAGTCGTACTAATGGCTGGATTTGGTGCAAAAAATTTAGTATCAAGTCCGTTAAGCTTACTTCTTTGCTCTTCATATTTTAAGGCAAGCGAGGCTTCATTTGCTTCATTAAATTTATAAGCAAGTGTATCAAAGAGCATAAATTTATCATTTCTAACATCAGCAAATCTATATCCATTAAAGACCCAGTTGTTGCCTTGCTTCATGTATCTTTTGCCGTCATGTTTATCTTTTTCAAAGCCAGCGCCTATTTGATTGTGAAAGCTTGCAAAATCAACGTCATATTTTAGATTTGTCTCAAATATATTTCTCTTTAAATCCACTTTCACATTTTGGGTGGCATCTCTTAGATGAAAATTATCAGCTTTTCGCTCAACCTTTTTTAGGATAAATTCAAAATTTAGTGTATTTGAAAGATCTTCTTCGCCTAAGCGAATATTTAGTTTGCCAACTTTTCTTATCGTTTTAAAAGCATCCATCGCATGTTCTGGCTGCTTGTCTTTGTCGATATTGTCCCTTAAAAACGTAAGTCTAAGCTCACTAAGATCATTTGGCACGAAGCCTAAGATAGCGCTTTGGCCTTGCCTATTGTAGCCATAGTCCCATCTTTTGCCACTTCCATCTTTATAATTATTTGCTTTGGTGAAATTTGCATTTAAAATGGTATAAAAATTTGCGCCGCGATATTTAAAAAGCGATGAGTTGTAAAAGCTTTTGCCATACATTCCAGCTGAGATATGAAACATATCAGTTGAGTTATCAAGCAAATTTGTAACAAATGGATATTCGCTTCTTTGAGTGCGGTCAAACTGATTTTCTACAAAGGCACTTTGTGCAACGTTTGGCGTGATGACTGGTGGCGGTGCAAATTCTCTAATAGGCTTTATAACGTCTAAATTTGCTTCATTTGCTAGAAGCAGTGATGAAAGAACTGCTAGGCTTAAAATGGGCCTCATGTAAACTCCTTTTTAAAGATATAATTATGATTTCTTTTATCAGAATTGTAGTAGCAAAACCCTTTATAAAAGTTGATGTAAGTCATCCTTTAAATTTTTAATCCATAATTACGAGCCTATTGTAGATAAAATGCTTGATTTTATTTTTGCAAGAG
>NZ_POZX01000041.1:0-11072 GCF_002912895.1 Campylobacter concisus
GATCTCAATATCTGTTTGGGGGATGAAATACTAATGAAAATAAAAATTTTATTGGCTTTTTTATTTTTAAATATTGCTTTTGCTAATCAGCTTCAAGAGGAAATGGACTCTTATGATAAAATTTTTGAAAAAATAAAGGAAAAAAGAAGCGGTCTTAGTGATATTGAGCTTTCGAGCATAAAAAATCCTTTTAAGCAAGAACCTATCAAGACGGTAACAGATCAAAATTTATCAATTATCACTCAAGCTTCAAAAGGGCTTAGTTTAAAAGCAATTTTATTAAACAAAGCAAATATTGATTCCAAGTGGTATGCTGTCGGTGATATTGTTGATGGTTACAAAATAACCAACATTACTAAAAATAGTGTTTTTTTAGTAAAAGGTGACGAAAAACAAGAGCTAATTTTAAAAAATGGAAGTAAAAATGTTGAGATTAAAATTAAATAAAATATTAATAATAGGTGCACTATTTTGCTTAAATATGAATTATGCTAGCGCCAATGAAAGTAGTTGTTTAAGCAAGAATTTTAATATGAAAATTTCAGATGATGTTGCGCTAGTAGATGTGTTGAATCAGCTTTCAGAGATGTGTAACTTCAGTATTGTTGCAAAGGATACTTATAGCAAAACAGAGCTAAAAGATAAAGTTTTTGGCGTTAATATCAGAAATATGAGTCTTAGCGAAGTTTTCGACCTACTTTTAAGTGAGAAAAATTTAAGCTACGAGTTTTCAAATAATGTATTAAAAATTTCATCTTTAAAAACTCAAATTTTTAAACTAGATTATATAACTTCTATTAGAGAAGGAACTGCTGTCACCCAAGCTTCAGTGGATGCTACTCCATCTGAAATTTCTAGTGGTTCAAGTAGTGGCGATAATTCCCAAGATGATAGTTCTCAAGGTTCAAGCAACCTTATAAAAACTACTGAAAGGTTTGACTTTTGGGAAAAACTAGATGCTGAGCTCAAAGCTATTTTAAATAATAGTAGTGAACATATCACAGCGCCTGATCCTATCATAAATCAAAATGCGGGACTTATCACTGTTACGGCCACTCCTTCTCAACTTAAGCGAGTTGAGAAGTATATAGATGAAATGCAAAAAAGACTAAAAAAACAAGTAATTATTGATGTTTCTATTATTTCAGTTGAGTTAAATAATGAATACAAGCAAGGCGTTGATTGGAGTAAATTTGAACTTGGATTTAATACATACATTGGCAATTCAAGAAACAATCCTAGCTCAAGTGCAACTTGGACAAATAAAGGAAATAGCCTAAGTGATGGATTTGGACGCACATTAAATATTGCAGCTAATTTAAATTTTAGCCTTGATGGGATGATAAATTTTCTTGAAACAAATGGAAAGACAAAGGTTATATCAAGCCCAAAAGTAACAACACTTAATAATCAGCAAGCTCTAATCTCAGTTGGTGATAACATAAACTACCGTGTTCAACAAAAGACTGACAATGGAAACAGCAATAGTGATAGGCTGACAACTACTTATAAACAATACTCTGTTTTTATAGGTATATTATTAAATTTACTACCAGAAGTCTCTGATAATAATAAAATCATGCTTCGAATCAATCCATCGCTTAGTAACTTTAAATACGCTGAAGATGACACAAGACAAAATGCGTTAAGAGAGATTGCTCCAGATACGGTGCAAAAGAAGCTTTCAACTGTTGTTCAAGTTGATAGCGGTGATACTATTATTCTTGGTGGATTAATAGGCCAGACAAAGGGTAAAAATAATACTTCTATACCTCTTCTTTCTGATATCCCCCTTATAGGCGGAGTCTTTAAAAGCACAAGAGACAATATAAAGACAACAGAGCTTATCTTTGTCATCACTCCTCATGTAGTTGATTTTGACAAAAAAAAGCCACTTAATCAATCACTAAAAGACTTAGGTTTTTCTAAAACGATCTATGAATAACAAGAATATTTATACAGATATAAAAGATATCTTTATCAACGAAGACGAAGTAGCTGATTTTGTTAATCTAGATAACTCAATCACTTGTTACAATAAGATCGTCTCGGCTCTAAAAAAGCCATTAAAGCTTATACTTTTTTATGGCAAGCCTGGTAGTGGAAAGACCTTTTTGTTAAACAAGATAGCCTCTGATCTTCAAAAGGACAAAAAATTAATTTTTTTCCCGCATCCTTTTTTTAGCGAAGCTACATTTATAGAAGCTCTTTGTGAAGATATATACGGAAATAAGCTTGATAATATAAATAATTTTGAAAGTTTTGTTGCACACTACTCAAAAGAATTTAAAAATAAAGATGAAATTTTACAAAACCAAATAGTCGTTATCCTAGATGAAGCGCAGCTTTATCCTACTGAATTGATCGAAAAAATAAGGCTGATGGCCGATACAAGATTATTTAAATTTCTATTTACGATTCATAAAACTGAAAATGAAGATGTGTTAGCAAAGGACTATTTTCAAACCAGAATTTGGGAGAGTATAGAGCTTGGAAGTGCAAACACGAATGAAATCATAGTCTATTTGCAAAGAAAAATAGGACAAAAGGGCTACGATAAATACCTAAATTTTCAGAAAAAAGACTATGACAAGGCCTATGAGCTTTGTTGCGGAAATCTACGCACACTAAATAAAATCATGTATAAATTTTATGAAATTTGTGAATATTATGAACAAAATCAGCCATCAAAACTAAGTAGCGAGAACGCAAATATTAAAATTTTGACAATGTCTGCACTTGATACAGGAATAATTCATGCTTGAGTTACAAGAAATTCAAAGGCTAGAAAAGCTCTATGAAGAGTACGAAAAAAAGAATAAAAATAGCCTTTTAAAATTGTTGTCACATAAAAAGCTAGGTCTTTTAATAATTACGATCTTGCTAATTGCTTTTATCTTTGGTGCTTTTTTATTTTTCTCAAATACCAAAAACAAAAAAGAGACAACCAATACTCCAACTTTAGTTGAGAAAAATTTGACGATACAAACAGATATAAAAGAAAAAAACATAACCTTTGCTGAAACCAATATCAGCAAAAATATTTTAGAAGATGGCAAGCAAAAAAGCGAGCAGGCAAAAGAGAGATTTGAATCAGATAAGAAACAAGATGAGCTCGCTGAGAAAATAGCTAAAAAGCTAGAACAATCCATAAAACTAAATGAAGATAATAAAGAGCAGGCATCAGATAAAAAACAAAGAAGTGGTGGCGGTTGGCTAAAGCTAAATTTACCAACTGAAAATGAAAATATGCAAAATGAACAGCCTTTACCAAATGAAGAGGTAATAGAACTAGAACCAAAGGCAAAGCCAAAAATTGATATTCAAATTTCAAGTGAAAACAATGAAATTTCTATGCTAAAGGAAAATTTTAATAAAAGCAAAAATCCAGAAATTGCCCTTAAAATAGCAAGAAAATGCTATCAAGATAAAAGATATATCGACACTATAAAATGGGCACTATCGGCGAATAATTTAGATAGTAGCATTGAGGAGTCTTGGGTCATGTTTGCTAAGGCAAAATATATGCTAAAACAAAAAGATGACGCATTGCGTGCATTAGAAGAATATAATAAAAATAAAAATAAGCCCGAGATAAATGAGCTAATAAATAAGATAAAAAGTGATACGTTGTGAAATTTTTACTTATTATATTTTTATCATTAAATGCCTTTGCGCTTGGGACGGCTGACATTAAAAGTTATTTTGAAAAAGCTGAATATCCTAAAATTTGTAATCAAAAAATACAAGATTTTTTAAAAGATTCACAAAATGAAGAATTTCTTAATATCTTTGGTATATCTTGCTTAAAAATAAATGATATAGATAGGCTCGCTCTTCCAGCAAGCAAGCTATCAAAAACACAAAGCTTAAGAGAGAATGCAGCATATTTTGCTGATATATTGCTTAAAAAAAAGCTATTGCTTCATGCTATCTTGGATGGGGCTGATATAAGCTATATTAGGCTTCCAAAGAGCGATTACATTCTTTCATTTATATTTGATAAATTTGTCAAAAAAGAATACGTTGAGGAGCTTGGCGTATTTATTTTTGAAGAGCCAAATTCAGACACAAGATATGAGCTTAGTGCAATCGTTAGCTCAAATTTTGCAAAAATGATTTTAAAAATTTTTAAAAATGACGATCTTGCTTCGCAGATTGAGTATAGATAAAGAGAAGAGATGAATAATTTAGAAAATTTAACGCTAAAAACATTAGAGCAACTTAATAAACTAAATGATGAGCAAATTTTAAAGATTATAGAGATAAAAAAGATAAACGAAAAAAGTCTTTTGGCTATTTTGCTTGAAGAAAATATGCTAGAAGAAGAGATTTTTTTTGAAATTCTATCTGATATTTATAGAAGAGGACACACTGACATTGATGAAATTTCAACAAGCCTTCAGATAGATCAAAAGCGCTTCATTCAATATGTATGCGATAAATTTAAAATCACTTTTTTTGATCTTGATGATATAGATATCGACTACCGTATCAGCGAAAAGCTAAGCACCTCTCAGCTAAAATCATATAACGCCATCCCTGTAAAAGAAGATGAGATAAGTGTTTATGTAGCTTTTAAAAATCCTTTTGATGTGATCATTCAAGATAAAGTTCAAAATTTATTTAACAGAAAGCTATTAAAAGTAGCTTGCGCCGATCCAGCCCAGATAGAAAAATATATAAACAAAATAGCTCTTAATGAAAGCATAAAAGATGTTATTACAGAGATCAGAAAAGAGATTTCAAGCTCTAGCAGCCAAGGGCAAAGCACAGAAAGCTCTGGAATTTTAAAGCTAATTGAGATAATTTTAAAAACATCTATTCAAAGCAGAGCGAGTGATATTCATATCGAGCCAACCGAAACAAATTGCATAGTAAGAAGTAGGATAGATGGCATGCTAAGTGAGACATTTATATTTGATAAAGATATCTATCCGCCGATGGTAAGCCGTATGAAGCTACTTTCAAATATGGATATCACGGAGCGCCGCCGCCCACAAGATGGTAGATTTTCAGCTCAAATTTTAGATAAAGAGTACGATTTCCGTATCTCTACACTACCTATTTTAAACGGTGAAAGCATAGTTTTAAGAATTTTGGACAAATCAAAAGTTATCATAAACATTGAAGACCTCGGTATGCATCCAGATAACTTTGCTAAGTTTAAAAAGAGTATGAAAGCGCCTTATGGTATCATCCTAGTTACTGGTCCGACAGGATCAGGAAAAACAACTACGCTTTATGGTGCATTAAATGACATAAAAAGTGTAAAAACTAAGATTATTACTGTTGAAGATCCGGTCGAGTATCAGCTAAATATGATCCAACAAGTACATGTCAATGAGAAGGCTGGGCTTACTTTTATCTCGGCTCTTCGCTCTATTTTAAGGCAAGATCCAGACATTATTATGATAGGTGAGATCAGAGATCAAGAGACGCTTAGAATCGCAATTCAAGCAGCACTAACTGGCCACTTGGTTTTTTCTACACTTCATACAAATGACGCTATTAGCGCTTTACCTCGTATGGTCGATATGGGTATTGAGCCATATCTAGTAAGTGGCGCACTAGTTTGCATAGAGGCTCAAAGGCTTGTAAGAAAGCTTTGCCCGTATTGCAAACAAAAAGTCACGCTATCTCAAAAAGCTCTTGATGAGATTAAGAAATTTCTTCCTGAAGATTATCAATTTTATAAAAGCGTAGGTTGCCAGCACTGCTCACAAACTGGATATCTAGGGCGTGAAATGATAAGCGAAATATTATCCATCAGTGATCATATAGCAAGTATCGTAGCAAATAACGCTTCAAAAGAAGAGCTTAAAAAGGCCGCCTATGACGAAGGCTTTATAGATATGTTCCATGATGGCGTTATACGCGCAGCAAATGGTGTAACAACAATCGAAGAAGTATATAGAGTTGCCAAGATATGAAATTTTACGAAATAGAATATATAAAAGATGGCAAACGCCAAAAGATGAGCCTAAAGGCTAATAGCAAAAATGATGTAAAAAATCGTGCAAATATTCAAGGCATGATAGTAAAGATCAAAGAAACTCAGGTCTCAAGTATCAACAATGATTTTTTGGACTTGCAAGAAAAATTTAACAAAATTTTCTCTTCTTCGAAAGTAAAAATTCCAGCTCTAGTCGCTACCATAAGGCAACTTAGCGTTATGACTAATGCTGGCATATCAATACATGATGGCATAAAAGAGACAGCAAATGCTACCGAGGATAAAAGGCTAAAAACAATATTTCAAACGCTAGATGAAGACCTAAATCAAGGTGCGAGCTTAACGCAAAGTATAGAAAATTTTCAAGAAGAGCTAGGCGATGTCACTGTTGCCATGGTAAGGCTTGGAGAGAGTACTGGTAATATGGCCGATGCATTATCAAAGCTAGCTTCTATCTTACAGGAAGTCTGGGATAACCAGCAAAAATTTAAAAAAGCCATAAGGTATCCAATAACCGTAATATGCTCTATAATTTTGGCTTTTATTGTGCTTATGACATCAGTTGTTCCACAATTTCGAGAAATTTTTAGCCAGCTTAATGCCGACCTCCCTCTTCCTACTAAAATTTTACTAAACATTGAATACATAATGAGCAATTACGGCATATATATAATAGTTGTTCTTGTCGCATTTGCTTTTTTGCTAAAAAGGCAATATTCAAATGATGAAAATTTTAGGGATAAGGTCGATAAATATCTACTAAAAGTCTATCTTGTAGGCAAAATAATATTTTTTGCAAATATGAGTAGATTTAATCTAATCTTTACAGAGCTTGTTCGCGCAGGACTTCCTATCGCTGATGCGCTAGATACTGCCGTTGTAACTGTTTCAAATCAAGATATAAGAAATAAGCTAACTGCTGTAAAAGTACTGGTTGGTCGTGGCATAAGCTTAACCGAGGCCTTTAGGCAAACTGGACTTTATGAGGGTATGCTTATACAGATGATAGGTGCTGGCGAACAAAGTGGTAGCTTAGATGACATGACACAAAAAGTTACTGATTATTATAGAGTGAAATTTAATGATATTATTGATAATATTTCAAACTATATTGAGCCGATACTACTAATATTTATCGCAGCTATGGTGCTTTTGCTCGCCCTTGGTATATTTATGCCAATGTGGGATATGGCAAAAGCTGTTAAAAATTAAATCAACATTTAAAGGAGTAAAATGCCTATAGAAAGAGAATATGGCGTTGATGAGAACGCATTTTTAGTTTCAAAAACGGATACAAAAGGAAGGATTACTTATTGCAACGAGCCTTTTTTAAATATCGTAGGAGTAAAACAATGTGATCTCTTAGGAAAACCGCACAATATAATAAGACACACTGATATGCCAAGAGTTATTTTCAAGCTACTTTGGGAACGCATACAAAATAAAGAGGAAATTTTTGCCTTTATTAAAAATAAAACTCTCAATGGTGGATTTTACTGGGTATTTGGCAATATCACAGCCTCGCTTGATCAGCAAGATAATATCGTTGGATACTATTCTGTTAGACGTAAGCCAAATGCAAAAGCAATAGAGATCATAAAACCACTTTATGCAAAACTACTTGAGCTAGAACGAGATGGCGGTATTGAAGCGTCTAAAAAATATTTATTAAAATTTTTGGAAGAAAAATCAACAAACTATGATGAATTTATAAATAACTTGCAAAGGTTCTAGATATGTTTAAGAAAAAATCAAATGCAATAAATGAGATTTTAAGTGTTGTCAAATCGGCAAGCAATGGCATACTAGAGCCTCGCATTGTAAATGTTGGAGAAAAGGACGAGATGTATGAAGTCGCCCTTGGCATAAATGATCTATTAGATCAGGTTGAGGCGCTTCAACGTGAAATTTCAACCTCAGTCCAAGCTGCACAAAACTCAAAAACATATAGAAATATATTTGTAGAAGGGTTTAGGGGTTTATTTAAACGAAATGCCATATCTATGAGCAAGGGTGTCACAGGTATAAAAGACGGCCAAAAAAGCAAGGTTAGAGGTCTTCTATCAAGCGAGCTTGACAAACTTGGAAACGGTATAAATGGTATAAATTATGTAAGAGATGATCTAAATGAAAGTATCAAAAATTTAAGCCAAACAGCAACAGATGCTAGACAAACTGCACAAATAGCAAGAGAAAATATGTCAAACATCGTCGAGCTTAGTCAAAACATGGGAGAGCTTGATGGTCTAGTACAAAGCTGCTCAAATGCTACTGGCATGCTAAGCACTAGGGCTTCTGAAATAAGCTCTGTTTTAAATTTAATAAAAGATATTGCCGATCAGACAAATCTACTTGCTCTTAACGCCGCCATTGAAGCTGCCCGCGCAGGAGAGCACGGACGTGGTTTTGCGGTAGTTGCTGATGAGGTAAGAAAGTTAGCCGAAAATACACAAAAAGCCGCAAGCGATATAGAGGTCAATATAAAAACACTTCAGCAAGAGGTAAATGATATCGATGAAAATTCTAAAAAAATCGATGAAATTTCTAAACTAACGACACAAAATGTAGAAAATTTCAAAAAGGTATTGAGCGAGTTTAATGCAAACGCACAAAATACTGCTCAAACATCAAAATATGTCGAAAATAAAACCTTTGCCATAATCGCAAAAATTTCGCAAATTGCCTACAAAACTAAAGTGTACTCTGATCTTATAAACGAACAAGGATACAGCGAGGAAATACGTGATTTAGCGCAAAGTCTGCTAGATTGGTATGAGAACGAGAGTATAAGCGAACACAAGCAAAATAAAAATTTTGATAAGTCAAAAGAGCTTACATCGTCGCTAAATAATGAAATCAAACTCTTGCTCGAGAAGTCAGCCTCTGGCTACAACGAACAAAATTTGAATTATTTTGTTGATAAGTCTAAAAAAATAGAAGATCTAAGCGAGCAAATTTTTACTTCGTATAACGAAATTTTTAAAGATAAAAACTAAAGTGTTAAATTATCTTTGATGTTTTTTGGGGTGGTCAAAAAATAACGCTTTTGCACCACCCTCTTTTAACTCACTAAATTTACATCCAAACTCAACGCAAAATATTCCAGAAGTTGGGATATTATCTATTGACGAATCGCTTAAATACTCACAAATTTCGGTAATACTCGGGTTATGTGTGATGATAAAAATTTCATCCAAACTCTCATCTATATTTTTGACAAATTTTAAAAGATCTTCAAAACTTATATCATAAAGCTCATCTATAAGATCGATCTCTTCTTTAAATTTTAAAGTTTTAGCGATAATCTTTGCCGTTTGTTCGCATCTTTTGGCACTGCTTGAAAAGATGGCTCCTGGCATCACATCATACATTTTTAGTCTATTTGCCATAAATTTAGCGTCTTCTTTGCCTTTTTGACTAAGCTCTCTTAAGGCATCTTTAGCTCCATCCTTATTCTCATCAACCGCTTTTGAATGTCTTATGAAATAAATTTTACTCACTATCTCTCCTTTGAGAAATTCTTTATCAAGCAAAGCTCTTCTTTACTAAATCCGGCTTTTAAGCGATCTTGCTCATTGATCTCTCTAATATTTTTAAATGAATTTGGATATAAACTTAAGATAATGTCAAAGTAGCTATTTTCGTCAATACCCTCTTTTTTGCAAGCAAACTTAAACCACTTATCGCCTTTATAAACATGAGAGACTTCCTCCTTTAAGATGACTTTTAGGCACTCTATCAGCTCTTCATTTCCGCCCTCGCCTTCAAGTCTTTTTATAATATGAGCGTTTGCATCAAGTCCATTTGCTTCCATATATCTTGGTAGTAGTGCCATACGGCTAGTTAGACTATCTGAAGTCTTTTGAAGTGCGATAAAAAGCCCGTCGTGCACACTTAGCTCGCCGTATCTACCGCCTTGTTTTAAGAGCAAATTTTCTATCATACAAAAGTGTCTGATCTCATCTTCAGCCACTTCTAGCCAATCTTCATAAAATTCTCTTGGCAAATTTCTAAATCTATAACAAGCATCAAGCGCGATGTCAATAGCACTAAATTCAATATGAGCTACCGAGTGGATAAAATTTAAATTTTTATCTTTTGGCTTTACTTTTTTGTTTAGCTCTTTCATGCTAACTACTTTACAAAATTTTGCGTAGCTTGGCGTTATTAGCTCGTTTGGCTTAGAGCTTTCGTAAAAATTTATATTAAAATCTCGTTTAAATTTCTCATAAAATAGCTCAAATTTTAGAAATTTAAGCCCAATCTCACCTTCATTTAAAATTTCCCAAATTTCATCAAAAAAATTCATATTTTCTCTTTATTTAAATCTGTATTTACGAGTGTAAATTTATATAAATAAAGCTTAAAATTTGAGCCTAATATTTGTTTTAAAAGGTTTTTAGTAAAAATTTCTAATTTATTTTGCTTTGCCATATCCAGCAAATCTATTTGCTGCCAAGCAACTTGAATTTGAGCACCTTACAAGGTAGCTATTTATCTCTTGATTTCCTTTTAGATGCACATTTTTTTGTTTTAGATTCATATAGCTATGAATTATCTTTCCGCCAGAATTATGTATAAATTTTACTGTCTCATCGCCAAGAACAGCCGTAACTATGCCAACATGAGTGATATTTTTCTTATCTTTATTTTTCTGAACACCCCTACCAAGAGTATTTGAGAAAAATACAAGATCGCCTATTTTTGGATTTTTATGAGTAATTAAATTTTTACTTTCATAAAAATTATAGATCGCTTTTGACTTTCTACCGCCATTATCGTAGTAGCGATTTATTATCTTTTCATCAAAATACATATTTTGATACTTTGCATTTACGATAGAAACGAATCCTGAACAATCACCGCCAGCTCTTGTATTTAGGTATTTTTTAAAAAAAGAACCAAATTTTTTATCTTCTCTATCGTTTCTTAATAGTTTTGGCTAAGTCTTTTAAAATCCTCTTTTGCTATGGCATTTAGTTTGGTTACAATTTGAGATGAGATGATACTCTCCTCGCTTTGTTTGCCTTCTGTTGCAGACATCAAAAGATCAAACGATAAATCTTCTGCGATGATCCTTATCATGTTTTGCTCAAGCTCTTTTTGCGTGCGCTCT
>NZ_POZX01000042.1:0-35242 GCF_002912895.1 Campylobacter concisus
TTTTTATCCAAAAAACTCAAAATTTATCCAAAATTTATACTTAAAATTATAATATTCAATCTCAAAATTACGCTATAAAGTTAAAATAGTAATTTTAATAACCAAATTAGGAGAAAATATGAGATTTAAAAGCTTATTTAAACTCTCTCTTGCAGCAAGCATAGCAGTTTGTGCAAATGGGGCGGACGAGAGCGTATTAAGCGGAGTTGAGGTAACAAGTAGCAGTGGCGGATATGGCGTTGATGACATCAAAATTTCAACCAGAAATGCTGGTCTAGTAAAAGACGTGATGAGAGATATTCCTGGCGTTTATGTGGGCGGCACAAATGGAATGAATCAAAAAATTTATATGAGAGGCGTGAGCGATCGTGGCCTAAATATCACGATAGATGGCGCAAAACAAAATGGAAATACATTTCACCATAATGCCGATTTACTAATCGACCCAGATTTAATAAAAGCCGTCGAGGTTGAAGTTGGCTCAAAATCAGTCGCAAATGGCTCAGGTGCACTTGGTGGCTCGGTCGCCTTTAAAACAGTAGATGCAAAAGATTTGCTAGAAAGTGGCGAGATTATTGGAGCTAAAATCCGCTCAGGGTATGCTTCAAATAGCAGCGAATTTTCTCAAGGTCTTATGCTCTTTACAGCCCCAGTTGAAGGGCTTGACTTTATAGCTGCGATAAATCACAAAGGCTATGACTACGGCAAAAGCGGCAATGGCAATAAAATAGGTGGCGATGGAAACGACCTTAGCTATCTTCTAAAGCTTGGCTATAGCTTCCTTGATGCACATAGAATTTCTATCTCAAGAGAGCATAATGAATTTAAGGGCATTTATCCTATAAGAGCAGAATTTGGTAGTTCGCATGCAAATGATGACCACCGCAAATACGAGCGCGATACGACAACGCTAAAATACGAATACAAGCCTAGTAATCTTTTGAATTTAGAGCTAACAGCATACAATACCGAGCACAAAAAAGATGACCCTGTTTTAAAAATTTTAGGCGTAAAGACAAACGGCATAAATGCAAAGGCTAAAAGCGTAGTTGAGAGTGGTGCTTTAACACAGACTTTTAGATATGGTGCTGAGTTTTATCAAAGTAAAAATTTCAGCAAACCAGACAATCACTACCCAGAAAAGGTAAATAACTACTCAATCTACGCAGAAGATGCACTAAATTTTAGTTCGCTAACTGTTACTCCTGGCATTAGATACACTCATCACGAGCTAAAAAGCTATGATGGCAGGGCTGGAAATGTAAAGAGCTACACCTATAAATTTAATGAATTTACCCCAGCGCTTGCGCTTGACTATGAGATCCTTAAAGGGCTTAAAGCATTTGCAAGCTATGCGAGGGTCTTTAGAGGGCCTGATGTCATGGAGTCGATGTATGCAAGTAGAGCAAAAAATTTTGAAGCAAATAAAGATCTAAAAGCAACAACTGGCAATAGCTATGAAGCAGGTCTTAAATACCATGGTGATATAAATGAAGCTAGCTCATATAACCTCTCTGCAAAATACTTCATGACAAAATATAAAAATTTAATAGTTGATAACAACATAGCAAATGGAGCCTTAAAGAGGATAAATGCTGGTGGGGCTGATATAAGCGGTGTCGAGCTACTTGCAAGACTAAATTTAGACGCACTAAGCCTAGCAGCTAGCTACACTCATCAAAAGGTAAAATATAAAGATAGGGTCGCTAAAGCAAGCGGTGGCTACTATACCTCAAACGTTATCGGCTACCGCGATCAGGGCGATAAATATACATTTAACGCAGAATACGCATTTTCTAGCATTGATACGCTAATAGGCTACAACCTAATCTACTTCGCTTCAAAAAATACCATATCAGCTGGCGATAATAAAAATGTCAAGATGCCGAGCTACGCAGTTAGCGACATCTACGCTACCTATGCGCCAAGTAGCGGCAAATTTAAAGGCCTTGAGATAAATGCTGGAATTTATAACCTTTTTAACAAAGCCTATACTTCACAATCTCTGAGGATAGCTACATATACAGGCAACTCAAATACGATAGACTGGGAGCCAGGTAGAAATTTCAAGGTAAACGTATCTTATAAATTTTAACTTCAAGGCAAGGTGAGAGCCTTGCCAAATTTCTCTTTTATATAAAAATTCTAGCTTTTTTCACCATGCTGTTTGTTTTAAAATTAATATAGTATCATTTTGGCGACTAAACTTTTTGGGAGAAAAAATGAGGCAGAAGCACTTTGAAATGGTAATTGTCGGAGCAGGCATTAGTGGGACGGCGCTCTTTTATGAGTTGGCTGCATTTAGTGATATAAAAAAAGTCGCACTTTTAGAAAAATATGACGGCGTAGCTACTCTAAATTCAAACGGCAAAGGCAACTCACAAACCATTCATTGTGGCGATATCGAGACAAACTACACACTAGAAAAAGCAAAAAAAGTCTCTCGTGTGGCAAATATGCCAGTAAAATATGCCCTAAAATATAATCTTGATGGCAAATATATGTTCGCTCATCAAAAAATGGCACTAGCTATCGGAGATGCCGAAGTAGAGCGCATGAAAGAGAGATATGAGAGTTTTAAGGAGCTTTTTCCTTACCTTGAAATTTATGACAAAGAGAAGTTAAAACAGATCGAGCCAAACGTCGTTTTTGACGCAAATGGTAATGAGAGGCCAGAAAACATTATCGCCATAGGCACGCAAAATGGGCAGTTTACGACGATGGACTTTGGTGGCTTAGCAAACTCACTTGTGCAAAATGCGCTAAATTTAGGCGCAGATGGCTATGAGATCAGCCTAAACTCAGAAGTAACTGATATAAAAAAGGCTGGCGATACATTTCACATAAAGATAAATGATGGCGAAGTGATCACTGCAAACTACGTTGTAGTAGATGCTGGAGGACACTCGCTATTTTTAGCTCACAAAATGGGTTATGGGCTTCATCTTAGCACACTGCCCGTTGCCGGAAGCTTTTACTTTGCAAAAAAACGCCTGCTAAATGGCAAAGTTTATATGGTGCAAAACGATAAGCTGCCATTTGCCGCGCTTCATGGCGATCCAGATATCCTAGCTAATGGAAACACTCGCTTTGGACCAACAGCCCTAGTTATACCAAAACTAGAGAGATATCACGGCTGTTCAAGCTTTTTTGACTTTTGTAAATGCCTAAAATTTGATAAAAATGTCTTTGAAGTCTTTACAAATCTCTTAAAAGATAGCGACATCAGATCTTATATTTTAAGAAATTTCTTATTTGAAGTGCCATTTATCAATAAAAAAGAATTTGTAAAAGATGCTAGAAAGATCGTGCCAAGCCTAAGTGAAAACGATCTGAGCTATGCTGTAAATTTTGGAGGCGTAAGGCCACAAGTTATCGACCGTAATAAAAAGTGCCTTGAGCTTGGCGAGGGTAAGATAAGCACAGGCGAGGGCATAAGTTTTAATATGACTCCAAGTCCCGGGGCTACGAGTTGCTTTGAAATAGCAAGAACTGATATGATCGAAGCCTGTAAATTTTTAGGTAAAAATTTTAACGAAGAGAAATTTAACACCGAGTTTTTTGAGTAAAAATGGGAGTGTTTGATATTTTTAAAAAAGGTGTGGATATGCCAAAAACAGCACAACAAAGAAAAGATGAGAGTATAAAAATTTTAAAAAAAGAGGGCGTGGCTGTGCTTGAGAGTCTGCCACTAAGGTATGACAATAGTGAAGTTACGCCAAGAAGCGTTGATGAGATCATTGCTCGTGCGGTTTGCTCATTTACAGCGATCATGTGTGCTTGCACTATCCGCGATAATGGCCACCTAAGTGAAGATGAGATAGCTTGGGCTAAAGACTTTTTGGGCGATTTTTATAATGACCTAAGTGTAAAAGAAAAAGAGGTCGTAGAGGGAAGGGCTGATATAAATTTGGCCGTAAATATGGGCTGGAAATATGAGTCGCTTTGGATCTTGCTTTGGGCGCTTGGCATAGCTGAAGATATCGGTGAGATGGATAAAATTTGCGACTGTGAGTTTGTGATGGATGTCTTTAGAGAGGGTGGGCTCAAAAACCGCTCAAAACTGCGCAGTTTGGATGAAATTTTAAGCAAACTTGACCTAGTTTATCGTTATCACTGGGCGTGTGTGGATGCTAGGATAAATGGCAAAAAGCTTGCTGGACTTGACGAAGAGGTCGTTATGGAAAGACGTGCAGGGCTTGAGTGGTTATGTTGCAAAGGTTGGGAGAACGACGACTTAAGAGCTGAATTTAACGCTTGGGACTACCCTGATCTAAATACGTAAATTTACATTTCTGCACTAAAATAAGCCAAAAATGAAAGGAAAAACATGAAAATTTTAGTAACCGGAACGGCGGGATTTATAGGATTTCATCTTGCGAATGCCCTTGTAGCACGTGGCGATGAGGTTGTTGGGTATGACGTGATAAATGACTACTATGATGTAAATTTAAAGCTCGCGCGCCTAAAAACGGCCGGCTTTGAGACGAGCGAGATAGACTATGGCAAGCTTATCACCTCAAAAACGCATGCAAATTTAAAATTTATAAAAGCAGACCTCGCTGATGAAAAGACTATGAAAGAGCTTTTTGCTAAAGAAAAATTTGATGTAGTGGTAAATTTGGCTGCACAAGCTGGCGTTCGCTACTCGCTCATAAACCCAAAAGCCTACATCGACAGCAACATCACGGGCTTTATGAATATCCTAGAGTGCTGCCGCCACAATGAGATCAAAAACCTAGTCTATGCAAGCTCTAGCTCGGTTTATGGCTTAAATGAGAACATGCCATTTTCTACGCACGAGGGGGTCAATCACCCTATAAGCCTCTACGCAGCGACCAAAAAGAGCAACGAGATGATGGCGCACACTTATAGCCATCTATTTAACGTGCCAACGACTGGACTTCGCTTTTTTACGGTTTATGGACCATGGGGACGCCCTGATATGGCGCTATTTTTGTTTGTTGATGCCGCGCTTAAAGATAAAACCATCGACGTCTTTAACTACGGCAAGATGAAGCGCGACTTTACCTACGTGGACGACATCGTAAAGGGCATCATTAAGTGCATCGACAACCCTGCTAAGCCAAATCCGGCTTGGGACGCAAAGCACCCAGATCCTGCAACTTCAAAAGCGCCGTTTAAGGTCTATAATATCGGCAACAACAGCCCAGTAGAGCTCATGGACTACATAAAGGCGGTCGAGATAAAGATCGGTCGTGAGATCAAGAAAAATTTCCTCCCACTTCAAGCAGGTGACGTGCCAGCGACATTTGCAGATGTGAGCGATTTGGTGGCTGACTTTGACTACAAGCCAAATACAAAAGTAAACGACGGCGTGGCTAAATTTGTCGAGTGGTATTGCGAGTTTTACGGAGTTAAAATTTAAGGAAAGCAGATGAGGCGATGTGAATGGGCCAAAGGCGAGCTTGATATAGCTTACCACGATAACGAGTGGGGCAAAGTCGTAAAAGATGATAGAAAATTTTTTGAAATGATAGTTTTGGAAGGTTTTCAGGCAGGACTTTCGTGGTATGGAGTGCTTCAAAAAAGAGAGGCTATGAGAGAGGCGTTTGATAGCTTTGACCCAGAGAAGATCAAGCTTTACGGTGAGGACGAAATAGCTAAATTTATGCAAAACGAGAGGTTGATTCGCAACAGATTAAAACTAAAATCGCTTTCTGCAAACGCCATTGCATTTTTATCCGTAACCAAAGAATTTGGCAGTTTTTACGAGTATCTGTGGGGGCATTTGCTAAGAAAATTTGACCCCAAATTTGACGGCAAACAGATCATAAATCACTATCAAGATATCAAGCAAGTGCCAGCTGCTACGCCTATGTCAGACTTTGTGGCAAAGGAGCTAAAAAAGCGAGGGTTTAAATTTTTAGGCTCTGTTAGCACCTATGCCTTTTTGCAAAGTGTGGGCGTTGTAGACGATCATCTGGAATATTGTTTTTGCAAGGCAAAAGCCTGATCAGAATAATTTTTGCGGTTTTAGTCCTTTTAAATTTTGCATTTTCTCTTGACCTGCTGCGCCTTAGCGAGTATAAAGAGCAAAACGTCTCAGGCTGGCTAGCTAGCGAAAAGCTTGATGGCGTGCGTGCCTACTGGGACGGAGAGAATTTACTCTCAAGGCAGGGTAAAAAACTGAATGCACCGCTAAGTTTTACTAAAAATTTCCCAAAATTTGCACTTGATGGCGAGCTTTACGCAAAGGAGCTTAAGTTTGAAGAAATTCAAGCAACAGTGATGGATAAGTTGCCCGATGAAAAAGCTTGGCAGAGGTTAAAATTTCATATTTTTGATGTGCCTGAGGCAAATGGTGGCTTGCTTGATAGGCTTGAAGTTTTAGCTAAATTTCTAAAAAATGAGCCAAATCAAAATTTAATCATCATAAAACAGATAAAAATGCGTGATAACGCCCAATTTTTGAAATTTACTGAAAGTATCATCGCAAAAGGCGGCGAGGGAGCAGTGGTGCGTGAGCCAAATGCACCGTACGAGCGAAAAAGAAGCAAAAATGCACTGAAATTTAAAAAATTTAAAGATGCCGAGTGTGAAGTAATCGCTATAAATAAAGGTAGCGGCAAATACGCAAAATTTGCTGGCTCGCTTACCTGCAAAGCGCTTGGTGGCAAGCAGGGTGAAGAAAAAGCTGACGAGCCAAAATCTGGCACTATCTTTAAAATAGGATCGGGACTAAGCGATGAAAAGCGCCGAAATCCCCCAAAAATAGGCTCTATAATTACATATAAATTTCAAAATTTAACTGCTAATGGCAAGCCAAGATTTCCAATATTTTTAAGGGTTAGAGAAGATTAAAATTTATTCAAAAGCCTTGCTTTACTTTTGCTTTACCCTATTTTTGATAAAATTAACCACTTTTTACGAAAGGCTTAAACTTGAAAATTTTAGTAACAGGTGGTGCTGGATACATCGGCAGCCACGTAGTAAAAGCACTTTTAAGGCAAGGTAAAGATGAGATAACCATCATCGATAATCTCTGCAAAGGCTCACAAAAAGCACTTGAGGCACTCCAAAAGATAGGAAATTTCAAATTTATAAACGCAAATCTAGAAGATGATCTAAGTGAAATTTTCGCAAATGGTAAATTTGATGCGATCATCCATTTTGCGGCGTTTATCGAGGTTTTTGAGAGTATGAGCGAGCCACTAAAATACTATCTAAACAACACCGCAAACGTCGCAAGGGTGCTAAGATACGCAAAAGCTTACAATGTAAATAAATTTATATTTAGCTCAACTGCCGCAGTTTATGGCGAGCCAGACGTGGCGGAAGTGAGCGAAACAACGCCTACAAACCCGATAAATCCATATGGTAGAAGCAAGCTAATGAGCGAGCAGATCATAAAAGACTACGCAGCGTCAAATGAAAATTTTAAATTTGCGATTTTGCGTTACTTCAACGTAGCTGGTGCAGACGAAGAGGGACTTATCGGTCAAAACTATCCAAACGCCACGCACCTTATTAAGGTAGCTGTGCAAACTATACTTGGCAAGCGCAAGAGTATGGGCATTTTTGGTGATGACTACGCGACAAAAGATGGCACATGCATAAGAGACTACATTCACGTTAGTGACCTAGCAGACGCTCACATAAGTGCGCTTGACTACATCAGTCAAAACGGTAGCGAAACTTTTAACGTGGGATATGGCAGAGGATTTAGTGTAAAAGAGGTCATCGAGACCGCAAAAAAGGTAAGTGGAGTAAATTTCAAGGTGTTAAATGCGCCAAGAAGGGACGGCGATCCAGCTATCCTTATCTCAAACGCAAGCAAACTGCGCTCGCTAACAAGCTGGAAGCCAAAAAGAGATGACCTAGCGCTCATCATAAAAACTGCCCTTGAGTGGGAAAAGAAAATTTAGGGATAAGCATGAAAGTAGCAGTAATTGGAACCGGATATGTTGGACTAGTAAGTGGTGCATGCTTTGCTAAGATGGGCAACAGTGTGATCTGTGTCGATGTAGATAATAAAAAAATTGATGCGCTAAAAAACGGTGTCGTGCCGATATATGAGCCAGGTCTTGCTGATATCGTAAGTGAGTGCTACAAAAATGGCTCGCTTAAATTTAGCACGCAGATAACAGAGGCGCTAGAGCACGCAGATGTGTTATTTATCGCAGTTGGCACGCCTATGGGCGCTGATGGGCAGGCGGATTTAAAATACGTTCTCTCAGTTGCCAAATCTATCGGAGAAAATTTAAGCAAACCGCTAATAGTTGTCGATAAATCAACCGTTCCAGTTGGCACTGGAGCTAAGGTGCATGAGGTGATCGAGGCTGAGCTTAAAAAGAGAAATGTAGAGGTTAAATTTGAAGTCGTCTCAAATCCTGAGTTTTTAAAAGAGGGTGCTGCGGTTGAGGACTTTTTAAAGCCGGACCGCGTAGTTATCGGAGCTAGTAGCGAGTGGGGCTTTAGCACGATGAGAGAGCTTTATGAGCCATTTATGAAAAATCACGACAGGCTCATTTGTATGGATGTAAAGTCAGCCGAGATGACAAAATACGCTGCAAATTCGATGCTGGCAACCAAAATAAGCTTCATAAACGAGATAGCAAATATCTGTGAACGCGTGGGCGCTGATGTAAATTTAGTAAGAAAAGGTATCGGCAGCGACTCGAGGATCGGATATAGCTTCATCTATCCAGGCTGCGGATACGGCGGCAGCTGCTTTCCAAAAGACGTCGAGGCACTCATCTACACCGCTAGACAAAACGGATTTGAGCCAGAGCTTTTAAACGCGGTCGAGTCAAGAAATAAGGCTCAAAAAAGAGTGCTGTTTGAGAAAATTTATAATTTCTTTGGCGGCGATCTAAAGGGCAAGACGATTGCGCTTTGGGGGCTTGCGTTTAAGCCAAACACAGACGATATGCGTGAGGCAAGCTCGTTAACTTTGATAAAGCTTTTAGACGAAGCTGGCGCAAAAGTGGTGGCATATGATCCAAAATCAAGCGAAGAAGCTAAAAAATATATGCCAAATTTAGATATAAGATATGCTAAAAATAAGTATGACGCGCTTAATGGTGCCGATGCAATGGTACTTGTAACCGAGTGGAGCGAGTTTAGATCGCCTGATTTTATGGAGATCAAAGAGAGGCTAAGAAACGCTGTCATATTTGACGGACGCAACCAATACAACGCTAAAATTTTAGCCGAACATGGATTTAAGTATTTTCAAATCGGAGTGAAATCATGAGAAAAATTTTACTTTTTATCGCGACTTTCGCGCTTCCCTTTGCACTTTTAGCAGGCGAAAATGCGCCAAAAACCGAGGAAAATATTTTTGAGCTACCTATCTCAAAGATGCCGCCTGATTATTTTAAATACGAAGTCGCATTTTTTAAAGAGATAGAAACCGACTGCAATTTCGCCTTTTTACTCGGTGGGAAGCTTGAAGAAAAAGAGGACGCGCGCGGGATTTATTACGAATTTAGCGGCGGGGATGAGCTAGCGCAAACGATGATGCTATGCAAGGACGGAAAGAAAAAGAGGCAGGTTTATTACGAATTCACTAAAATTTTACCAGGCGTTAGCCCTATTAGAATCATAATTCCAAAAGGTGTAAGTGCGGAAATAAGAATGTATGAACGCGTAAAAAAGATAGAAGCAAAAAAGAAAGGAAAAAATAAATGAAAATAGCAGTAGTAGGACTTGGATATGTGGGACTTCCACTAGCAGCAGCTTTTAGTGAGAAGTACGAAGTAGTAGGCTTTGACGTAAATGCAAAACGTATAGAAGAGCTTAATAGTGGCTATGATAGAACGCTTGAGCTTAGCAACGAGCAGATGAAAAAAGCGATCGATAATGGCATGAAATTTAGCCTAAATTTAGATGACATCAGAAGTTGCAACTTCTTCATCGTAACCGTCCCAACTCCGATAGATAAGAATAAACGCCCTGATCTAACCCCAGTGGTAAAAGCGACCCAGAGCGTGGCAAAAGTGCTTAAAAAAGGCGACATCGTTGTCTATGAAAGCACTGTCTATCCAGGCGTTACAGAAGAAATTTGCGTGCCTCTTCTTGAAGAGAGCGGGCTTAAATTTAATAAAGACTTCTTCTGCGGCTACTCTCCAGAACGCATAAACCCAGGGGATAAAGAGCATACTGTTACAAAGATCAAAAAGATCACAAGTGGCTCAACTCCAGAGATCGCTGACAAGGTCGATGAAATTTACCGCTCTATCATCACAGCTGGCACTCACAAAGCTTCAAGTATCAAAGTAGCAGAGGCTGCAAAGGTCATCGAAAATACTCAGCGCGACATCAACATCGCCTTTATAAACGAGCTTGCGATGCTCTTTGAAAAGCTTCATATCAACACTATCGACGTGCTTGAGGCTGCAGGTACTAAGTGGAATTTCTTAAATTTCCGCCCAGGTCTAGTTGGCGGACACTGCATCGGCGTAGATCCATACTACCTAACTCACAAAGCTCAAGAGGTAGGCTATCATCCTGAAATGATCCTAGCTGGCCGCCGCATCAATGATGATATGGGTAGATACGCAGCTGATCAGGTTATAAAACTAATGATAAGAAAAGGCGTGCTTATCAACAAAGCCCGCGTGCTTGTTCTTGGTATGACATTTAAAGAAAACTGCCCAGATATAAGAAATTCTCGCGTTATAGACGTAGTTGATGAGTTAAAAGACTTTGGCTGCAAGGTCGATGTGACTGATCCTTGGGCTGATAGTGCTGAGGTAAAACACGAGTACGGTTTTGATCTAGTAAAAGAGTATAACCTAGATGACTACGACTGCATCGTGATCGCCGTAGCTCACAATGAGTTTAAAAAGCTAAATTTAAAAGGCCATTTAGTTTACGATATAAAAAATATCTACCCAGAGGCTGACGCTAGGCTGTAAGGAATTTAGTGCACAAAGTAAGCGTAAATTGTAAAATTTTACTTATATTTCTGGCTGCTTATCTGTTTGGATTTGCGGCTAGGATGCTCTGGGTATTGTGGGCAAAGGATATGCCAGAGTTTTACTTTAATGGCGAGTTTATGCTTACGACAAATGACGCATACTATTACGCAGAGGGTGCTAGAGACATGCTGGCTGGCTTTCATCAGCAAAATGACTTTAGCCCCTTTAATCACCCAATCTCAACTATAGTTTTTTATATTTGCAAAGTTTTTCCTTTTAAGATCGAAAGCGTGATGTTTTATATGAGTGCGCTTTTAGCTCCTCTTATCCCACTTCCAGTTGTTTTGATATCAAATGAGTTTAAGGCTCTTAGGGTAGGAGCTGTGGCTGCATTTATGAGTGTTATCTTGCCAAGCTATCTTTCAAGGACATCGCCTGGATATTTTGATAGTGACATGTTAAATGTCACATTTGTGCTTTTTATCATCTATTTTTTGATCAGGCTCTTAAACACAAATGAACAAAAATTTATCGTTTTGCCTGGAGTTTTTGTGTCGCTTTATCTTTGGTGGTATCAAAGCTCTTATGCACTTATTTTAAGTATTTTCTTTATGTTTTTACTATATACGCTAGTTTTTATGCGAGATAGATTGCAAAATTATCAAGCGATATTTTTTATGTTTATAAGCATCGTAAGCTCAAATGCTTTTACTAAAGATCCACTAATAGCAAATAAAATTTTGGTTTTTAATTTAGCAGTTATTGCCTTATTTTTCTCTCTTTTTTGCAAATATAAAAATTTACTCTCAGCTAGAAATTTAGCCATTTTTCTTACTTTAATGCTAGCTATTTTTATCTATTTTGGTGGTTTTGATTTCATTACTTCAAAAATGGGTATTTATGTTTTTAAAGGCAATGAAATTCTTAGCGATAAATTTCACTTTATAAATGAGCATAATTTTATCAGTGAAGTAAAAAGTGCTAGCCCTTTATATTTTATCTATTTCATGTCGGGAAATATTCTTATATTGCTGGCAGCTATTATTGGATACTTGCTACTTTGCTTGAAATTTCGTCCATTCTTACTTACATTGCCAATGCTTGGACTTGGACTCCTATCTTTCTTTGGTGGAGTTAGATTTGTTATGTACGTAACACCACTTGTTGCGCTTGGTTTTGGGTATTTTTTGCATTTTTTTTTAAATTTATTTGATTTTAGAAATTCTATTAAAAATTTATCATCTTTAGTTTTTGTCGTAGCCGCTCTTGCCATAAATTTAGATTTTGCTTATTTATATAGGCCAAACACTGTGATTAGCCGTGATGAAGCAGTGGCGCTTGATGGGCTCAAAAAGGTAGCAAAGCGTGATGATTATGTATTTTCATGGTGGGATTATGGATACGCGATAAGGTATTTTGCTGATGTTATGACTTTAAACGATCCTGGTAGACAAGGGGGCGAAAATAATTATTTTGTTAGCCTTGCTTTGGGAAAAGATGAGGCATTTTCGGCTAGACTTGCAAGAGTGGCAGTTACGTATAATGACATCTCGCTTGAGCAAAATATAAGGCCAATAGATAAAATTTTAAAAGACTACAACACAAGCGATATAAATACTTTTTTAAGTCAGCTTGAGAGTGAAAATTTCACTCTGCCAGCTGCAAAAAAAGAGGTTTTTTACTATCTTGTGCCAAATATGATTGACATCGCGCCAAATATCTTTAGATATAGCTATATCGACATTACAACTGGTAAAAAGCAAAAAGAGAATTTTTATCATGTTAGTGCATTAAATGGCGTTAGCGAAGCTGGTATTGACCTAGGAGATGGCTATACTTTGCCTACAAATGAGCAAAAATTTATCATACATAACGGTGAAAAAATAGCTGTAAAATCATTTTATAAAGTAAAAGGATCTGGAAGAGATTTACGAATAGATGAAAAAATCATAGATGAAAACGCCAAAATTTATGTGGTTTTTTTAGAAGATTATGCGCGGATATTGTTGCTTGATGAAAATGCTTTTAACTCATCTCTTGTGCAGCTTTTTATATTTGAGCGAGCAGACGAGCGATACTTTGAGCCATTTGTCATCTCAAGTGGTGTAAAAATTTACAGGTTAAAAATCTAATGCTAATCAATCTAATAAGCTCAATCGTCGTTTTTGTCGTATCAATGGGTATAAATTTCTTTCTTACGCCATTTATCTTAAAGAGCCTTGGCAACGAGGCTTTTGGCTTTGTAGGCCTTAGTAACGCCATCGTTAGCTACGCCGCAGTCGTAAGTGTAGCCATAAACTCGGTCAGCGGGCGCTTCGTCGCTCATGCGTGGCACAAAAAAGACCTAAGTCTTGCAAACACCTACTACTCATCAGTGCTTGTTGTAAATATCTTCTTTTGCGCCGTTGTCGTGGTGCTTAGCTCTATTTTCATACTAAATTTGCAAAGCTTTTTAAATGTCCCTGAAAATTTACTTTTTGATGTGAGAATGACCCTTGTTTTTTACTTTATAAATTTCTGCGTTGGGCTATTTAACGGCGTTTTGACGGTCTGCGCCTTCGTGACAAACAAGCTCTATCTGCTTTCCATCAGAAACGCCATCTCAAGCGCGATCCTAGCAGCGCTTATCGTCGCACTTTTTTATTTTTTTAAGCCATTTATTTCTTACATTGCTATCTCAGCGCTAGTTGCTAGCCTTTTTGTCTTTTTTAGCACCATTTTTATGTCAGCTCGCATCACGCCAGAGCTAAAATTTAGCCTTAGTAAATTTGACTTTTCTAAGATCAAAGAGCTTTTAAGCTCTGGCATTTGGAATAGCTTTAATGCACTAAATCGCATACTTTTAACTGGTATGGATCTTTTTATCTGCAACATTTTCGTAAATGCAAACGCCACTGGCCTTCTTTCAGTCGCCAAGGCCGCCCCTATCATACTTGAGAGCTTTGTAGCGCAGCTTAGCGGTATCTTTGCGCCAAAATTTGTCGAGCTTTACTCTAAAAATTTGATCACGGACCTCATAAAAGAGGCTAAATTTTCGATGAAGGTGATCGCCTTTGTAATGAGTGCTCCGGCAGCATTTTTCGTCGTTTTTGGACTTGATTTTTACACGCTTTGGTTGCCGTTTAAAAGTAGCGAGGAGATAAAATTTATCTATAACGTCTCTATGATCACGCTAGTGCCCATCGTCTTTATAAGCTTTGTTTTCTCGCTTTTTAACCTTGATAGCGCGACAAACAAGCTTCGCCGCCAAGCCATTGCCAACACTATCCTTGGCGTTAGCACGATCATAGCGCAGATCGCACTGCTTAAATTTAGTGACTACGGCGTTTATGGTATCGTCATCGTTGCAGCCGTTTTTTATAGCATAAGAATTCTCGGCTTTGACCTCATAAACGCTGCTTTAAATTTAGAGGTAAAGCTCACTACATTTTACGGGGTTTATTTTAAAAATTTAGCCGTTTTTGCGCTCTGCGTGCTTGCGATGTTTGCATGCAAGGACTTTGTAAGCTTAGATAACTGGCTAAAATTTGCTATCTTTGCTGCGATATACGCTGGCGCAGCTTATGTTTTGGGATATTTTTTATTTTTTAATGCCTTCGAGCGAGGCATAGTTTGGCGTAAAATTTTAAAAAAATTTAAAAGGTCTTAAATGAATGAAATTTATCTGATCTCTTTGGCAAAAGATACCAAAAGGCGCGAACTTTTGCAGCAGAAATTTAGCTCTTATGATAGCTTTAAGCTAATAGACGCAGTTGATGGCAGGGAGCTAAACGCGAGGGAGTACTATAAGATCATTTCGCCGTCATTTAAAGCTTACGGCAAGGTTTTAAGCCCAGCAGAGGTTGGCTGTTCGCTCTCGCACGTGAAAGCTTATGAGGCGTTTTTAGCGAGTGAAGCCAAATTTGCCATCATCTTTGAAGACGACGTGATCGGAGATGATAATGCCATAAAAGAGGCCTTTTTAGTAGCTAGCAAGATGCCTGAAAACAGCGTGCTGATATGTGGCATGCAAGATGGGCTAGAAGGCAGGTTTAGCGCCTTTGGCAAAAAGGTGGATACTAGCCTAAGTAAGCCACTTTGGCAGGTTTCAAAGCACTCATTTTCAAGCATTTATAGAGCAGGGGCTTACGTGCTAACTAAAAAAAGTGCTAAAAATTTGCTTGAAATTCACAAAAATGCGCTTTGTACGACTGATGTTTGGGACTATTTGCTTGGCGTTAATGATATGCAGATGTATTTTTGCGACCTTTTTGCGCACCCAATTGATCTTAGTGGCTCAAATATCGAGGGCGAGCGCCTTGAGAGGGGATACAGCGCAAATTTAAAGGCCTACATAAAAACATTTAAATTTATACTTTTCTCACGGCTTGAAAAGCTTCAAGGATATGAGAGAATTTTTAAAAGGGGCTAAATGAGCGAGCCATTAATCAGCATCGTAACCGCGACTTACAAGCGTCCAGAGCTTTTAAAAAAGGCCATAAAAAGCGCTCTAGCTCAAAGCTATAAAAACTTAGAAATAGTTGTAACTGACGACGGCGATGACGAGAGTGCGAGTGAAATTTGCAAGAGTTTTAACGACGCTAGGATCAAATTTGTAAAAAATAGCGCTCACAAAAAGAGTCCAAATGGCAACAAAAATAACGGCTTTGATAACGCAACAGGCGAGTTTGTCTGCTTGCTTGACGATGACGATGAGCTTTTACCAGAGGCGATTGCCCAGTGTTATGAAATTTTAAAAAGTGGCGAGTATTCGTGCGTTTTTGCAGACGCGATTTGCGAAAAAGATGGCGTGATGACCGAGATGATAGCTGGTAGAAGCCCATATAACAAGAGTGGGGCGATGAGCAAGGTTGATTATCACTGTGGGCGGATAAATGGGGAGTATTTTAAGCTTTTTTCACGTGAATTTATAGATGATTTTAGGTTTGATGAGAGCAGTTTCGGCGGCGAAAATGAGCTTTACATCCGTTTTTTTGAAAAAAATGTATTCTATCTTAAAAAGCCACTTTACATCTACCGCATCGCAAGAAGCGATAGTGCGACGCTAAATGCCAGCAAACACGCTCTAAACGTAGCAAACGCCTACATAAAAACGGCAAATATGCACTACGATATAGCTATCAAACATGAGCCAAAATTTCTAGCCTTGCAGTATAAAAACGCCGCTTACTATGCCAAAATAGCAGGCGAATATGGCCTTATGCTAAGGTGTATCTTTAAAAGCCTTAGTATTAAATTTAGTAAAGAGGCGTTTATATTTTTGCTGCTTAGTCCGCTTCCAAGTGGCATTTTACCAGCACTTTCAAAGCTTAGAGTAAAGATCAAACAAAGGTTTGGCGTATGAAGATATTATTTGTCACATCAACGCTTAGAAGTGGCGGTGCAGAGAGGGTTTGCGCGGTGATCGCATCAAGATTTAGCGTGGATCACGATGTAAGCCTTGTTAAATTTGACAAGGATGAGCCATTTTACGAGCTGGCAAGCGGCGTGAAGCTCATAAATTTAGGCATTGGGGCTGATGAGCTTGGCTTAATTGGAAATTTAAAAAAGAGAGTTTTGAAAGCGCTTGCCTTAAGAGCGCTCATACGAGAGGGCAAATTTGACGCTGTAATATCCTTTTTAGACGCCGTAAATACCTTGGTACTCTTTAGCTCAGCTGGGTTAAAGACGCCTATAATAATAAGCGAGCACACAAACTATCTTGCACCAAAAAGAGCGATCTTTAAGGTGCTAAGACGCATAAGCTATCCATTTGCAAACGCACTTAGCGTCCTAAGCGACGAGGATCGTGGCTACTACTCAAAATTTTGCAAAAATGTGATGAAAATTTACAACCCACTCTTTGAAGAGGTGCGCAGTGAGAGTTTTGCCAAAGAAAATTTAATCATCTTTGTTGGCAGGCTAAATAAGATAAAAAACTGCGAAATGTTTGTAAGAGTGGCTGCAAGCTTAAAGCAATGTGGCTATAAATTTGCTGTCGCTGGAGATGGTGGTGAGAGAGCAAATTTAGAAAATTTAGCTAAAAATTTGGACGCTAATATCGAATTCTTAGGCAACGTTAGCGACATCGCCTCACTTTATAAAAGAGCAAAGGTGCTGCTTTCTTGCTCAAATTTCGAGGGTCTTGGAAACACCTTGATAGAGGCGATAAACTATGACTGCGTGCGGGTTGCGACAAGAACTAGCGGGGCAAAAGAGCTTATAAAAGATGGCTTTGATGGTTTGCTTTGCGAGATAAATGACGCTGATCAGATGAGCGAAAAGCTTGCAAATTTGCTGCAAGATGAGGTAAAAATGGGCGAATTTGCCAAAAACGCAAGAGCTAGGCTTGATGAGTTTAGTGTGGAGCAAATTTATAAAAAGTGGCTGGAGCTTTTAAGGCTTGGAGGTGTGAAGTGAAAATTCTTTTTGTCATCGCCGCACTTAGAAATGGTGGGGCTGAACGCGTGCTAAACGTGCTTGCAAACGAGCTTAGCAAGGACAATGAGATCACTATCGCTCTTCTTGAAGAGGATCTTGGGCTTTATAAATTTAGTGAAAAGATAAATATCATAAACCTTAACGTCACTGGCTCAGGGCTGGCTTTAAAATTTAAGAAAATTCTCACCCTTAGAGCGCTTTTTAAAGAGCAAAGGGCTGATCTTATAATGAGCTTTATCGACTGGACAAACGTCGCTTGCGTGCTGGCAAATTTGGGGCTAAAGAGCAAACTAATAGCAACCGAGCATCACGAGCACAGCTACTTAAAAAGCAAAATCGCAGGCGCTATGCGTGATATTAGCTACCGCTTTGTAGATGGCTTAAGCGTGCTAAGTAAAAGCGACTACGCCTACTATAAATTTGCCAAAAACCGCGAGATCATCCACAATCCACTTTTTATTGATGTGCCTGAAATTTGCGAGAAGCAAAACGTTATCTTAAGCGTGGCAAGGCTGGAGGCGGTAAAGGGCTATGATGTCTATTTTGAGGCACTTAGCAAGGTGGATAAGAGCTTACTTGATGGCTGGGAGATAAAGATCGCAGGCAATGGCAGGCAAGAAGTGCAGCTAAAGCAAATGGCGTCAAATTTGGGGCTTAACGTAAAATTTCTAGGTCACATGAGTGATGTCACAAAGCTTTATAGTGAGGCAAAAATTTTTGTTCTTAGCTCAAGAAGTGAGGGGCTTTCAAATGTGCTAATAGAATCAGGTGCTTTTGGTTGCGCTAGGCTAAGTAGCGACACCGTGGGCGCAAGAGAGCTTATAGATGACGGCACGGACGGGCTTATCTTTAAAAATGGCGACGCAGATGATCTAAAAGATAAGCTTGAAATGCTTTTAAAAGATGAAAATTTAAGGCAAAAGCTAGCAAAAAACGCCAGCGAAAGTGCAAATTTATTTAGCAAAGAAAATATCATCAAGCAATGGCGAGAATTTATAAAAAAGGTTGTTAGCAAGTGAAAAAATTAGCCGTTTTTTTATACTCGATGGGACCTGGCGGGGCTGAGCGAAATGTGGCAAATTTGCTGCCATTTTTGGTTAAAAGATATGAAGTTCATCTTATCTTAATGAGTAAGGTCATCGCCTATGAGATTCCAAGCGAGGTGAAAATCCACTTTATAGAAAATAGCGATCCTTACGAGAGCGGGCTAAAGAAGCTTGCAAGGCTCTTTTTAGCGATGCCAATGCTTGCCTTTAAGTATAAAAATCTTTGTCAAAACTTAGGCATCGACACGCAGTTTGTGCTGATGAACCGCCCATGCTATATCGCTGGGGTTGCTAGAATTTTGGGCTTTAAAAAAAGGCTAGTTATCAGCGAGCGAAGCTGTCCATCGGTCCTATATAAAGTCGATTTAAGCGGCAGGGTTAATAAATTTTTACTCACTCATCTTTATAAAAAGGCTGATCTAATCCTCGCAAATGCAGCTGGCAATAAAGAGGATCTGGTGCGAAATTTTGGCATGAGTGAGGCAAAAACAAAGGTGCTTTATAACGCCCTTGATCTAAAAACTATAAATTTGCTAAAAGATGAGCCGCTAGAGAGCGATTTTAGGCCATTTTTCATAAATATCGGCCGCCTTGATAGCGGTAAAAATCAAGCTATGCTAATAAAAATCATAGCTTCCATTAACGACCCTCACGCTACGCTTGGTATCCTTGGTAAAGGGCCTTTAAAGGACGAGCTACAAAATTTAATCGACAAGCTTGGCGTGGGTGAGCGAGTAAAGCTTCTTGGCACTGATAAAAATCCATTTAAACATATAAAAAATGCCTCGTGTTTGCTTTGTGCTTCACGTTTTGAGGGCTTTTCAAATGTCCTGCTTGAAGCACTAGCATGCGAAAAAACAATTATTTCGACCGAGCATAAGAGTGGTGCAAAGGAGCTTTTGGGCGAGAGCGAGTTTGGCATTTTGGTGCCTGTTGATGATGAAAATGCGATGAAAGAGGCGATGATAAAGGTGCTTAATGCGCCTAAAATAAGGCAAAATTTTGAAAAGGTTGCGTATAATCGGGCTAAAATTTTTGATAGTAAAAATATAGCGAGCGAGCTTATAAATTTTTTGGAAAATCCTAATGAATAGAAATTTATTTTTTAAAAATTACTCTTTATACTTGATGATATTTGTCGCAGTCCTCTTTGGCATGGTTTGCAGGCTTTACTGGGTCTTTTGGGCGAGCGAGTATCCAGTCTTTTTCTGGAACAACGAGCTAATGATCAGCACAAACGACGGCTACGCATTTGCCGAGGGCACAAGGGATATGCTGGCTGGCTTTCACCAAGAAAATGACCTTAGCTACTACGGCTATCCGCTTTCCACACTTACTTACTGGATCGTGAAATTTCTAGGCGTTAAGCTTGAGACGGTGATGATTTATATGAGCGTATTTTTCTCATCGCTTGTCGCTGTGCCAGTTATCCTGATCGCAAATGAATACAAACTAAAAATGGCTGGCTTCATCGCTGCGCTTCTTGCAGTGGTTGCAAATAGCTACTACAACCGTACAATGGCAGGTTACTACGATACTGATATGCTCATCATCCCACTTAGCGTCTTTGTCGTCTGGGGGCTTGTTAGGGTGCTTGAGAAAAAGGACGCAAAAAGCCTAATAATCGCACCTTTAAGCGTGCTTATTTATATGTGGTGGTATGCGAGTGCGTTTTCGCTTATTAGCATTTTAACCGGACTATTTTTACTTTACACGCTCATCTTTGATAGAAAAAACCCACTTTTTTACCTTGAAATTTCGCTGCTTTTACTTGCCATTTCAAATCTTGATCTAACGCTTAAATTTATCGCTATCATCGCTATTTATGTGCTTTGTCTTTTTAAAAAAGAGGTGATAAATTTTAAAATTGCTCTTGGTATTTTGGCGGTTATTTTTGTTGTTTTTGTAATTCGTGGTGGACTAAATCCGATTATTTTTCAGCTTAAATTCTACGTTTTTAGAGGAAGTCCAGAACTAAGTGGTATGAGCTTTCACTTTTTTAATGTCAATCAAACCATCCAAGAGTCAAGCATCGTTGATTTTACGCTATTTTGCGAGAGGATCAGCGCAAATGTCATCACATTTTTGATCTCGCTTGCTGGCGTTGCTCTTTTTTGCTTTAAATACCGCTCATTTGCCGTCTCGCTTGGCATGCTTGCACTTGGCTTTTTAGCCTTTAAAAGCGGTCTTAGATTTACTATTTATGCCGTGCCTATCATGGCGCTTGGCTTTGGCTATTTGGTCGAGTTTATACTTTCAAATTTAAAGCTAAAAGGCTTAGTTTTAGGCCTATCAAGAGCCGTCATAACCGTGCTTGCATTAGCTCCAGCACTTATTCATATCTATGGTTACAAGGCTGAACCAGTTTTTGTGCACAAAGAAGTTGAAATTTTAAATAAGTTAAAAAGTATCGCAGACCGCGAGGACTACGTGCTTGCGTGGTGGGACTATGGATATCCGATTAGGTATTACAGCGATGTTAAGACACTGATTGATGGTGGAAAGCACCTTGGGCGTGAAAATTTTGCCGTGAGCTTTGCGCTTGGTAGCGATGAGATGAGCTCAGCAAATATGGCAAGGCTTGATGTGGAGTATACAGAGCGAAATTTCAAGGAGAGATTTAACGGCAACTTGGCTCAAATTTTAAAAGAGAGAAACGCAAGTATTGATCAGTTTTTTAGTGATATAAAGGAGGCAAATTTTAGCCTGCCAGCAAAGACAAGAGATATTTATTACTATCTTCCAGATAGGATGCTTGGTATTTTTCCGACCATTTTGCAGTTTAGCAAGATCGATCTAAAAAGTGGTAAAAATTTAAACAACGGCCTTTTTATCGTCACAAGAGCGATCTCACAAAATGAACAAGGCATCAGGCTAAGCGGTGGATTTACACTATCAAGTGATGTTACAAATTTGATCTATGAAAACAACGTTTTGCCACTAAGATCTTTCATAGAGACCGACTATGACGAGTCTGGCAAACTAAATGTCAAAGAGTATAAAAATAACGAACTCTCAAACATCTCTGTTATTTTTATGAGGGATTACGGCAGGTTTATCATTCTTGATGAGAGTATTTTAAATAGCACTTATATACAGCTTTTTGTGCTTGAAAGGTACGATCCAAAAATTTTTGAGCCAGTCATACTGGATGGGGCAGCAAAAATTTATAAGCTAAAGAGGTGAAAATGGCAAGGATAGGGTTTTTAAGTCATGCCGATATGAGCATACATTTTTTTAGACGGCCCATTATGCAGGCTTTAAAAGATATGGGTCATGAGGTCTTTGCTATCGCTCCAAAAGGTGACTTTACAAGCGAGCTTGCTAAAAGCTTTCACTCTATTACCTACGAGCTTGACAAAGCCAGCCTAAATCCACTAACTGTGATAAATAACTCAAAAAAACTATCTCAAACTTTAGGTGAGCTAAATTTAGACCTGCTACAAACTGGCGCTCACAAGTCAAATGTCTTTGGCACATTTGCTGCCAAAAACGCTGGCATAAAGCATGTGATAAATTTGGTTGAAGGCCTTGGTAGCTTTTATATCGATGATGATATTAAGACAAAGGCCGTGCGTTTTGTTATGGAGAGCCTTTATAAAATTTCCTTTGCAAAGGCCGATGCTTGCGTATTTGTAAATGACTCGGACGCTGATTATATGATCAGCCAAAATTTGATAGATAAAAGCAAAGTTTGCCGCATAAAAAGTGTAGGCGTGGATACTATCAAATTTGACCCAGCCACTACGCAGGCAGCGGATCTTGGCGATAAAAAAGTTATCTTGATGATCGCAAGGGCGATGTGGCACAAGGGTGTTCGTGAATTTTACGAGGCAGCAGAAATTTTAAACGGCTACAAAAACTGCGAATTTGTCTTTGTTGGCGAGGGCTTTGCTGGCAATAAATCAACTGCAGACGAGGCCTTTTTAAAAGGTGGCAAAGTACGTTATCTTGGTGCTAGAAACGATATCCCACAGCTTTTAAAGGCTTCTTATCTGCTAGCACTTCCAAGCTACAAAGAGGGCTTTCCAAGAACGGTTTTAGAGGCGATGAGTATGGCAAAAGCAGTCGTTGCTAGCGATGTTACAGGCTGTAATGAGGCAGTAAAGGATGGCTACAACGGGCTTTTATGTAAGGTAAAAGATGCAAGCGACCTTGCTAATAAGATAAAAATTTTGCTTGATGATGAGGAGCTTTGCGCTAAGCTTGGAGCAAATGGTAGAAACTGGGCGGTAAGCGAGTTTGACGAGCGAGTGATCGCGAAAAAATATATAGAAATTTATAGGAAATTTATAGATGTATAGAAATTTTTTAAAAAGGGTGATTGATATCTTTGGCGCTTTGTTTTTGCTCATTTTAACCTCGCCTATAATCATAGCAACGGCGATTTTTATCTACTTTAAAGTAAGTCGTGATGTTATTTTCACGCAGGCAAGACCAGGTCTTAATGAGAAAATTTTTAAAATTTATAAATTTAAGACGATGAGTGACGAGCGTGACGCAAATGGCGAGCTCTTGCCAGATGAGCAGCGTCTTGGTAAATTTGGCAAGATGATTCGTTCGCTTAGCCTTGATGAGCTACCACAGCTCTTTAACGTGCTAAAGGGCGACATGAGCTTTATTGGGCCAAGGCCGCTTTTGGTCGAATATCTACCTATCTATAACGAAACGCAAAAGCACCGCCACGACGTGCGCCCAGGTATCACGGGCCTAGCGCAGGTAAATGGCAGAAACGCCATAAGCTGGGAGAAAAAATTTGAATATGACGTCTATTACGCTAAAAATTTAAGCTTTATGCTTGACGTAAAGATCGCCTTACAGACAATAGAAAAGGTGCTAAAACGAAGTGGCGTTAGCAAAGAGGGACAGGCGACGACGGAGAAATTTAATGGCAAAAACTAAGAAAATTTACATCTACGGAGCGAGTGGTCATGGCCTTGTAGTCGCTGATATCGCTAGAAATAATGGCTATGACGAGATAGTTTTTTTAGATGATGCTAGTGAGCGTAAATTTAGCCCAGAGCTTGAAAAAGCTGACATCATAATAGCCATTGGCGAAAACAAAACAAGGCAAAAGATCACCAAAAAAGTAGAGGCTGCTGGCTTTGAGATAGTAACTTTGATCCATAAAAGCGCAGTTGTGAGTGAGAGTGCCGTGATAGAAAAAGGTGTGATCGTCATGCCAAATGCCGTGATAAACGCAAAAGCTCGCATAAAAGAGGGCGCTATCATAAACTCTGGCGCAGTGATCGAGCATGAGTGCGACATAGGCAAATTTGCTCACATCAGCCCAAATGCAGCCCTTGCTGGAAATGTTAGAGTGGGCGAATTTACACATGTTGGTATTGGCTCAAGCGTCATTCAAGGTATAAGTATCGGCAGCAGCTGTATCATCGGCGCTGGAAGCGTGGTTGTTAGAGATATAAAAGATGGTACAAAGGCGTACGGAGTGCCAGCATGCGAGCGTGCTAAGATATAAAATTTAAAAATAAGTGCTAAAATCGCGAAAAATCACGAAAGGTATGAACATGGATAGGGTTTTTTTATCTCCACCAAATATGAGTGGAAAAGAGCAAGAATATATAAAAAAAGTTTTTGAAAGCAACTATATAGCGCCACTTGGCGAATATGTAAATAAATTTGAAGAAAGTATAAAAAACTACACCGGAGCAAAAGATGCTCTTGCACTAAGCGCTGGAACGGCGGCGCTTCATCTAGCACTTCGCGTCCTTGGCGTAAAAGAGGGCGACTTTGTGCTGGCTTCTAGCTTTACTTTTATGGCTTCAGTCTCGCCTATACTTTATGAAAAAGCAACTCCAGTATTCATAGACTGCGACGAGAGCTGGAATTTAAGCCCAGAACTACTTAAAAAAGCGATCTCAAATTTACCTAAAAAGCCAAAGGCATTAGTCGTTACTCATCTTTACGGACAAGCTTCAAAGATGAAAGAAATTTGTGAAATTTGCCAAAACGAGGGCATCGCTTTGGTTGAAGATGCAGCTGAGGCACTTGGTGGATTTTACGGCGGTAAGGCGCTTGGCACATTTGGCGTGATGGGCGCATATAGTTTTAATGGCAATAAAATAATCACCACTTCAGGTGGCGGTATGCTGGTTGGTGATAAGGAATTTGTAGAAAAAGCTAGATTTTACAGCACTCAAGCTAGAGAGCCACTGCTTCACTACGAGCACAAAGACTATGGCTACAACTACCGCTTAAGCAACGTATTAGGTGCTATTGGCGTGGCTCAGATGGAAGTTTTGGAAAAAAGAGTCGAGCAAAAGAGAAAAGTCTTTGAAATTTATGAAAAAGAGCTTGGCAACGTTTTAGAATTTATGCCAGAACTGCCAAATTCTCGTGGCAACAGATGGCTCACAACTGGCGTTTTTGCCAAAAAAGATGCACATTTAAAAGTTATCAAAGCACTAGCTGATGAAAATATTGAGAGTCGTCCACTTTGGAAGCCTATGCATTTACAGCCTGTATTTAAAGGTGCGTTAAGCTTTATCGATGGATATAGCGAAGATCTATTTTCAAGAGGAATTTGCTTACCAAGTGGCAGCGATATGAGCGAGCAGGCACAAGAAAGAGTGATAAAAATAGTCAAGGAAAATGCGTAAATGTTTCATGCAACGAAGTTAAAAAGGCTCGTATTTTTCCTTCTTGGCGATGTTTTTATATTTATCTTTTCGATATATGTGGCTTATCTTTTAAGATTTAACGCCGACATCCCAGACATCTACGTACAAGGGCTTTTTGTAACGGCTGGATTTTTGATCGTATTTAAGCTCTTTTTTATGTGGATGTTTAAAATTTACAAGGTACCGTGGAGATTTTTTGGATTAAACGAAGCAAGAAAAATTTTCCTAGCTCACGTTTGCTCAGCGGTTTTATTTACGATCATTTTTTTTATCATTCAAGATTTTTTAAATCCATATCCAAGAAGCGTTATTTTCATTGATCTTCTTATTTCATGCTTACTTGTTGGGCTTTTAAGAATTTCAAAACGTATGGTGCTTGACTTTTCAAATAGACCTCACAAAGGCGAGCCTTGTATCGTTATAGGTGCGACATCAAAGGCGCTTCACGTCTTGCGTGGCTTAAAACAAGGCTATCTTGACTACTACGCAGTTGGAGTGGTAGATGGTAGAAGTGATCTTGTTGGCACTTATTGTGATGGATTTTTAGTTCAAGATAAAAAAGAGATACCAAGCCTTATAAAAGATTATGACGCAAAGACAGCTATCATAGCACTTGCGCTAGATCAAGATGAGCTTCAGGCCCTAGTTGATGAGCTAAGTGGATATGGCATAAGAGATATGAAGCTCTTCTCTCTTATCGAAAATGAGCCGATCAAGGATATCTCAATCGAAGACTTACTTGCTAGAAAGCCAAAAGACCTAAATCCAGAAGCTATTTCAAATTTCTTAAAAGATAAAAGAGTGCTTGTCACTGGAGCTGGAGGCAGTATAGGAAGTGAAATTTGTAAGCAATGCTTAAAATTTGGTGTAAGTGAGCTTATAATGGTCGAGCACAGCGAGTTTAACCTTTATAAAATAGGCGAAGATACAAAAGATAAAAGAACTGTTAGCAAGCTTGTAAATATCACAAATTTAAAAGACTTTGAAGAGGTTTTTGAAGAATTTAGACCAGAGATCGTCATCCACGCTGCAGCCTACAAACACGTGCCACTTTGCGAGCTAAATCCTCGCTCAGCAGTTGAAAACAACATCCTTGGCACAAAAAATGCAGTCGATCTTTCTAAAAAATATGGCGTTAAGAAATTTGTCATGATCTCATCAGACAAGGCTGTGCGCCCAACAAACATAATGGGTACAACTAAGCGTGTTTGCGAGCTTTACGCACTAAATTCAAATGAAGCTGGTGTGTGCGAGATAGTTTGTGTGCGCTTTGGTAATGTCCTTGGCTCAAGTGGCTCTGTTATACCTAAATTTAAGGCGCAAATCGCTGCAAATAAGCCACTAAGCGTCACTCATCCAGAGATCACAAGGTACTTTATGCTTACGTCTGAAGCATGCCAGCTAGTCCTTCAAGCAGCCTCTATCGCAAAAGGTGGAGAGCTTTTCGTACTTGATATGGGCGAGCCTGTTAAGATAGTTGATCTTGCTAAAAAGATGCTTCTTCTTTCAAATAAAGAGCATTTGGGTATAGAATTTGTAGGTCTTAGACCAGGTGAGAAGCTTTATGAAGAGCTACTTATTAACAAAGATGATGTGCAAACCAAGTATGAGTCGATCTTTGTGACACATTCAGAGCCTTACGATTTGGCACTTTTAAACTCGCAGATAAGTGAGCTTTTGCAGCTTGAGGATAATGAGATCGCACCTGCACTTAAGGTGATTGTGCCTGAGTTTAATCATGCGCTAAATTTAAAAGGCTAGTTTTGGTTATAAAAGATATTAAGAGATTTAGTGACACGAGGTACAAGGTAAGGGCGTATATCTGCTATTTATTTAGTAGAAATTTAACAAACAGACTGCCTGGAGTGTGCTTAGAAAACATAAAAGCTGGCTTTGATAAGATCAGCCACGAGATAGAAAATTTTGATGCACTATACATCTTAGATGAAAATGGCATACAGATCGAAGACTCTATCAGCCTAAATGAAAAGTATAAAATTCCAAAAGGCGAAAACCGCGCAAACAAGGCATACTATTACACTGCAGTGCGTGAGAAAAGGTGCGTTTTAAGCGATCCATATCCATCAAGTTTAAATGGAGGTTTATGCGTCACAGCAAGTGTGCCTATCTATAACGAAAAAAATAAGCTTAAATTTATCGCTTGCATCGACATAAGCCTAGAAAATATCCTAAATATGGTCGATAGCGGCTTTGTCGAGGAGCATTTTGGTAGATTTTTAAAGACAGTCTATGCGCTCTTTTGTGCATCACTTTTTATGATTTGTGCATTTTTATTTTGGCACGGGGTAAAGAGCTTTATCTCAAAAAGTATCGAGCATATAAATGTCGAAGAAATTTTTGAATCAACCATCATTTTAACGCTAGCTCTTGCCATTTTTGATCTTGTTAAGACGATATTTGAAGAAGAGGTTTTAGGTAAAAATCAAGAAGAAAATAGCGTTATTTATAAGACGATGGTGAGATTTATCGGCTCAATTATCATCGCACTTGCGATCGAAGCGCTTATGCTAGTCTTTAAATTTGCTATTACTGCACCTGAAAATATCATAAACGCTATCTATCTAATAGGCGGCGTGGCGATGCTAATGGCGGCACTTAGCTTTTATCTTTTTAGCGTAAAAAGGCAAGAGAACAGATGATTGCTATTATTGATTATGGTGTGGGCAATATCAAAAGTGTGATAAATGCTTTTGATTTTCTTGACAAAAAATGTGCCTTAGTAAGTAAGCCTGAAAATTTAAAAGAGTATTCGCACATTGTTTTACCAGGCGTTGGAGCTTTTGGTGAGGCGATGACAAAGCTAAAAAATAACGGCATGGACGAAGCCGTAAAAGAAGCTGTAAAAAGCGGCAAAGCATTTATTGGTATTTGCCTTGGTATGCAGCTTTTATTTGAAAAAAGCTTTGAATTTGGCGAGCATGAGGGGCTTTCTCTTTTGCCTGGCGAGGTTGTAAAATTTAATGAAGCTAATTTCGATAAGCCATTAAAAATACCTCACATTGGCTGGAATGCTTTGGAATTTAAGCAAAATAGCCCATTAAATTTAGGACTAAAAGAGCTTGAATATTTATATTTTGTTCACAGCTACCACGTGGTTTGCGACGATAAATTTATACTTGCAAAGACTACTTATGGCTATGAGTTTACAAGTGCGGTTTGGCATGAAAATGTCTTTGGCTTTCAGCCTCATCCAGAAAAAAGTCATGAGGTTGGGCTTAAAATTTTGGAAAATTTTGCGAGGTTGTGATGGAAATTTTCCCAGCGATTGATTTAAAAGAGGGGCAAGTGGTTAGACTTAGCAAAGGTCTTATGCAAAGTGCAAAAATTTATAGCAACGAGCCAAGTGAGCTTGCTAAAAGGTTTGAAGATTACGGTGCAAAATGGCTGCATGTGGTTGATTTGGATGGTGCATTTGCTGGAGAGACGATAAATTTTAAAACAATTGAAAAAATTACAAAGGCTACAAATTTAAGCGTCCAAGTGGGTGGTGGCATAAGAGATGAAGAGCGGATAAAACGTTATTTGGATTTGGGTGTTAGTAGAGTGATTCTTGGTTCAGTTGCACTTAAAGATCCAGAATTTACAGCAAAAATGGCTCAAATTTATAGAGTTGTAGTTGGCATTGACGCAAAAGATGGCTATGTGGCCGTGCAAGGTTGGGGCGAGGTTTCAAATATAAAAGCAGTCGATCTTGCAAAAAAATTTGCAGATGTGGGCGTGGAAGCTGTGATTTGCACTGATATTAACAAGGATGGAATGCTTGGCGGAGTTAATGTTGATTTTAGCTTGCAAATAGCTAGAAGTAGTAAGCTTGAGACCATAGCGAGTGGTGGCGTGAGTGATATAAATGATATTTTAATGCTAAAAGCCACAAATGAGATTGGTGGCGTAATAGTTGGAAAAGCCTACTATGAAGGGTTGCTTGACCTAAAAGAGGCCTTTAAACTACTTAGGTAGCGTTAAAGCTTTTATAAATTTAAATTAGCTAGAATAGGGCAATTTTTACTAAAAGGATATTATGTGAAGATTTTGGTTGTAGATGACAGTTCAACAATGAGAAGAATCATAAAAAATACTTTACAAAGGTTAGGACATCAAGAAATTCTTGAGGCTGAGCACGGTCTTGAGGCCTGGAATATCTTAACTCAAAATGAAGGTATCGAAGTTCTTATCACTGATTGGAACATGCCTGAGATGAATGGCCTTGAGCTTGTTAAAAAGGTAAGGGCTGAGCAAAAATATGTTGATATGCCTATCATAATGGTAACAACAGAGGGCGGAAAAGCCGAAGTTATAACAGCTTTAAAAGCAGGTGTTAATAACTACATCGTTAAACCTTTTACGCCACAAGTCTTAAAAGAGAAGCTTGAAGACGTTCTTGGTTAATGAAAGATAAATTCTACGAATTAAGCATAAAAACATCAAATTTTTATGATGAAATTTTAGAGCTAGTTTTCTCTTTTGGAGTTACCTGTGTTGAAGAGCTAGATCACGAGATCATCATCAGGGAAGAGCATGATCTAAAAGATATAGCTTGGGGTATTGAAGAGTATGCAAAAGGGCTCTCTAGTGTTCGTAAAATTTCAAATGATTTAAAAATTTCTCTTAATTTAAAAGAAAATAAAGACTGGCTAGGTGAATATAAAAAGGCAGTTAAGCCTATTTTGGTTGATAAAATTTATGTTAGACCTAGCTGGGAAGAGCCACTTAATGGCGTAACAAATATCATAATCGACCCAGCTCTAGCCTTTGGCTCAGGGCACCATGAAAGCACAAATTCTTGCTTGCAGCTTTTACAAAAATATGCAAAAAGTGGCAATACTACTTTAGACGTGGGCTGCGGAAGTGGAATTTTAAGTATTGCCCTGGCAAAGCTTGGCTGTAAGGTCGATGCTTGTGATACAGACGAGCAAGCCACGCAAAGCTCAATTAGCAACGCCGAGTTAAATGAGGTTAAATTTAATAAAATTTGGACAGGCTCTATCACGAATTTAGAGCAAAAATATGACATTGTCGTAGCAAATATCATTGCTGATGTTATTTTTATGCTCTCAAATGACTTAAAAAAATCGCTTAAAAAAGGCGGCTACTTGGTATTGTCAGGAATTTTAAACAAATACGAAGATAGGATTAAAGATACATTTAAGGATTTGGAGCTAATTGAGATAAAACAAAGTAACGATTGGAGTAGCTTTGTTTATAAGGAAATAGATGAATAACCAAAATAATAACCAAAACAATGGCAACAATAACGGTTTTTTTAATAAAAATCCTATTTTTATTTTTGCTATTTTTGCAATAGTTATAGTTTTAGCTTTTAGAAGCTTTAGTGGAGACGGACTAGGTGGCTCTTTTGGGCTAAATAGCAATGCTCAGAGTAAAATGGTAGCTTATTCTGAGTTTAAAGATATGTTAAAAAATAAGCAGCTAAATGAGGTTGCTATCTCAGAAACTACCATAAAAGGCATAGGTAGTGACAAAACTATCTATCTTGCAAAACGTATAAATGATCCAACGCTCATTGGTATACTTGAGCAAAATGGCATAACTTATAGCGTTTATAGCGAAAATAACTGGTTTGGTGATCTTATATTTTCATGGATCATCCCGGTATTTATATTTTTTGCTATTTGGATGTTTATTGCTAGTCGTATGCAAAAGAATATTGGCGGTGGCATACTTGGCATAGGAAGTGCAAAAAAACTTATAAATTCTGAAAAACCAAAAGTAAAATTTGACGATGTTGCAGGTGTCGAAGAGGCAAAAGAAGAGGTTCAAGAGATAGTCGATTATCTAAAAAGTCCTGATAAATATCTAAGACTTGGGGCAAAAATTCCAAAAGGAATTTTACTAGTTGGCCCTCCAGGCACAGGTAAAACACTTCTTGCAAGAGCAGTCGCAGGCGAGGCTAGTGTGCCATTTTTCTCTATGTCAGCATCAAGCTTTATTGAGATGTTTGTCGGTGTTGGAGCAAGTAGGGTTAGAGATCTTTTTGAAAATGCTAAAAAAGAGGCTCCAGCGATCGTTTTTATAGATGAGATCGATGCGATCGGTAAAAGTAGAAATTCTGGTCCAATGGGTGGCAACGACGAGAGAGAGCAGACGCTAAATCAGCTTCTTTCTGAGATGGATGGCTTTGACGCGGATAAGTCGCCAGTCATCGTAATAGCAGCTACAAACAGACCTGAAGTTTTGGATGCTGCACTTTTAAGGCCAGGTAGATTTGACAGGCAAGTGCTTGTTGATAAGCCTGATTTTAAAGGACGCTGCGACATTTTAAAAGTTCATATGAAAGATGTAAAGATTGGCAAAGATGTAAATATCGAGGATATCGCAAGGCTTACTACTGGTTTAGCAGGTGCTGATCTTGAAAATATCATAAATGAGGCTGCTCTTCTTGCAGGACGGAAGTCAAAGACCTTTGTCGAGCAGGCCGATCTTATGGAGGCCGTTGAGAGATCGATTGCTGGTCTTGAGAAAAAGTCTCGCCGCGTAAATCCAAAAGAAAAAAGAATCGTCACTTATCATGAGTGCGGTCATGCCTTGATAGCTGAGCTAACAAAAGGTGCAAAAAGGGTAACAAAAGTCTCAGTCGTACCACGTGGTCTTGCGGCACTTGGCTATACTCTAAACACGCCTGAAGAGAATAAATTTATGATGCAAAAGCATGAATTGATAGCAGAAGTGGATGTGCTTTTGGCTGGTAGAGCTGCTGAAGAGGTGTTTATTAAAGAAATTTCAACCGGAGCTAGCAACGACCTAGAGCGTGCGACTGATATCATAAAAGCTATGGTTAGTATGTATGGCATGAGCGATGTTGCTGGTCTTATGGTACTTGAAAAGCAACGTGCTACGTTTTTAAATGGTGGTCAAAGCATCAAAGATTACAGTGATAAGATGGCTGAAAAGGTTGATGAGTTTGTAAAGACGCTTCTTCATGAAAGATACACAGCTGTACTTGGTTTGCTTGAAATTTATAAAGGTGCTATTGAAAATATGGTATCAGCACTTTATGAAGAAGAAACAATCGAAGGAAAAAGAGTTAGAGAGATCATTAAAAACTATGAGATCGAAAATAGTTTAGAGAGCAGACTTGTAGAGACAGAAGAAGACGAAAAGAGCAAAAAAGAGGAATAAAAATGAGTGGCTATATCGCGAAAGCAGGATATAAATTTATATTATTTTTTCTAATTTTATTTGTTTTATCTTTGCTATTTGGGATCTTGCCACTACTTTTTGCTATTTTACTTTTTTTGGGACTTTATTTTTTTAGAGATCCTGAGAGAGAGCCATTTTCTGATGATAAATTGGCTTTACTATCGCCGATTGATGGCAAGATAAAAGAGATTAGTGCTTCAAATTTTGATAATAATGAAGTAGCTAAGATCGTCATAAAAAAATCTTTTTTTGATGTTGGTACATTAAGGGCTGTAAGTGATGTAAAAGTAGCTGAAATACGCAAAAGACATGGCTTATTTTTGTGTCAAGCTATGAAAATTTCAGAATTTTTAAATGAAAGAGCTATTATTCGCTTTGAAAAAGAGAATATAAAATTTGTTATGAAAATTATAGCTGGAGCTTTAAGCCGAAGTTTAGAAATTTCAAATGTTACTAGCCTAAAAGCATCTAGAAAATTTGGTTTTTTAGGAAGTGGTGAGGTGATTTTATACTTGCCAAGAGATACTAAGATATGTGTAAGCGTTGGAGAAAGCGTAAAGGCTGCTTCACTTTTGGGATATTTTGAAGAGGGAAAAAGAGATGAATAACATACAAAAGATGCAACTAATGTATATCTTGCCAAATTTATTTACAGCAGCTAGTGCTTTTTTGGGTGTTATTAGTATTATTTCATCTATTCAAGGTAACTATTTTAAAGCCATTATTTATATAATCTTATCGCTTATTTTAGATGGACTTGATGGACGTGTGGCTAGACTTACAAAGACAACTAGTAAATTTGGAGTGGAGTTTGATAGTCTTGCAGATCTTGTTGCTTTTGGTGTAGCACCAGCAATTTTATTTTATTTGACTATTGGTAAAAATTTTGGCAGATTTGGGGCACTTATAGCTGCTATGTTTGTAGTTTTTGGAGCTATTAGGCTTGCTCGTTTTAATGTCACTACTGGCACATATGAGCCAAATGTTTTTATCGGACTTCCTATACCATCAGCAGCTATTGTGAGCGTACTTTGGGTTGGTATTTATATCGACTATACATTTTTAGAAGGATTTGAGTGGTGTTTGATGCTACTTGAAGCTACTTTGGCAGCTTTAATGGTTAGTAACATTCGCTATCCAAGCTTTAAAAAAATAAATTTAAAACAAACCCATGTGATAAGAATTTTAGTAGCTCTTGTAGTTGCATTTTCAATGCTTTATCTATATCCATTTGAGAGTGCGACTTTGGTTATGAGCGTCTATATGCTTTATGGCATAGCAAGAGCCACTATAATGTTTAGTAAAAATTCTAAAAAAAAGGAGAGCGAATGAGCGAAAATGGTGTCATAAAATCACGTAAATTTTTACCAAAAATCGAAATCAAAAACTCTCTACTGCTGCTACTTAGGTAGCAAATTTCTCTTTACTTAACTCATCAAATTTAAAATTTAAATATAAAAAATACAAAAGGACAAAAATGGATAAGAATAAAATTATAATCTTTGATACGACTTTAAGAGATGGCGAGCAAAGCCCTGGTGCATCGATGAATACAGCCGAAAAACTACAGATCGCACTTCAGCTTGAAAGGCTTGGCGTGGATATTATGGAGGCTGGATTTGCAGCAGCAAGCCCAGGGGATTTTGATGCGGTAAACCAAATAGCAAAGCAAGCCTCAAATATCACGGTTTGCTCTCTTGCACGCGCAGTTGAGCGTGATATCAAGGCAGCTGGCGAGGCATTGGCTCCGGCTAAAAATAAGAGAATTCATACATTTATAGCGACAAGTCCAATTCATATGGAGTACAAGCTAAAAATGAGCCCAGATGAAGTAATAAAACGTGCAGTCGAGTCTATAAAATACGCAAAAACCTTTTGCGATGATGTGGAGTTTAGCTGCGAGGACGCTTGTAGAAGTGAAATGAGCTTTTTAAAAGAAATTTGTGATGCTGCCATAAATGCGGGTGCAAAAACTTTAAATATCCCTGATACAGTTGGTTATTTATATCCTGAAGAGATAACTGCTCGCATTAGTGAAATAGTAAAATTTGTAGGCGATAGAGCGATAATATCTGTGCATAATCACAATGACTTAGGTATGGCTACGGCAAACTCGTTAGCGGCTATAAAAGCTGGTGCAAGGCAGGTTGAAGGTACGATAAATGGTATAGGTGAGCGTGCTGGAAATGCTGCGCTTGAAGAGATCGTGATGGCTATCAAAACCCGCCAAGACGTCTTTGCTCCATTTTATACAGGCATTATCTCAAAAGAAATTTATCCAACTTCAAGACTGATTGCTAGTATTATAGGCATTGAGCCTCAACCAAACAAAGCTATCGTTGGTAAAAATGCATTTGCTCATGAAAGTGGCATACATCAAGACGGCGTGCTAAAACATAAAGAGACCTATGAGATAATTAGCGCTGAGAGCATAGGCCTTGAGAAAAATTCCCTTGTTTTAGGTAAGCATAGCGGTCGCCATGCGTTTAAAGATAAGCTTGCTAGCCTTGGATTTGACCTTGATAGCGATGCTCTTAATAAGGCTTTTGAAAAATTTAAAGAGCTAGCTGATAAGAAAAAAGAGATATTTGATGATGATATCAGAGCTCTTGTAGCTGAAGAGATTACAAAAATTCCACAAGCTTATGAGATCACGGCTCTTCTTCAAAGTAGCGGTGGAAGCCTTGCGAGTGCCTCAATTAGCATAAAACACAACGATGAGATCATCAGTGACTCAGCTCTAGGAAATGGTACTGCTGATGCGATATTTAAGGTAGTTGATCGCATTAGTGGCATTAGTGGCACGCTAAAAGACTATAAAGTGGCATCCGTTTCTCAAGGTAAGGATGCACTTGCAAAGGTTGATGTAAAGGTAGAGTTTGAGGGTAAAACGGCTGTAATAGGCCATGGACTTGACATAGATACTATGATGGCAAGCGCAAAAGCCTATGTTGGCGCACTAAATAGCTACCTTCGCATACATAAAAACTAAAATTTTAGCTGGCTGCTAAAATTGCAGCTGGCTATTTTAAATTTAATCCAAAAAATATATAAATTTTTAAAATTT
>NZ_POZX01000043.1:0-581 GCF_002912895.1 Campylobacter concisus
CCCAAATAGTTGATATTAAAGCTACTAAGGCTGGCCCTGAGCCAGTTTTTGATTTTAAGCCAGTTGATGATTCCGCTATTGCTTTAAATAATACCTTTAGAAAAACTGGCAAGATTGATCCTGCTGCTTCAACTTCATCAAATATTATAAAATCTCCACAAAAACTAGCCGATGTTTCTCCAAATTTAAGAAAATTTGATTTACCCAAAGACGCTTCGGTTTCTAAAATTGAAAACAATACTGTTGTTACCGCAAAGCTAAAGGATATGTCTAAGCCTATCCCCACAAAAGAAATAACTGTTCCTAATCAAGTTAAAAATATAAATCTTGATTATGATCTAAATACTATGCTTAAGGCTTCTGATAAGCCTACTCCTAATTTGCCGATGACAATTAAGCAAACCAGCAATACTGGCAATAAAGCAACCTACAAAGGTAATATTGTTACGCCTGATCAAAGTATTATTGATGTTGATGTTGTAGAAACTACTACGCAGACTGGTTCAAAGGTTCAAGATGTAACTTATTCTTATACTTATAAAACTCCAAAAGGTAATAGTAAATTTTCAACTGGTTATGTT
>NZ_POZX01000044.1:0-30766 GCF_002912895.1 Campylobacter concisus
ATTTATTAGTTTGTCTAATATATTATAAATTATAAAATAATAGACTGGCTCAATCGATCACTTGTTTAGATTTCAAAGATTGACTAATAGTTTAACAATTGTAAGTTAAAAGAACAACGATAAAAAGAAAAGGCTTTATTAACCAATGAAGTTAAAGGTGGTTTCTCGTTTCGTGAGCTGGAATTATATATGAGCAATACTTAAAGATAGTTGAAATAATTAGGGAATTTTAGAAAAATTTGTTTGTCACTTTAAAATTTTAAGTTATGTATTTTTATTATAGGTTTAAGGGTTTAGTTTTTGAAATATAAATTTGGAGAGTTTTTGCTCTCCATCATATTAAACATTAAATTATATGAACTTTTACACAATCTCTATTAATAAGCCGCGATAAGCTCTATTTCCACAAGTGCGTCTTTTGGCAAGGTCTTAACAGCTACTGTACTTCTAGCAGGATAAGGCTCTTTAAAAAATTTAGCATACACAGTATTTACTTTAACAAAATCCGCCATATCTGCTAGAAATATTGTAGTCTTTACAGCATTATCAAAAGTAAGTCCTGCTTCAGTCAAGATATTTTTTAAATTTTCAAGTGATTGCTCAGCTTGAGCTTCTACGCCACTACCTGCAAACTCACCCGCTGGTGTAACACCAAGCTGACCTGAGATAAATAAAAATCCATTTGAGCTAATAGCTTGAGAATATGGTCCAATCGCTTGTGGAGCATTTTTTGTTGAGATTTGTTTTTTCATATTTTCTCCTTTTGAAATTTTTTAAAATCCTACTATAAATTTTCTAAATTTTTAGTCTCCAAAAGCTATAATGGGCAAAATTTCAAAAGGATGAAGATGCAAAATATACTCGCACCAAATGAGTTTTTAGATGATTATGTGCTCGGTGCTGAATTGGCTAAAAATGCCGGCATCTCATCAAATGCTTATCTTTTTTGGAAAAACGTCATAAGTGCTAAATTTGAAAACTCAAGAATAGTTTTTCTTAGAAAAAATAGTATTCCAGTCAAATTTCAAAACATTATAAAAACCTGCACACCTTTAAATGGACTTATTCCAACAGGCGTATTTTGCTCTTTTACCTCACTTGCTCCATCTCACCTTGTAGCAAAAAATGGTTCTAAGATCTACGAGCTCTTTAAATTTCATGAGATTTGCGGCATCAAATTTATAGACTTGAAGAAATTTTATGATGATTTTAATCTTAGCTATTCTTATAGAATTTATATTGAAAAATGTAAATTTTTCTCACCTGCTCCATTTGAAAAACGCATAAAATTAACTGAAACGATGTGTCTTGGATATTACTAAAGTCCGCTAGCTAGCTTGCTAGCGGGATAAATTTATATCTTTTTGTAAGGTGCTTGGCCAACTTCGTAGAAGTTATTGCCCTCGCAGTCAATGGCAACTATCGCTGGAAAGTCCTCAACTGTAAGCCTTGCAACTGCCTCTGGTCCTAGCTCTGGATAAGCTAGCACTTCATATTTTTTGATACTTTGGCTAATGAGCGCTCCGATGCCGCCGATAGCAACCATATAAACACAGCATGATTTTTTCATAGCCTCGACTACTGCGTCACTCCTGTAGCCTTTACCGATCATACCATTTATACCAACTTCATTTATCATAGTTGGGGTGTATTTATCCATTCTGCCGCTTGTTGTTGGGCCTGCTGCTCCAATAGCTTGATTTGGCTTGGCTGGAGTTGGTCCGACATAGTAGATAGTCTCACCCTTTAGCTCAACTGGTAGCTTTTCGCCGCGTGCCAATGTTTCAGTAAGTGCCTTATGTGCAGCGTCACGAGCTGCTATGATAGTGCCTGATATTAGGACATTATCCCCTGCTTTTAGGCTTTTTACCACCTCTTTATCAAATGGTGCTTTTATTCTTTTTACTTCTGACATTTTCTCTCCTTAAAGCTCGGCATCTGCGTGGCGTGCAGCGTGGCAGTTGATATTTATAGCAACAGGAAGACCTGCTATGTGAGTTGGATACCACTCGACATTTACTTTTACGGCGGTAGTATCACCACCAAGCCCTTGAGGACCAACGCCAGTTTTACAAGCAAGCTCTAGTAGCTCGTCTTCTAATTTGGCATATCTTGGATCAGAATTTTTACTATCGACTGAACGAACTGCCGCTTCTTTTGCCAAAAGTGCTGCCTTATCCATCGTACCGCCTATGCCAACGCCTATTGTTAGTGGAGGACAGGCATTTGGTCCAGCGTATTTTACAGCCTCTAAAAAGACTTTTTTTACACCTTCTATACCATCAGCTGGCACAAGCATTTTTAAAACTGATTTATTCTCACTACCAAAACCTTTTGGAGCTACTTTTATCTTTAGCTTATCTCCTGGTACGATCCTAGTGTGAATGACGGCTGGAGTGTTGTTTGTGGTATTTTTTCTCTCAAAAAGTGGCTCAGCCACGACTGACTTTCTTAGATAACCTTCAGTGTAGCCTTCCGCAATGCCCTCATTTATCGCATCTTCAATATATCCACCCTCAATATGCACATCTTGGCCGATCTGCACAAAAACAACCGTCATACCGGTGTCTTGGCAGATAGGTGCAACGCCCTCTTCCGCAAGCTTAGCATTTTGTAAAATTTTGCCCAAAATGTCTTTGCCTAGTGACGAACTTTCGCTACTTTGAGCCTTTGTAAAAGCAGCTTTTAAATCTGGCGTCACGACATAACAGGCCTGTTTGCAAAGCTTAGCAACGACTTCTCTTATATCTTTTACATTTATTATTCTCATCTTTACTCCTCGTAAAAAAACAATTTTTAATTATATTAACTATATTTAAAATTTAAGATTAAATTTTACTGCTCTATATCTACTCGAAAAATTTATATGAGTTTATTTGCTTGACTACAACTAGAAGACTTGTCTAAAACAAATTTAATGAAATAAGTGGTGGCGAAAATTGAGTCTAGAGTATCACAATATTGATAGGAATTTACATAACATGGCTTATTTAAGCCATAAATATATAAATTTAAGATTGAATGCTCTCCTCTTCATTTTTTATCTTTTTTCTAACTTTTACGCGTGAGATACTAGCTCCATCCATCTTTCTTACCTCGTAGTAGCAGTTTTCATCCTCGATCTTATCACCTACAACTGGCAAACGACCGATTAGATTGAAGACATATCCACCGATTGTAACTTGATCTGTCTCTTCATCAAAGCTTATACCAAGAACCTCTTCAACGCTCTCTAGATCGTATCTGCCTTGAAATTCGTAAATATTGTCATTTATCTTTTTGTAGTGTTGATCGACTTCATCGTGCTCGTCATTAAAATCACCAAGCACCTCTTCCATTATATCTTCCATCGTAAGAAGTCCGGCTGTGCCACCATACTCATCGACTACAAGTGCAGCCGAAATTTGCTCTTTATTCATCATTACAAGCACTTTTGAAATAGAAAGACTCTCAGGCACGATGACAAATTTACGAACAATTGAGTCAAAACTCTTCTCTTTATCTTTGCTAAAGTGAAGTTGCAAAATATCTCTAATGTGTATCATGCCCAAAATAATATCTTTTGAGCCGTCTATATAAGGAAAGCGAGTGTATTTTGACTCAAATACGACCTGCAAATTCTCTTCAAAGCTCTTTTGTTTATTTATGCAGATCATATCGCGCCTTGGCGTCATGATCTCTTTTGCGACCGTGTCACTAAAATCAACTGCATTTTTGATAAGCTCAGTCTCAAAACTATCAAGCACACCGCCCTTTAAGCTCTCACCAACGATGATTTTTATCTCTTCTTCAGAGTGGGCTAGCTCATTTTCTTTAGCTGGCTGGATGCCTAAAATTTTAAGTCCAATGGTCGCTAAAATATCAAAAAGCTTAATTACAGGCGAAAATAGCACCCAGAAAAAGTGAAGTGGGCGAGCAATTTTTAGTACTGAAGTCTCAGCCTTTGCGATAGCAACTGACTTTGGCACAAGCTCACCCATTACAACGTGAAGTAGCGTAATAAGCGTAAATGCGATCGCAAAACCAACCGTATGAACTAAGATATCACTAAAGTTGAAGAAATTTTTAAGTGGGGCTTCTATAAGTCTTGCAACTGCTGGCTCACCGATCCAACCAAGAGCAAGTGAGCTTAGTGTGATGCCAAGCTGAGTGGCACTAAGATAGGTATCAAGCTTGTTTGACATCTCAAAAGCAAGCTGAGCATTTGGCTTTTTCTCCTTTATAAGCTCTTCAAGTCTAGACTTACGAACTTTAACAAGAGAAAATTCTGATAAAACAAAAAAAGCATTTAGTAAAATAAATACAATGGCAAGTATTACCATTAAAAGCGAGTTATCGCTACTGGGGTTCAATTATGATCCTTAAGAGTTAAAAATTTTTGCTTGATTATAGCGAATTTATATTTAGCGGTCAAATTATCCACGCCCAAAAGTAACAACATTTCTTAAATTTAAGATTTATAAAAACTTCTTAAATCATATTTTGATAACATTGTTTTCATCACTAAATTTATGGATTTTACAATGAGCAAAAAGAATTTTTCATCGCGCTGGGCATTTATATTAGCCTGTGTTGGATCAGCAGTTGGCATGGCAAATGTCTGGGGCTTTCCTTACAAACTTGGCACAAATGGTGGTGCAGCGTTTTTACTCATCTATGTTTTTTTCATAGCTCTTTTTTCATACGTTGGTCTAAGTGCGGAGTATGCGATTGGCAGACGCGCAAAGACTGGCACACTTGGATCATATAAATATGCTTGGCAAAGTAGAAATTTGGGCATATTTGGCAGTATTATTGGCTGGCTTCCGCTTGCTGGCTCACTTTGTATAGCCATCGGCTACGCAGTCATCATCGCCTACGTGCTAAAAGCCCTTACTCAGGCACTTACTGGCTCATTTATGAGCGTTGATACGAACGTTTGGTTTAACTCATTTGCACTTCAAGATTACTCAGTCTTGCCTTATCATTTTATCATCGTTGTTGGCACGCTTCTTACGCTATTTTTTGGGGCAAAAAGTATCGAAAAAACAAATCAAATAATGATGCCACTGTTTTTCGTATTGTTTAGCATCTTGGCTATAAATGTCGCAATGCTACCAAATGCATTTGATGGATATAAATTCCTTTTTATCCCTGACTTTAGTAAGCTTGCGGACCCGATGGTATGGGTTTCTGCGATGGGTCAAGCCTTTTTCTCGCTCTCTATCACAGGATCTGGCATGATAGTTTATGGGGCTTACCTTTCAAAAGATGAAGATATCGTTGAAAGTGCTAAAACTACGGCTTTTTTTGATACTATCGCAGCTCTTGTGGCCGCTCTTGTTATGATCCCAGCGGTCTTTGCCTATGCTATGGATCCAGCCGAAGGTCCAAAGCTGCTTTTTGTAACGCTTCCAAAAATTTTACAAAATATGATCGGTGGACAAATTTTTGCCATTATTTTATTTACAGCTGTTATCTTTGGTGGTATCACTTCACTTCAAAATATGTTTGAAGTAGTCGCTGAGTCACTAATGCACAAATTTCCGCTCCTTAGTAGATTTTGGACACTCACGCTACTTTGTGCAGTTTGCTTTGGCATAGGAGCATTTATGGAGCCTATTAGCAGTTGGGGGCCTTGGATGGACTTTGTGTCGATCTATATTATTCCAATCGGCGCGGTAATCGGAGCTATTTCTTGGTTCTGGATTATTAAAAAAGATGAAATTTTAGACGAGATAAATTCTGGAGCAAATAAATCTTATGGTAATTTCTGGTATTTTGTAGGCAAATTTATCTACGTTCCGCTAACATTTTTACTTTGTATCATAGCCGTAAGTAAGGGAATTTCTTTTTAAATTTAGCTCGCTAAAAAATGAGCTAAATTTAAAAATTTTGAAGTTATCTTAGTTTTTTTGTGCCGATGTAAGTAGCAAAAATTTCTTGTGAGCCATCTTTTTTAAATAAAATAACATCGTATTGCTCGGCTTTACTGCCTTGCTCCATACCTTGGCTCTCCATCGGCATGCCAGGTACTGCGATACCAACTACGTCTTTTGGCTTAAGCTCTAGTAGGCGCTTTACCTCGTCAGCTGGAACGTGACCTTCTATGATATATCCATCGATGATTGCTGTATGGCAGCTTGAAAGCTCTAGCGGCACGTTAAATTCTTTCTTAATTTTTGCTATATCATCTACCTTTATGACCTCTTCGCTAAATCCAGCCTTTTGCATCGCCTCACCCCAGCTAGTACAACATCCACAAGTTGGGCTTTTATAGACCTTCATATCAGCTGCAAATGCAAGTGTTGCAAAAAAGCCAAGAGCCAAAAATGCTAATTTCTTCATCATTTTCCTTTACGTAAAATTTGCAAAATGATATAGCTCGCATTTAAATTTTATATAAATGCTTAATATTGCTTGCTATAATTCGCCAAAATTTACAAAAGGCACTTTATGTTTTCATCATTTTTTAAAGATAAAAAATGGGCACTCTGGGCTTATGGCGGAGCGATATTTATCATCTTACTTCTTGTCTATCAAACGCACCTAAATGTCCGTATAAACGAGTGGTATAAAAATTTCTACGACATCGTGCAAAACTCAAAAGATCATGATGTAAGTGAGTTTTGGCGAGAAATTTTTAACTTTATAAAAATCGCTATGCCTTACGTCGTGACTTACACTGTGATCTCATTTTTTGCCAGCCACTGGGTCTTTCGCTGGAGAGAGGCGATGACGTTTAGATATCTAAAATTTTGGCAAAACTGCAAAAGTGACATCGAAGGCAGTTCGCAGCGTATCCAAGAAGATGTCTACCGCTTTGCCAAAATAATGGAAAGCCTTGGCGTGCAGGTTTTAAGGGCGATCATGACGCTAATTGCCTTTATACCAGTGCTTTGGGAGCTAAGTAAGAGTGTGAGTTTGCCTTACATCAAAGATATCGAAGGCTCGCTTGTTTATATCGCTTTAATAATTAGCATCGGTGGCTTAATTATTTCGTGGTTTGTGGGTATTAAACTCCCACATATCGAGTATAACAACCAAAAAGCAGAAGCGGCATTTAGAAAAGAGCTGGTTTACGGCGAGGACGATAAGTCCAAATTTTGTCAACCAAACGTCATGTTAGAGCTTTTTACGGGCGTAAAGTTAAATTATTACAAACTATTTTTGCACTACGGCTACTTTAACCTTTGGCTTATTTCATTTTCACAAATTCTTGTCATCGTGCCTTATGTCATCATGGGAAATGGCCTATTTAGCGGCATTATAACGCTTGGTGTGCTTATACAAGCTAGCAACGCTTTTTCTCAAGTTAGAGAGAGTTTTAGCGTATTTATCGACAACTGGACGACGATAACAGAGCTAAGATCTGTAAATAAACGTTTGAGAGAGTTTGAGAGAAATATAAACTATAAGGCATAGGCGTAAATTTACATACCAAATAAACTCTAGTAAATTTTAAAATTTCATGAGCGAGTAATTTCGGCTCTAAAATTTGAGCTAAGCTATAAGCGAAGCCAAATTTTAGTAGTCAATTCTTGCGAGTGAATGGAATTTTAAAATTTGTAAAATAGCTTTATTAAATTCGTAAATTTCTTTTTATTTAAAAGGGAGACAAGGGGACTTGAATTACGAAGCCGTCCCCTTATCCCCCTTTTTGAATCCCCTAAACCCCGCGCACGTTAGGAGTGGCATGCAATCGTGCTGGCGCACTGCATGCGTTTTATTTTAGAAAATTTCTGACAAATTTTAAAATTTGTAAGCCGTTTCAGCTCCAAAAATTAAATTTCCCACTCATTTAACAATGCATATCCAACTCAGGCTATAATACGCGAAATTTTAGTCCAAAAAGGATAAAAATGAAAAATTTTATACTTACTTTATTAGTGTCCAGTTTGCTCTTCACTGGCTGCTCAAGCGTTACAAAAGCAGGCGTTGTTGGTGCTGATCGTAAGCAATTTATGCTAGTCTCATCAGAAGCTATGGAGCAAAGCTCAGCCCAAGCCTATGTCAAGACGCTAACAGCTGCTAGAAGTAAAGGCGAGCTAAACGTCGATCCAATCCTTACAAAAAGAGTTCAAGATATCGCTAAAAGACTCATCGCTCAAACTGGTGTTTTTAGAGATGATGCTCTAAAATGGAAGTGGCAAGTAAATGTCATTAACGAGGATACGCTAAATGCTTGGTGTATGCCAGGTGGCAGGATAGTCGTTTATAGTGGCATCATAAAAAGGCTAAATTTAACAGATGCACAGCTAGCTGCGGTCATGGGACACGAGATCGCACACGCTCTTAGGGAGCACAGTAGAGAGCAAGCAAGTGCTGATCAGATGAAAAGCATAGGTATCTTTGCAATAGCCACAGCTACTGGCCTTGGCGATCTTGGAGCTAATGCTCTAAATTTAGCTAGCGAATACACCATATCTCTGCCGTTTTCTCGCTCGCATGAGACCGAGGCCGATCACATCGGTACTGAGCTAATGGCAAGAGCTGGATACGATCCAAAAGAAGCGGTCGAAGTCTGGGTAAAAATGAGCAAGATGAGTGGCGGAAAGGTGCCTGAAATTTTAAGCACTCACCCATCAAACGAGAGCAGGATAAAAGACCTAAAAGAGATCGCAGCAAAGCTTGAGCCAGTCTATCAAGCTGCCAAAAAAGGCTAGGCTTGATCGAGCGAGCAAATTTAAACGACCTTGAAGCGATCACGCAAATTTACAATGACTACATTTTAGATAGAAGTGCGACTACTGATATGCAGCCAGTTAGCACAAAGGAGCGAGAGCCTTGGTTTAAAGCTCACAACAACTTTTGCCCAATTTTTGTACATAAAGAAAATAGTGAAATTTTAGGCTGATGTTTTATTAGTGATTTTAATCCTAAACTAGCTTACAAAATAAGTGCAGAAATAAGCATCTATGTAGCCAAAAAGGCTCTTAGCATGGGCATTGGCAAGCAACTTTTAGCCCACAGCCTAAATAAAGCTAGAGAGCTAAATTTAAAAAATTATCGCTCTAATATTTAGTAAAAATGAAGAAACTCTTAGGCTATTTTAAAAATTTGGCTTTGAAAAATGGGGCGAACTGCCTGGCGTTTACCTGATGGATGGCGAGTATAAAGATGTCGTTATCTTGGGGCTAAAGCTCTAAAAGCCAAGCATTAAGCAAATAAAGATATAATTCCACTTCTTCTTGGGTAGATGTCCGAGCGGTTTAAGGAGCACGCCTGGAACGCGTGTGTGGGGCAACTCACCGAGAGTTCGAATCTCTCTCTGCCCGCCATAAACCTATCTACAACTTAAACCTCTTGACCTTTATTTTATTACTCAAAACATTAGCACTAAGCAAAAGATCACTTTTTTAAAACTTACTAAAATCTTGCCAATTATCTTTTACTTCGTCATACTTAGGCATATAACTAACATAAAAATTTGCTCCATTCTAGAAGAAATTTTAACTATAAAATTCTATTTGCCTTATCGACAGTTACGAATGCCCAGTGCATAAATCCTTGCCTTGGTTTGTATTTGCCGCTGTTAAAATACTCCGCCAGTCGCGCCTCCTCAGTTTTGCTTAGCTCGCCACCAAGCCCCCAGCGCGTCTTTTGTATGAGCTCCTGCGCGCTTGTTTCTGGGCCCGCATGGCACTTAGCCTTTATGTAGCTTAGGCTCGGTAAATAGCCCATTTGAAACAAAATGTTTAGAAGATAGACGAAGTCGGGCTTTTGCTCCACCTTACGCCCTATCGCATCCAAAATCTCATCGTCCACGAAGCTGCCGCCAACCTTAAACGTGATGTAAAGCGATTTTTTGGTCTTTAAAAGAAGCTTATTAAGCGCGGTTTTTAGATCGTCCACCTCAAGGCAGTGCGAGGCCAAAACCACGTCGCATACAGGCACGTCCGACCAGTCGTCCTCAAAGGCTTTTTGCGCAAATTTAACGTTTTTCGCGCCGTAAATTTGAGCGTTTTGCTTGGCAAACTCTAGCATCTTAGGCGAAAAGTCGTAGCCGTAAATTTGATCCGCCCTTTCCGCTGCCAATACGCTTAGCGCGCCCGCTCCGCATGCAAAATCAAGTAGCGTTGAAACGCCCGTAAAATCGACTTATCTATAAATTCTCACGCGTAGACGCTTTTCATAACGCCCTCGTTGAAGCTGAGCGCCTTTTTGTCCCAGTCCGCGGCAATTTTTTTGCCAAACGAGCTTCTTGCCTTTTGCGCCTTATAAAGCGCGTCAAAGTCGATCTCGTCGTAGTTTGAAGGTAAAATCATAATCTATCCTCGTACTTTTCGTAGTTTATGCCGTAAATTTTATCGATATTTTCGGCATTTATGAGCTGCTCGCTGCGCCCGAAGGCTAAAATTCCGCCGTCTTTTAAAAACAGCGTCAAATTTGAAACGAACTTCGCATGGCGCGGGTAGTGCGTCGTCTGCACGAAGGTGTAGCCCTCGTCGCCTAGCGCTTTTATAATCTCGAGCAGTTTGATTTGATTGCCAAAGTCCAGCCCATTGGTCGGCTCGTCCATAAAGATCACTTTCGCGCCCTGCACGAGCGTGCGTGCGATGTAGGCTAGCTGCCGCTCGCCGCCGCTAACCATCGTATAGGGCGCGTTTTTTAGATGCGCGATGCCCATTTTTTCTAGCGCCTGCTCGGCTAGCTTTTTATCCGCCGCACTAAAGCTAGAAAACAGCGGCATCCTGCACAAAGCGCCCATCAGTGCGACGTCAAAGACGCTGTAGTCGTATGAGGGCGCGTGCGTCTGCAGCACGTAGGCGACGAGGGAGACGAGCTCGCGCTTGCCGTAGTCGCGCACGCTTTTGCCCGCGATTAGCACCTCGCCTTCAAATTTTAAAAATCCGAGCATTATGCGAAGCAGGGTGCTTTTGCCGCTGCCGTTGGTGCCTAGGATGCTTAGCGTATCACCCGTCGCAACGTCAAAGCTGATGCCATTTAGCACGGGCTTGTCACGGTAGGCAAAGCGCAAATTTCGCACTTCTATCAAATTTTCTCGCATCAAAAGCTCCTCTTGGCGCGTCGCAGCACGATGATAAACATCGGGATGCCAAATAGCGAGGTCACGATGCCGATAGGGATCTCAAAGGTAAAAATGAGCCGCGAGAAGCTGCCGCAAAAGAGCAGAAATATCGCGCCGATCATCGCCGAGCTTGCTAGAACCGCGCGGTTGTCGGCACCGAAGATAAAGCGCGCGATGTGCGGCACGATAAGCCCGATCCAGCCGATGGATGATGCCCGCGATCGTCACGCTAAGCGCGCTAATGAAGGTCGCGACGAGGATGATGAAAATTTTAACCCGCGCCACGTTTACGCCTAGGCTCTTTGCCTCCTCCTCGCCAAGGCTTAGCGCGTTTAGGTATTTGCCGCTAAGCGCTAGTAGCAAAACGCCCGCACACATCGGCAGGACTGAAATTTGGATAAAGCTCTTGGACGCAAAGCCGAGGCTTCCCATCAAAAAATAAGTGATCGCCGGAAGCGCGTCATTGGGATCTGCGGCGTATTTTAGCACCGAAAGTAGCGAGGTAAAAAGCGAGCCGCTGATGACGCCGCCCAGCACCAGCACGATGACGCTACCGCTGCGCGAATACAGCGCCGAGACGCCCAGCGCCACTGCCACGGCAAGAAAACCGAAGCCGAATGTACTAAGCTGGATTAGGTATTCGTTGAGCCTAAAAAACATCCCGACCGCCGCGCCAAAGCCTGCGCCGCTTAGTACGCCTAGTATCGAGGGGCTAACGAGCGGGTTAACAAACATCGCCTGATACGCAGCGCCGCTGATCGCCAGGCTCGCGCCGATGAGCACGCAGGCGAGTATGCGCGGCAGGCGAATTTCAAGCAAGAGCGTGTGCATGACCTCGAAATCTTTCAAACTTTCGCCCCGCAGCAGCGCCGTGACGTAGCGCGCGTAGTCCTCTGCGCTAAAGCCGTATTTGCCAAGCAGCAGCGAGCCCGCAACGCAAAGCGCCAGCAGTAGGACTAAAAACGCAAACGCCCTTTTGCTCATCTTTCTTTACTCACTCGGCGCCCCGTCCTAAAATTTTATAAATTTGCTCGTCTGTGAGCTCGAGATCTAAAAATAGCTTGTAAAACTCGCGCGTCTCGCGAGCCATGTCAAATTTAAACGCCTCGGGATAGGTTAAGCTTATGAGCCACTTTAGCCCCAAAAACCGCATAAACGAAGGCGGGCGGTCAAACCACAAAAAGGGCTCGCGCGGGATGTAGTAGGCCTTTTTGTTTTTCACCGCGCTTAGCAGCTGCCACTTCGGATCGCCGTAAATTTTATCAAACAACTCTTTTTCGTAGATCAAAATAACGTCCGGGTCGTATTTTACGAGCTGCTCGAAGCTGATTTTTACGCGCCCGAAAGCCTTGGCGTTAGTATCTTCGCTACACTTATGCACGTTCTCTGCACCGGCTCGCTCAATGAGCGTAGCGTGCCACGAGCCCTCGCACTCGGTGGCTAGCCCGTCGCTGCCCTGCGCGTAGTAAATTTTTACCTTTTGCAGATTGTTTTTCTTAATGTATTCCTCTACTTGCGCGGTCAAATTTAACGACTCTTTCGCGTAATTTACGAGGCGCGCGGCGCGCTCCTTTTTGCCCGTGATTTCGCCTAAAATTTCAAGCCCGTCCAGATAATCCTCGAGCCTCACTGCGCTTAGATAAAGCATCGGCTTTTTGATAGAGCCGAAAACCTCGCTCATCTTTTTGGCGTTGCGAGAGCTTGCGTTTACGAGGATGAGATCGGGGTTTAGGCGTAGCAGTATCTCGACATTTGGGATCTTGCCCTGACCAAAAAAGCCTCCCACGACGGGCTGATCTTGCACCTCTTTTTTGACGTAGGGGCGCTCGAAGGCGTTCCACTCGAAATTTACGCCGCTGATTTTAGCGGGATCAAGCGCGTAAAGCATATATAAAAGCGGCGGCGAGCTGGCGTAAATTTTAGATGGTTCTGCTTGCAGCTGAGCTATATTTTCGCTGTTTTGTGCGATATAGTCTTTGATCTGCTCAGGCGTCATCGCAAAGCAAAAGCCTGAAAACGCAAAGAAAAACAACAGAAATTTTTTAAACATTTTTCGCCTTTAAATTTAAAAAGAGCTTGCTAATGAATTCTATCAAAATTCATTAGCAAACCAGCTGTAAAAAGCTGGTTTGAGTGATTTAGAATTTATATCTTACGTTTGTAAAGAAAATTCTTCCTTCTTCAGGGAAGCCCTCCCTGTACTCGTAGTTTTTGTCAAATAGATTCGACACGCCCGCTTCAAAGCTTAGAGCTTCGGTCGGTTTGTAGGTAAATTTAAGATTCGTTACGCCAAAGCCCGCGGTTTTATGGTCTATGTTTCCATTCACGTTTCCAACTTTAGTAGGCACCCTATTCCACATACTTGAACTTAGTTCTTGAGAGAGAGATATAGACTAAGTTTTGGCATAAATTTATAATCTGCATACAAAAAGCCTTTATGTTTTGGTAAATCATAAGCTAAGGCATTTTTCCCATTTTCTTTGTATTTAGCATCCATATAAGTATAGTTGCCACCTAGCTCTAAATTATTCATAGCAAAGCAGCTTAACCCAAGTTCAAAACCTTTATAATAAGCTTTATCAACATTTACATTCATATCCCTAGTTTCAAGCCTATTTGTCACTCTATTTAGTCTAGTTTCTTTGGTTATGCCTATCGCATCTTTAACTCTTGAGTAAAATAGTGCGGTTTCAACTCTTAAAAACTCTCCAAAATTTCTTTGGTAGCTAAGCTCATAGTGATTTGCTACTTCAGGCTTTAAAAAGGGATTTGGCCAATTTTTATTAAATTTCTCGCTATATCTATCTTTCATGCTGGCAAAGTAGGTCTTTTTTGCAAAGCTTAGGCTTAGCTCGTCCTCGCCGTCAAAACTATGCTTGATAGCGGCTTGGTAGTTAAAGGCGTGCTTTTTACCTACGTCAAACGAAGTAAGCTTATAGTTAGCCGGGTTGTTACGGCCGCCTCCGCCACCACCACCACCGCGATTTTGGATATAGTCCTCGGCTTTTACGGCATCTCTAATGTCATAGCTAATTCCTACTATAAATTTAGTGTATTCACTAAATTTATATGTATTTTCAAGTCCAAAGCTATAGGTCTTATCTATAAAAGCAACAGTTGGTTCAGTGCCAAGTCTACCCATTTCATGTATCTTATATCCTGAATGCTTATCGTGTTTATAGCTTGTAGCGAATTTAAGCGTATCTCTATCTCCCAAATCGCCTCCTAGTTCTAGCCCAAAGCCGTGCGATTTATCTTTATACCTGCTATCTTCTTTATAACTATAGTCATACATCTCATTTTTAAACTCATCTGCAAAAGCTTTTGTATTTATATAAAGACTGTTTGCAAACTGTGTATGCGACAAGAAGTAAATACTTTCTCTATCCCACTGCGGCCAGTCCCATATACGATATTTATTGCTAAAAGCCGTATATCTTCCGGTATACATAGGCTGCTCTTTTTCGCCTTTTTGATTTACGTACGCTACGGCGTATTCGTCGGTCTCGTTTGGCGTAAAGCCGAATTTTATATTAAATTTCTTATCGTGTTGCACGGAGTTGTCGCGCCTGCCGTCGTCCTCGTTGCCCGTTATTTTTTGGTCAAATTTACGAGACATCTGCTGGCCTGCATCCTCCATGTAGCTGCCGCCTGCTTGTGCGTAAAATAGCTCTTGTTTCGTGCCGATGCTAAAATCTACGTTATTTCCGTAGGTTTTTGCGTTTTTACCCGTCTCAAAGCCGTAGCCTAGGCTTCCTTCAAGCTCTTTGCTAGGCTTTTTGGTGATTAAATTTATCGCGCCGCCCATGGTATTTGGGCCGTAAAGCACCGAGCTTGAGCCTTTTGATATATCTATGCGGCTTAGATCAAAGGCCGTAAATCGTCCGAAATCGGCGTTGCCGTCATAAGGCACGTAAACGGGAATGCCGTCGATAAAAAGCGGAGTTCTGCGCGCGTCAAAGCCGCGAACGTAGAAATTTTGCTCGGTGCGCGGGCCTTTTTTATCCACATAGACGCCCGGCGTGCTGTAAGCGACCTCTGAGAGGCGTTTGATGTTATCTTTTTGCATCTGCTTTTCATTGATTACGGCGACGTTTGCATCGCTTTTTTGCAAGCCGCCTAACTCTCCAACAACTTCAACTTTACCTAAAGTAAAGACTTCGCCGTGCAGTGCCATCGCAGCACAGCAGGCTATCAAACCCAACTTCTTCATAAAGCCCCTTTTTTACATTAAGTTTTTATTTTATATAATACTAATTACTATTCTAACGATATTAATATTATAAAAATATAAAAAAATAATTTTGTCTATAAATTAGATAAATTTTAAAAGAAAGAGTGCAAATGTGCTTTGAATTTCTACTATGTATCGACGATACAGACGAGCTTGGCGGAGAAATTTCAACTGGAAGTTTAGCTCAAGAAATAGCCCTAGAAATTAGCTCATTTGCCAAAGTCTCTTTTATTACACGCCACCAACTTTTGTTAGATCCTCGCATAAACTACACCTCGCACAATAGCTCAATGTGCTTAGTTACTAAAATTTCAAAAGAACAAAAACAAAAGGTGCTTAACATTGCACTTGAGCTTTTAATAAATAAATGCGCTAAAAGCGCTGAACCCGGTATCGCAGCTGTTTTCAAAGACGACATAAACGATACGAAAGAGTTAATAAATTTTGGCAAAAATGCAAAAAATATGTTCCTAACCACAAAGCAAGCTTTTTAGATAGCTATGGCGCAAAATGTATTTTTAAAAGCTCTTACGCCAAATGCCAATGGCATTATCGGCGCACTTGCTGGCATAGGGCTTAGGCTTAGCGGAAGTGACGGAAAAATCAGAGGCAAATTTGAACTAAAAGAGTCAAAGCTAAGCGTTGCTAAGCTCATAGAGCTCCCTTTTATCGAAGCGGTTTTGGATGAGAATTTTAAAGAGCTAGCAAAAGATGAGATGATAAATTTAGATGGCGCTTTAAAGCCTATATTTTGGCATTACAAGGCAACTTTACTCGTGCAAAAAGACAAAAATGGTGAGTTTAGAAATTTAAATATAAAAGAGCTTCGGGAATTTTGATGATACAGAATTTCAATGAGAAAAATGAGTTTAAATACGGCAAATTTAACTACGATAAAGTGCGAGAAATAGCCCAAAACTGCGCTAAATTTAAGCTAGATAACGATGAAGAGGAGATGGCTTGTGGAGGCAAGCGGAGCTGCTATGACTGCGCATTTAGGCGCTGGAGTAAAGATAGCTTCATCTGCATGGCACAAGCTGGCAAAGACTGAGCTAGCTCTACACGACCATTTTTTATCTTTAAGTTTTCCGCCACGTTTATACTTTAGCTCACCTCAAAATCTCTTGCCGAATTTCGCCTCGATGATGAGAACCAGCACGAAAAATATCTTTTCGTCGTTTAAAGAAGCGATTTGGCGCAGGGTTTGGTCGGCGTTATTAAATTTGACGCCGTTTTTGCGTAAAGTTTCGCAAAAAATAGCCTCGTCAAAGCCTAGTTTTTGCGAGATTTGGGCTATCGTGTATGGCTCGAGCGAGGCGATGATGCGGTCCATGTTGCAAATGCTTGGATTTTTACTGCGCGTTAGTACATCCATTGTTTCATTTATTAGTTTTACTAGCTTCTTTCTACGATTTATAACGTGAAGTGTTGCAGCAAGCAATATTAAAAAACCTGCGATTTTATGGGCATTTAATAGATACTCATTATATTCGCCAAGCGCAAAATTTACACCAGAGAATGCGAGCATACAAAGCCCTAAAATAAGAACTAAAACAAGACAGAATTTATAAATAACCTCTACTTTAAACATGACACTCATCCTAAAATATATTTTTCTAATTATACACTTTAGGAGTTGAAATTTATCACCAGCTTATTTGGCTGGTGATTTAATTATATTAAAAATTGTAGTTAAAGCTTAGGTTAAATGTGCGTGGATCGCCATAAACCATCATGTTTCTGCCGATGCCCTCGTAGTATTTTTTATTAAAGAGATTGTCGATATTTAGCTGCACGTCAAAGTTTTTAGCAAATTTATATCCAAACATCAAATTTGCCAAGGTGTAGCCCTTTTGTGTGATCTCGCTTGCGCCCTTGCCGGTGTAAATTTTGCTCTTATACATAGCTCCAGCCCCTACTCTAAAGTCCCTAAATTCATACTTTGCAAATAAATTTGCCGTGCTTCTTGATGAGTCGGTGGCATATTTTTCACCATTAGCATCTTTTGCGTTAAAGTGCGTTGCACCAAAGCTTAGGCTTAAATTTTTAGTGATCTCGCCGTTTAGATCTAGCTCGACGCCCTTGCTTGTCACGCCTTTGCCAGATTCAAATATTTTGGCATTTGTCGCTGGATTTTTCCTTCCAGTATCTATGCCAAGCTTGTCTTGCACGATCTTAAAGACGCCAAGACTTGCTTGAAGCGCCCCGTCAAGATACTCACCTTTGATGCCCACTTCATAGTCCTTGCCTTGGATCGGATCAAGATATTTGTCATTTGCATCTTTTGCGGTTTGAGGTTTAAATATGCTCGTGTAGCTAGCATATAGAGTGTGGTTTGCTCCGATGTCGTAAGTGACACCAAGATATGGTGTGATCTCATTTGTGAAATTTCTATTGCCTTTGCCACCCTCGATCTCGTATTTGTAGTAGCTCACCCTAGCGCCTAGCAAAAATTTAAGCTCATCGGTGATTGATAGTTTATTTGCCGCGTAAAATGCCTTTTGTATCGTTTTGTCTTTATTGTTTTGATCTTCGTAAGGTAGCTTTGGATCATCAAGGTGTAAGTTTTTAAAATCAATCCTACTTCTTGCCGTATAAGCAATCCCAGCTGGCGTGGTCTTTTGCAGCCAGTAGCTACTTACCTTATCGCTACTTTTTTTATAGTTGTTATACATTGCGCCAAAGACAAACTCATGAGATAAATTTGCTATCTCGTAAGGGATATTTGCGTATGCATCTAAGTTGTGGATATTCTCCTCTCTTTTGTTTGCATAAGCGCTAAGACCACCTATGTTGCCAGTACCGTCTAAATTTACTTCTCCTTTGCTACCTTCTCCGCCGTAATAAAGTAAATTTGAATCAGTATTTGCGCGCCTAAATGAGTAGCTTAAATTTAAGCTCGCTTCATTTTCAAAGTAGTGCTTAAAATCAGCGTAAAAATCAAGTGTTTTTATATCCCACCTCGTCCAAGGCTGAGAGAAAATTTCATTTTTACTAAAATTTGTCCTAGAGCCATCTGTGTAAAATGCTGGCATACCGCCCCACCTAACGCCACGGCGTCTTAGCTCTTGATAAAACGCACCAAGGCTAAGCCATGAGTTATCGCCTATGTCACCATCGACTACGCCGTAAATCGCGCTATTTTTTCGGTTGTAATAATCCATATAAGAGTGCGACTTCTCATGCATAAATGAAAGCCTCGCTCTGACGCTTCCACTCTCATTTACAGGCGTTTGCACATCGCCATTTACGCCGTATCTATCGTATGAGCCAGCACTTACACCAAAATTTCCTTTTAGCTCCTTTGAGTCTGCCCTTTTTCTTATGAAATTTAAGCTTGCAGCTGGGTTGCCAGCGCCTGCAAGTAGGCCATTTGCCCCTTTTACCACCTCAACTCTTTCATAAGGCAGCAAGCTCATATCATTTGCACCAAGGCTAAAGCCACCAAAGCTAGGCATCGAATCAAGCAAGTAATAATCTATCTTAAAGCCACGAGCCGTCGGATATACGCGCTCGTCCCATTTATTTAGCGTGACGCCAGGGACATTTCTAAGAAGCACTTGATAGTCCTTGATGCCTTGATCTTTTAGCCTTGCTTCTGTTAGCACAGTTAGCGACTGGGGCGTTTAACGAGAGGTTAAATTTAGCCTAGTTGTGCTCTTTACAAGCTCTTTTGCAAAATAGTTTGCATCGTCTCTTCGCTCGCTTTCTACGACATCAATTGCCTCTAAAATTTTATCGCTTTGGCTAGCAAAAATTTGAGGTTGCATCAAATTTAATGCAACCAAACTAATTAAAAATTTTTTCATTTTTTCTCCTTTTAAAATTTCTTTTAATCCACAAATAAAGTCCTGAGATACTTAAAATAAGCGGTGAAACACCAACCAAAAACCAGATAAATTTTGTGATTTGGTTGTAGTTACCAAAGTGCGATTTTCTAAATGCTGAGAGAATTTCTTCACTTAGATTTGCATTTTTTATGTCCAAAATACTTACTAATTCGCCGTTATTTTTATCGTAAGTTAGTATGCTTGAATATTCGTTATGTAAAAAATTTTGATCTTTTACATAGCCAAAAAGGCGTATATTTGCTCCTTGCATAAAAGGCAGTGAGATGAAGTGTGGCTCAAAGCCAGCAAGATCATTTTTTGAGCGGGCTACCAGCTCGTCAAGAGATAGGCTTTTGTTATAAATTTTTGCATCTATAACGAAGTCATTTTTAAACTCTGGCATGCGCGCCATTTGGAATTCCCACCAAACACCACTTATGCAAATGAGTAGTAAAATAGGCGTAGAAAAAATTCCTATCATTTTATGAATGTCGCTCATAAAAATATTTAGCCTATTTACACGAAGCCTAAGTAGTGTCAGCCAAAATTTTCTATAAATCACAAAACCACTTATGCAGATAAAAAACGTGAAAATAGCGGTTAAAGTAAGGATAACTTGACCAATTTTCCCAAGAAATAGCGACTCATGAAGCTCGGTTAAAACTCCAAAAAATCCCTCATCATGTGCGAGTGGCTCGCTCTTTATCTTACCGCTAAAAGCGTCAAAATAGATAAATTTCCACTCTTTTTGACTATCATTGTGCTCGATCAACCAAATTTTGTCACATTTTTTAGGGTTTGCATCGATGTTGATGCCGACCATCTCATAATCATTTAGCTCTTTAGCGATGATCTCTCTTTGCTCATCAAAGCTGATCCTTTTGCTTAAATTTTCTTTGTTTAAATTTACATTTACGACATTTGGAGCAAGAAGGCTGTTTAGCTCATCTTTATAAACGAGGATCGCACCACTAAAACAAACTACTGCAAGTGGAATGAAAAATAATAGAGATAAATAAGTGTGCAATTTATAAAAAATTTTTTGGTTTAGAAATTTCACTTTCTTTTAAAGCCTTTTAATAGTAGGTTTTGATAATAGCTCGCAATCTTACGTAAAATTTACTTTAATAATATTTAAAACTATTATCAATTATGATTTTAAAAAAGAAAAATTTTTATAGAATGTAAATTGAAAAAAATAAATAGATTTGATTTTTAAAAGAATAAACAACTCCTCTTTGTGTATACTAAAAGCCAGAAAAGGGGGAAGCAAAGACTTATCAGTTACAAAAAGGAGGGTCCATTTAGGACGATGAAATAGTATTATTTAAGCATAAATTTTAATAAAATTTTTAGTTAATAAAAAAGAAATTCCAAGTAATACCAAAGTAAATTTAACTTTAAAAAAGCTACATTTAAGAAATTTCTTTTAATTAGTGCAAGTGCAAAATTAAAATAGCTAATTTTTAGGCACAAGCTCTAATACATTGCAAGCTCGTTTACTGCCCATCTTGCAAGCTTTATCAAGAGCATTTGCAGAAAGATCAAAGCTTTGCTCAGTGCCATTTCCTTGAAGATACTTTATCGCTAGCTCATAGCAAGCCTCACTACTGCCATCATCACAAAGCGATTTAAATATCTCAAAAGATTTTTGCGTATCTTTTTCTATGCCAAGGCCGCGTCCTAGCATATCTGCATAGATAAAGCAAGAAATTTTATCTTTATTTTCACACTCATTTGAAAGCTTTTTTGTAAAGCTCTCGCAAGCTTTAGCGTTACTTTTATTAATACACTATTGTACATTTATATCCCAGTTCGCATTCAAAGATAAAAGAGCAAATGCTAAAAATAAAATGGATTTTTTCATAAATTTCCTTGGAAGAAGTTAGCTCCCTTTGGGGGAAAGGGAGCTATTACAAAAAGGAGGTTTCTTGTTGGACAAGTGGAATAATACAAGTTTCGTCTAAATTTAAAACCAACTTTTCTTTAACAAAAAACAATCTCAAACCAAATCTTTTTTACTAAAGGCAAAATAGCCACAAACTAGCAAAATAATGCCTAGTAAGAGCGGATAAATAATCGCGTAAGCTACAAATGTCGCCTTTGGAAAGGTGCTTAAAATAAAATAAGATGCAGTACCGATAACTGCTAAATTTGGATCAAAAAGACTAAGCGCTGCTATCCTGAAAAGTTCTATCGGATTTAGTATAGCAATAGCGTAAATAACATACTCATCGACTGAACTTCTCATAAGAAGCCCAATTAATGCTAGATCAATAAATGCAAGCATTATAAGCCAAAGTAAAAACGCTACGCCTTGGCCTGTCTCTTGATTTTTAATCACGCTTGAGATAAAAAATCCAAGCGATAGAAAAATAATACTTAAGCTAAAAAGTAGTCCAAAATAAAGTGTTAATACACTCCAAGGTATCGCAACATCTTTTATAAAACCAACAACAACACAAAGCAAAAGAGCAAACAAAAGTGGCACAAAAACAACAAATGTACGGCCCAGTGCCTTACCAAAGTAATACTCTCTAAGACTTAGTGGAAAGCTAAGGATGTATTCAAGCAAATTTGTATCTCTATCTTGATTTATGCTTCTTACAGTTGAAATGAGAATAAAAATAGGCACAATGATGACGCAAATTTGAATAAACAAAAGCAGTGCTCTAGTAAGCCCAGAAAAGCCGAGCACACGTGAGTCAGTCACGCCACTAAATAAAAATCCTATCATCAAAGCAGAAAAAAGCGCAGCATATATCACAAACCATCTTGAGCGAAAAGACTCTTTTACATCAAGCTTTGCTATTAAAAAAAGATTATTCACTCTTGCTCCTTAAATTTTCTTCTTTGATGATCTTGCCAAGATCCATATAGACGCATCTATCTAATAAATTTGCTATCTCATCGATACGGTGTGAAATGAAAACAAGTGTTTTGTTTTGCGTGAAGTTATCAAGTAAATTTTTAAAAGAAAACCTTGCTTTCACATCAAGATTTGCCGTTGGCTCATCAAACATCAAAATTTCACTGTCCTTAGCAAATGCGATGGCTATTAGCATCTTTTGTTTCATGCCGCCAGAGAGCTTATAAAATGGCTTATTTAAATTTGCATGCAGATCAAGCTCTAAAAGCTTGCTAAATTTCTCAATATCTTCAAATTTTACATTTGAGCTTTTGCAGACAAATTCACAAAGCTCGCGCAAACTAAATTTAAGTGGCGGTGGGGTTTGCGGCACAAATGAGATAAATTTCAAAGCCCCTTTTCTATCTTTTAGAGTATTTACGCCATTTATTGCGATGCTTCCGCTATTTGGGGCAAACTCGCCTAAAATGATACGCATGAGCGAGCTTTTGCCAGCTCCATTTTGTCCAAGTATTGCTATTTTTTCACCAGATTTTACATTTAGGCTAACATTGTCAAGTATCCTTTGCGAGCCAAAAATTTTAGTTACTTCTTTTATATCTATCAAAAATTTTCCTTATATTAGTTTTTTAAAGCCGTTGTCAAATTTCAGCGCATCTTGATGACACACATCAATACACCTACCACAAAGCGTGCAATCAGCACCAGCTATCCTAAAGATATTTTTGCTCTCGTCAAGCTTTGCCCCCTTTTTTGTCATAAAAAGTACGTGAGGCACTAGACAAACATCGGTGCAAACTAAGCAGTGATCGCATTTTTCTTTATCCCAGCTAACTTTTATGGCATTTGGTTTAGCTAGCACCGAGTAAGTCGCACCGATAGGACAGACATATCTGCACCAAGCTCTACGTGAGAAGAAAATTTCAACCATAAGCATGGCCACAACGAACCAAATAGCATGAAAATAGCCATAGATAATAAATCTTGAAAAAATCCCAACAACATTAAAAATTTCAAACGTAAGGCTCGCACTAGCAAAGCTAAGGGTTAAAAATAAAATGGTAAAAACATATCGCCACTTTGTGTCAAAAACTCGTGGTTTTACTATCTTTTTAGCGCGTAAATTTTCATGGATCTTCTCAGCTATTTCGCTTATTAATGAATAAGGACAGATCCAAGAGCAAAAGCCTCTACCGCCAAAAATGATATAAAACGCCAAGATACTAAGTGAGCCAATTATTAAATTTACATGGATTTCATGCGTCGCCAGAAATACTTGCAGGCTCATAAAAGCATCTGCCAAGTGGAAACCAAATATCCTTGAGGCACTGATGTCACCTTCTAAAATTTGTATATCAACTCTATATGAAAGTACAAATAAAAGATGGACTAAAATAATGGTAAAAATGCGCCAAAAACGTATACTAGGACGCTTTTTGCCATCTTTTGTAGTTGTGATTAACGTGCTTAGAAAGCTTACATTTCTAATCGTCGCACGAGTGTTATATTTGTCCATTTTTACTTTTTAAATTTAGAAATTTCATCTGCAAGGCTTTCAAGCTCGCTATCACTAACATTTGTGAGTAGCCCCTTCATAAGCGAGTTTTGCACTTTGCCAGCTTTATAATCAGCCAGCTTTTTAAGTAATTCATCCTTACTTAGGTGCGTTATATCGGGAGCTACGACACCTTTTGCATTTGCACCATGGCACGGAGCACAAGTTGTTAGATACTGCTTGCTAACGCCTTCATTATGCACTTTAGCCACGCTTAGACTTAGCTCTTTTACCTTTTTTAGCTCATCTTCGCTGGCAAATTCTTCACTAGACTTTGGCTGCTCTTTTGTAAAATTTTGCTCTACTTTTGGCTGAGCATTAGTTGCTACTTTTTCCTTTTTAGGCGGAGTCTGGCTTAACATAAACACCATGATACCGCAAATTGCTACCGCTAAAATAATGGTTATAATCTTTCCTACTTTCATTATTTGCTCCTAAATTGTGTATTAAAATCACTGATTTCTTTAGCTAAATTTCTGATTTCACTATCATCCATTTTTTTAACAAGATCTCGCATTAAGACATTGACTTTCTCTTTATTTTTATAAGCATTTATCATTGTATAAATTTCATTTTCACTTTTTGTTAAAAGTGATGGCCCGATGATGCCATTTGCGTAATCATCATGACAAGCTGAGCATTTTGTAATGAAATTTTTGCTAAGTCTGCCCTTTATAAGTCTTAAATTTATAGTTTGAAGAGGGGTTCTTACCATTGCTAAAGCACCGATTTGACGGCTTACGTTATTATCTTCAAGTCCAAATTTTACGCTCTTTTCGCCGTGCATATCGTATTTTATGAAGTCATTTTGTTTATTTGTACTTTGATTATTTTCTTTTTTTTCAACCTTTATGCTAGCACTCGTGGCTACATTTATTGGTTGCTCACTAGCTGCTTTTTGCGCTTTGTCATCACTCTTTTCACAGCCAAAAAATAGCAAAGCAGCAGCCACTAAAGATATTATTAATCTCATTCTTTCTCCTTATAAATTTCATCATAACTCATTTTTGGGGCAATATTTATAATTTTTACAGGGCAAACCTCAGCACACACCCCACACCCAACACAGCCATGCTTTATGAGTGGCAAATTTGCTTCGCTCATTACTATTGCACTATCGCCAACTGGGCAAATACTGACACAAAGGTCACAAATTTGACCGATTTTGCCTTTTATCTTATCTTTTTCTGCCTCTTCTCTATCATTATAAACTTTGCGGACAAGCAAATCTTCAACGCTATCTTCGCTTAGTTTTTCTCTTTTTAGGCACATACAGGCATTTGCATTACTCAAGACAGCAACACCCATTTTCACATCATCAACAACTTTTGTAGCATGATCTAACGCACCGCTTGGACAGGCGAGCACGCACGGGAAAAGATCACATAAATAGCAACCTCTCTTTTTAGGATCGATGTATGCTGTACCATTTGAATATCCATCTTTTATATCAAGCAAACTTATACTGTGATAAGGGCATACCTGCACACACTGACCGCATTTGACACAAAGATCATCGAAGTCATCAACCGCACCTGGTGGTCTAAGATAGAGTTTATCGCCGCTACTTTTTGGCAAAATTTTACCTATGCCATATCCTGCGGCAGCTGCGACTGAGCCTAAGATTATAAATTTTCTTCTATCCACGTTTTGCCCTTAACGCGTTAAATTTTGAAGCATCAAGTGGTTTTATCCTTGGTGTGCTATCTTCAAGTAGCTTTACTGGCTCAGAAAATGGCGCAAGTTTGGCTAAAAAATTTAAGATACTAAAGACACTTGAGCCATAGAAAAACTGCAAATTTGGATAGTACTGCCAAAGCTGATCGGCATACGATAGATGCATAAATGGCGTATCACCATAGCCATCTTTATCTCTATCAAAGCTCTCATACTCATCATAATAATTTTTACTCCACCGATTTAATGCCATTTTATCACCTGGAGTATCGTTCGCAACGATATCCATATTGCCTATAAAATCATTATTTTCAAAGATGCTTGTCCCCTGAGTAGCGTGAAAATATACGCCAACTACGTTGTGTAAAATTTTATTGCCTAAGAAATTTATCGTTGAGCCTGGCTGAAATGGCGAGTTGTCAAGCAAAATTCCTCTTGCATTATAGATAAGTGTGTTATTTTCGATAGTAAAATTTGAAACATCTTTTAGACCAATACCGATACCAAAAGCGCCGTCACTATCCATAACAAGATTATTTTTTATATTTGAGCCAGCTGAATACATAAAAAACATTCCGACTGCATTGCCAATAAAATCATTGTTTTCGACTAAATTTTGATTTGCGTACATAAAATGAAGCGAATATCTACCGCGGATCGCTTTATTTTTTAAAAATTTATTGTGGCTCGCATACCATGCAACCATATCACGGCTATCATAAATATAATTGCCTTCGATTAAATTTTCATGACTATACCAGAGTCTAACAGCATCACCTCTAAAGCCAAGACTGGCCCCCTTTTTAGAAGTGATGTTATTTTCAGTGATCTTTGAGCTACTGCACTCTTTAAAATCAATCCCAAAAAGCACATCACTCAAGTCATTTTGCGTAACCAAGACATTATTTGCTTTATCACAGCCAATGCCAGCATCTAGCTCACCAAGGTCATTTCCGCTACCGCTTATCTTTAAATTTCTAAGCGTAACATTTGAGGCAATAATCTTTATAACTGTACCTTTACCATTTCCTTTTATGTGAGCGTTTTTGCCCTCGCCAACGATACTAAGCGGCTTATTTATAGTTATGCTTCCTTCATAGATGCCATCCCCTAGCTTTATAACATCGCCAGGGCTAGCATTATTTATTGCATCTTGAAGGATATTTGCAGAGCTAAAAATAGGCAATAAAGCAAGGGCAAAAATAAAAATTTTACGCATTTAGCTCTTTTTTCTTTGAAAATACTGCAAGTATGCAAAATACGCTCATAGCGATCATCACCCAAAATCCGATACTTGGATAAGAGTGCGTTGTAAATTGTGCGACACTACCATCGCCTAAAACTGTTGGCATAAATGGCTTAATCTTAAATGCGCCCCACTCTTGCATATTGTGTCCATACCAATAAAGCCATCCTGCAAATGCGCTCATAAATAGTACAGGCGCGATAATCGTTGGAACCATAAGAAGCGAGTTAAATTTGCCATTGTAATACAAAAATGCAAGCATGCAAAGTGTTGAAATAAGCAAATAATAAGGTGCTATCGCTCGCTCTAAATTTCCGCCATGCTCCATAGGATACATACCAATATAGTGATTTATCGTATTCATCTCATGCACGTCACCACTATATCCATCTACGTGAAAATATACAGGAATTCCATCAGGAAAGGCTGATTTTGGATAATTTGGAGCTTCAAGAGAGACGTACCAGATAGGAAAAGATGGCGTACCAATCTCTGCTTTTTGCTCGATCATCTTATGAAGATCGCTTGCTACATCTTTTGATAAAAGGTGATTTTTATACTGAAATGAGCTATAAAGATTATAGATACCGTAAGTATAAGATGGTAGTTCATCACCATTAGCTATACGCTCTTTTGCTCCGTGCCAACCAAGAACAGGCAAAGTAAAACAAACAGTCATTAAGACAAGTGCAACAATGGTATAAATTTTATATTTACTCATGATCTCTCCTTTAAATTTTAAAATTTCATCTGCTAAAAATAAAATTTTAAAATTTAAAAAGGGGCAAAATACCCCTTTAAAAACTACATACCAGCGTTTTCATCTACCCATTTTAGGTATTCGATGATATTTTTGATCTCTTCATCACTCATATGCTGATTTGGCATTCTAAGGTTAAAGTAATCAATCATTGATTTAATGTAGTCGTCATTATAGAACTTAGCAGGATCTTTAATAAATTCTGCTACCCATTTTTCGCCATTTTCATGTCTTAGTAAGACGCCTGTTAGGTCTGGACCTGAGCTTACTTGACCGATAACGTGGCAACCATTACATCCGCCTTTTAGATAAGCCTCTTCGCCTTTTGCAGCAGCTGGACTCATCGGAGTTGCGATCTCTTTAGCTAGGTTATTTTTAGCTCTTAAGCCAACATCAGCTGTTTTAACCATGTATTGCCATACTTGGTACTCCCAAAGGATAGCGCCGTTTACGTCGCCTTTTTTGTAAGCTTCGTCAGCTTTAGCTTTTACCTCTTTGATGTGACCGTATTGATCAAGTGCGTCATCAACCAAAGCTTTTACTTTTGGATATTTCTCATAATGTTTCTCTTTTAGGTATTTAACAACCTCTTGGATAACATCGTCAGTTGCCTTATTAGTTGCGATTACTTTGTCGTATTCAGCTTTTAAAGCTTCTGGACTTAGAGTTTTTAGCTTGTTATTTTTTGCAGATTCATATTTTTTATTTGGATCTTTAACAAGCAAGTAACCCATCATCTCTAGGTGAAGTGCTGAACAAAACTCGGTGCAGTAGTATGGGAAGACGCCTTCCATATCAGCTACGAAATTTACTGAAGCAGTTTTGCCAGGCTCAAGTGAAGCGTGGATGTTGTAAAGGTCGATGCCAAAGCCGTGAGTCTCATCTTGAGCGCGCTCTAGGTTTGTTAGGTGAATTGTTACGTTATCGCCTTTATTTACCTCGATGTGCTCTGGGTTGATGTGGCTTCTGATCATTGTTGCATAGACAGTTACGTTTTTGCCGTTTCTCTCAACTCTTTCTTGACCAGCTAGGGTTGCGTATGGGCTAGCCTCGCCTGTTCTTGAGTTTGTACCCATGTTGTAAGTAAGCGCTGGAGTTAGCTTGCTAGCAGCGATTGAGACAACGTCGTGTGGCTCACCAAGTGGGATAGGCATATCATAGATTAGATCCATTTTTGCACCAGTGATGTCTATTAACTGGTGGTTTTGTGGATGTAGTGGGCCAACTGGGTTGAAGCGATCGATTGAAAGTTTATCAAGAGCGATTGCGTATTTGCCCTTAGGTTTTGCTGATTTGCCCTCCATTGTGTCAAGGTGACCGATGTTGTAGTGAACATTTACTTTATCAAGCACTTTTAAATTTTTGTAGTCCCATTTTACGATTTGGCTATCAACATAAAGTGAAGTATAAAGTATGCCATCTTGTGAGTCAAATGATGTGTGCAGTGGTCCAAGGCCAAGTTCTACTTGTCCGTGCATTGACTTTTCTCTATCTAAGATAGGTATGCCGTATGGGTCAGTGCCAGCGTACTCTTTCTTGTCGATTAGCTCTTTGATCTTTCTAAAGTCATAAACTGATGCGTGAGTATCAAGCTTACCACCAACGATGATGTATCTGCCATCTGGGCTTACGTCACAACCGTGTGGGCTCTTTGACTCTGGGATCAAAAATAGTGCTCCAGCTTTTACAGCAGCTTCTATCGTAATCACTCTATGACCATTTATAACTTTGTAGTTTTTCTTGTCTTGTGCAAGTTTTTCTAAAATTTGCCAGTTATAAACGTGCAAGAAGTCGGTGTCGTTTCTACTAGCGCCTGCCTCAAATGGAGGAAGACCTTTTTCGATACCACCTGTATACATCTCAGTGTTTATTGAGTTTGTAAAGCCCCAGCCATAGCTCTCGCCCTTACCAGCGTCGCTTAGGTCTTGCCAGTATGGAGGAAGCTCAAGAGAGAAAGATGCTTTCTCGTCGATCTTGCCTTTTGGATAGTCAAATTTCCAAAATGTCACAGCACCTCTATAAACGGCTTCGTAGTCGTCCATTGAGTGATAGTTATCATCAAGTGGTGCTGCGTACTGGCTAGCTTCAATGACATACTCGCTGTTTGGAGTGATGAAGCTACCGCCGTGCTCACTCTTCATGATAGGGTTTACGACCATTTGAGTTGTCTCAAAGTCTTTTAAATTTATAACAGCGATCCTTGGGTTTGCCTTGTCGTTGATAAATAGATAATCACCAACATACTCACCATTTTTCTCAGTGAAATTTGGGTGGTGTGTATCGCCCCATGTTATCTCTTTGCCCCTGATGTTGCCTTGTTTCAAAACAGCTTTTGACTCATTGTCATAGCCATATCCTTGCCAAGGCTCTGGTGTAAAAACGCCGATGTATTTATAAATTCTCATCGACGGAACGCCATAAACTAGCACTTGACCGCTTTGCCCGCCAGATGAAAAGACGATGAAATCATCTTTTCTACCGCTAGGCTGATAAGTTTTAGCAGCTGCAAGGACATCTTTTTCGCTTAGCCCACGCTCTTTCATGACTTTTTCAAGGTCACTACTAGCAGCACAAGCAGTCGTTAAAGATAGCCCAAGCAACGCAGCACTTGCGACACAAAATAACTTTTGCATTTACTCTCCTTTTTAAAATGAATTTATCTCTAAACTCTTTATCTCATTGTCTAAATTTACGCCATTTAAGACGCCTTTGTCTATAAAAATTCTTTTTATCTCATTGCTAAAAAGAGCCTTTTGTCCTTTTAACTTAAAATCTTTGTCAAATTTATAGACTACTCCATCCCCATCACCTATAAAAATTTCATCCTCCATACACGCAAGAGCTGAAATTTTAGATTTTAAAACTTGCTTTTTAATTCCACTTTTAAAATCTAAAATTTCTCCATCTCTAAAGCCAAGCAAAATATCATTCCCCTTAAATTTACAGGCACTAAGCGGAGCAAAGCCAACACGCTTTTTCTCTTTTAAATTAAGCTCTTTATCAAGCAAAAATGCTTTGCCATTAAAGCTCGTAAAAAATAGCTCATCATCAATTGGCAAAAGACTTGAAATTTTATAAACATCTTTATAATTTTTAGTTAAAAGTTTATTTAGATTTTTATCAAAAACGCCTATGCTGACTTCATTTGCCATATCACAAGCTACGTAAATTTTATTTTTAATTACCACAATTTGTGAGATTTCACAGCCAACATTTGGCATGGCAAATAAAAAATTTCTCTCATTTGCCACTTCAATAATCTCATTGTTTAAATTTGCGATATAAAAGAATTCTCCATCATTTCCGCACTCTTGATTTTTATAAATCGTCTCTTTTAGATCCAGATTTTTAATCTGCCCATCTTTTATAAAGACGATGCCTTGGTTGCTTCCATTAATAAAGCAGCCTAATTGCTGGGCAAAAGCTGTTATCAAAAACAAACTTATACAAAGCAGAATTCTCATAATTCAAGGCACTTTCATCATAAATTTAATAAGCAAGAAAACTATACATACTTAACTCTTAAAAGCAAATTAGCGATTAATTTATTTTTTTAAGCTTTTAAAGAAAAATATCAATAAATT
>NZ_POZX01000045.1:0-698 GCF_002912895.1 Campylobacter concisus
AATTCTACAAAAAAGAATTTTAAAACAAATATAAACAAGGCACTTTAATAGATGAAGTTAGCACTTTTTGGCGGGAGCTTTGATCCGGTTCATTTAGGACACGATAGCATTGTAAAAATGGCACTAAATAGCCTTGATATCGACAAGCTCATCATCATGCCAACTTTTATAAGTCCCTTTAAGAGCGAATTTTCAGCTCCACCAGAGCTTCGCCTAAAGTGGATAAGAGAAATTTGGGGCAGCTTAGAGAAGGTCGAGATCTCAGACTATGAGATAAATTTAGCTCGCCCAGTGCCTACCATAGAGACAGTTAAGTATTTGTATGAGAAATTCAAGATAGAAAAATTTTATCTCATAATAGGCGCTGACCACCTAGCCACACTTGATAAATGGCACGGGTACGAGGAGCTAAAAAGCTTAGTGCAGTTTGTGATCGCCAAGCGCAATCACATAGAAATTCCACAAAATTTACAAAAAATGGACGTGCACGTGGATGTTAGCTCGTCACAGATCAGGCACCAAAAGGGGCTTGATGAGCTGCCTAGCGAGATAAAAGATGAAGTTATAAATTTTTACCAAGGATTAAAAATGCAAGAGAGATCGATGCAAGAGCGCACCGAAAGTATAGTTAAGGTTTTAGACGCAAAAAAGGCTGAAGAGATACAAGTGATTGATATGAGTGGAGATAATTATTTCGT
>NZ_POZX01000046.1:0-48012 GCF_002912895.1 Campylobacter concisus
TAAAATTTGTAAAGATGACTTGATTAAATTTATAAATTCCTTTTTATTCAAAAGAGAGACAATGGGGCTTGAATTACGAGGCCATCCTCTTGTTTTTCTTTTTAAATCTGCTAAATCACTCACGTTCAAGGTGCATTCAATGGCGCTAAAGCACTGCATACGTTTCAAATACTCTGATAAATTTTTAGCTATTTATGCTTTGCTTCATGCTCTAAAAGCCAGATTTTAGTTGGCAAGCCATCTCCACCTGAGTAGCCGCCAAGCCCACTGCTAGCTAGCACTCTGTGACAAGGAACGATGATAGGCACTGGATTTTTAGCATTGGCTGATCCTGCTGCTCGGTAGGCATTTTTGTGACCTACGGCAAGTGCAAGGGCTGCGTATGTGGTCGTTTCCCCGTATGGTACTTTTTGTAAAGCCTCGTAAATTTTTGCTCTAAAATTAGTTGTTTTTATATCAAGCTTCACGCTAAATTTTTTAAGCTTGCCATTAAAATAAGCCTCTAGCTCATCCAAACAAAGCTTTAAATTTTCATCTTTTACTGCAATTTTTTCAAATTTATCTACAAAATTTATCTCACAAATTCCATTTTCACTAGCGATGATCTCCAAAATTCCGATAGGCGATTTTAGGTAAGCTTTTGACACATTTGCTCCTTGAAATTTGAAATTTTAGGCAAATTTTACTTTAGTTTGTTTTGCTTTTTGATAAAATGCAAGCAAAACTAGCGATTTTAGACTAAAAATAACGAGCAAAAACCACAAAGGAATTTCATGAGCTTTTTTACCGACTACGAAAAACACGTAAGTGAGCGAGAAAAAGAGGGCGTGCCACCGCTTGCGCTAAATGCCAAGCAAACAAGTGAAGTTTGCGAGCTAATAAAACTTGCCAGCAAATCTAGTAGCGACGAAAAGGCACAAAGCGAGCTAAAATTTCTTATAAATTTGCTTGAAACTCGTATCAATCCTGGCGTTGATGACGCAGCGAAGATAAAGGCAGAATTTCTTGGTGAAGTGATTGATGGGCTTGCTGTTAACGGTCTTGACGCGATGCGTGCCATTAAAATTTTAGGCAAGATGCTTGGCGGATACAATGTAGAAATTTTAGTGCGAGCTCTAAAAAATAGTGATGAAAATATTGCGCGTGCCGCGGCAAATGAGCTAAAAAATATCATCCTAGTGCATGAATATTTTGACGAGATCGCAAAGCTAAGTAGCAACAATAAATTTGCAAAAGAGGTGCTTGCTTCTTGGGCGAACGCAGAGTGGTTTACGCATAAAAAGCCAATCGAAACCTGTATAAACGCAGGCGTTTTTAAAGTACCTGGTGAGACAAATACTGACGACCTAAGTCCAGCGAGTGAGGCCTATACAAGGGCCGACATACCACTTCACGCAAAAGCAATGCTTGTTAAAAAGATGCCTGAGGGTCTAGAAATTTTAAAAGAACTTAAAACTCGTGGTAAAAAAGTTGCGTATGTTGGCGATGTGGTCGGTACTGGCAGCAGCAGAAAGAGTGGCATAAACTCTATCCAGTGGCACCTTGGCGATGAGATAGAGGGCGTGCCAAACAAAAAAACGGGCGGCATCGTGATAGGCACTACTATAGCTCCGATATTTTTTAACACCGCGGAAGATAGCGGTGCAATGCCAATAGTTGCAAACGTAAACGAGCTTGAGATGGGCGATGAGATAGAAATTTATCCATTTAAAGGCGAAATTTATAAGCTTATTGGCACTGAGAAAAAGCTCGTGGCAAATTTTAAACTTAGCCCAAACACCCTAAGTGACGAGATAAGAGCAGGTGGCAGGATACCACTTATGATAGGACGCCAAGTTACCAAAAAGGCCAGAGAGGCTCTAGGGCTTGGCGAGGAGCAAATTTTTATAAAGCCGGATCAGCCAAAAGAGCAGAGTGGTGGCTATACGCTGGCTCAAAAGATGGTTGGCAAGGCTTGTGGTGTAGCTGGCGTTAGAGCCGGGGCTTATGTGGAGCCAGAAATTTTAACTGTTGGCTCGCAAGATACGACTGGGCCGATGACTAGAGATGAGATAAAAGAGCTTGCAAGCCTTAGTTTTGGCGCGGATTTTGTTTTGCAAAGCTTTTGCCATACGGCCGCTTACCCAAAGCCAAGTGATCTTGTGATGCATGAGAGCTTGCCAAAATTTATAAATTTACGTGGCGGTGTGAGTCTAAAGCCAGGCGATGGCGTCATCCACTCGTGGCTAAACCGCATGGTACTACCTGATACGGTGGGTACTGGCGGCGATAGTCATACAAGATTTCCTATCGGTATCAGCTTTCCAGCGGGAAGTGGTCTAGTGGCTTTTGCAGCGGTACTTGGCATGATGCCGCTAAATATGCCAGAGTCGGTTTTGATCAAATTTAAAGGCGAGCTAAAAGAGGGCGTGACACTTCGCGATCTTGTAAATGCGATACCATATTTTGCAATCAAAAAAAGGCTTTTAAGTGTTGAAAAAAAAGATAAAAAGAATATTTTTGCGGGTAAAATTTTAGAGATAGAAGGGCTAGAGAGCCTAAAAGTGGAGCAGGCGTTTGAACTAAGTGACGCTTCGGCTGAACGCTCAGCGGCTGCTTGCGTGGTAAATTTAAGCGTTGATAGTGTCGTGGAGTATGTTCGCTCAAATGTTGCGCTGATTGATGCGATGATAAAAGCTGGTTATGAGAGCCGTGAAACGCTTGCTAGACGAAAAGAAAAAATGCAAAAATGGCTTGAAAATCCAACGCTTTTAAGAGCCGATAAAGATGCAAAATACGCTGAAATTTTGGAGATCGATCTGGCTCAGATAGATGAGCCGATTTTGGCGTGTCCAAATGACCCAGACGATGTGGCAACGCTAAGTGAAATTTTAGCTGATGACAAAAGAGTGCATAAAATCGATGAAGTTTTTGTGGGAAGCTGTATGACAAATATCGGCCATTACAGGGCGCTTGCTAGAATTTTGGAGCATGAGAGCAAGCTTACAACTAGGCTTTGGATCGCACCACCAACAAAGATGGATAAAAGCACACTTGAAAATGAAGGCGTTTATGAAATTTTTAAAAGATTAAACGCAAGGATGGAGGTGCCAGGCTGCTCGCTTTGTATGGGTAATCAAGCAAGAGTTAATGACAATGCCGTTGTTTTTTCTACATCAACCAGAAATTTTGATAACAGAATGGGCATGGGCGCAAAGGTCTATCTAGGAAGTGCCGAGCTAGCCGCTGTATGTGCGCTGCTAGGGCGTTTGCCAAGCGTTAGTGAGTATAAAAAAATAGTAAGAGATAGCCTTAGTTTAAACAAAGATCAAATTTATAAATACCTAAATTTTAATGAAATAAGCGAGTTTAGTATATAAATTTGTTACAATATCGCGAAATTTTAAGGAGCTTTGATGAAAAAAGTAGTTTTTTTTCTCTTTTTTAGCGTTTGTTTTTTGATAAATTTACACGCTTTAGAGTGCAGTGATCTTGCCGAAAAAGAGAGCTTTAAAACTACTCCAAACGAGCTTGCTTACGCGAATGAGGGGCTATTTTACTGTGATGGCTCGCTTTTAAATTTAAAAGAGGTAAAAGAGCTTTTTGATGCGAGTGTAGCTGTGAGAAGTGAGTCTCAAAGTTGCGTTGGTGATAGAGTTTATAAAGAAAATTTAAACAAGCTTAGATGGCTTTTGCTAAAAGCGTCATTCGCACCTGAGCTTTATCAAAAAGAACTTGCAAAGCCAGAGGTTGCTGAGAGCGAAAAAGATGCCAGAATGGAGTATCTTAGATACTGGGCAAACGAGAGCTTATTTAATTTTTTAAAATATAAAAAATTTATTGAAGCTTACAAAAATGCTCAAACTCCGCTTGTAAAATTTTATGAAAGCCTTGGACTTGATACGGCAAGTGCTGCTTACTACGCAACTAGCGTGGTAAATGAGTTTTTGACTTTTGGTGTCGGTAAAAGTGTAAATAAAGCTAAAATTTTAACACCTGAGCAAAATATAATGGCTCAAAGGATAAATTCCGATGAGCTGGCAAATTTGCTCTACTCGAAAAATTTCAGTACCGCTGAGCTTACAAATTTGCTTAATATCGCACTTTTAAACGAAAAAAGTAGCGATATGATAAAAGAGATAATAAGACGTGGGGCCGATGTGAATTTGGGCGATGAGACGCCTCTATTTTTTGCTTTAAAAAATATAGAAAATGTAAAAATTTTACTTGCAAATAAAGCCGATGTAAATCACAAAAATTTCTTTGGAAAAAGTGTGCTTTTTTATGCTGTGCAGTTTAGCGATAAGCCACTTTGTGAGCTTTTGCTAAAAAATGGCGCCAATGCAAACGAGAGCTACATAGACGAAAATGCCAAGATGAATATGATAAATTTGGGTATGACGCAAATTGAAGATACATGCGGTCTAGAGCATACAAACAGAAGCGTTTTTATGCATGCAGCAGCTCATGCAACGCCAGAAATTTTAAATCTTTTGATGGATAATGGCGCTGATATCAATGCCACTGATGACGCTGGATTTAACGCGCTTGACTATGCCATGAAAGAACAAAACGAAAAGACGATCAAATTTTTAGAAAATTTGGGTTTAAAACCAAATTTCAATTAGGAAAAATAATGAAAAAGACAGCTTTTGTAACTGGTGCAACATCTGGATTTGGCGAGGCGATCGCCAGAAGACTCTCAAAAGAGGGCTACAAGATAGTCGCTCTTGCAAGGCGAGAAGATAGGCTAAAAAAGCTTGCAAGTGAGCTTGGTGATACGCATATCATCTTAGCTGACATACGTGATAAAGAAGCTGTTTTTAAGGCGGCTGAGAGCCTGCCTGATAAATTTAAGGATATCGAAGTGCTTGTAAACAACGCTGGCATGGCACTTGGACTTGAAAAGACGATAGATGCTAAGGTAGAGGATTTTGAGGCGATGATAGACACCAACGTCAAGGGCCTTATCTACTCGACAAAGGCGGTTTTGCCGCTACTTTACAAACAAGAAAAGGGCTATATCTTTAACATAGGCTCGACAGCTGGCTCGTGGCCATATCCTGGTAGCAACGTTTATGGTGCTACAAAGGCCTTTGTGAAGCAGTTTAGTTTAAATTTAAGAAATGATCTAGTTGGCACAAATATCAGAGTGACAAACATCGAGCCAGGGCTTTGCAAGACTGAATTTAGCGAGGTTAGATTTAGGGGAGATAAGGCAAAGGCGGATAGTTTTTATGAAAATACAAATTTTATCACATCTGAGGATATCGCGACGATTTTGGTAAATTGTCTAAATATGCCTGGAAGTGTCAACATAAACAGGGTCGAAGTCATGGCAAATACGCAGACTTGGGCTGGGCTTGCGATAGAAAAATTTTAAGGAGTTCTTGTGAGACAAATTTTATTATTACTTTTTTTTAGCGTTGCGCTTTTTGGTGTCGATCCAGAAGTGGCAAAGAGAAACGCTGAAATTTATGGCGTATTTACGCTTATACCACCTGTTGTGGCAATAGCACTTGCTTTTATCACAAAAGACGTTATATTGTCGCTGTTTATAGGTGTTTTTAGCGGAACGTTTCTCATAAACATCATCAATGAAAACATCTTTATGGGTATCGTAAAAGGCTTTACCGGCATCGTTTCAAGGGTCGTTGAATCAATGGCTGATAAGACTGATTCAGGTATTTTGCTTCAAGTGCTTTGTATTGGTGGTGTGGTCGCACTCATCACAAAGATGGGTGGCACAAAGGCGGTTGCTCTTTGGCTTAGCAAAAAGGCAAAAAGCGGTATTTCAGCTCAAATTTCAACATGGCTCATGGGTATCTTTGTATTTTTCGATGACTACGCAAATGCCCTAATAGTAGGTCCAATCATGAGACCAATAAGCGATAAATTTAAAATAAGCCGCGAAAAGCTAGCTTTTATCATCGATGCTACTGCAGCACCGATTGCTGGTATTGCTATCATCTCGACATGGGTTGGGCTTGAAGTTTCACTCATTGAAAAGGGCTATGAACTAGTTGGAGAGACTGGTATTAACGCTTATTCTATATTTATCGAGACAATTCCATATAGATTTTACAACCTCTTCATCTTATTTTTTATAGTCTGTACGGCCTTGATGCAACGTGAATATGGCCCAATGCTATTAGCTGAAAGACGTGCTAGAAGAGGCGAACTTCACTCAGGTAAAACTCAAATCCAAGATCTTGAAGATAAAACACTTGAGCCAAAAGAGGGTGTAAAACTAAGTGCTGCAAATGCTGTTGTGCCACTTCTTGTGCTGGTCATTGGTGCATTTACTAGTTTTTATTTTAGTGGTCTTGCTGCACTTGAGGGTGATACTCTTAAAAATGCACTCGCTAATCCGCTTGCTTTTTCTACTTTTAAAGATACTTTTGGCGCGGCAGACTCGGCTACATCGCTATTTCAAGCAGCACTACTTGCTAGTATCGTAGCTATCACAATGGGTGTTTGGCGTAAAATTTTTGACGTAAAAGAGGCTATCAGCACATGGGTAAAGGGCTGGAAGACTATGATAATTACGGTTGTCATTTTGCTTCTTGCGTGGAGCCTTAGTGCTGTTATCAAAGAGCTTGGCACGTCAAGATATTTGGTTGATTTATTAAGCTCTTCTACACCTAAATTTATCCTGCCAGTTGCTGTTTTTATCCTTGGTTCGTTTATTAGCTTCTCAACTGGAACAAGCTACGGCACTATGGGTATTTTAATGCCTCTAGCTATCCCACTAGCTTATGCTGTCGGCAAAAACTACGGCCTAGAGGGTGATGCGATGCATGCATATATGATTGTAAATATTTCAGGCGTACTTACAGGCGCGATCTTTGGTGATCACTGCTCACCGATCTCGGATACTACGATCCTTTCATCAATGGGCGCAGGATGTAACCATATTGATCACGTATCGACTCAAATGGTCTATGCACTTAGCGTTTGTGCAGTTTGTGTGCTAGTTGGTTACTTGCCAGTTGCACTTGGTCTTAGCGTTTGGATTGCACTTCCTTGCGGATTTTTAGCGATTTGGGCACTAGTTAGATTTGTTGGAAAGAAAGTAGAAGCATAAATTTGGATTGCAATTATTTAAAAGAGTGTGGCTCTTGCACTCTTTTTACTCCTTACGATGAGCAAATTTTATTTAAAACTGACCTTGTAAAACAAAATTTTTCAGAGCTTTATGATGGTGAGTTTGATGTTTTTAGCTCAACACCAAAACACTACCGCACGAGAGCTGAGTTTGGCATCTGGCACGAAGGCAGCAAGCTTTGCTATACGATGCATGCAAGCGAAAAGGGCAAAAAGGTCTTTATAGATGATTGTCCAAAAGTTTGCGAGCAAATTTCTACTCTCATGCCAAGCTTGCTTTGCAGCTTACAAGAGAGTGAAATACTGCGTGCAAAGCTTTTTGGAGTGGAATTTATCTCTTGCAAAAACGGTATTTTGGTTACACTTCTTTATCATAAAAGGCTTGATGGCGAGTTTGAAACGGCTATGAAAATTCTAGCCAGTAAGCTTAATGTCACCATACTTGCTAGATCTCGTGGGCAAAAGCTGCTAAGTGGTGAGCTAAATTTGATAGACGAGCTAAATATTGGAGGTCAAATTTATAAATTTAGCCTAAGTGAAAATGCCTTTATCCAGCCAAATAGAGCCGTAAATGAAAAGATGATAGCTTGGGCAAAAGAGTGCGTGCAAGGCGGTGCTGACCTTCTTGAGCTCTACTGTGGACATGGAAATTTTACTATTCCGCTTTCGTTTAAATTTAAAAACGTTCTTGCCACTGAAATTTCAAAGAGCTCGATCGCAAATGCCCTTAAAAACTGCGAGCTAAATAAGGCTAAAAACATCAAATTTTTACGAATGGATGCTGATGAGCTTATGAGTGCATTTGCTGGCGTTAGGGAATTTAATAGACTAAAGGATATAAATTTAAGCGATTTTAACTTCTCGCATGTCCTTGTCGATCCTCCTCGTGCAGGACTTAGTGAAAGTGTCGTAAATTTCATCAAAAATTTCAAAAATATCATCTACATCTCGTGCAACCCAGAGACTCTAAAAGAAAATTTAAATGAGCTTTGTAAAAGCCATAAAGTGATAAAATTTGCCATTTTTGATCAGTTTGCAAACACTCATCACATCGAGTGTGGCGTGCTACTAAGGGCAAAAGAATAATTTTAAAAAGGAAAATTTGAAAAAATGGTTTCACTAAATAAAATCATCCAAGCAAAGATCACGATCGGTCATTTTGTGACTAAGACTCCATTTGCGCTAAGTGCAAAGCTTAGTAAAATTTTAGGCGCAAGTGTTTACCTGAAAGAAGAAAATTTACAAAGAACCGGCGCATATAAGATAAGAGGCGCATACAATAAAATAGCTAGCCTAAGTGATGAGGAGAGAAAACGTGGCGTCGTGGCTGCAAGCGCTGGCAACCACGCTCAAGGTGTTGCTATAAGTGCAAAAGAATTTGGCGTGCATGCTTGCATCATCATGCCAGAATCAACCCCACTCCTAAAGGTTGCTGGCACAAAGGACCTTGGCGCAGAGGTCATTTTAAAGGGTGATAACTTTGACGAGGCGTACGCTTTTGCGGTGAACTATGCTAAAGAAAAGGGTATGACCTTTGTTCATCCATTTAACGACGAGTACGTCATGGCAGGGCAGGGCACTGTGGGGCTTGAGATGCTTGATGAGATAAGTGATCTTGATATGGTCATCGTTCCAGTTGGCGGCGGCGGATTAGCTAGCGGTGTGGCAAGCTGTATAAAACAAGTTAATCCAAAGACAAAAGTGGTCTGCGTTGGTGCAAAGGGTGCTCCAGCTATGTTTAATAGCTATGGCGCTAAAAAAAGCATAAACTCAAAATCAGTCCGCACGATCGCAGATGGCATCGCTGTGCGTGACGCGAGCGAGATCACGTTAGCAAATATTATTGAGTGCGTTGATGAGTTTGTGCAGGTCGATGACGAGGAGATAGCAACTGCGATTTTATTTTTGCTAGAGACGCAAAAGATTGTTGTAGAAGGAGCTGGCGCAGCTGGTGTGGCAGCACTTATGCATGATAAGATCAAATTTAAAAAAGGTGCGAAGATAGGCGTGGTGCTAAGTGGTGGAAATATCGACGTACAGGTACTTTCTATCATCATTGAAAAGGGTCTTATCAAGTCTCACCGAAAGATGACACTACAAATAACGCTTGTGGATAAGCCAGGAGCGCTCATGAGTCTAACAGATAGCCTCAAATCAGCAAACGCAAACATCGTAAAGATCGATTACGATCGCTTCTCAACAAGGCTTGATTATGGCGATGCAAGTATTACGATCACGCTTGAGACAAAGGGTCTTGAGCATCAAGAAAAGATCAAAGAAGTGCTTGAAAAAAGTGGTTTTTCATTTTCTCAATTGTTTTAAAAATTTTTTGCTATTTTGTGGATTTCAAGATAGCAAAAAAACAAGCTAAAATTCCTTTTGCTTTACAAAATTAAGCTAAAATAGCAAGCTTTAAAGGAGAAAGAATGAGTGAATATATAAATTTGATATTAGCTCTCTTGCTAGCAGTCCTTGCATTTGCATTTTATAGGGCGAGCAGGGCTTTAAAAAAGGCTAAAGATGAGAGTCAAAATGTATCTGTCAGCACGGAAATTTCGCAGCTAAAAAGTATAGGCGAGCTATCTGTCTTTCAAGTATATAGCAAAGAGATCGTCACTAAGACAGATCATGCGTTTGGAAATTTTGGCAAAGAGTATCTAAGGTGGCTGGTAAGCGAAAAGAAGCTTTCGATGATATTTGAGTTTGAGATAAATTTCATCTACGATCTAACTAGCCCAAAACTTGAGATCATGCAGATCGCAAACTCTAGCTATAAGATAAAAATGCCACCATGCAAGTATAAATTTTCAATCGCCGATATGAAATTTTATGACGAGAAAAATGGCAAATTTATACCATTTTTACTGCCTGATTCGCTAAATGGTTTTTTTGGAAGCACATTTACAGAAGAGGACAAAAACAGACTTATAGAAGAGGCTAGAAGTGAAGTGAAAAAGATGAGTGTTCGTCTTATCTCACAGCTTCAAAGCAAGATACATAAATCGGCTCGCGACACGCTTGAAGCGATCGCAAAGAGCTTTGGGGCAAACAAGGTCGAATTTGTTTTTGATGATAACGATGAGCAGATAAATTCACAGCTAAATTTAGAAAATATCGCATAAATTTAAAGGAGAAAAAATGAGTTTTAATTCACAAGAGGTTACACAAACTCCAGGAAATAACACCGTCTTTCAAACTTGGGTTTTAAAAGATGATAAAAAGGCGTACAAAGAGGGTTTTGCTAGGCTTTGTGCTTTGGTTATAAATTTAAACAAAACTGCAAAGGTTAGATTTGGTGCGAGCGAAAATGTAAACTGCGTCCTTGGCGTCGGACACGATGCATGGAAAAAGCTGGCCATCACAAAAACCTTGCCAAAAGAGCTTGTAAATTTTAAAGCGATTAAGGGCGACAAACACGAGGCTGTTAGCACAAAAGGTGATTTGCACATTCATATCCGTGCGTTAAATGCGGCTGACTGCTTTGATATGGCGCAAAGTGTAAAGGGTGTGCTATATAAATTTGCTGATCTTGTAGACGAGGTGCAAGGCTTTAAATACCACGACGGCAGGGCGATCATAGGCTTTGTTGATGGCACTGAAAATCCTGAGGGCGAGGATAGAGACCACTTTGCAAAAGTTGGCGACGAGGATGCTAAATTTAAGGGTGGAAGCTACGTTTTTGTGCAAAAATACTTTCATAAAATGCAAGAGTGGAACGCCACAAGTGTGAGCGAGCAAGAAAAGGTGATAGGCCGCTCAAAGCAGCTTGATATCGAGATGAGCGAGGATGAAAAACCTAGTAACTCACACTCAGCTGCAGCAAATGTCGGAGACGATAAAAAGGTCGTGCGCGGCAATATGCCATTTACTGAAGGCAGCAAGAGCGGCACCTACTTTATCGCCTATGCGAGCACATTTTCGACCGTTGAGGAGATGCTAAAAAAGATGTTCATAGGCGAGCCAAAGGGTAATTCAGATAGACTACTTGACTTTAGCACTCCAGTAACTGGTGCACTCTTTTTTGCGCCGACTATCGATATGCTAAGCGAGTACGAGGGTTAAATTTATAGTGGGGCGAAGCAAATTTGCCCCTTTAAATTTATAAGGAAAAAAGATGCCAGAGTGGTTTATCTACGCAGCTCTTTCAGCTATATTTGCTGCACTTACTGCGCTCTTTGCCAAACTTGGCGTAAAAGATATTGACAGCGATTTTGCAACATTTATAAGAACGATCGTTGTCGTTTTTATGCTTGTTTTACTTCTAAGCGTGACCAAAAAATGGCAGCCACTAAGCTCTCTAAGCCCAAAAAACTGGCTCTTTCTCATACTTAGTGGCATAGCTACTGGACTATCTTGGCTCATGTATTTTAAAGCGATGCAAGTTGGCAAGGTTTATCAAGTGGCTTTGGTTGATAAATTTAGCGTTGTGCTTGCTATCATTTTAGCTGTCATCTTTCTTGGTGAGAGGCTAAATTTAAAAGAAATTTTAGCCGTCTGTCTTATCGTGTCTGGCGTATTTTTACTCATTTTTAAATAAAATTTTCTACATTATTCTTAAAATATATCTTTAATTTTAATTTATAATTAATCAAAAAGCTCCTAAAATTTGAACGATTTCATTTTGAAGGGAGAAATATGAAAAAAATCATTTTTTCAGCCATCGTGGCTTGTGCGGCATTTGGTGCTAGTGTAAACTACACAGATGTTGTAAAAGATGTTTACGGTGATGCTAGCTCAACAAAAAGTATAGGCAGACTGCTACCAACCAACGCAGTTGAAATTTTACAAACAAGCGGTGACAGAGTACAAATTAAAGTAAAAGGCTATCAAAACCCAGCTGTTAGCAACGTAGTTTATTTTGCTGATGGCGCGAGGATTATCTCGGTGGCATTTGCAAAAACTGCACCTTTTGATATTAAAGTGATCAAAGAGGGCAAAAACGGCAAATGGAACGAGGTAGAAACAACAGTTTTTGTTCAAAAAGATGGCTTTAGCACTGACGTAAACGCGATGTTTGCAAAAGCTGATAAGATGTATAAAGAGAGCTGTGGCGTTTGCCATGCGTTGCCTCAAACCACACATTTCAACGCAAACCAATGGCCGTCACTTCTAAAATCAATGATCGGCAGAACCGCAATAGAGAAAAAAGACGAGTGGTTGGTTGTTGAATACCTTCAAAAACACTCATCTGACGTAAACCTAGGTAAATAAGCAAAACTTTTGTAGCGGCGAGTAAAAACAAATATTAAAGTTTAGCTTATTCAAAAGAAAACTTAAAAATGAAAGGGAGATAAGATGAACGAGAACAGACGAGAATTTCTAAAAAAAGGTGCTACAGCAATTGCAGCGACACCTTTGCTTTCAAGCGTAACAGCATCAAATTTATTTGCTGATGGCGTAAAAAAGAGTGTTTTAAGAGATAGCGAGGTCATCACAGCTGCCCACTGGGGTATGTTAAAAGTGACAACCAAAAACGGCGTTGCAGTAAAGTCAGAGCCTATCCAAAAAACAAGTGAAATTTACAACCCACTTCAGCACTACACACCAGATATGATCTACAAATGTCGTATCAAGCGCCCAGCAGTAAGAAAGAGCTACCTTGAAAATCCAGATAGTCCAAAGCCAGAGCTTCGCGGCAAGGATGAGTGGGTTGAGGTGCCTTACGAAGAGGCGATCAAGCTAGTTGCAAGAGAGCTGAAAAAAACAAGAGCACAAAAAGGCTTACAAAGTGTATTTGCGGGCAGCTATGGCTGGAAATCAAGCGGTAACGTACATAACTCAAGAATTTTACTTCATAGATTTATGAACCTTAGTGGTGGCTTTGTTGGCTCACTAGGAGATTACTCAACAGGTGCTAGCCAAATTATCATGCCTCACGTCGTGGGTAGTATCGAGGTCTATGAGCAGCAAACCAGCTGGCCAGTCGTACTTGAGAACTCAAAAGTCGTAGTCATCTGGGGTGCAAACCCACTTGCGACACTTCGCATAGCTTGGACTAGCACCGACGAGCAGGGCTTTAAATACTTTGAAGAGCTCAAAAATAAAAAAGATATCAAAGTGATCATCATCGATCCTATCAAGAGTGACACAGCGCAATACTTTGATAATGCTCAGTGGATCGCTCCGGTGCCAAACACCGACACAGCTATGATGCTTGGTATGATGCACTACCTATATGAGAGCGGCAAGTATGATAAAAATTTCATTGAAACCTACACAACTGGCTTTGATAAATTCCTCCCATATCTACTTGGCAAAACAGACAACACACCTAAAAATTTAGAGTGGGCGAGCAAAATTTGTGGCATCGATAAAGATACTTTAAAAGAGCTAGCTGATACATTTATCGCAAACCGCACTATGATAATGAGCGGCTGGGGCATGCAGCGCGCTCACCACGGCGAGCAACCACACTGGGCGATGGTGACTTTGGCGGCGATGCTAGGACAGATCGGCCTTCCTGGTGGGGGATTTGGCCTTAGCTATCACTACTCAAACGGCGGCGCTCCGACTTGCAAGGGTGCAGTCATCGGCGGCATAAATAGCGCAAGTGTGGGTAAATTTAACGAAAAAGGTGAGTTTATCGGCACAGACACAGGCGAGTTTGATAAACGAGGTCGCTTCGTCGCAAAGGCAGCTGCAGCAGCAGGCACAGGCCAAAGTTGGCTACAAAAAGCAACCAACTATGCCTTCCCGGTCGCAAGGATTGCAGATGCATTGCTACATCCTGGTAAAGTGATCGACCACGACGGCAAAAAGATCACCTATCCAGATATCGACTTTATCTACTGGGTCGGCGGTAACCCACTTGTGCACCACCAAGATACAAATACAAATTTAAAAGCGTGGAGAAAGCCAAGAACGGTTGTCGTACATGAATCATACTGGACACCAACAGCAAAAATGGCTGATATTGTCTTCCCAGTCACTACAGAGTATGAGAGAAACGATATCACCATGACTGGTGACTACTCAAATATGAACATCGTGCCAATGAAGCAAGTCGTTGAAAAATACCACGAGGCAAGAGACGACTACCAAATTTTCATCGATCTTTGCAAGGCTTATGCTAAAAATTTGGTCATTGCCTACACAGATAACGGCAAGGATGAGTTTGACTGGATCAAAGAGTACTATGACGCAGCCTACGCTCAGGTCAAGGCTGTGCCAGAGCTAACTACTGATATGAAGCCATTTGAAGAGTTTTGGAATGAAAATAAGCCAGTTACATTTGCCTCATCTCAAGATAGCGATAGCTGGGTGAGATTTGGCGAATTTAGAGAAGATCCTGTACTAAATGCTCTTGGAACCCCAAGCGGTCTTATAGAAATTTACTCAGAGACTATCGAGAAAATGGGCTATGACGACTGCAAGGCGCACCCAATGTGGTTTGAGCCGATCGAGTGGCTAGGCATGAAAGATAAGCCAGCTAAATTCCACATGATAAGTGCTCACCCAACTGACCGCTTGCACTCACAACTAAGTCAAACTTCACTTCGTGACAAATACGCTATCGCAAATCGCGAGCCTATCTGGATCAACGAAAAAGACGCAAAAGAGCTTGGCGTACAAAGTGGCGACTTGGTGCGTGTATTTAATGCACGTGGTGAGGTTTTAGCAGGTGCTCACGTGACTAAAAACATCAAAGAGGGCGTTGTAAAACTAGCTGAGGGCGCTTGGTATGACGGCTTTGATAGTGGAATTTGCAAAAACGGCGGTGCAAACGTGCTAACCATAGATATCCCAACAAGTAAGCTAGCAAACGGCAACATCAGCCACACAGCTCTTGTAAATATCGAAAAATATAAAGGCGACGAGGCATTAAAGCTTACAGCTTTTGCTGAGCCAAAAATTTCTAAATAACATTAAAAGCAGGGGAGTCTTCTCCTGCTTTTGAACTTAAAGTTTAAAATAAATCTACTACTCACAAAAAGCTTAAATTTATATTAAAGCCTATAGCTTTATAAATTTTTTATTTTGCAATTATATTTGTAAAACTTGACGTAAAGGATATCACCACTGTGTTATTTTGTCCTGTGTGTTTTAAAGAGATACAAACAGGCAAGGTCTATCAAGTGGCGCTGGTTGATAAATTTAGCGTTGTGCTGGCTATCATTTTGGCTGTCATCTTTCTTGGTGAGAGGTTAAATTTAAAAGAAATTTTAGCCATTTGCCTTATTATTTCAGGCGCTATTTTATTGATTTTCAAGTAAAAATTTATACTCTATATCTGGCTAAAGACCAAAAAGCAAAACTAGCTTATTTAATGATATTTTGTGATCTAAAATTTATTCAAAAATTTTTAATTGTCAAGATATCTTTATTAATTTTTAAAAAGCATTAAATAGAGGGTAAATTTAATACTAGTTTTAATTCTTTTTCGATAAATTAAAGCGATTTTAACTTTTTAAAGGAGGAAAGATGAAGTCCATAACTTCAAAGATAGCGATGATTATCATCTCATTGCTAGTTATTTCGTTTGCTGCTATTTCAGCAGTCAGCTACTATACAGCGGAAAGTAAGGTAGTAGAGTTGGTCAGCCAGACCCAGGATCAGATTCTAAGTGATATCAAAGCAACCACGGATTCTTTTTTTGAAGATTATTTAGAAGTTGCCAAAAAGTCTGCTTCAGATATAGCACAAATACCAAATAATGATGACTCGTACATGGAAAAAACAAAAATGCAAAAAGAAAGCGTTAGTCATCTAGTTACTGATATTTTTTATGGTCGCGAGAGTGATGGACATTTTTTCCAGTCTGACGGCACTAGAACAACTCCAGCCGATAACTACGATCCTAGAACTAGAGGCTGGTATAAAGCAGCAAAGAGTGCAAATGGTGCTATATATACCGAACCTTACAAAGCTGCCTTGTCTAATGCTTTAGTAATTAGCTTTGCCGCTCCAGTAAATAAAAATGGAAATTTTGATGGTGTTTTGGGGCTTGATTTAAATATAGATGCTTTAAGTAAAAAAATCCTTGAAATGGGTAAAACAAAATACGGCTATGTTTATCTAATGAATAAAGACGGCCTAATACTAATGCATAACGACCCAAACAACGTCGGTAAAACCGTTCCCGCAAGCAAATATCTAGCCGAGGCGTTTGCAGCTAAAAAATTTGACGAAAACGGGCTAATCCCTTACACCAACTATAAGGGCGAAAACGTAACAGCAAAAGTAATGGCCATAAACGATCAAGGCTGGCTAGCCGTAGCCGCTATCGGAGCAGATACTTTTTCGTCTAATACATTGCCTTTATTAAAAGCTCAAATAATCCTAGCCGTAGCTTTTATAGTCATACTTTCGGCTATCGTATTTGTTCTTCTTAAAAAATCTCTTAGTCCTATTAGAACTATTCAAACTAAGCTTGAAGACGCGTTTAAATTCATCACCTACGAAACCCCTAACGCTCCGGAAAAGCTAGTAGTAACTACGCAGGACGAATTCGGCAGAATGAGCGAATCTATTAACGAAAATATAGAAAAAGTCCTTAACGGCGTTAAAAAAGACAGCGCCTTAATAGAGGAGATGAACGGTATAGCAAATCTCATGATAAAAGGACACATGGGGGCTAAGATTAACTCCGTCCCTAATAATCCGGCTTTAGTTCAGTTAAAAGATCTACTAAATAAATTCTTCGCTTCTATTTCTGAAAATTTAAAAGGAATAGCCGTAGTTTTAGCTTCTTACAACAAAAACGACTACACTCCTAGACTAGAGTTAAAACCCGAGCTTGAAAGCGATCTAAAAGATATGATAGTAGGCCTTCAAAGCGCGGGCGACGCAGTAAGCAATATGCTAAGGGAAAATTTAAAAGAAGCTCAGGTCCTAGAAGAAAAAGCTAAAATCCTAGCAGAATCTATGAGAACTCTAACCGACGGAGCTCATAAGCAAGCCGACTCCATCCAAGAAAGCGCGGCTGCTATAGAAGAGATGAGCAGTTCTATGAACGCCATTAGCCAAAAAGCTAGCGACGTAACAAGACAAAGCGAAGAGATTAAAAATATCATCGTTATTATTAGAGATATAGCTGATCAAACCAACCTACTTGCTCTAAATGCGGCTATCGAGGCAGCACGTGCTGGTGAACACGGCAGAGGATTTGCCGTAGTCGCCGACGAGGTTAGAAAACTAGCAGAGCGAACTCAAAAATCACTTGGCGAGATCGAAGCTAACGCAAATGTTTTAGCTCAAAGCATTAATGAGATGAGTGAAAGCATCAGAGAGCAAAGCGAAGGCATAAATATGATAAATCAAAGCGTAAGTCAGATCGACAGTATTACAAAACAAAATATTAATATTGTTGGTACAACAAATGAAATTACTGACCAAATAGATGAAATGGCTAAGACGATAGTAGCCGACGTTAGAAAGAATAAATTTTAATCTTAGAGCCGAATTTATGGGTTTGCCTCCCCTAAATTCTAATTTTATTTAGCTGATTTTAACTACCTAAAATGAAAAAATAATTCAAAATTATTATTTAATGTATACATCACTATTTTGTAATTAATATTATTTAAGACTATTTAATATAAAAAAATATAAAATCGTATCTTAATTTTTTGTAAAAGGAAAGTAAATGCGCTCGATTGCAAACAAAATATCTTTAATGCTCATACTGGCATTATTCATATCATTCTCACTAATATCTTTAGCCAGCTACAATACAGCTCATGATAAAGCCATTGAGTTAGTAATACAAACTCAAAAGCAAATTTTAAAAGATGTGAAAATCACACTAAATAGCTTTTTTACCAATAATCAGTATGCTATAGAGAAAATGGCTGAGACTCTTAGTAAGATAAGCGAGAAAAGTGATGGCTCGATGAATGCTGATGGTATAAATTTAGCTTTATCTCAAGCAAAAGCTATATCTGGAAAAGAGATCACTCTTGTTTATGCTGGATATGAGGATGGGGCTATGTTTAGATCAAATGGGCAAAATAAAGCTGGATATGATCCAAGAGTTAGAGTATGGTATAAACAAGCTAAAGCCGAGAATAAACCAATATATACTGATCCATATATGGCAGCTTCATTAAATGCGATGGTTATAACTTTTGCTGCACCTATTAAAAATATTGGAGTTACGGGTATAGATGCGTCTATTGAGGAGTTGAGCAATAATATATCGCAAATTAGTAAAACTGAATACAGCTATGCTTTTGTTACAGATCAAAATGGCAACGTTATAATGCACCCAAATAAAGAATTAGTTGGCAAACCTCATGAGATCGCAAAGAGTCTAATAAAACAATATAATGAAAAGAAATTTGATGAAAATGGATTAATAGCATATAAAAATACAAAAGGCGAAGATGTCTATGCTTATATGTTAGAGATAAATGACAAAGGTTGGTTGGCAATAACAGCAATGGATCAAAATATCTTTAGCTCGCATACTTTGCCTATTTTAAAAGTTCAGATTATTTTAGCCTTTATATTTATAGTTGTTTTATCTTTGATCGTATATTTCTTGCTAAAAAGATCGCTTAATCCTATTAAAACTATTACAGATGCTTTGGTTAGTTTCTTTAGATTTTTAAATTTTGAGATAAAAGAGCCAGTTGTTTCAAAGGTAGCAACAAAAGATGAATTTGGCGTAATGAGCAAACTAATAAATGATAATATTGCTAAAATTTTTGACAATGCCGATCAAGACTCTAGGGTGGTATCTCAATCTGTTGAGACTGCAAAGGCGATAGAAAATGGAAATCTAAAAGCAAGGATAGTAGATGTTCCGGCTAATCCAAAACTAATCGAATTAAAAGATGTCTTAAATAAAATGCTAGATGTTTTGGAGAAAAGAGTCGGTAGCGATTTAAATATGATCCAAAAAACTTTTAATGATTTTAGAAATTCTGATTTTACTTCAAGAATTTTGGATGCCAAAGGCAATGTCGAACTAGTAACAAATGAGCTTGGCGAAGAGATAGCTAATATGCTTGCGTTTAACTTAAAACAAGCACAATTCTTAGAAGAAAAAGCTAAAAATTTAGATGCATCAATGAAGCAAGTAACTCAAGGTGCTAGCACACAGGCAAATTCTCTCCAAGAAAGTGCTGCTGCGATTGAGCAAATGAGTAGCTCAATGAGCGCAATTAGCCAAAAGACTGTAGATGTTATAAAACAATCTGAAGAGATTAAAAACATCATCGTTATTATTAGAGATATAGCCGATCAAACAAATTTACTTGCTCTAAACGCTGCTATTGAGGCAGCACGTGCTGGTGAGCATGGACGAGGCTTTGCCGTAGTTGCAGATGAAGTTAGAAAACTAGCTGAACGAACTCAAAAATCACTTGGTGAGATCGAAACTAATGCAAATATACTTACTCAAAGCATTAACGAGATGAGTGAGAGCATCAGAGAGCAAAGCGAAGGCATAAATATGATAAATCAAAGCGTAAGCCAGATAGATAGCATTACAAAGCAAAATGTTGATATCGTGAGCTCAACGAATGAAATCACCGCCCAAATCGATGAAATGGCTAAGACAATAGTAGCTGATGTTAAAAAGAATAAATTTTAACCTTATAGCTTAACACCTAAAATTTTATTAATATTTCATCCTCAAAATTTGAGGATGAAAATAACTCCTTTTTATCTATAATCTTAAAATTATTTTTTGTTTTTTAAATATAATAAAATTTTTAAAAATTATCTAATTTTTATAGCTTTATAGTGATATTGCTAGTTAAATTTTTATAGATTATGTTTGCCGTAAAGTAATGAAAATTATTAGAATTTATTCTTGCAATTATTGATATTTCAGTAAGGAGATAAAATTTTTAATAATACTTTATGTTACTTTTTTACTCAAGTGTTTAAAAACAATTTTACTTTGTTTTCTTTAGCTTTTTGATAACTACTCTAAAATTTTTAAATTTTATTAAATAGGATTTTCTTTTAAAATCGTGCTTTGTGACAAAATTAATATTTTTATGTAGAAAAATATTTACATTTTTAGCTTAAGTTTTTTGAAATTTTTGTAAATATAAATCAGTTGTAAATAAGTTTTGCAAGGTTAATATCAATTAAATTTGTTTTAAATCTTTAAAGGAGAAAGAATGAATCGACGAGAATTCATAAAAAGTGCTGCGGCTAGTGCTGCTTGCGCAAGTGCTGGTATAGCTGTGCCAAGCTCGCTAAGTGCAGCAAGCGAAGCCGAAAAAGGCTGGCGCTGGGATAAGGCCGCTTGTAGGTTTTGTGGAACAGGCTGTGGCATCATGGTCGCTACAAAAGAGGGCAAGATAGTAGCTGTAAAAGGAGATCCAGAAGCACCAGTAAATCGTGGTCTAAACTGCATTAAAGGCTATTTTAATGCTAAGATCATGTACGGCGAGGATAGGATCACTCATCCGCTTTTGCGTGTAAATGAAAAAGGCGAATTCGATAAAAAAGGAAAATTTAAGCAAGTAAGCTGGAAGCAAGCATTTGATGTTATGGAGGCTCAGTTTAGAAAAGCATATGATGAACTAGGCCCTCACGGCATCGGAGTTCTAGGCTCTGGTCAATATACTATTCCAGAAGGTTACGCTGCTGTTAAGCTTATAAAAGGTGGCTTTAGAAGCAATAGCATCGATCCAAACGCAAGACACTGCATGGCAAGCGCGGTTGTTGGCTTTATGCAAGTTTTTGGTATAGACGAGCCATCAGGCTGTTTTGATGATATCGAACTAACTGATACTATCGTGGCATGGGGCGCAAATATGGCTGAGATGCACCCGATACTTTGGGCACGCGTAAGCGATAGAAAGCTTAGCGATCCTGATAGGGTAAAGGTTGTAAATTTAAGCACTTACTCAACTAGAACATCAAATTTAGCTGACATCGAGATCATCTTTGCTCCGTCATCTGACCTAGCTATTTGGAACTACATCGCTCGTGAGATAGTTTATAACCACCCAGAGATGATCGATGAAGAATTTGTTAAAAAACACTGTGTATTTACAACTGGTCCAGCCGATATCGGATATGGTCTTCGTCCAGACATTAATCATAAAAAATATGCTCCAAGCGAGCTAGACACTGCTGCTACTGAGAAGTCAAAGGTGCTAAGCGAGGCTGAGGGTGTTACGCTTGCATATCTTGGACTAAAAGCTGGCGATACGCTAGAAAATAAAAATGCTGCAAAATCTGGCGCACATTGGCAAATAACATTTGAAGAGTTTAAAAAAGCTCTTGCACCTTACACACTTGACTTTACAGCAAAGGTGGCAAAGGGCGATCCAAATGAAGATATAGAAGAATTTAAGAAAAAACTAAAGGCACTTGCTGATCTTTACATCGAGAAAAACCGCAAAGTTGTTAGTTTCTGGACGATGGGCTTTAACCAACACCAACGTGGTACATGGGTAAATGAGCAAGCTTATATGGTGCATTTCTTACTTGGTAAGCAAGCACTTCCAGGCTCAGGAGCATTTTCTTTAACTGGTCAACCAAGTGCATGTGGTACTGCAAGAGAGGTTGGAACATTTGTTCACCGCTTGCCAGCTGATATGGTTATTGAGAATCCAAAACATAGAGAGATAACTGAAAAAATTTGGAAACTTCCTGCTGGAACACTAAGTGGCGTACTCGCTTCTCACTACGTAAAAATGATGCGTGACGTTGAGGATGGCAAGGTTAAATTTATCTGGGTTCAGGTAAATAACCCATGGCAAAATACTGCAAATGCAAACCACTGGATCAAAGCAGCTCGCGAGATGGATAACTTCATCGTCGTAAGTGATCCTTATCCAGGAATTTCTGCAAAAGTAGCTGACCTTATTCTTCCAACTGCGATGATCTATGAAAAATGGGGTGCTTACGGTAATGCTGAGAGAAGAACGCAACACTGGAGACAGCAAGTACTTCCTGTTGGTGAAGCGATGCCTGATATTTGGCAAATGATGGAGTTTAGTAAGCGCTTTAAGCTAAAAGATGTTTGGGGTGAGAAAAAAGTAAATGACAAAGTTACACTTCCAAATGTACTAGATGCTGCAAAAGCTATGGGATACAGCGAAGAAGATACGCTATTTGACGTACTTTTTGCAAACGAAGAGGCTAAGAAATTTAGCGCAAACGATCCGATCATAGAAAACTACGACAATACAGAAGTATTTGGCGATAGCAGAAAGGTGATCGGCTCAGATGGTAAAGAATTTAAAGGATATGGATTTTTCGTCCATAAATATCTTTGGGAAGAGTATAGAAAATTTGGCGTTGGACACGGTCACGACCTAGCTGACTTTGACACTTACCACAGAGTAAGAGGTCTTAGATGGCCAGTAGTTGATGGCAAAGAGACTCAGTGGAGATTTAATACTAAATTTGATCCATACGCTAAAAAAGCTGCTCCAAATGAGAAATTTGCATTCTATGGCAACAAAAATGCAGCACTTCCAACAGGAGATCTAAAAGGCGTTACAAATAAAGATAAAACATCTCTTGCAAACAAAGCAAAAATTTTCTTCCGCCCTTACATGGATCCATGCGAGATGCCAAGCAAAGATTATCCATTCTGGCTATGTACTGGCCGTGTCCTAGAGCACTGGCATACAGGCACGATGACTATGCGTGTTCCTGAGCTTTATAGAGCCGTCCCAGAGGCACTTTGCTACATGCATGAAGATGACGCTAAAAAACTTGGCGTGCTTCAAAATGAGATCGTTTGGGTCGAGTCACGCCGCGGCAAGGTAAAAGCAAGAGTAGATCTAAAAGGTAGAAATAAGCCGCCAGTAGGTCTTGTTTATGTGCCTTTCTTTGACGAAAACGTATTTATAAATAAAGTCTGCCTTGATGCTACTTGCCCGATCTCAAAAGAGACAGACTATAAAAAGTGTGCGGTTAAAATTTACAAAGCATAGGTGAGCGATATGGGATTTTCAAGTAGGCGAGAGGCTTTAAAATTTGGGGCAAAAGTAGCGCTTTTGGCTCTTGGCGGAGGCTTTGTTTGGTCACTTAGTGCCAAGGCTTCGCCACTTATGCTTCTTAGGCCTCCTGGTGCAAAAGAAGAGAAGCAATTTTTACAAAGCTGCATTAGGTGTGGGCTTTGCGTAGAGGCTTGTCCATTTGATACGCTAAAGCTCTCATCGCTAGAAGATGGCATAAGCATTGGAACGCCTTATTTCGAGCCTAGAAAAATTCCTTGCTATATGTGTGAAAATATCCCTTGTGTGCCAGCCTGTCCGACTGGAGCTTTGGACGTAAATTTAGTAAGCACAAAAGGTAAGCTTGACATAAATAAGGCCAAAATGGGCGTTGCGGTGGTTGATATGAAAAACTGCGTGGCACACTGGGGTATACAGTGCGATGCTTGCTACAGGGCTTGTCCTCTTTTGGATAAAGCCTTATATCTTGAGTATCGCCGTAACGAAAGGACACAAAAGCATGCCTTTTTGCTTCCAGTGGTTGATAGCGACATCTGCACCGGATGTGGTCTATGTGAGCGAGCCTGTATCACTAAGAAAGCAGCCATTACCGTATTAAACCGCGATGCGGTGCTTGGCAAAGTAGGCGATAACTACGTCAAAGGCTGGATAAAAGAAGATGAAAGACGTATAGATGATGCAGACAGCAAAATAAAGCTTGACATTAAAAAAGCGACTGATTATCTAAATGGTGGTGAGCTATGAAATTTTTAATCTTAAGACGAATAACTCAAATTTCCATCCTAGCACTATTTGTCCTAGGAAATTTTTATGGAGTTAAGATACTTAGCGGAAATTTAAGCTCATCTTTGCTTTTTGGAAAAATTCCACTAAGTGATCCATTTGCTTTGGTTCAAATTTTACTTGCAAGCTTTAGTGCCGGCATAAATGCAATTATTGGAGCTGGCATTATCTTTGCATTTTACGCACTAGTTGCTCCAAGAGTGTTTTGTTCGTGGATATGCCCAATAAATTTACTAACCGATATCGCTTTTAAACTAAGAGAAAAATTTGGCTTTAAGGGTGAAAAAGTCTTAAATGTGAGTAAAAATTTACGTTATTACTTGCTGGCTCTTGCTCTTATATTAAGCCTTGCTTTGTCTTATCCGGTATTTGAGAGCGTTAGCTATATTGGCATTATTCAGCGTGGCGTTATTTACGGCTCAGCTAGTGCTTTAGGCATAGCGGTTGCGATCATTGCTTTTGATATGTTTGTGTTAAAGCGTGGTATTTGCTCGCACGTTTGTCCACTTGGTGCCTTTTATGCCATCATCTCAAAATTTGCCCTAATTAGAGTAAAACATGATGCCCAGGCTTGTACAAAATGTATGAAATGCAAGCTTATTTGCCCAGAGATGCAAGTGCTTGACATGATCGGTAAAGAGAGCCGCTCGGTAAGCTCAAGCGAGTGCATAAGCTGTGGCAGGTGCATTGATGTCTGTGGAGATGGGGCTTTGAAATTTAGTATTAGAAATTTAAGGAGAGAAAAATGAAAATAAAAATAATGATGCTTGGAGGATTGTGTGCTGCGTTTTTTGCGGCATGTACTTTTAATAATCCAAGTATTAGTGATTCGCAAATCGGCCTTAGAAATATCGATTTGCTAGACGATAAAGACGTTGTATTAAAAGATGTGAACTACACAAAAGAGCCAGCTGGTATGTCAAAGAAATTTGATAGGTCTTTTGAAAATGCACCGCCATTTATCCCACACGATACTGAGGGTTTAGTGCCTATCACAAAAGATATGAATATGTGTGTAACCTGCCATATGCCAGAGTTTGCAAAAGATAGTGGAGCAACACCGATACCATCATCTCACTTTTATGATATTAGAAACAAAAAAGATCTTGCAGGCAAGCTTGATGATGAAAGATATAACTGCACAACATGCCACGTTGAGCAACAAACTGGCTTAACTCAGCTAGTTGGTAATAAATTTAAGCCTGATTTTAGAGATAAAAACGGTTCACATAAGTCAAACTTGCTAGATGTTTTAAACGATGGTGTTAAATAATGCAAAGCAGGCGAGAGCTTTTTAGTAAAATTTTGGGGGCAAAATCTGCTCCCAAATTTATAACTCCGCCTTTTTTTAGCGGAGAGTTTGACTGCGATAGATGCGATGCTATCTGCGTAAATGCTTGTGAAAAAGAGCTTCTTAGCTTTGAAAATGAAAGAGTAATTTTTAAAGTTAAAAAGCTGGGCTGTGACTTTTGCGAAGAGTGCGCAAAGGCTTGTGAGAGTCTTGGTAAGAAGACATTAAGCCTAAGCTCACCAAAGAGTATAAATGCAAAAGTTAGCATCGATGTTTCTAGCTGTCTAGCGTGGAACGATACGATCTGCTACAACTGCCTTGATGCTTGCAAATTTAAAGCAGTCGAATTTCTTGGCGTTTTTCGTCCTATTGTTAATCAAAACTGCGTAAGTTGCGGCGAGTGCTTTGATGTTTGCTTTAAAAATTCACTTCAAATGGAGGCCTTATGAGAGCTTTGTTTTTTATTTTTTGTCTATTAAATTTTATCTTTGCAAGCGAGATCACCACTCCATATAAGCAAATAGAGGCTAGTGCAAATGTGCTAAGCACAACGCTAATAAATGGCAAACTCTTTATCGCGACTGATGGAGGGACGGTTGAAATTTATGATCCTAAAGAGTCTAAATTTGAAGAGATCATCAAAATGGATGATATAAAAACCTACGTTAGTGATCACGAAAGACCAAAAATTTTAAGTATTGATGAAATTGATGGCAAAACTCTTATACTTAGCGAAGGTGATTACGCTACAAAGGTACTTCATCTAAGAGAAAATGGACAGATGAGAAGCATAAAAATGGATAATCAAGCGATAAAAAAGGCATTGTTTTTAGATAATGAGCATGTTGCGCTTGCTTCAATTAGCAATGAAATTTACTTTTTAAACCTAAAAAATGGCGAAATTTATGATAGCTTTAAAATTTCAATCGCGATGCTTTCAGATATGGAGATAAATGAAGACAGAAGCAGGCTAGCTATCGCTTGCGAGAGTGGGAAGGTCTACTTTTATAATATAAAAGCTAAAAAAATGGATCAAATTTTAGACATTCATACAGACAATATCTATGACATCTCATATAAAAATGGTGTCATGATCAGTGGAGGTACCGACAGGATCGTGGGGATATTCTCAGCTGGAAGCCTAAAAAAGATAAATACCGGCTTTTTGGTCTATGGCGTCGGCCTTAGCGATGATGGTAGAGTAGCGGCCTATATGAGTGATGAGATGAGTGATGTAAATTTAGTTGATAGCAAAAGCTTAGAAAATATTGCAATGCTAAAAACCAGGCAAAGTACGATAAATAGCATAGTTTTTATAAGCGACAATGAAGTCGTAACTTCAGCCTATGAGAATAAAATTTTGTTTTGGAGAATTAAATGAATATTTCAAGTTTAATAGTTTATACGGACAATAAAAATGAAAGTGTAAAAAATGAGATAAAAAAGCTAAAAGAGTGTGAAATAATAACCGACGCAGACGATAGAATAGTAGTGGTAGTTAGCTCAGATAGTATTGAAGATGAGATAAAAAATTTTAAAAGGATAGAAGCTATCAGTGGAGTAGTGAGTGTTGCGATGGTTTATAGCTATCAAGAAGATGCTGAAGAAAATAGGAAAAAGCTAGAAGAAAATGGCAAGATAAGTGAAATTTTGACAAGTGATGAGGTAAAAGCTGAGGATATTACTTATGGCGGCAGCGTGCATCATAGAGTGAAATAGTAAAACTAAATTTCTGGCTTTTGCATCATAATTAAAAATTTATAGTACAAAAGCCTATCCTTCATATAGACCTTCTTAATAAATTCGTTGCTAGTACTACTTATATTTAATCAACTTTGTTTGGCTTGTAGATTAAATTTATGTTCAAGAGTTAATAGATTTCGGGTGGAAAATTACCCAGCAAGCATTAAAATCAAAATTATAGCAAGTGAATTAAATTTTAGCTTAGAATATCTTGAGATGATGCTTATATAAAGAATTTTAGCAGGCCAGTTTTGGCTTAATAAATTTATAGCCTAAGGTCTATCTTTGATCAAATTTAATAAATTTTCTCCAATGTTTTCATTTGTTAGATTTGAAATTTCTTTATAAAAATTTCCTTTTTTGTCTATTAAATATATTGAAGAGCTGTGAGCAACAGAGTAGCCCATGGCTGAGTTTTCAAGACGGACTTTTTGAAATTTTACACCATAGGTTTTTGCCACTTCTTTTAAGGCATTTAGTTTTAATCCATCAGCATCTTTGTAGAAATTTTTTGCCATTAGAGTTAAATTTTCAGGAGTATCGCGTTCAGGATCAAGCGTAATAAAAAGTAGCTCAAAGTCATCTCTTTTTAGTTTATTTAGCTCATCGCCAATCAAAGAGAGCGCAGTAGGGCAGACATCGGGGCAAAAAAGATAACCAAAATATATAACTTTGTACTTTCCGTCATAATTTTTAAGACTTACTTCACCATTTTGTGAAAGTGCCTTAAAATCATATTTGTTTGGCTTTATTAGCAAAAGTGCAACACCTATACAAATTAAGATTATTATTAAGCCCCAAAATGCCTTTTTCATCGTTACCCTCTATAATTTTAGATCAAGATCTACAAAAAAACCAGTTTCTTTTTCGTCATCAAGCACTTTAAATCGATATCTCATAAGCTCGACAACGCAAGCACTTAGCACTACTTGAGCAGTTAAGTTATCGCCTCTTGGCTCAAGTCTTGCTTTGATTGATCCCATATTCATATTTATGCCGTCTATTTCAAGACTTGGATTTTTTAGCCCTAAATTTTTACCATTAATGATTTTAAAGCTAAAAGGCCTCATAGCATAAATAGGTCTTGGCGAGATATCTATTTTTAGCTTTACGCCTTTAAATTCCATCTCGCAAGATTTATTGTTTAGATCACATTTTAAAGGATCTAGCGATGTGTTTACATCGGCAAATTCAGGTGGATCTTCTTTGCTCGTTGTCATAAGCTTATAGCCTATCGAAAAAGCACCTAAAACAATAAAGATAAATGAAAAAATAATTATGATTTTTTTCATTATTTAAAGTTTTTAGTTACTCCGATATTATCAAGCTTTATGCTCTCGCCATTGCTAAATTTTAGCTCTAAATCAACTTTATCACCATCTTTTAATGGTTTATTTAGATCCATAAGCATAATGTGTAGACCACCAGGAGCTAGTTTTGTTTCGCCATTTTTTGGGATCACTGCATCTTCGATTTGAACCATAGCCATCATGCCATCATTCATTTTGTGTGTATGAATTTCTGTACTTTTGCAAACGCTTGAATGAGCACCGATGAGCTTTACATCAGAATTTGAAGCATTTTTTATATCCATAAAAATTGCACTGTTGTTTGTGCCAGGTTTTGTATCTCTAGCTCTAACATTTTCTAGGCTGATATCAGCCGCCATAAGAGCAGAAGCTGCAAGCATCGCACCAAAAACGATTTTTTTCATATTTTTCCTTTGTGATAAAATTAATAATGGTTTTCACATTATACATTTAGAACTACTTAATTTACCTTTAAAATCTAAAAATATAAATTTTTTAGGATATAATTACGGACTAAATTTTACTTTTTGGGATATTTCACTTGAAAAAAATTATATTTTTCTTCATCGCGTTATCGCCTTGTCTTTTTGCCCAAAATTACGAAGAAATTTACTTAAAAAGTGGCTCAGCTGCTGTTATTGATGCCATCGAAAAAAATATTTTAAGTAAGGATTACTGGCTAAAAAAGCTTGAGGGCAAGGATGTAAGATATGGATATTATGACAATGAGATACTTCTAAGTGTAGTTGATAAAACTAAAAAGAAGCTTGAAGTGATCTCTTATGATGGCGGTATTACAAAAAAGCTTTTTAGCTCAAGCGTTATAGTTGGCAAAAATGGTGATAAGCTTCTTGAAGGCGATCTAAAAACACCGGTTGGAGTGTATCAGCTTACACGTAGATTTACGCCAAATGATAGATATCTTGGTCCACTTGCATTTTCGCTTTCATATCCAAATTTGCTTGATAAGCTTGCAAAGCGAAATGGTGGTGGCATTTGGATACACGGCTATCCGCTTGATGGTCAAAGGACAGATGAGCTAAAGACCAAAGGCTGCGTGGCTATGCAAAACGATACTTTGATGAAATTTGATGATGTTGTGGATCACAAAAAAACACTTGCATTTATCTACGAAGATAAGCGTCCAGAAGCTAGTGCAAAAGATATTGCAGTGATCATTTCTGGACTTTTGGGCTGGAAAAAAACCTGGAGTGAGAGCGACATTGAAAACTATCTTAAATTTTACGATAAAAACTTTGAGCGATACGATGGTATGAGCTTGGAAAAATTTAAAAGTATGAAGCGGGCTATTTTTTCTAAAAAAGAGAAAAAACGCATTAGTTTTTCAAATTTTCTCATCACGCCTTATCCAAATCTTAAAAACGATAGGCTTTTTCGTGTGAGTTTTTATGAGGATTATGTTTCAGATACACATAAATTTGCTGGTCAAAAGACGCTTTATGTGAAGCTTTATAACGATGATATGAAAATTTTTATAGAGGAGTAAAAGTGGAAAAATCTCAAGAAGTAAAAGAAAAAATCGAAAAAATTTTAGAGGCAAGAGCTGCTTTTTTTGCTGAGCTTGACCGCCAAGTTCCAAAGAAAGATGGTACTGATGTTTTTGATTTTAGCAAAGTAAAAGAGGCTGATCTGAAAGAAATTTACGCTAAATTTTATGCATTTGATTACAACGTAAGAAAACTTTTACCGGATGTTTATACTGCTTTTAATGTGAATTTTAATGTCTGAAATACGTCTGAATAAAGCTTCATATATTCATAACCTCACTCAAATTTGTGCTAAAGCTGGTGGCAAAGAGAAAGTAATAGTTGTATTAAAAGACAATGCTTATGGCCATGGCGCAAGGCTTATTGCAAATGAAGCTAAAAAATTTGGCATAGAAATTTGTGCTGTAAAAAGTGAGTTTGAAGCAGATGAAATTTCTGACATATTTGAAAATATTCTCATTCTCTCACATATCCCAACCGGAAATGAAAGTAGTAAATTTATCTATGCGATAAATGATATAGAGGCACTTCTAAAGATAAAAGATGGCTCAAAAATCAACCTTGCAATTGACACTGGTATGCATAGAAATGGGCTTGATATAAGCGAGCTTGATTATGCGTTTGAAATTTTAACAAGAAGGAATTTAGAGCTTCTTGGAGCTTATACGCATTTTCGTGCAAGTGATGAGCTAAATGCTGATTATTTTGTGCAAAGGGAAAATTTTAGGGCTGCAAAAGAGAAAATTTTGGCTCTTTGCGATGAGTTTGGTATAAAAAAACCGATCTTTCACTCTCACAACTCAGCTGCGCTTGAAAGAGCAAGCAAAATCGATGATGATATGGTGCGTGTTGGCATCGCTCAGTATGGATACGCTCAGTTTGGTGATAGTTTGGACTTAAAGCCAGTACTTTCACTATGGGCAAGAAGAGTTAGCAAGCGTATTTTAAAAAGTGGTCAAAGTGTTGGATATGGTGCTAAATTTAGTGCAAAAGAAGATATAAGTGTAGCCACTTATGATCTTGGATATGGTGATGGATTGCTAAGATACAATGGCTGTGGTGAGCTAAGACTTGCCAATAACGAGCCAATACTGGGCAAAATTTCTATGGATAGCTTTAGTTGTAAAGATAGCGGCGAGTGGGTCTGTGTCTTTGAGGATGCAAATATTTGGGCAAAATTTTTTGATACGATAAGTTATGATATTTTAGTAAAGCTCTCGCCAAATATCACTAGGAAATTTATATAAAGGCAATATATGAAAAAGATTGTTTTATTAGCTCTTGCTAGTCTTGCTTTTGGCGTACAAGAGAGCGAGTTTAAGATTTATGAGCAGATACTAAATCAGCTTGATACTAAGCAGATCCCAGCTTTTGTCGTCCAAACTGCAAAGCCAAATTTACCAAGCAGAGTCGATGAGATGATTACGCTAAAAGATGTGAGTAGCAGCGGGCTAAACATACATGGCGAGTTTGTCTTAAACGAGACTAAGACAAAGAAGCTAAAAGGCTACAACAAGGCTCAAATTTTAGCTTTAAAAGATGAGTTTTATAAAAATGGAAAAGATGTGCTTTGTAACTCAGGTATGGCTAGAGCTGTGCTAAATCGTGGCATCACACTAAGTGGTAGTTACGGCTTTGAAGGTAGGCATTTTTTTGATATAAATTTGGATAAAAGCAGTTGCGAGTAGTCCTTTTTTTACTATTTTTTTACTCGCTTGCCCTGGCTCTTACACCAGATATAGCAGCGAAAAATCACGCAACTTACTACAAAAAAAAGCTCCCATTCATCTGCACGCCAACACTGACACTTAATGATATCTTAAATGTCGGCGATACGCTCGTTTATAGATATGCCATCAAACACGCAAGAAAGCAAGAGATCAGAAGGCTTGAGGAGAAAGAGCTTTTAGAATTTATCGAAGCTATCAAAAAAGAGAATTTGCGAACTGCTTGCAAAGATAAAGAGATCTTAAATATGCTAAGCATCGGTGTCACCTTGGATGAGCTTTTTTATTCAGAAAATGGTGAGCTGATCTTTGAGTACACTATAGAAGATCGTGACTGCAAGAAATTGCAGTGAAATTTGGAGTTAAATTTCGGTTTTTTGGTTGTAAATTTGATATTTTTGTAAATTTTAAAATTTTATTTACTTGCAAGAATCGACTACTAAAATTTGATTTTGCCCACCGCTTGGCTCAAATTTTAGATCCGAAACTGCTCGCTCATAAAATTTAAAATTTCTTGCAAATGTCTATATTTAAAGCCAAAAAAATATAGCAGAAAGAAGAAATTTAGCCCAAATTTTAATAAGGGCTAAATTTCTTACATGCCTCTTTTTATCTCTTGTTCAAGTTTTTCAAGCTCAGCAATCCTATCGCTAGTGCTTGGATGCGTTCTAAAAAGTACGCCAAGCTTGTTAGTTAGTGAGCCAAATGGATTTACGATAAACATATGAGCACTTTGTTCGCTTGCATTTTGCATAATGTAAGAATTTGAGTAGCTCTCAAGCTTTCTTAAAGCACTTGCAAGCCACTCTGGATGTCCTGTTAGGTAGGCTGCGCCCTTGTCCGCCTTATACTCGCGCTCTCTTGAGATCGCCATTTGTATGATTGTGGCAGCTATTGGCATGAGTATAGCAAGTGCTAGCATAACGATGGCATTACTGCCACCTCTTCTTGAACCGCTGCTTTGCCCAGCAATACCACCAACCTTAGCAAAATTTGCAAGCATTGCGATAGCACCAGCTAGTATGGCAGCGATTGAGCCAGTTAGGATGTCGTAGTGTCTTACGTGGCTTAGCTCGTGAGCTAGCACGCCCTCGATCTCGTTTTCATTTAAAATTTTTAAAAGCCCCTCGGTTACCGCGACAGCTGCGTGGCTTGGGTTGCGGCCTGTGGCAAAGGCATTTGGCACTTCTTCAGGGATGATGTAAATTTTTGGCATAGGCAAATTTGCCTTTTGTGTGAGACGAGACACGATCTCGTAAAGCCCGTGAGCGCTACTCTCATCAACTAGGATAGCGTTATATCTTTTAAGCACCAGAGTATCACTAAAAAAATATGAAAAGATATTTGTGCCAGCCGCTATCAAAAAGGCGATCATCATGCCATGCTCGCCTCCAATATATCCGCCAACAGCGATAAAAATTAGCATTAAAGTAACCATTAAAAAAGCAGTTTTAAAAATTTCCATTTTTGTCCTTATTCTTTTATAGCGTTTGGCAAGATCGCGGCGTCAATGTTAAATTTTGCAAGCTGTGTTAGCTCGCTTTCATCTTTTACCAAAACAGCTATAAGTGCATCAAATAAATAGCTCTCAGCTATCTTTGCTAGATCTTTTGCAATGTCAATATCTGCAATAATAAATTTTGCTCCAGCCGCGTTTGCGATAATGGCTTCATTTACATTCGTCACAAAAATGCTAAAGCTTGCCTCAGCTTCTAGCGCCCTTTTTATGAAATTTCTATCAAATTTAAAGAGATTTTGCCTGCCGTTTGAAATTTCATATTCACTTTTGCAAAGAAATAGTGGCTCAAATTTAATCAGCTCATCACCTAAAATTTTCATCTCTCATCCTTTATGCACTCTTTACAGATGTATTTTCCGTCCCTTAGCACCATTTGATCGATGTCGCTAAAGACACCGCATTTGCTGCACTCTTCGAAGTTGCTGGTGCTTATCTTGTCGCTATTTTTTCTATTTTTAAAAAATATAATGTAAATCGCAACCAAAATCGCTACAAAAAGCAAGTATTTCAACGTATCTCCCCTTGGTTTTTGAGATTAAAATATATGTAGTTTCTATTTTTTTCATTATAAATTTGCGCGTCTATGCCTGAAATTTCATCCATGACACTAGAGCCTTTATAGATGAGAAATTTGGTGTTTTCATCATAAAAACCATCGCAAATTTTTATAAGCTCTTTTGTCTTGCTAAGTGCCCTTGAGGTGACGAGATCAGCCGTAAATTTATCTGCAAGCTCGATCTTTTGGCTATGAACTTCTAAATTTTGCAAGCCAAGCTCGATCTTAGCGTAGCTTAGAAATGATGACTTTTTGGCTATCGGCTCAAAAAGGTGCCACTTTGTTTGCGGCATCGCAAGTGCTAAAAATATCGCCGGAAAGCCAGCTCCGCTACCTACATCGATCGCAGTTTTGGCACTTAGGTCAAAAATTTCAAGCGGCCTAATGCTATCAAGCACCTGCTCGCTTATGTCTTTATAGTTGCTTAAGCTATGAACCTTGTTAAATTTAGCAAAAATTTGAGCGTAAGCCTTTACCTTTTCACTAAATTCAGCTGGCAAGCAAAGTTCATTTTTCATCTAATATGTGTCCCATTTGCTCTTTTTTGACCTTCAAGTAGCCTTCGTTAAATTTGTTTGGTTTGATGACGATAGGCACGCGTTTTACGATCTTTACTGAGCTTAGTCCGTGAAGTTTTAATGGGTTATTTGTGAGTAAATTTACCTCTTTTATGCCGTAGTGATTTAGGATAAAATCAACCACTTCATAAGTCCTCTCATCAGCCTTAAAACCCAGCTGGTGATTAGCCTCAATGGTGTCAAAGCCCTTGTCTTGGAGGTTGTAGGCATTTATCTTGTTTAAAAGCCCGATATTTCTGCCCTCTTGACGCAGGTAGATGACCATGCCGCCATTTTCTTCGATATATTTTAGGCTTGCTTCGAGCTGGTCGCGGCAGTCGCACTTTAGGCTACCGATCGCATCGCCAGTTAGGCACTCGGAGTGAATTCTAAGATTTATCACTTCACTTAGAGGCTCTTTGTAGATCACGAGGTGCTCTTTTGCCCCTTCTTTGAAGGCTTGAACCTTATAAGTGCCAAATCTTGAGGGTAGATTTGCGGCGTTTGAAATTTCTATTTTCATTTTAAATTTACTCCAACTGTGCTAAACTAGCTAAAAATCACGCATTTTAACAAAGAAAAGGCAAAAATATGTTTAAACGTTTTAGAAGATTAAGAATAAATCCAGCTTTAAGAGACATGGTAAGAGAGACTAGCCTTAGCGTAAATGACTTCATCTATCCGCTCTTTGTAGTTGAGGGCAAGGGCGTTAAAAACGAGATCGCCTCGATGCCAGGCGTCTATCAAATGAGTATCGATGAAATTTTAAAAGAGTGCGAAGAGATAGTAAATTTAGGCATAAAATCGATCATTTTATTTGGCATACCAAGCCTAAAAGATAGCGTTGGTAGCGATGCACTAAGTAACAACGGCATCATCGCAACCGCGCTTAGAGCCATAAAAGATAAATTCCCAAATTTAGTAGTCGTTACTGATCTTTGTTTTTGCGAATACACAGACCACGGCCACTGCGGCATAATCGATCACGTACATAACACCATCGACAACGACACAACGCTTGAAATTTCAGCTAAACAAGCTTTGATACACGCTCAAAATGGCTCTGATATGATCGCGCCAAGCGGTATGATGGACGGCATCATTGCAACGCTAAGAGAGACACTTGATATCAATGGCTTTGAAAATTTACCAGTGATGGCTTACTCGACTAAATTTGCCTCAGCATACTACGGGCCATTTCGTGACGTAGCGCAAAGCGCACCAAGCTTTGGCGATAGAAAGAGTTACCAAATGGACAGCGCAAACCGCCTAGAGGCGATCAACGAGAGCTTGCAGGACGAGGCGCAAGGCGCTGATATCTTGATGGTAAAGCCAGCGCTCGCCTATCTTGACGTCGTTAGAGAGCTTAGAAATTTAACACTTCTGCCACTTTGCGTCTATAACGTAAGCGGCGAGTATGCACTACTAAAAGCTGGCGCAAAAGCTGGCATCATCGACTACGAGCGCGTCATGATGGAGACTTTGATCGGCTTTAAAAGAGCAGGGGCAAATTTGATCATCACCTATCACGCAAAAGAAGCAGCCAAAATTTTAAGGGGCTAAGATGAGACATTTTTTGACGCTAAATGACTTTAGCAAAGATGAAATCGAGCAGATGATAAATTTAGCCCGCAAGATCAAAAAAGAGGCGAAGGCTAGAGAATTTAAGCCATATCTTAAAGACCAAAAGCTTGCGATGATATTTGAAAAAAGCTCAACTAGAACTAGAGTGAGCTTTGATGTGGGTATGCATGAGCTTGGCGGATATGCGCTATTTTTAAGTAAAAATGATATACAAATAGGTCGCGGCGAGCCAATCCGTGACACCGCTAGAGTGATAAGCAGGATGTGTGACATGGCTATGCTAAGGGTTGATAAGCATGAAACGCTAGAAGAATTTGCTAAATTTTCAAGCGTGCCAGTGATAAATGGCTTAAGTGATAAATTTCACCCAGTGCAGCTCATGGCGGATTATCTTACGATGCTTGAATTTAGCGCAGGCGAGAAGGTCGCATACGTAGGGGACGGCAATAATATGACTCACTCGTGGCTCATGCTAGCAAGCAAGCTAGGTCTTGAGCTAAGAGTCGCCACACCAAAAGGCTACGAGGTGGACGCTGAAATTTTAAAGATAGCTAATGAAAACGCAAAAATTTCAGGTGCGAAAATTTTTATCACAAATGATATAAAAGAAGCGGTAAATGGTGCCGATGTAGTGACTACGGATACTTGGGTATCGATGGGGCAAGAAGCCGAGAAAGAGAAGAGACTAAAAGACTTTGCTGGATACTGCGTGGATGAAAATTTGATGAGTTTAGCTAAAAAAGATGCGATATTTTTGCACTGCCTACCAGCTTATAGAGGCTATGAGGTGAGCGAGACAGTTTTTGAGAAGCACGCAGATGAAATTTTTAGCGAGGCTGAAAACAGACTTCATGCCCAAAAAGGCGTGATGGTCTGGCTTGATGAGAGAAGAAGATGAGCAAAGAGAAAAATATATATGATGAGATAGATGAGATTGGCAATAACCTTGGGCTGAGTAGCCCTGAAAAAACGATCTTTGAGATAGTTTCAACCAAAAATCCAAATGAGCATATTTTAAATTTAAAAAGTGGCTCTTGGGACTCAAAAGAGCCGTGGTTTGGTATTGATGAAAATCAAAATTTACACACGGTAATCTCTGTAAAATCGCTTTCGGCTTTAATCGAGGCCTTAAAAGAGTCGCAAAAAGAAAATTTTGATCTAAGGCTTGAAAAGACGATCTGGCAAAATATACCGGTTGATTTTAGTGATGTTTGGGTAGTTGCTATGGATGAGATAAAAAAGATCGCAAGCGATAAAAAAAGTAGGCAATTTAATATTGATCTTGACAAACTAGTAAAAAATATCAAAAAAGAGCATCCAAATTTATTTGTAGACATAAAAGAGGTGATTCAAATGGCAAGGAGTAGGGTAGATGATTGATTTTAGTGCTTATGTAAAGTATTCAAGGCCAGGTCCAAGATATACTAGCTATCCGACAGCACCAGAGTTTAGTGATAAATTTAGCTATGAGGCTTACGTAAAAGAGCTTGAAAATCGCGATAAAAAAAGACCGCTTTCGCTTTATTTGCACCTGCCATTTTGCAGGAGCGCTTGTTATTTTTGTGGCTGTAATGTCATTTACACGAGCAAAGAGGACCGCAAAGAAAAATATATAAGATATATAGAAAAAGAGCTTGAAATTTTAACTCACCACCTGGACACTAGCGCCGAGGTCTTACAGATGCACTTTGGTGGCGGTACTCCGACATTTTATAACGCCGCGCAGCTTGATGAGATCATCAAACTTATCAAAGCTAAATTTAAAAATTTCTCAAAAGAGGCTGAGATAAGTTGTGAGATAGATCCGAGATTTTTGACAAATGAGCAGCTTGACGTGCTCATATCTCATGGCTTTAACCGCATAAGCTACGGCGTGCAAGACTTTGATGAAAAGGTGCAAAAAGAAATTCATAGAATTCAGCCCTATGAGATCACTCAAAATGCCGTAAAAATGGCTAGGCAAAAGGGCATAAAATCAATCAATATGGACCTGATCTATGGCCTGCCGTATCAAAGCCTAGAGAGTTTTAAAAAGACGCTTGAGCTAGCCCTCACACTTGATCCTGATAGGCTTGCGGTATTTAACTACGCTCATGTGCCATGGATAAAAAAATCAATGCGTAAATTTGATGAGACAACTTTGCCAAATCCAGAAGTGAAGCTTGAAATTTTAAAATTTACAGCTGAGTTTTTAACCAAAAATGGCTATAAAATGATAGGAATGGATCACTTTGCAAAGCCAAATGATGAGCTTTTTGGTGCTCTGGCAAATGGTACTTTGCATAGAAATTTTCAGGGTTATACGACAAAGGGTGGCGCTGATCTTATTGGTATAGGCGTGACAAGTATCGGTGAGTGCAAAAGGCACTACGCACAAAATCATAAAGATATGGACGAGTATGAAAAGGCGATCGATAGTGGAAAGTTGCCATATGCAAAGGGAATTTATCTAAGTGATGAAGATTTGCTTAGAAAAAGTGTGATTATGAACTTAATGAGTAATTTTGGGCTTGATATCAAAGCTATCGAGAATGAATTTCATATAAATTTCTTTGAACACTTTAAGGATGAGCTTGAGGAGCTTAAAAATTTAAGCGAATTTGTCAATGTTACAGCAGATAAAATCAGCGTAAATGAAACTGGAACACTGATAATACGAAATATTGCAATGTGTTTTGATGAATATCTAAAGAAAATTCCCGAGAATTTAAGACGTTTTTCTAAAACTATATAAAAATTATTTTTTTGTCATAATATATTTAAAATACATTTAATATTTCTTGATGTATAATTCGTGTCAAAATTTAAGTAAAGACTTAGTAATAAAATAAGGTAATAAGATAAAAGGATCTCAGTTATGAAAAAGATATTGGCAATTAGTGCTTTGGCAGCAACTGTACTGTCAGCTCAAGATGTTCCTTATAGGATTTTTCTAGCTTCATTTGCACAAAGCGACAGCCAAGCTAGAATCGATAGTGCTATTAATAAAGTTAATAGTAAAATTTCTGACAGCAGGCTGACTACAGGTATCTATGAGGTTGATGGACGAAAATTTTTATATGTCGACACGGCTCCAGTCTCTGAGGATGAAGCTAATAGTCTATTAGTTAAAGTTCAAAACGAATCAGGCTATAAGGATGCTTTAATGAGAGCAAAAGCACCTGTAGCTGATGCTCAAGTAACAAAAAAATCTAATATAGAACAAGCTATATCAACTGAAGTAAAACCAGTAGCACAAGTTGATGATGGAGTTTTGACTTTAGATCAAGTTATAAAGACTATTTTAAATGAAAATCCAAGTTTAAAAGCTACAGAATTTAACTATCTACAAGTTGGCAAAGATCTAAAAATAGCAAAAAATGCCTATTATCCAACACTTGACGCTGCTGCTAGAGTGGGATATGAGAAAAAACGCCTTGATGATGGAGTTTCTACAAGAAGAGGAGATGGAAGAATTTCTGGTACATCTCTAACCTTGGTTGAAAATTTATACAATGGTGGTGCTGATAAAAATAGAATAAATTCTCAAAGTGCAAGGCTTGATTCAGCTGCTTATTCAGTAGCACAAGCTGCAGACAGACTTACATTAAATGCTGCAAATGCTTACTTGCAAGTTCTTCAAACTAAGAGAATTTTAGACATTGAAGAAGAAAACGTAAAGAGTCATGAGGAAATTTATAGCCAAATTAAAGATAGAGCAAGATCAGGTTATGGTGTAGCTTCTGAAGAGAGACAAGCTGGATCACGCTATACTCTAGCTCAATCAAACTATACAGCTGCTAAAAATAACTATGAAGATGCACTTTCTACATTTGAGAAATTATATGGAAAAAAAGTTGCAGCTAAAAATTTAGTAATGCCTGAGTTTAGCCTTCTTTTGCCTAGCACGAAAGAAGCTGTTTACAACAAAGCTATTCTTTGCAATCCGTCACTTTTGGTTCAAAAATCAAATATTGCTATGGCAGAGTCAGTTGTGAAAGAGAAAAATGCGCCATTCTTGCCAAAACTAGATATTGTTGTATCTGGTGCGTATGATCATTCAAATGTTTTATATGACAATTATGAAGAACAAACATTTGACGCACTTTTAAGACTAAACTATAACCTTTACAATAAAGGTAATGATAAACTAGATAAAGAAAAAAGCCAACTTGCCGTTCAACAAGAGCAACAAACTTTGGATAATCTTGTAAGAGAGCTTAAAGAATCTTTGGAATTTTCATGGCAAAATTATGTTCTTAACCAAGAAAAAATGGGATATCTAAATCAACACGTTGAATATGCTAAAGCTACACTTGATGCTTATCAGGATGAATTTAGAATTGGTCGTCGTGATCTTATAAACTTGCTTGATGCTGAAAATGAATATAACTCTGCATTAAAAGAGATCGCTACAACTGAGACGGCACTATCTTATGCAAAATACAGACTGTTAGATAATATGGGAATGATCTCAGATAGCTTTGAACCAGGTTTTGCAAAGAGATACATTCAAGGTGCTTGCAGCATTCAAAACGATTTAAGATAAAAATGTAAAAAGTAATGACCATGAGGGTCAAGACAAATTTTTGGACGCTTATAGTAAGCGTCCTTTTTTTATTATTAGCAAGTGCTATTGGAGATTTTATAAAATCAACAACTATAGCAAAGGTAGCTAAAATTTATGGAGAAGATGCAAGAAGAAGGGCTTCTGCTCTAAATTCTTTAATGACTTCATTGCAAGATGCAACCGAACAAGAGAAATTAATAAAAGTAAATGACTTTTTTAACTCTTTTAGATGGGTTGATGATATGCAGCTTTGGCACAAAAAGGATTATTGGGCTACTAGAATGGAATTTATAGGAAAAGGTGCTGGCGACTGCGAAGACTACGTTATTGCAAAATATTTTACACTAAAGCAGCTAGGAATTCCAACTCAAAAATTATACTTCACATATGTTAAAGCCTTAAGATACAATCAAGCTCATATGGTTTTAGCATACTACGATACACCAAAATCTATTCCATTAATTTTAGATAACATAAATGGTAAAATAAAAATCGCAACTCAAAGAACAGACCTTGTTCCAGTTTATAGCTTTAATGGTGATTCGCTATACTTGGCAAAACAAGAAGGTCTTGGTCAAGCAATACCAGGTGGAAATAAAAAACAAAATCCTAAGTGGATGGAACTAATAGATAGGATAGGAAAAGAGGATTTATGACGCTATTTAAACAAATTATGATCGCCGTGATAACTTTTGGTATCATGATTTTTATGGCTGTTGGCTACTTAAATTTTAAGAGCCTAAATGGATATATTAATGACCAGCTTGGTGAAAACGCAAGACATACAGCAAATTCGCTTGGACTTGCTTTAAAGCCTATTATCGATCCAGATGACATGTCCTTGGCTCAAACAATGATAAATTCTATGTTTGACAGCGGTAGATACAAGCTTATCAAGCTTGAAGATGTTGATGGCAAGGTTCTTATTGAAAATTCTCAACAAACTGTTGTTAAAGATATTCCTGAATGGTTTTACAAAATAGCCAAGTTCGAAGCGCCAATAGCAGATAGCGAGATTATGACTGGCTGGGCAAAATTTGGCACGCTTTATGTTCAAGGTAGCACCGCACTTGCCTACAATGAGCTTTATACTAACTCAAAAAATATTTTTAATTTTCTTCTTCTAATGATAATTGTCACTCTCGTGGTGGCATATTTCGCTCTAAAAGCTATTTTTAGGCCGCTTATGAAGGTTCAAGATCAGGCTGAGGCCATACTTGATAATAAATTTATTATTCAGAAAAGAATTCCATTTACAGCCGATCTTAAAAAAATGGTTCTGGCTATGAACTCTATGGTTAGCAAGGTAAAAGACATTTTTGAGAGAGAGGCAGCCACACTCAGTAAATATCAAGAGCTTTTATATAAAGATACAATGAGTGGCGCTAATAATAGAAGATTTTTTCAAACTAAATTTAGTGAGTATCTAGCTAGTGAAGAATATTCAAGTGGAGTTACTTTGCTTGTTAGTTTTAAAGATCTAATAAATTTAAAAAGTACGCTTGGCTTTGAGAAATGGCAAAGCGTTGTAATGAAAATAGCTCAAATTTTACAAGAAAAATCAATTCATAATGATAAAAATGCGATTGTTGCAAGGCTCAACGATAATGATTTCATCGTACTTTCGTATGGTAGAAATTCATCAAATTTCTTGGCTCTATGTGATGAAATTATGAACGAGTTTAAAAAGCTTTATGCAAATTTTGCACTAAATGATAGCGAGTATCCAGTAAATGCTGCGATAGTAGAGTATTCACCAAATACTGATATCAAGACACTTCTTACTTCAGCTGACGTTACATTGGCTAGCTCAAGACTTGCTGGTAGCTTTACATATAAGGTATTTAATGAAAATCAAAATACTTTAGTGATTGGTAAAGAGAAGTATAAAGAACTTATTTTTGACTCAATAAAAGAAGATGAATTTAAATTTGCAGCTCAAAAAGTGATTGATCTTAATTCAAATTTTGAGCAGTATGAGCTTTATTTGAGGCTTGTTGATAAAGATGGCGTATGGCGTATGGCCTCATATTTCATGCCGATGGTAAATGAGCTAAATTTAGGTGCAATGCTTGATCTTCATATCTTAAATAGGGTAGCTAGAATTTTACCGGAAAATATCTTACCAAGTGGCAATTTAGCTATAAATTTGGGAAAAGAGATATTAAATTCAGATGAAAATTTTTCAAAACTTGAAGCTACACTTAAAAAGATAAGTCAAATTTCGAAATATAAAAACTATATAGAAATTCCAAATAAAGACGATATTAGCATAGAAAGTATAGTTAAGCTTACTAAAAAATTAAAAGAACTTGGCTTTGGCTTTGGATTTGACCACTTTGAGCTTAACGCAAAAGGTATCGAGAAACTAAAAGAATTTAACCCTGATTATGTAAAAATTCAGTCAAATGTTTTGATTGACTTCTTAAGTGATAAGTCAGGAGTAAATACAAAACAATCACTTGATGTTGTCTTGAGTTCAAAAGATATTATTTTGATCGCAATCGGTGTTGAAGGCGAAGAGCAGAAGAAAAAGTTAATCGATCTTGGCATTAAAAATATGCAAGGAATTTATATAGATGAAATCAAGAACATTGGATGATAGATGCATAGTGATAAGATAAAAGATGAGCTGCTTCAATGTTTGGTTATTTTTACCAAGCTTCATAATAATCCATACAGTGCCGATGCTTTAACTATTGGCTTGCCAGTAAAAGATGGCGATGAGATTGAGCTTTTTTCACTTAAAAGCTCAAGGTCTTTATTTTCTCGTGCTGCTTCTCGTGCCGGCTTTGCTTCTACCCTTGTAAGAAAAGATCTTGAACAAATCTCTCCTTTAGTTTTACCTTGCATTTTAATGCTTAGAGGCAAAAAAGCTTGCATCTTGCAATCTTTTAGTAAAGATAAAAAGACAGCAAATATCATAACACCAGAACTTTCAACTGGTACTAGCGCGATAGAAATAAGTAAATTAAAAGAAGAATATTTGGGCTATGCGTACTATTTAAAGCGCGAGTTTGTTCCAGAGGATACTAGCTCAACAAAGCTAATTGATGCGGGCAATGATCATTGGTTTTGGGGAACTCTAAAACGTTCAAAAAAGATTTATTTTGATGTTGTTCTTGCAAGTTTTATTATAAATTTATTTGTTCTTGCTAGTCCGCTTTTTACGATGAACGTATATGACCGTGTTGTGCCAAATAATGCGGTTGAGACGCTTTGGGTCTTAGCACTTGGCGTAAGTGTAGTTTATGGCATAGATCTTTTTTTAAAATTTGTAAGATCATATTTTCTTGAGATTGCTGGCAAAAAGAGCGATATCATAATGAGCTCTATTTTATTTGAGCGCGTTATGGATATGAAATTTAGCAATAAACCAAAATCTGTTGGCTCATTTGCTAGTAATCTAAAAGAGTTTGATACGGTTAGAAATTTCTTCTCATCAGCCTCATTGGCAGCTATTGTCGATCTTCCATTTGCGATCATTTTCTTGATAGTTACTTATTTTATAGGAAGCTATATCGTACTCGTGCCAATTGTTATCATGATAGCTATTTTATGCTATACATTTTTTATAAAAGATCCACTTCAAAATGCTATTAAAAGTACATTTGAGGCTTCGGCTATAAAAAATGGAATTTTAATAGAGAGCCTTAGTAGTCTTGAGACTATCAAAACTCTTGGTGCTAGTGGCCATATACAATGGAACTGGGAAGAGGCAACTGGTGAGATAGCAAATAGAAGCATTAAATCAAAAATTATTACAACTTCGATAACGACTGTTACATCTTTTTTAGTGCAATTAAATACTATTGCCATCATCGTTCTTGGCGTTTATATGATACAAGATACGCATCTTACAATGGGTGGTCTTATCGCTGCGGTTATGCTTAGCTCTCGTGCTATCGCTCCTATGGGGCAGGTAGCTTCACTAGCTGCAAATTTTGAGCAGACAAAAACAGCCTATCAAAGTCTTAGTAAGATTATGCAAATGCCTGTTGAAAGGCCAGAAGGTAAAAAATTTGTTAGAAGAAATTCTTTTGATGGAAAGATCGAGTTTAAAAATGTAAGCTTTACTTATCCAGATACCACAAAAGGTTCGCTTGATAGGATAAATTTTGTTATTCAGTCAGGTGAAAAAGTTGGCATTATAGGCAAAAATGGCTCTGGAAAAACTACTTTACAAAAGCTCATTTTGGGACTTTACTCACCAACTGAAGGCTCAGTGCTAATCGATGGTATTGATATTAATCAAATCGATCCAGCCGATCTTAGGCGAAACATTGGCTATGTTCCGCAAGATGTTGTCCTTTTTAAAGGAACGGTTAGAGAAAATATTGTTCAAAAAGCACCATATGTTGATGATATTCAGATTATAAAAGCAGCTAAAGTAAGCGGAGTTGATGAATATGTAAATGCTCATCCGCTTGGATTTGATATGCCAGTTTTTGAAAGAGGCGATGGCATAAGTGGTGGGCAGCGTCAAAGCATAGCTGTGGCTAGGGCATTTTTGCTAGATAGTCCTATTATTTTGCTTGATGAGCCAACAAATTCTCTTGATAATACAGTTGAAAATAAGTTAAAAATAAATTTAAAGACAAATACAGCAAATAAAACGATGCTGCTTGTTACACATAGGACGTCGATGCTAGATCTTGTTGATAGACTTATAGTTATGGACAATGGCAAAATTTTATTGGACGGACCAAGAGATGAAGTTTTAGCAAGACTTAGTGGGAAGTGATCATGCAAGAAGATATCAAGAATAAACAAAATGAAAATCCAAAAACTGAAAAAAGATTAATTTCTGAAAATAACATAAAAGAACAAGAAGAAGCTAGTAATAAAATTTTAAATAGCGTAGATGATATAAAGTCTAATCTTAAAATAAAAAATTATGATGCTTATGATTTGAAATTTATGTCAAGCCTTTCTGAGGCTGTTTTGGCTAAAGCTCCATCAACATCAAAAAAGATACTTTATACGGTTGCTATAACTATGTTTTGGCTTCTTGTTTGGGCTTCCTGGGCACAAATAGATGAGATCACAAGAGGTAGTGGTAAGATCATCCCGTCTGGAAAAAACCAAGCGATACAAAATCTCGAAGGCGGTATAGTCGATCAAATTTTTGTAAAAGAGGGTGATGAAGTCAAGAAAGATCAAATTCTAATAAGGCTAGATAATAAAAATTTTACGAGTAGTTATGGTGAGTCAAAACTAAGACTTGATGAACTTCAAGCAAAATTTATGAGACTTGATGCTGAGGCGAATGATAAGAAATTTGACTACGATGAAGCTAGAGATGCGAACAATAGCAAAGCCATAAGATATGAACTAAGTCTGCATAATTCAAATATTGATCACTTAAATGAACAGATAGGAATTTTAACAGAGCAAATTCATCAACGCCAGAGTGAATTAGTCGAACTAAAAAATAAAATTTCTCAAACTCAAAATAGCTATAATCTTGTTCTAAAAGAAAAGGCCATTATGGAGCCAATCTTTAAAAAAGGTCTTGTTAGTGAGGTTGAATACATCCAACTTCAAAGACGCGTAAATGATCTAAGAGGCGAGCTCGATGCTGCTGTTCTTGCCGTACCAAGAGTTGAATCAACTATAAAAGAAGCGAAAAATAAGATCGAAGAAGCAAAACTTGCTTTTAAAAACAATGCAAAAAAAGAGCTAAATGAAGTTTCAGCAGAGATCGCAAGGATAAATGAATCACAAATCAGTCTAAGTGATAGAGTAGAAAGAACATATGTAAGATCTCCAGTAAATGGTATTGTCAGCAAAATGATGGTTCATACAGTATCAGGAGTTATTAAGCCTGGTGAAAATATTGCCGAGATCGTTCCTCTTGAGGATAAATTGGTTGCTGAAGTAAAAGTAAAACCAGCTGATGTTGCATTTTTGAGGCCTGGACTTGATACGATGGTTAAATTTACGGCTTATGATTTTAGTATTTACGGTGGTTTAAAAGGCAAAGTAACGCAGATTAGTGCCGATACAGAAACTAATGAAAAAACTGGCGAGAGCTATTATTTAGTCAGGATAGAAACTGAGAAAAATTATCTTGGTAGCGAAGAAAAACCGCTTAGAATAAAAGTTGGTATGATAGTCTCAGCTGATATCATCACTGGCAAAAAGACAATACTTGATTATTTATTAAAGCCTATTTTAAAGGCAAAACAAAATGCCTTAACGGAGAGGTAATGGGCAAGATCGCTTTTTATGATAAGAAATTTGGTGAATATGAGATTGAAAAATTTCAAAATTTACAAAATTTCTATCTCATAAAAGATGATTATTGCTGCGATATAGTTAATGATGAAATTGAACGATTTAAATTTAGTGATTGTGAAATGGATTTTTTACAATTAGTAGATGTTGCTAGTAGATATAAAAAACTATTTGAAAATATAAAAATTCAAGATGATATAGTAAGAAGTATTAAAATTTTAATAAAAGGCTATGACCAGAGCTTGGATAAATTTGATTTTGATCCTGGAATTTTAAATTTAAATACTCCTTATAAATATGCTATATCACAAGATTTTTTTGAAATGACCATTTTTTTAGAAGAAAAACCTTCTGTGGTTACTAAATTTTTATCATCGATAGATTACAAGATACATAAAAATGGCGAAAGTCGTCACGTAGAATTTTTTATAAATAATAAAAAAATTTATGAAAGAATTATATAAATAATCCAAGGAAAGGTAATGCAAGTTATTTTATTTACACAAAATAGTGCATTAAACAATATTTGGAGAAGCTATTTTACTGGCAATAGCGATGTGAAATTTATACATAATAGAAAAGAGTTTTTTTCTCATATAAATGATGATGTTGATATTGTAGGCATTGATATTGATGTTTTTAAAGATAATATCGATGATGTTATAAAAAATATAATTGAAAATTCCCCAAATATAAAAATACTCATACTCTCAAATAGGCCAACGATAAACGAAGGCAAGCACCTGCTTACACTTGGAATCAAGGGCTATGCAAATTCTCACATGAGAAAGACACACTTTGAAGATGCTTTTGAAACCATTTTTAATGGAAATATATGGCTTTACCAAGAATTTGTTCAGGCAATGATTAGTGAGCTAACCGGCTCATATATTAATAGCGAAAGTGAGAAGGTAGACAAAAAGACCGACCTCTCTGAGCTTAGTTCAAGGGAAAGAGAAATTGCAGATTTAATCTATCAGGGTCTAACAAATAATGAAATTTCAGAAAAAACAGGCATTACACTAAGAACAGTCAAAGCACATACAAGCTCGATTTATAGTAAGTTAAATGTAAAGGATAGAATAGGGCTTGTGCTTTTGATGAAGCAGCTTGACGCATAAAGTCTTGACTTATTTTTTTGAAAAAATTAAGACTCTTCTTTAAAAAATATAAATTTTTATACATGCGCCCATAAGAAATACATACATAACTTTTACTAGCTGAAGAATACAATAAATATAAAATTTGAAATAAAAAATGATTTGCTAAAATCTTAAATAAAAAATTCTAGCAAATTTATTAATAGTCGAGATAAGAAATCAGAAACTTTAGTCTTCCAAATCGATATCTACTTTTTCAACATTTGTTATGATGTCTTTTGTATTTTTTTCGATATCGTGTTTATTTTTTTCAATAAGTGATCTATTTTGTCCAATCAAATCCCTATTTTCTTTAATGCCATCGCTATTTTGTTCAATTAATTTGCTAAGAGTTGATATTCTTTTCTCATAACGTATCATTAGAAAATAAATTACATAAATTAGCAATAAAATTATCGCCCAAGGTAAAAATTGCATATTAAATCCTTATATATTTTTTGTAATTATAGAAATTTTAGCTTTTAAAAAAAATAAAACCATAAAAATTATACATATTTTATAAATACTTAATGATGCAT
>NZ_POZX01000047.1:0-3858 GCF_002912895.1 Campylobacter concisus
GTATTCATAAATTTTAAAAACCATCTAAGACGCAAAAATCTAAGTGCGTATTTATCTATAAAAGGTAAGAATATATCACCATGCGCGATCTGAACGCGCTCCTCATTGATCGTCTTAAAATTTGCTGGTTGATCGTAAATATCATAAACCCTAACGCTTTTATAGCGCAGCATCTCACGCTCATCCCAAATTTCTCTTGTTTTATTAAATAAATTTGAAAGTCTAAAATCGTGATTGCCCTCAAAGTAAAAAAATTCCACCTTTTGTGAAATTTTATTTATAAGGCTTAAGTGCTCAGAGTAAAATTCTCTTGTGTATTCGCCATCGCCCGTTAGAAAGTCAAACATATCGCCTAACAAAAAAATTTGTGGCGGCTCTTTGATCTCCCCGCTATCAATGGCTCTTAAAAATTTTAAAAAGCCATTTCGGTTTACGTTTTCATGCGCATCAGCTAAAAAGATCGCACCTTCTTTTATAACGGGAGCATATAGATATTCGCTCAAATTTTGCCTTAATTAAAAATTAGCAGAGCCAAAAAGCAGTTTCTGACTCTTTGTCTCATCTTCTTAGTCAAATTTTATAGGCTTGTAGCAAATTTTTACGATCTCAACGTCGCTTCTACCTTTTGGCAAATTTAGCACTACCTCATCGCCCTCAGCCTTGCCCAAGAGCTGCTTTGCAAGTGGCGAATTTATCGAGATATAGCCTTTATCGATGTCGCTTTCACTAATGCCAACTATCGTATATGTGTGCTCTATTTCGGTTTCCTCGTCCATTATCGTAACGCTTGAGCCAAACCTAACTCTATCGTGCTCATAGCTACTTGGATCGATCACTTCAGCATTTGCAAGAAGCGCGCTTAGCTCTGCTATCCTAGCATCTATGAAAGCTTGCTTTTCTTTTGCAGCGTGATACTCAGCGTTTTCTTTTAGATCGCCGTGGCTTCTTGCGATGTCGATCTCTGTTACGATTTGTGGGCGTTGCACTAGCCTTAGATCCTTTAGCTCAGCTTCTATCTTCTCGTATCCGTGCATTGTCATTGGTTCACTCATTTTTTACTCCATATTTTTTAAAATTTTCACTACATTTTTACTGCTGCCATGCCCTAGGTAAGCCTTTAGCTCATCGCAGCCTTTTAAGAATTTTTGCCTATCGCAGCTCTCATAAGCTCTTAGCAAATTTTCAGCCGTTGCAAACTCTTGGATAAACTCCTCATGAAGCGGCTCTTTGCCCATGAAGTCAAACATTATATTTGCAAGTCCAGCATGCTTGATCTTTACAAATTTTCTAGCGATGAAAACATCTATCGCTTTTGCCTTATATGCTAGCACAAATGGCGTGCCAATGAGCGCTGCCTCAAGCGTAGCAGTGCCAGAGCAGACAAAGGCGAAGTCGCTCTCATACAAGGCTTCAGGCGTGTTTGAAACGACCTCAAAATCGCTTGTATCGCCATAAATTTCGCCCACTTTATCAAGCAAAAATGGCGGCACTACAAGCAGCCTTTTTGCTTCTATCTTTTTAGCAAGCTCTCTATAAACTGGCATCAGCCTTGAAATCTCTGACCTTCTTGATCCTGGCAAAAACGCCACTTTGCCACTGCTACTTAGGCTAGTTTTCTTAAGCTTTATCTCATCCATCAAAGGATGTCCCACGTAGGTCGATCGGCTATAAAATTTCGCATCAAATGGCAGGATCGAAGCTAGGTTGTCACAATACCTCTCCACAACGCTCACTCTTTTTGGCTTCCACGCCCAAACTTGAGGTAAGATGTAATATGTCACGGCTGCCTTTACCCCAGCCTCTTTTATCGCCTTTGCAAGCGGTAAGTTAAAAGCTGGACTGTCTATTAGTAGCACGGCATCAGCCTCTTTTGCCATCTGGCTCATCACCTTCATCGCCTTTTTTGCTTTTAAAATGAGCGGCAAAACCTCGACAAAGCCCATCGCTGAAAATTCGCTACTTTTCATATATGGCGTGCCAAGCTCTTCGCTAAAAATTCCCATTAGCTCAAATTCGCCCTCGTAATTTTTCAAAATTTCTTTTAAATGCAAATTTGCTGATGGCTCAAGAGCGGAGACTAAAATTTTCATTTACACACTTTCATCAGGTCTTTTTTTGGGGGCATTATACGCAAAAATTCTTTAAAATTTTAAGAAAGCTGTGATAAAATCCAACCCTTTAAAGGATAAAATTTGAAAGAAATTTTGATAACAAATGACGATGGATTTGAGGCGACTGGCTTGCTTGCTTTAAAAGAAGCTTTAAGCGAGATAGATGGCGTAAATGTCACGATCGTAGCTCCAAGCTCTGAAAAATCAGCCTGCGCTCACTCTTTGACGCTCACAAGGCCACTTAGGTTTATAAAACTTGATGATAACTTTTTTAAACTTGACGACGCAACGCCAAGTGACTGCGTCTACCTCGCACTTCACGCACTTTATAACAAAAAGCCAGACCTTGTAATAAGTGGCATAAATCACGGAGCAAATTTGGGTGAGGATATCACCTACTCTGGCACGTGCGGAGCGGCGATGGAGGGCGTTTTGCAGGGTATTAGAAGTATCGCTTTTTCGCAGTTTTATGCAAATAACTCACTAAATGAACTTGGCTTTGAGCTAGCAAAAGAGGTCGTGAAATTTATCGTACCAAAGGTGCTAGAGGGTGAAATTTTACTAAATCAAAGAGAATTTCTAAATGTAAATATCCCAGCCACAACTAGCAAAAATTTCAAAGGTTATGCCGTCGTGCCAGCTGGCAGACGCACCTACGCCACGCATGCCACGCTTAATCGCAACCCAAGAGGCATCGAGTACTACTGGCTTGGAAACGCCGCACTTGAATATGAAAAAGGCGAGCCAAGCGACATCAGCAAGGTAAATGAGGGCTTTGCCACGATAACGCCCATAAAACTAAACATGACTTCATACGAGAGCATGGAGAGCTTAAAAGGGAAATTTGATGCAAAATGATAGATTTACAAGGATAAGATGGCTCTTTGGCGAGGATGGTTTTAGCAAGCTTCAAAGCGCAAAAGTGCTAGTTTGCGGAGCTGGAGGCGTTGGTGGGATGTGCGTAGATGCGCTTGCTAGAAGCGGGGTCGGAAGCATCACGCTAATCGATAAAGACATCTTTGACGTGACAAATCAAAACCGCCAAATTTACAGTGAAAACGTAGGCGGCGTAAAGGTGGAGGAGTTTGCCAAAATTTATCCTTGCATCAAGCCTATGCAGACGCTGATCACGCCTGAGTTTGTCACTGGATTTGACTTTAGTAAATTTGATGTGGTGGTCGATGCGATCGATGATATCACCGCCAAGATCGCCCTTGCAAATGCGGTAGATACTAGCAAATTTATAGCCTCGATGGGTGGGGCAAAAAGGGTTGATCCAACCAAGATCAAGGTGGCTAGCGTTTGGAAAACATCGGTCGATCCACTAGCCAGAAAATATAGATATGAGCTCAAAAAATCAGGCTTTAGCGGTAAATTTGACGTGGTCTTTTCGATTGAAGAGCCACTTTGCAAGCCACTTGGAAGCTTCATGGGCGTGACTGCTTGCTTTGGGCTAAATTTAGCTTCACTAGCTGTTAAAAAGATAGTTGGGTAGTAAGTCAAAAATTTGTTCTCTGAGCAAAATTTTAAATTAAAGCTGGTATTTTTTGGATATAAATTTAATAGCCAGCTCTACAAAACACGAATTTAATAATCCAAGATGAGAATCTAGCAAATTTTAAAAATTTATGAGCGAGCATATCACGGCTCTAATTTTAGTGGCGAATGTTTATGAACCCTAAAATTAGTAAGTTGCTAAGGCTAGTGAGTAAGATTTTAAAATTTGCAAAGATAGTAAAAATTCTAT
>NZ_POZX01000048.1:0-34348 GCF_002912895.1 Campylobacter concisus
ATTTTTAATTTATATGGTTAGATTAATATTTGTAAGATTTTGTAGTAAATATAAATTTTAATCTTGCCCCTACAATCAGGAGCAAGGAATAACAAATTTTAGCTCTCAAGCCCCAAATTTGCTCTGTATTCTTCGTATGTTCCTTTAAAGTCAACAACCTCACCATTGCCTTTTAGGTGTAAAATTCTATTTGCAAAAGCGTCTATTAGCTCCCTGTCATGACTCACACAGATAACTGAGCCACTAAAGTTGTAAAACGCCTCGCCAAGCGCAATGATAGCCTCAAGATCGAGGTGGTTATTTGGCTCATCCATGACAAGTAAATTTGGTCTATGAAGCATGAGCTGAGCTAGTCTTACTCGGTGTTTTTCGCCACCGCTTAGCGCACCCACTGCCTTTTCTTGCTCAGCGCCGCTAAAGAGCATCCTGCCAAGGCACTTTCTGATCTCGTCGATGTCCTTGTTTTTGGCATCTTGCAAGTATTCATAAAGCTTTAGCTCGCCATCTATCTTATTTACTGTATCTTGTGCAAAGTAGCCTGGCTCTATGGTTGCACCTATATGTACCTCGCCAGCATCAGGCTTTAGCTCGCCCATTATGATCTTACAAAGCGTACTCTTGCCAACGCCGTTATGACCGATGATGGCTAGCTTGTCGCCCTTTTCAAGCTTAAAGTTAAAATTTTCAAATATCACTTTATCATCAAATTTCTTACTTATATTTTTTAGCTCAATTAGCTCATTGCCTATCTCGCGATTTGCACGAAAGAGTATGCTTGGATCACGCCTACTTGATACTGCGATCTCTGCTATATCAAGCTTTTCAAGCTGCTTTGCACGTGAGGTCGCCTGCTTTGCCTTGCTCGCATTTGCTGAAAATCTCGCGATAAATTTCTCCAGCTCCTCTTTCTCTTTTAGCTTCTTGTCACGCTCCATCTCATGCTGCTTTGCGATCAAATTTGCAGCCATATACCAGTCGTCGTAGTTACCTGAAAACTCGCGAATTTTCTTAAAATCCACATCCAAAATGTTTGTACAAACTCTATTTAAAAAGTGCCTATCGTGGCTGATAACTACAAGCGTGCCCTCGTGGCGGTTTAGCTCATTTTCTAGCCATGCGATCGCGTCTATATCAAGGTTGTTTGTCGGCTCGTCTAAGAACAAGATGTCTGGCTTTGGAAAGAGTACTTGAGCTAGCAAAACCTTAACTTTATCCGAGTTTTCGACCTCGCTCATCAGCTTATCAAATTCATTTAGACCAAGCGAACTTAAAATTTTCTCTATCCTAGTCTCGTACTCATAGCTTGGGTCTTCTTCGGCACTTATCATCTCAAGTTCGCTTAAGCGCTCATTTATCTCATCAGTAAATTCCTCACTCATATAGAGCTTTTCTTTCTCTTTAACAGCGTCGTATAAGCGTTTGTTGCCATAAAGCACCGCATCTTTTAGCGTGAAATTTTCAAACGCAAACTGATCTTGCCCAAGTACACCAACTTTTAGTCCATTTTCTATGATGATCTCTCCGCTAGTTGGCTCAATAGCTCCGCTTAAAATTTTTAAAAATGTCGACTTGCCAGCGCCATTTGCACCGATTAGTCCGTATCTGTTGTGGCGATTTAGCTTTAAATTTACATCCTCAAATAGCAAACTACTTGCGAATCTTTGAGTAAGTCCCCTAACTTCTAACATTATTTTTCCTTGAATTTATTTTTTTGCGATTTTGCCTAAAATTTGATTAAAAAGCCATTTTGCTACTTTAGCCTAAAATGCCCCGTAATCTTGTAGCCATAAAGTATGTTTTCTTCTTGCACGCCAGAGCCGATATTGTGGATAACTAGCGGTGTTTTGGCGTAAAATTTATCTGAGATCACACCGATGTGAGGCAAATTTCCTGGTAGCATCCACGTGACGATATCGCCTGGTAAAAATTTATCATCACTCACCTCAAAACCTTTTCTTTTTAGATAGGTAGCGATGTTTAAAACACGCCTGTGATCGATGTTTTTATCAGCCTTTTTAAGCCCCCATTTTTTAGGATAAACTGAAAAATTTTTACTCATATCTTCAAAAATGAGCCTTTGCAGATCCATATCTTGATGCCGTAGCGCCCTTACCACAACGTCCGTGCAAACGCCCTTTTTGATATCTACGTCACCCATAGGATAGGCGAGCCGCTCATAGCCTGGATCATAACTTAGCGTCACACCGATCTGCGACCTAGCGTCATTTACAAATTTACTCGCCGAAAAGGCAAAAATTTGCGTAGCAAAAAGAGCCAAAAGTAGAAATTTCTTCATTTTCTACTTTAAAAGCATAGTTTTTAAGATACGTTTTCCTATCTCAACGCCTGGCTGATCGTAGGTATTGATGCCTAGCATGATACCAGTAGCCGAGGTCAGTAGCTCGTAGTAAAAAATGAGCCATCCAGCGTGAAACTCATCAAGCCTCTCAAGCGTGATCGTATCGACACTTATACCCTCTTGCACGAGCGCCATAGCCGTTGCATCGCACTGTAAATTTATAAGCTCATTTAGGCTAAGCCCTGCTACAAAATCGCATTCCTCAAGCCCTTTTAGGCTAAAGATTGGGATAGCCTTGTCGCTTGCGTGATCTTTTATCTTTATAAATGTCACACTCTTATCTTTTACGCCGTCCATGATAAGCTGCAAAAAGCTGTGCTGATCACGGCTACCGACAAGTCCAACTGGAGTAAGGCCGACCCTTTTATATCCTCTTTTTTTACCAAGGCTCTCTGCCCAAAGCTGCACGTACCAGTCGTTAAATTCAAAAAATCTATCGCAGTAGCTAAAAATGACATTTATACTGGCATTTCTGCTAGTGGCATAGCGGTAAGCTTTAGCGACTATGGAGCTATCTTTTTGCTCAATGTATTGCTTCTTGCAAGCAAGCGCGCCCTCTAGTAGTGCCTTTATATCATAGCCACAGATACCAAGAGGCACAAGGCCAATCGCACTTAGCACGCTAAATCTCCCGCCAACATTTTTTGGGATATTAAAAAATTTAATGCCATTTTCTTTGGCAAAATTTTCTAAATTTGTCCCAGGATCTGTGATGATGAGGAAATTTTTGCCTAAATTTTGAGGCTTAAAGTCATCAAGCAAGCACTTAAAAATAGTGATCGTCTCGATCGTGTTGCCTGATTTTGAGCTTATTACAAAAAGCGTCTCGTCAAAATTTACCCCATCAAGCGTGCTTTTGTAGCTACAAGGATCGACGTTATCTAAAAACAAAAGCTCTCTTTTTATCCCCTTTGTGCCTTCAAGCATCGATTTTAGCGCCTTTACGCCAAGACTGCTACCGCCAATGCCAACAAGTACTACATTTCTGATATGAGCTAGCCCTTTTTCGTACTCCTCGACCTCACCTAGCAAATTTTGTCCAAGAGCTGGCAGGTGGTAGTAGCCTATCTCGCCGCTTTCATATTCGTCGTTTATGCGTTTAGCGTAGGAGTCGATGACATCGCTGCTTGCAAAGTTAAATTTAAATGAAGTCTCTATCATTTACTTCGCTCGTAAAAGAAATTTGTAGCCTCGACAAAGCCATCTATGCTGCCGCAGTCAAATCTCTTACCCTTAAATTTATAAGCCAGCACCATACCATCTTTTGCCTGCATTTTTAGCGCGTCAGTGATCTGAATTTCGCCGTTTTTACCTGGCTTTGTTCGCTCTAAGATGTTAAAAATATCTGGCGTTAGGATGTAGCGCCCAATGATAGCTAAATTTGTCGGAGCCTCACTAGGATCAGGCTTTTCAACCATATCATCGACCATTATAAGGTCATCTTCTATAAACCTACCGCTTACGACGCCATAAGACTTAGTCTGCTCTTTTGGTACCTCCATCACTGCAACGACACTGCAGCGGTATTTCTCATAAATTTTAACCATTTGTGAAAGCACGCCCTCGCCATTTTCATTTATACATAGATCATCTGCCAAAATGACTCCAAATGCCTCGTCACGAACTAGCGTTTTACCTGTATAAATAGCATGTCCAAGCCCTTTCATAGCATTTTGTCTCGTAAATGAAAATGTGCATGAGCTCATTAAATTTCTAACTTCGCTTAACAGTGACTCTTTTGAGCTACCTGCGATCTCTTTTTCTAGCTCGTAGCTGATGTCAAAATAGTCCTCAAGTGCCCTTTTTCCGCGTCCTGTGACAAAGGCCATATTATCCATGCCAGCCTCAAGTGCCTCATCAACGCCGTAGTGAATGAGCGGTTTTGTAAGGATCGGTAGCATCTCTTTTGGTAGCGATTTTGTAGCTGGTAAAAACCTTGTTCCGTATCCAGCCGCTGGAAATAGGCAAGTTTGTATCATTTTAGTCCTTCGTGAAAAATTGCAAAATTCTACTATCTTTTCCTTAATAATATAAATTTGTTTGAATTTACAAGGCTTTAATTAGCAAATTGATAAGATTTTTAAAATTTTTAAAAAAGAGCAAATTTGCAGACAATTGATAGGATATTTAAAGCCCAGCTTGATATAAAAAAGTCAAATTTCTTAGCATTTTTGTGCCCGATAAGCTCGTTTAAAAGTTTGCACGAACACCTAAAAGAGGAGCATTTTAAGGCTGTTCACGTAGTTTGGGCGACAAGGGAGCTAAACAAATACGGACAAATAGTCGAAAATCAAAGCGATGACGGCGAGCCAAAGGGCACTAGCGGTCAGCCAAGCCTAAACGCGCTAAGAGGCGCTGATCTTATAAATGTTGGCGTCTTGATAGTCAGGTATTTTGGCGGGATAAAGCTTGGCACTGGAGGGCTTGTCAGAGCCTACTCTGGGGCTGTAAATGAGGTGATAAATGAGGCCATAAAAGATGGTGGCGTGATGAAATTTGAGATAAAAGATGAGATCAAATTTTTTACGCCGTTTTCGCTGATGAGCCGCTTTGAGCACTATTTTGCCACTAAAAATTTAATCGAGTTTGAAAGAGAATTTAATGACACTGGAGTGATCTGGAGCGTAAATTTAAATGATGCTGAGTTTGCCGAGCTGTTTAAATTTTGCAAAGAATTTGAGGCAAGCGAATTTAAATTTTTAGCACTTGCACTTAGTGACAAGAGCTTATTCGCTCATCAAAGCTAAATCATTGTAAAATCGCAAAAATTAAACTAAGAGAGAAAAAATGATAACAAAAGAAAATTTAAAAGAGTTTCTGCAAAAACTAAATTTTATACCGGATAAAAGCGGTAAAGTTTTTACTAAAAATTATCAAAACGACAATATTCTAATAAATTTCAAATCTCAAAAAATTATCTATCCAAAAGAGCTTATTTGTGGCGATAAAACTAGCTCAAATTTCGATCATCCCGAAAATTTCGTCGTTTTAGAGTGTATAGATCGCCTTTTAACTAGCGGTTACGCACCCTCAAATTTAGAGATAGAGCGCAAATGGAAACTCGGTAGAGATCAGAAAAGCGGTAAAGCCGACATTATCGTAAAAGATAATCAAGGCTCCACATATATGATAATAGAATGCAAAACTTTTGGCATGGAGTATAAAAAAGAGCTATCCAAAATGATAGAAAACGGCGGTCAACTTTTTAGCTATTATCAGCAAGAAACATCTGCAAAGTTTTTGCTTCTTTATACGGCTGATTTTGATAGTAATATATCTAAAAACGAGTACTTTGCGATAGATTTAAGTGACGATGAAAAGATAAGTAAAAACACTGATAAAACCTATGAAAATGCTACGAATAATATAGAAAAATTTCAAGTTTGGCGAGATACTTATGAGTATGATGGCTTTAGCGTAGGCGTATTTGATAGTAAGCCGTTTAACATAAAACAAAATCAAAAAACATTGCGAAGTTTACAAGAGATTACTTTAAGCGACGTGGGTGGTAAATATAACGAATTTGCGACAATTATGCGAAAGCACAATATTAGTGGACGAGAAAACGCTTTTGACAAACTCTTAAATTTATTTCTTTGTAAGATTATCGATGAGTTAGAAAATCCAAATGAGCTTAAATTTAACTATCGCGGTAAAAGATATGACGATATTTACGCTTTTAGCGATAGGCTCCAGCAACTTTATCAAAAAGGTATGATGAAATTTTTACAAAAAGAGATCGCATACGTCTCGGACGAGCAAATTCAAGATGCTTTTAAATTTCTTCAAAAAGATCCCGACGAGACTAAAAAGACGATAGAAAAATATTTTAGAGAGCTTAAATTTTATACGAATAACGACTTTGCGTTTATAGAAGTTTATAATGAAGAGCTTTTTAAGAAAAATGTCAAAATTTTGACCGAAGTAGTAGAAATGTTTGAAAATATTCGTCTAACAAATAGCGAGCATAATCAATTTTTAGGCGATTTGTTTGAGGGCTTTTTGGATCAAGGCATCAAGCAAAGCGAAGGTCAGTTTTTTACTCCACTTCCTATCGTTAAATTTATTATTCAAAGCCTACCAATAGAGCAAATTTTAAAAGAAAACGAAGATGTTAGAGTGATTGATTATGCTTGCGGGGCAGGGCATTTTATAAACGAATACGCAAGCTTTATTAAGACTCATTATGTAAAAGATGCGGACGAGTTAAAGCGTTATTATAAAAATATTTACGGCGTAGAAAAAGAAAGCCGTTTGGGTAAAGTAAGTAAGGTTGCAAGCTTTATGTACGGGCAAGATTAAACATTATAGATCAGGACGCGCTAGCCTATCATAAAGATATCGATAAAGGCAGTTTTAATGTCTTAATCGCAAATCCACCCTACTCAGTAAAAGGCTTTTTAACGACACTAAAAGATGATAAAAATTTTGATAAATACGAACTTAGCAAAGTAGTTGAAACTTTAGAAACCAATAATGCAATCGAGTGTTTTTTTGTGGAGAGGGCTGCCCAAATTTTAGATAAAGACGGCGTTTGTGGTATCGTTTTGCCAAGCTCGCTTATAAATAAAACTGGTAAAATTTACGAGAAAACGCGCGAAATTTTGTTAGGAAATTTCGAGATTATCGCCATTAGTGAATTCGGAAATAAAACATTCGGTAAAACTGGCACAAATACGGTTATTTTATTTTTACGACGCCTAGCAAACAAGCCGAACGCCTTAGTCCACGCCAAAAACCGTGCCGTTAGTGTTATAAACGACAGCAGCTTTTTAGCGCAATATAACGACAGGCTAAATTTAGGCGAATACTGCGAATTTATGGGCTACGACAAAAATAAATACAAAAAATTTATAACGCAAAAAGTGCTTTTGGAAAATGAAATTTTTAATGAATACGAAATAGCTTTTAAAAATTCAAGCGAATATAAAAGTATAATTAAAAAGAAAAATTTAAGCGAAAAAGAAAAAGAAGAGCAAATTTCTAATAAGATGATCGAGTTTATCAAAGGTATCGAAATAGATAAATTTAGCATTTTCCAACTTGTAAATTATCAAAATACACTAATAATAAAAGCTCCGAACGATAACGAAGAACAGAAAAAATTTCTGGGATATGATTGGAGTAATGCCAAAGGCAATGAAGGAATAAAGTATATAACAGATGTAGCTGCTAGTGGCGATGACGACGAAACGATAGAAAATATAAAAAAGATAAGTTCTATCAAAACCACTCTTTATGATCCTGCGGTTTTAGATAATCCCGAAAAATTAAATTTTATCATTCGAGAAGCTTTCGACGGAAAATTGAAACAATTTAATGAGAATTTAAAGCCGTATGCGAATTTGGTAAATTTACGTGATTGCATAGATTTTCGCCGTGCTAGTTTCGATAAGGCGATAAATTTAAGCGCAAAAAGTAAAGTTGAGATAACGAGTAAGTATCCGATGGTGAAGCTTGGGACTTTGCTTAATACAATAGAAACTGGCTCACGTCCAAATGGTGGAGTTGGTAATTTAAATGAAGGTGCGTTAAGCCTTGGTGGAGAGCATATCCATAATACAAACGGCATAATAAATTTGGTAAATCCAAAATTTGTAAGCATTGAGTATTATGAAAATAATCAAAAAGGCAGATTAAAACAAAATGATATTTTGCTTTGCAAAGATGGAGCATTAACTGGGAAAATTGCACTTTTAAGAGATGAGCTGAATAACAGAAGAGCTATGGTAAATGAGCATATTTTCATACTTCGAGCAGCCGATATAATTACTCAGAAATATATTTTTTATTTTTTATATTCTCCGTTGGGTCAACAAATTTTAAAACAAAATATTACCGGTGCAGCACAAGGCGGGCTAAATTCTACAAATTTAAAAAACATAAGAATTCCTTTTAGTAATAATAAAGAAAATAAAAAAGTGTTTCAAAAAATCGTAGCCGAATGTGAAAAGGTCGATAAAGAGTTTAAAACGATCCGTATGGAAATTGGCGAGCTAAAAGCTAAAATGAGCGAAATTTTTACAAAATTTGGCATAAGTTTTAACTCAAATGGGGGGGGTATGAGCTAATTTCTAATTTTTGCAATATTTTAATAGGTGGAACGCCCAAAAGGGATAATTCTGCATATTATGGCGGAGAAAATTTATGGCTAAGTATTTCAGAGATGAATTCAAACGTAATAACTGACACTAAAGAAAAAATTACAAATTTAGGGGTAAAGAACTCAAACGTTAAACTTATACCAGAAGGTACAACTCTTGTTAGCTTTAAACTAAGTATAGGAAAAACCGCCATTGCAGGAACTGATTTATATACAAATGAAGCAATAGCCGCCTTTGTTGTCAAGAAAGAGTTTAAGGATAAAATTTTGGATAAATTTATCTTTTGCTTATTTGATACAAAGTTTATAAAATTACAAAAAAATGGATTGAATGCTTTTGGTCAAAGCTTAAATTTAAAAGACTTAAATTTGATAAAAATCCCACTTCTGCCGCTTTCTATACAAAAGCAAATCGTAACAGATTTTGAAGTTTTAGAAAGCGAAATCTCGCAAAGAGAGCAAAAGTTAGCAAATTTGCAAGGCAAATACAATGAAATTTTAAATAGACATTTATAGTTTAAGCCTTTCCATTATAAAATCCATAAAAAAATAAAGTGAGATTCTATGGAAATTTGGAACGACATTTATAACCACTTTAACCCAGTCGCCTTTAGTATCTTAGGCTTTAGCGTGCACTGGTATGGGCTTATGTATATTTTAGCCCTTGTTTTAGCGCTTGTCATGGCAAAATATCTCGTTAAAAAAGATAAAATCCCAATCTCAAATCAGCTTTTGGATAACTACTTTTTTTGGGTCGAGATCGGCGTTATTTTAGGTGCTAGACTTGGCTGGGTTTTAGTCTATTCAGGTGAGGCTAGCTACTACTTGACGCAGCCTTGGCAAATTTTTAATCCATTTCATAACGGCGAGTTTATAGGAATTCGTGGCATGAGTTACCACGGAGCAGTAGTTGGCTTTTTGCTTGCAACATATCTATTTTGCAAAAGGTATAAACAAAATTTATGGCAGCTACTTGATCTTTGTGCCGTTTGCATACCTTTTGGCTATACATTTGGCAGGATTGGAAATTTCTTAAATCAAGAGCTTTTTGGACGAGTTACAGATGTGCCTTGGGCAATAAATGTTTTTGGACAACCAAGGCATCCTAGTCAGCTTTATGAGGCATTCTTAGAAGGTTTAGTTATTTTTATTATTTTATTTTTATATAGAAAATATAAGAAATTTAATGGCGAACTTATAGCACTTTATGCCATTTTATATACATTTGCAAGATTTATTTGCGAATTTTACAGAGAGCCTGATTCTGGACTTGGATTTATTATTTTTAATCTATCAATGGGGCAAATTTTATCACTTATTATGTGTGGTTTTGGAATTTTTATTTATGCTATGCTTTATAAAAAATTTTCAAAGCTCTAATATAAGTGTTTAAAAAATATTAAAGTAAAAATCTGCTAGCATTAGCTTTATCAATTAATACTAATATTTAAATTAGTATTAAGAAATGATAATTTATTTCAAATTTCTTAGGAGGGCTCATGACCGGGCTTATAGAAGGTTTTTTGGGAAAACGGTCGGACGACAAAAAAAGTCGCACTCCAGCCGCTTGGGATAGATGGCAAAGTATTACGGGGTTTATTTTAGCCTGTTTCATATTGTGCCATATGGTTTTTACTTCTACTATACTACTTGGTAAAGACGCATTTAACGCTGTCGTAGGATTTGCGGAAGCTAAATTTTTATTTGGAGAAGCTACTTGGTGGATTACTAATGTTATTGCCGCGGTAATATTTGCCATTTTTATCGCTCATGCATTTTTAGCTATGAGAAAATTTCCAGCAAACTATAGACAATATCTAATGTTTAGAGGCCACAAAGACCGCATGAAGCACCTTGATACTACGCTTTGGTGGTTTCAGTTTTTGACCGGTTTTGCGCTATTTTTTGCAGCCAGCGCGCACCTAGTGGATATAGTCTTTGGCGGACACATTACTGCAGATAATTCAGCTAAAAATTTTCATCAATTAGAAATTTTTTACTTCGCGCTACTTGTTTTTATGGTCGTTCACGCTAGTGTCGGTATGTACCGCTTGTATGTCAAATGGATAAGCATTGATGGTGCAAATAAGCACGAAATGTTTGCCAAAAGAAATAAGGCAAAAACAATTGTATTTGCCGTTTATGGCATACTTGCTATAATTGCGCTAATCGCCGATTTCGTGTGGATCAGCCATTAAAAAGGAGCTAGAAGATGAATGTAAAATATTATGATGCATTAGTTATCGGAGGCGGTCTAGCGGGTCTGCGAGCTGCTGTGGCTGCTGGAGAAAAGGGCTTAAGCACCGTCGTTTTAAGTCTCATACCTGTAAAGCGCTCGCACTCTGCGGCTGCGCAAGGCGGTATGCAAGCCTCTTTGGGAAATTCAAAAATGAGCGAAGGCGACAACGAGGACGTACACTTTGCCGATACGGTAAAAGGTAGCGACTGGGGCTGCGATCAGCAAGTCGCGCGTATGTTTTGTCAAACTGCGCCTAAGGCAATCCGCGAGCTAGCTGCTTGGGGCGTGCCTTGGACTCGTATAACAAAAGGCGAGAGAAGCGCTATCATCAATGCTCAAAAAACGACTATCGTAGAAAAAGAAGAAGTTCACGGGCTCATCCACTCTCGCGACTTTGGCGGAACTAAAAAATGGAGAACATGCTTTACGGCCGACGCTACCGGTCACACTATGCTTTTTGCCGTAGCAAATGAAGCTCTAAAGCACAATGTCGAAATCCACGATAGAAAAGAAGCTATCGCATTAATCCACGCAAACAACCGCTGTTACGGCGCGATCGTTCGCGATCTAGTTAACGGCGAGATCACGGCATACGTCGCAAAAGGTACGCTAATCGCTACGGGCGGCTACGGAAGGGTTTATAAACACACCACAAACGCCGTAGTTTGCGAGGGTATCGGCGCAGCCATCGCTCTTGAGACAGGCATTGCTCAGCTAGGAAATATGGAAGCGGTGCAGTTTCACCCGACTCCGATCGTTCCAAGCGGTATCTTGCTAACGGAAGGTTGCCGCGGCGACGGCGGAATTTTACGCGACGTGGACGGATATCGCTTTATGCCAGACTATGAGCCTGAGAAAAAAGAACTAGCTAGCCGCGACGTCGTAAGTCGCCGCATCATGGAGCATATCCGCGCAGGCAAGGGCGTACCTAGTCCATACGGTTATCACGTTTGGCTAGATATCTCGATCCTAGGACGCGAGCACATCGAGAAAAATTTACGCGACGTTCAAGAAATTTGCGAAATCTTTAACGGCATCGACCCTGCCGACACCGAAGTATATACCGACGAAAACGGTCGCCAGCGCGGCAAGGGCTGGGCGCCGATCCTTCCTATGCAGCACTACTCTATGGGCGGCATAAAAACCAAGCCTACAGGCGAGAGCCCGACGTTAGCAGGTCTATTTAGCGCCGGCGAGGCTGCATGCTGGGATATGCACGGATTTAACCGCCTAGGCGGCAACTCCGTTTCAGAAACCGTCGTAGCTGGCATGATCGTTGGGGACTATTTTGCCGACTACTGCGGCAGCCACGAGATAGATATAAATACCGCAGATATCGAAAAATTCGTTAAAAAAGAGGAAGACTATCTAAAAAGTCTAGTCGAAAAAGAGGGCAAATTTAACGTATTTGAGATCAAAAACAAGATGAAAGACATTATGTGGGAGCACGTGGCGATCTTTAGAACCGGCGAAGGTCTAGCCGTAGCGGTAAAAGAGCTAGAGGAGCTTTACAAACAATCTTTGGACGTCAAAGTCACAAACAAGGTGCTATTTGGCAACCCTGAGCTTGAGGAAGCCTACCGCGTACCAAAGATGCTAAAACTAGCCCTTTGTATAGCAAAAGGCGCGCTTGATCGCACCGAGAGCCGCGGAGCGCACTGCCGCGAAGACTATCCGAAACGCGACGACCTAAACTGGCTAAACAGAACTCTAACTAGTTGGAAAGAGGGCGATACGCTACCGACTATCGTGTATGAGCCACTTGATATTATGAAAATGGAGATGCCACCAGCATTTAGAGGCTATGGTGCGAAAGGTAATATTATTGAGCATCCAGATAGTGCCATCCGCCAAAAAGAGGTTGATGAAATTCGCGAGAAAATGCAAGCTGAAGGTAAGAGCAGACAAGAAATTCAAGAAGCGCTAATGCACTACGAGCTTCAGCCTAAATATAAAGCACCAAACGAAAGAGCAGGAATAGGATATGAGTAGAAAAATAACCATAAAAGCATTTAAATATAATCCGTTAAGCAAAATTTCAAAGCCGCATTTCGCGACCTACGAGCTAGAAGAAACTGACGGCATGACGTTATTTATCGCGTTAAATATGATTCGCGAGAAATTTGACCCAGATCTTAGCTTTGACTTTGTTTGTCGTGCTGGAATTTGTGGAAGTTGTGGCATGCTTGTAAATGGTAAGCCAAGATTAGCTTGTAGAACTCTTACTAAGGATTTTGAAAGCGGAGTAATTGAGCTTATGCCTTTGCCAGTATTTAAGCTTTTAAAAGACCTAAGCGTAGACACCGGCAACTGGATGAATGCGATGAGTAGGCGCGTGGAGAGCTGGATACACACCGACCACGAGACAGATATTTCTAAGCTTGAGGAAAAAGTTGAGCCTGAAGTGGCTCAAGAGGTATTTGAGCTTGATCGCTGCATCGAGTGCGGTATCTGCGTGGCTGCGTGCGGTACGGCTATCATGAGGCCTGATTTCATCGGTGCGGTCGGACTTAACCGCGTAGCTAGATTTAAAATCGACGCGCTTGATAAACGAACCGACGAGGACTTTTACGAGCTTATCGGCGACGATGACGGCGTATTTGGCTGTATGACTTTGCTAGGCTGTGAAGACAACTGCCCTAAACACTTACCACTTCAAAGCCGCATAGCTTATATGCGTAGAAAAATGGCTGCTATAAAGTAGCAAAGGGGCTGTAAAAGCCCCAAATTTACTTCTAAATTTGTTAAAAAAGATTGCAAATAGATGCCAAAAGGCATAAAAAGATATCAATAGATACAAATAAGAAAAATAAAAATATCAAAAATGGGATTGATAAGAGTGCGCCCATTATATAGCCAAGTGGAAATGCGATAAATATAAAGACGATTCCAACACCAGAAACAAAATAAAAAATTAGTGCAAATATCGTAGCAAAGGTATTTACAAATAAGCTAATATTTTCTAAAAGAAAATTTGTTAGACCAAGACATCTCATGTTTTGATTATAGCTTTTAAGCCAAAAAATTTATATAATTTCAAAATTTGCTTCATTTAAGGATATAAAATGTTACCAAGTTATAAAGATATGATGCTGCCTATTTTAGAATTTGTCGCACAAAAGAAAGAGGCAAATAGAGCTGAAATTTCTAAATTTATAATTGAATATTTCAAATTATCAGATGATGAAATTTTACAAAAAATAAAAAGTGGAACTTTTACATATATAAGCAGGACTGGCTGGGCCTTATCCTATCTGGCTACAACAGCTCAAATAAAATCAAGGCCAGAAAAAGTGCCGCTTCAAAAAGTTGGTAGAAGCCTATTTGCCATAACAAATTTTGGCAAAGAGCTAGTAAGTAGCAAGGACAAAAAGAGCAAATTTCTCTCTTGGTACGATGAAATTTACAAACAAGAGATAAGGCAAGAGAAAAAAGAAGCCACGGAAAATACCCCAGATGACAATATAGATGAAGCGCTTTGCAAGATAAAAGAAGAGCTAAAAAGTGAAATTTTATCTAGCATTTTAGAAAAAGAGCCAAGATTTTTTGAATACCTTGTAACAAAGCTACTTGAAAAGATGAATTATGGAGCTGGAAATCTTACAAATAAAGGCCCAGATGGCGGGATAGATGGCATTATAGACGAAGATGAACTTGGGCTTTCTAAAATTTATATCCAAGCAAAAAGATACAAAGACGGCAGTAATATCCGTAGGCCAGAAATTCAGCAGTTTATCGGCGCCATCTCAAATAAAAATACCAAAAAAGGCGTCTTTATCACTACGGCAAAATTTACTAAAGAAGCTGAAAATTTCGCCAAAGATAATCAAAATTTTAGTGTGGTTTTGATAGATGGCGACAAGCTTGCAGAGCTAATGATAAAATACAAAGTCGGCGTTCAAACAAGCCAAATATATGAAATTTGCAAAATCGACACCGACTTTTTTGAGGAAAATAATTTTTAAAAATTTTAAGCCATAAAGTACTACTGCCTGGGATCATTTCAGTCTTACTTTATTTGTGTGCTTAAAAAATAAATTTAAATCTTTACTAACGTCAATATAGTCCAAATTTACCAGCTTAAAATGCTTTTTAAATCAAATTTTACTCTTATAAACGCCGTCTAAAATTTAAGTGTTATAATTACAGTGAAATAACGATTTTAAGGAGAGGATATGCAATCTCGCATAATCACTGGCGTTTTGATGTTTGTTGCTATTTTGGTAGTTTTTTTTATTGATAATTATATTTTAAATTTTATCTTGCTCGGCGTAGTGCTTTATTTTGCATTTAATGAGTCGCTCAAGCTTTATAATATAGATCACAAACAGCTAGTTTTTGCCGCACTTGCTTTTTACGTGCTTACATATTTTACAAATCCAATTTTCATAGCGATCCTTGCTATCATGCTAGTTGCTTCGATCCTGGCTCACATAAAAAGTGAAAATTTAAAGCTAGTCGCACCTTTTGTATATCCGACCACGCCGATCTTTATGATGTGGATGCTTTACTCAGAGTATGGCGTAGGCTATCTTGTATGGCTTATTTTAAGCGTAGTTGCAAGCGATAGCGGTGCATTTTTTGTTGGCAAAATGTTTGGCAAACATCCATTTAGCCCAAGCTCACCAAATAAAACAATCGAAGGTGCAGCAGGCGGTGTGGCGATAGGTACTGTGATTGGCTGCATTGTTGGAAATTTTGTAACTGAAGGATTTTTCCAAATTTTATTCTCAAGCTTCTTAGTCTGCGTGTTTGCAGTTTGGGGAGATTTGTTTGAGAGTTACTTAAAAAGACTTTGCGGCGTCAAAGATAGTGGTTCGCTCTTCCCAGGACATGGCGGCATGCTTGATAGGATAGATGGCTATTTATTTGGTGTAGTTGCCCTACTTTGGTCGCTCTCGTGGTAATACTTGGCTCAACTGGCTCAATCGGCAAAAACGCCCTTAATCTTTGCGAAAAATTTGGCGTAGAGGTTGAGGCGTTAAGCTGCGCTAAAAATGTAGATTTACTAAATGAGCAAATTTTAAAATTTAAACCAAAATTTATCTGCGTAAGCGATGAAAAGCTAGCTAAAAATGTAAAAAATATAGAAGCTAAAAATATATTTTTTGGCGAAACTGGGCTACTACAAATGCTAGAAATTTCAAGCTCAAAAAAGGTAATAAACGCCCTTGTTGGCTTTGCTGGCCTTGTTCCTAGTTTAAAGACGCAAACTCTTGGCAAAAGGCTTGCCCTTGCAAACAAAGAGAGCCTTGTTGTTGGCGGCAAATTTCTAAAGACTAGAGAAATTTTACCAATAGACAGCGAGCATTTTGGACTTAAATTTCTACTTGAAAATAAAACTGCACCAAAAAGACTCATCATCACAGCAAGTGGCGGTGCTTTTTACAAAAAACCAATCAAATTTCTAAAAGACGCCACGCCAAGTGACGCACTAAAACACCCAAACTGGGATATGGGCGCAAAGATAACGATTGATAGTGCGACGATGGCAAATAAGCTTTTTGAGGTGATGGAAGCTTACTGGCTTTATGAAATCAAAGATATCGAAGCTGTGATAGAGCCAACTTCTGCGATACATGCCGTAGTTGAATTTATAGACGGCTCAAGCACGATGCACCTCTCTCGACCTGATATGAAGCTAGCTATCGCTCATGCTATGTTTGAAAACATCAATGAAAATATCGTTTCACACGCAAATTTACTTGATCTAAAAAATATAAAATTTCATAAAATCAGCCTTAAAAAATATCCCATTTTTTCTCTAAAAGATGAAGTCCTGGCAAACCCTGATCTAGGTGTAGTGATAAATGCTGCAAATGAGATTGGAGTATTTAGCTTTTTAGAGAAAAAATGCCCGTTTTTGGATATCTCAAGGCTCGTTTTAAGCTCTGTTAAAAATTTTAGAGATATCAAAATTTCAAATATTGATGAAATTTTTGAAGCTGATAAAGAAGTTAGAAATTACGCAAAAAGGATGTTAAATGCAAAGGTATGAGGGTTATAAATTTGATCCCAAGCAAAGCTTAATCGGCGTTCAGTTTTTATTTGTCGCCTTTGGTGCACTGGTATTAGTGCCGATACTTACGGGACTAGATGCAAATGTAGCTCTCTTTACGGCTGGTCTTGGTACGCTACTTTTTCAGCTAATCACTAGAAAAAATGTTCCGCCTATTTTTTTAGCAAGCTCGTTTGCCTTCATCGCGCCACTTCAGTACGGTATCGAAAAATGGGGTATAGCAGTGACGATGGGAGGCGTTATATTTGCTGGATTTTTCTACGTTGCTTTAAGCCTTGTGGTTCGATTTGGCGGAGAGAAAATTTTGCATAAAATTTTACCTCCAGTTGTCGTTGGTCCAGTCATCATGACAATAGGCCTTATCCTTGCCCCAAATGCTGTCAAAATGGCAACATCAGCTACTGAAATTTATACTCAAAACGAGGCGATGATCGTCGCTGGCATTTCGCTAGTGGCTACTATTTTGGTAATGATGCTTGGACGCGGCATGTTTAGGCTTATACCTATTTTGCTTGGTATCATCACTGGCTACATCGTAGCTTACTGCTTTGGCATGGTTGATTTTACCCCTATCTTTAATGCACCTTGGTTTAGAATGCCAAATTTCACTACACCAAAATTTGAGTTTGAAGCAATCATTTATATGATACCTATCGCCATCGCTCCAGCAATCGAGCACATAGGCGATATGCTTGCTATATCAAATGTCACAAAAGAAGATTTTCTAAAAAATCCAGGCCTTAAAAATACGCTCCTTGGAGATGGACTTGCCACTTCGCTTGCTTCTTTTTTTGGTGGCCCGCCAAACACTACATACTCAGAGGTCACAGGTGCAGTTAGCCTTACAAAGGCGTATAATCCAGCAATCATGACCTTTGCAGCGATCACTGCCATTGTGCTAGCCTTTGTTGGCAAGCTAGGAGCTGTGCTTTCAACCATACCAGCTCCAGTCATCGGCGGTATCATGTTGCTACTTTTTGGCATCATCGCAAGCGTTGGCATGGAGACACTTATAAAAAATAAAGTCGATCTAGCCGATCCTAGAAATATGATAATCGTGGCCCTCATCTTCATCTTTGCCATAGGTGGCATGGTGCTTGACCTTGGTGCGGTTAAATTTTCAGGTATAGGGCTTGGTGCGGTTACTGGTATAGTTTTAAATTTGCTTTTACCAAAGACAAAGCATTATGAAGGATATTAATGCGTAAATTTTTACTTTTTTTACTAACCTTTACCACTGCTAGTTTAGCCAATACTTTAGACTATGCGCTTATCAAAAAAGGTGAACCAAGCGAAAACACGATGTTGTTAATCGGTGGTATTCAAGGCGATGAGCCGGGTGGTTTTTTGGCAGCCTCTATCGTAACCACCGACTATAACATCACAAAAGGTTCGCTTTGGGTCGTGCCAAATTTAAATTTCCCAAGCATAATTGAGCGAAGTCGTGGCACAAAAGGCGATATGAATAGAAAATTTGCCCATGTCGATAAAAACGATCCAGACTATAACTCAGTAATGAAGATAAAAGATGTCATCACTGATAAAAACGTCACGCTCATCTTAAATTTACACGATGGAAGCGGATATTACAGAGATAAATTTATAAACAAAGACGAAAATCCAGATAAATGGGGCAATACTTGCATAATAGATCAAAGCACGCTTCCTGGCTCAAAATATCCAGAGCTTGAAAACATTGCTTCAAGCGTAAAAGATGTGCTAAACAAGTATCTAATAGATCAAAAACACCAGTATCACATCAAAAACACGCACACCGCAATGGGCGACAAAGAGATGCTAAAAAGCCTAACTTACTATGCTATCACGCAAAATAAATCAGCCTTTGCAAACGAAGCTAGTAAAAATTTAAACGCTGAGCAAAGGACTTATTACCATCTAATCGCTATTGAAGAATATATGAAAAAGGCTGGCATTAGCTTTACTAGGCCGTTTAATCTTGATGTTAAAAGCGTAAAAAAGGCAATCGAAAAAGAGATCAGACTCGAACTTGAAAATTCATACGCGATAAGTCTTAAAAATCTAAAGCCTTTAATAAATTTTGTTCCACTTAAAAAAGGCGAGTTAAATTACAGCTCACCAAATCCGCTAATAGCCGTTATAAAAGAAAATGGTAGCTTCAAAGTGCAGTATGGCAACCGCTTTGTTACTAGATTAAAACCACAATATTTTGAGTTTGCAAAACCACTTGATGAAATTTCACTAATAAGTGACGGTAGCGAGCTTACATTAAAAAGTGGCGATAAATTTAGCGTGAAAAAGAGCTTTAAAATAAAATCACTCAAAAACGTGCGCGTAAATGTCATAGGATATGGCACAAAAAGTATAGATGAGAGCGAGCAAGAAGTGGCTAAAAATAGCCTAAATAAAAGCTACAGCATCGATAAAGACAGCAAAATTTATAGAGTCGAGTTTTATAAAAACGAAGATGGCAAAGAGAAATTTGCTGGCATGATCTTAGCGGAGTTTAGATGATACTTGGCATCGAAAGTAGCTGCGATGATAGCTCGGTCGCACTAATAGATGAACGCACTTTAGAGAAGATTTATTATAAAAAAATTTCTCAAGAAGAGGAGCACGCTATCTTTGGTGGCGTGGTTCCTGAGCTTGCAGCTAGACTTCATACAAAGGCACTACCAGCACTTTTAGAGGATATCTTGCCAAATTTTAAAGATATAAAAGCGATCGCTGTGACAAATGAGCCAGGTCTTAGTGTGAGCCTAATAGGTGGCGTCAGCATGGCAAAAGCGCTAAGCGTGGCTCTTAATATCCCGCTAATTGCCGTAAATCATTTAGTTGGCCACATCTACTCACTATTTTTAGATCGCGAAGCCACCTTTCCGCTTGGCGTCCTGCTAGTTAGTGGCGGGCATACGATGATCTTAGAAGTAAGCGAAAATGGTGAAATCACTGAGCTAGCAAGCACTGGTGATGATAGCTTTGGCGAGAGCTTTGATAAGGTTGCTAAAATGCTTGATCTTGGTTATCCAGGAGGCGCTATTGTGCAGCAAAATGCCCTACTTTGCAAAGATAAAGAGAGGTTTCATTTTACCATTCCACTTCTTCACGATAAACGCCTTGAATATAGTTTTTCAGGGCTTAAAAACCAAGTCAGAGTCGAAATTTCAAAGCTAGAAAGTATCACTCCAAAAGATATCGCTGACATCTGCTACGCCTTTGAAAATACAGCCTGTGAGCACATTTTAAACAAGCTTGAAAAGGTCTTTTGTTTAAGAAATTTTAAGCGTTTTGGCGTAGTTGGCGGTGCAAGTGCAAATCTAAATTTACGAAAAAGACTTGAAACGCTTTGTCAAAAAAACGAGTGCGTGCTTTTGCTAGCTCCAATTGAGTTTTGCTCTGACAATGCCTTAATGATAGCAAGAGCGGGGCATGAGAAGTACCTAAAAGGCGAGTTTGTAAACCATAGCGAGCTAAATATAAACCCAAGAGTTAGCTTTAGAAAGCTTGAGTTAAATTAAACTTTTTAAAAAATATAAAATTTTGCACCTAAATCTTGATAGCTTCGTAAGTAAAAACATAATAAAATCTAAAAAATTTTAAAAAAAGAATCTTTAATGGACGAGTTTTTAAATCACGCTTGGCATTTAAATAAAATTTACGCCAACACTGATGCGAACGTGCCTTTTTACCCAGATCTACTGGCGCTTCTTTTATCTTGTGATGAGAAAAATTTAGATGAGTTTATGGCTCTTGCTGAGTTTAGAACTATCTTAAAAAAGCTAGGCGTTGGACTTGATATCTTTAGCATACAAAGTGCCCAGCTAGCTACGCTAAAAGCACTAAATGAGGCAAAAATTTTAAGTGATGAACTCGTAACCCGCTTACAAAAGCTACGTGATGAAAAGATAATTAGCCATGAAAAATTTGATTTTTTAATAAAATTTATAAGCAAAAACTCAAATCAAAATAAGGCTGAAATTTCTAATGCGAAGCCAAAAGATCATTTTCACAAGAGCTTGGATTTTCTAAACGAGATAAATGAAAAAGCAAGCATGCTTGATGAAGATAAAGAATTTTTACTAGCTTTAAAAAACGCTAAAAAAAGATCAAACGAAACGCTTTTTAACATCGCAGTAAGTGGCGTCATAAACTCTGGCAAATCAACCCTTTTAAATGCGCTTTTAAACAAATCCGTCCTAGGCACTTCAAATGTGCCTGAGACCATAAATTTAACCATCTTAAAGCACGCAACAACTAGCCATGCAAAGGTAAATTTTTATAGCCCAGACGAGCTAGAAAAGCTTGGACTTTCAAGTGAAAATTTACCAGCTAGTAGCGTAGAGATCAGCCTAGATGAGATAAAAAACTATACATCTTCAAGCTCAAAAACGGCAAATCTCGTAAAAAGCGTTGAGCTTTATGATGACTTGGAGCTTTTAAGAGATAATGTCTGCATTATAGACACTCCGGGCATAGATGATGCGATCGTTTTAAGAGAGCAAATAACTACAAATTTTATGAAAGAGTGCGACCTTTTGGCTCATCTCATGAATGCTTCGCAAAGTGCAACGCAAAAAGACGCACTATTTTTGAAAAAATGCCTTGAAAACTCGCACATCGTAAGAGTTGCTATCGTGCTAACTCACGCTGACGAGTTAGACGCAAAGGATATTAATGAAACGCTTAACTACGTAAAAAAGGCGATCGGCGAGCAGATAAATGATATCAAGATAGATTATTTTGCTCTTAGTGCAAAGGCTTATTTTGATGGCGCTTTAAATAGTGGCGTGCCAGAGTTTAAAGAGTATCTTTACGATGTGCTTTTTGGCAAAGACTCTAAAAAATCAGCTCTAATTTTAAGCTCATATCAAAAAGAATTGCAAAATATTTTAAAAACAAAACTCGAAGCCACAAAGGCTGAAATTTTAGAGCTTAAAGCATTTGGTTTAGAGCTTGAAGCCTTGCAAAACGAGCAGGCAAATATCAAAAATTCTCTTAATGAAAATTTCACAAAACTTGAAAGACTTTTAGAAGGCGAGCTAAAAAAACTCGATGATAAAAATGCAAAAGATATCTATAAAATGGGGCTTGAAGCACTACTACAAAATCTAAATGAGAAGCTTAAGAGCGAGATCGCTTACTGCAAAAGTAAAAGAGAAAATTTAAATCTAAAGCGTCTTACACAAATAACAAAAACTACACTTTGTGACGGAGTTGCGGCACTTATGAGAGAGGCCAGAAATGAAACTTTGGTACAGATAAAGTCATGCGAGCAAAATATCGCTTTAAGTTTTGATGGCTTTAAGGTGAGTGAAAATAAAATTTTTAGTATAAATGACTTTTTAAAGCAAATGGGCGTAGAGCTTGATTTTAGCGAGCTTTTAGATGAGCTTGAAGCTAAAATTTTAAGCAAAAATGAGCCAGATGAGGCGCTTTTAAGTTTAAGACAGAATTTACTTAACAATAAAAGTATATCGCAGTTTTGTGAGATACTAGCAGAACATGAAAAAAAGCTGCTAAAAGAGCGAGTAAAGGCTTATGAAATGATCCAAAAAGAGGCTTTAAATCAAAGGCTTTTAGTGCTCAATGAAAGACTTAATGAGCTAAATTTACAAAATCAAAGCTCAATTTCAAAGCTTAAACAAAAAACTTCCTTGCAAGATGAAATTTACTCACTTTTAGAGGATATAAAAAATGTTTAATGAGTTTATAAATGCCTACAAAGCGAGATATTTTAAGGTCTTTACAAATGATTTTAAGGGTGAGCTAGCTAGGCTCGTAAATGATCTAAACGATCCTAGCTTGCATATAAGCGAGCAAATAAAAGAGAGCTTAAATTTACTAATAGACACTCTAAATGAGCCACCACTAATAGCTGTTATCGGTCAATTTTCAAGTGGAAAATCAACATTTTTAAACGCACTTCTTGGTCAAGATATCTTGCCATCAGGACTAACTCCAGTCACCGCAAAGGCTGTGAGGCTAAAATTTGCAAAGATGCCACTTCTAAGCGTGAAATTTATAAATGGTAGCGAAAGCCTGCTAGCAAGTAGCGATCTAGCCGAGCTAAATAAGTTAGGCGAGCAAGTTTCTAGTATGACGCTTTATGCGCCAAGTGAAATTTTAAAAGAGATAAATTTCATCGACACTCCTGGCCTAAACTCGCTAAGAGATGCTGACACAAAAGAGACAAAAAATACACTAAAAAAGGTTAGCGGCGCAATATGGCTAAGCCTTGCAAACAACGCCGCAAAGGCAAGCGAGCTTGAAAGCATTAAAGAAATTTTAAAAGCCAATGATCTAAAAGCGATCTGCCTAATCAACCAAAAAGACAAGCTAAGCGAGGAGGAGCTTGAAAGTTTGCTAAAACACGCTAGGCAAACTTATGGCGAGCTTTTTGAGGATATCATCGCTATCTCATCAAAGCAAGCTCTTCTTGGTATAACAAATAATGACAAAAGTCTACTTGAAGCTTCAAATTTTAACGAAGCTCTAAAGGCTATTAAAGAGTGCTTTTTGGACAAGCGCTTTAAAGAAAATTTCATAAAAGCAAGGGTAAAAAAGATCGTAAAACTCCTAACTAACGAGCAAGAAAAACATCTAGAAATTTATGACAATGCGCAGTTAATTTTAGATGAATTTAGTGGCTCATTAGATGAGAGGCTAGAGGCGATAAAAGAGGAGTTTAAACCAAAGATCGCTTTAAGATATAGTCAAATGAGTGAAGTTATAAAACTTGCTGCCGATGAGGTATTTAAGCTACTTAAGCCTTTTTCAAAGACAAAATTTAACGCTTCAAAGACGCTTTTAAACAAAGAAATTTATAAGCGTGAAAATTTTGAGGTAATAAGTCTTGATAGCGACGAAGTCTTTTCAAGACTTATCTACGAAGATGTGGTTTTTAATAAATTTTTTAAACGCTACAAAAAGGATCTAAAAGAGCTAGAAAATGCAATAACCTCAGCGTTTAATGAGCTTTATAAAAATTTAGAGGATAAATTTTTAATATACAAATCTCGCTATGAAAATTACGCTAGCTTTGATGATCAAGCCTTGGCTTACGAAACAAAATCCATAAATACCTATGCCGGACGGACATATGAAAATTTTTTAAGAGAGTATGAAACGGCTAAATTTAAGGCTATACAAAAGGTCTCTTTGTTTTTTGAAAAGCTTGATATAAAGCTAGCCTCAAACTATGAAAACGCACTCAAACTCGCGGTTTATTTTATAAAACAAAAGATAGAAAAGACGCTAGAATCGCATCTGCAGATGAATACGCCACTTTATATTCCAAGTGCAAAAGACGTCTATGAGCGTATGCTCGATGCGTTTAGCCTTTATGAGTTTGAAGCTTTAATGTGCTCAAATAGCTCGTTTTTAAATAAAATTTTGCTTGATATAAAAAGCGATTTTAATGAAATTTATACTTTAAAAATAGCAATGCTTGATGGCTTAAAAGAAAGAGTTAAAGAGCAAATTTCAAAGATCGAAGAGCTTTGTGAAAATTCATTGCTATTAAGATAAATAAATTTTTTAAAGCTTAGAAGCTATCCATTTAAGGATAGCTTTTATTTTATGCGTGCATTATGCCAATCTTTGGTGCGTCAAATGCTGTCACGCGTTTTGGTACGCCTTTAAATTTCTCGACATTCACAAGGCTTGTGTGAGCGGTGTTGCTCTGGCTCATCTTGCTTGATGGCACGTCTTTTGTGAGTACATTTAAATTTCCGTGCAAGCAAAGGCTCTTTTCACCCGGTTTTTCAGGGTCATACCACGCACCTTCGCTTACTATCACGACGTTTTGTGGCACGTCCTCGGTCACAAAGGCACCGCACAAAATTTCGCCTCTATCGTTAAATACACGCACCACGTCGCCCATCTTTATCCCTCTAGCCTCAGCTGTTTTTGGATTTATAAGCACTGGCTCGCGCTCTGCGATCTCGTTAAAGTTGCGAAGCACGGAGTTGTTTAGCTGTGAGTGAAGCCTAAATTTAGAGTGTGCGCCGCTAATTGCGATAGGATATTTTTTATTTTTTGCGCCCAGCCACTCAAATGGCTCAAGCCACGTCGCATGCGGTGGGCAGTCATCATAGCCAAAGCCAGCGACCGTTTCAGAGTAAATTTCTATCTTGCCAGATGGCGTTTTTAGCGGATTTGCCACTGGATCGTCGCGGAATTTCTTATAGTTTGTAAAGTAGCGTTTTTTCTCATCGATCTTGTCAAATCTAAAATATCCCTTCTCCCAAAATTCCTCAAAACTTGGCATGCTCTCATACCCAAGCTCAGCAGCCTTTTTAACGGCATCTTCATATATTGTCTTGACCCACTCTAGCTCACTTTTACCCTCGCTAAATGCCTCTTCTCTGCCCCACTCTTTTGCAATCAGTCTTGCGATCTCAAAGTCACTTTTACTCTCGCCAAATGGCTTAACTAGTGGCTTCATCGCAAATAAATACTCGCTCGTTGAGTTTGCCATTTCGATGTCAGTTCGCTCGTATTCAAGCGCAGCTGGCAAGACGATGTCGCTAAATTTAGCCGTGCTCGTCCAAAATGGCTCGCAAGTGATGATAGCATTAACGTTTCGCATAGCTTTTACAGCTCTATTTGCGTCAGGATGCCTTGTGAAAGTCGAGCCATTTGCATTAAACATCACTCTAATCTTTGGCAGTTTGTAGCTCTTGCCATTTCTTGTTATCTCCTTGCCTGGGCTTAGAAGCGCGTCTATTAGCCTTGAGTTTGGCATTTCGTAGCCCTTAGTCTTTGGCACCAGCCCGCTATCAATAAATTTTTGAGGCGCCTTCGTCTCAAACGCCGCTAGTTTAGGTGCTATGAAGCTCTCATCAGCATTTTTGTGCATGCCGTCATTTGTGACAAAGCCGCAACCCTCTTTGCCGATGTGGCCAAGCATCGCATTTAGCGTCACAAGCGCCCAATATGCCATCTCACCATGATCTTGTCTTTGAATGGCGTAGCCACTAATTATCACTGAGTCATTTTTGGCTAGATCCTCGCTAAATTTAGCAAGATCCTGCTCGCTCACGCCACAAATTTTGCTTGCCCAAGCTAAATTTTTATTTACCCCGTCAGTTTTGCCAAGCATATACTCTTTAAATTTATCAAAGCCAACTGTGTATTTTTCTATAAATTCTTTGCTGTAAAGTCCCTTTTCATAAAGGTAGTTACACATACCTATCATCATCGCCGTATCGGTGCAAGGCACGACTTCAAGGTATTTTGAGTCAAAGTATTTTGCGCTATCGTTGTGATAAACATCAACGCTATAAATTTTCATCTCGCCGCTCTCGCCTTTTTTTCTGATCTCGTCATAGTATTTATATGAGTTGTGAAGTGGCACGCCAATGGCGATCTTGTTTGAAACGACTGGGTTTGTGCCCCAAAACACGATCGTTTTGGCGTTTTTTAAGATAGCCTCCCACTTTGTTGGCGCTAGCGCAGGATCGACGAAGCCAGTGACGTGAGGCATGATGACAGTCGCTGCGCCGTATGAGTAGCCACCTAGCTCATTTACGTAGCCACCAAGCACGTTAAGTAGCCTTTTTGCAGTCTTTTGGCTGTGGCCTACTTTGCCGAGGCTACCCCACTGATAAACCTGTCCGTAGATCGCTTCAGCGCCGTATTTATCAAAATTTTCTTTTAAAATTTTTGCACTTAGCTTTATAGCCTCGTCCCAGCTCACACGCACAAATTCTTCTTTACCACGAAGCTCTGGTTTTGGGTTGTTTGGATTGGCTAAAAAGCTCTTTCTAACAAATGGATATTTTACTCTGCTCTCGTTTTGGATGTAGTCAATGACTGCGTTATTTAGCTCGTTTGGATAAGCATCACCCTCAAATGGCACGGTCTCAACCACGCGCCCTGCGATAGTTCTTACATAAAATGCGCCAAATTTATTTGCACTTAGTCCGCTTTTCTTGTCAAATAACGCTTGCTCTGCGCTGCCAAGCTCGTTTGCTTGAAGGCTAACCGCGCCTAATGCGCTTAATCTTAAAAAGTCCCGTCTTTTCATTTTCTCTCCGATTTTGGTTAAATTTATTGTTTTTGGTTGGTTTTAGAAATTATAAATTTAGGGTTTTGTATCATTTCATCGTTTAAAGGCCTTGTAATGTAATGCGCAAACTTGCGTCTAAATTGCGCTATTTTAGCCAAAAATTTTTAAAGGATGGGCAGATGATTGGATTTTATGTAAATGTAAAGTTAAAAGCTGAGTGTGAGGCAAAATTTGAAGAAATTTTAAAAGAGATCGTACCAGCTTCAAGAAAAGACAAAGGCTGCATAAGCTACGAGTGCGGCATGGTTGTGGGCGGTAAAAATGAGTACTGTTTTATGGAGATTTGGGAAGATCTTGCAAGCCAAAAAGAGCATATGAAAAGCGCTCATATGGTGAAAAATGCAGCTGCGCTGGAGGCTTGCAAAGAGAGCCAAGAGATAAAAATAGTAAATTTTGTGAGCGTAAAGGAATAATATTTGCTTTAAAAAGGGTAAAATCCACGAAAATGAGCGAAGAAAAGATGCTTGAGATGATAAACGCGACTGCCGATATTATATTTATGGCTGTACTTAGGGGGCGAGTGAGCTTTGAGGCTTGCAAAAAAGATAGAGAATTTATCGACTCTTTAAGAGAAGAGCTACTTGGCAAAAATCCAAATAAATTTAAAATCGCACAAAACTCATACCAAATGATCGCCATTTTTGAAAAATACCGCAATAAAAAATAATTCCACTTAAAATTTAAATCCATTTGCCGATATAGTGTTAAAGGATTTGACATGATAAACGCACTAAATGGATTTAACCAAAGCTTTAGCTATCAAGACGCTTTTAGTAAGCGCCAAGCCACAAACACGAATTTAAACAAAGTAGAAATTCCCGCTGAAACTGCGGACATCAAGCATCTACCGCTCTCTGGCTACTCATCAAATGATAAAATTTCTATCTGGGGCAAGATAAATGGCCTTGATAGCGGAGCGAGCAAAGATGAAATCTCTAGCCTTAAAAATTTCGTTGATAGCACGAAGCTTTGGCGAGCAAGCTACATTCTAACTAGCGAGAAAAACGGCTTTAGCGTAGATGAGTTCATCAAAAATCACAAAATGAATGTAAATAACAAAATAACTAACAATGCTTTTGGTGCTCTTTATCTAAGCCGTGAGGCTACAAATTTGCTAGACTCTGATCTAAGTATCGATGAGTTTAAAGATAAATGGCTGGAATTTACCGCAGAAAGGATACTTGGCGAGCACGCAAATGTAAAAATTTCTTTTAAAGATGGGGCTTTACATTACGAACAAAGCTCGGATAAAAAACGCATAGAATTCTTAGGCCAGCCTATGTTACACCGTGTAAGCTACGCTGATAAAAATAGCAAAGATGAGTTTTTGAAATTTCTAAAAATAAGTTATGAAAAGGGCGAGAGTATCGCTGATGTGCTGCAAAATATCGCTCTTACGCCAGTTAGAGAAAATGGCGATGAAGAGATGGAAGAAGAGAAATTTAAGCCTATGCAAGTTACCAAAAAAAGCGTGACATATACGGATAAAGATATAAAACGTGAGTTTTTTGAGGAATTTATCAGGCGCGAGGTCGAAAATGGAGCGAGCTTTGATGATCTAGTACAAAAGCTAAACAAGCTAAAGCCAAAGGATATTCTCGCTTAGCTTTGGCTTTATGTTTAAATTTATAGGGGTTAGCTTGGCTCTTTAAATTTCTAATTAGGCTTAAATTTATAAAGCTAGCTTGGCTCACTAAATTTCTACTCAGGTTAAATTTAAAAAGCCGGCCAGCTTTGCCCTTAATTTTCTACTTCGGATTATTTATGCTTATCACCATATTTTTATCATCAAGATAGAATTTAGCCACCTCTTTGATGTCGTCATTTGTGATAGCTTTTACCGCGCTTATGTACTCATCAGCCGTGTAAAGTGGCGTGTTAAAAATTTTATTTGAGATGACGAGCTTTTGCCAGAACTCAGGCTTTTCGTAATCTTTTTTTATAGAAATTTCACTTTGCGCTTTAAAATCCTCCAAATGCTTTGGCAATATCGCGCCACTACTCTTGATGTTAGCTATTATCTGCTTTATCTCGGTGATGATCTTGTCCGTGTTTGCAGGATCGCATGTAAAGCTAATTAGTATATCTGAATGCTCAAAAGGATAGCGTGAGAGCTTGGCATTTAGGCTAAAGCCGTATGTTTGGCCCTTATCTTCTCTGATCTTTTCGCGAAGCGCTGTTTTTAAAATTTCACTTAATGCCCTTAGCCTAATCGCTCCTTCAAAGCTATATTTCGCATCGAAATTTACAATATCTACGCTCACGTCACTTCTTTTTGAGGTCTGATACTCTCTTTTAAATGTATGCTGACCCTTGATACTTCGCACGCCATCGTCTTTAAAATTTTCAGCTTCGCCAAGCTTTGGCAAGGTGGCGATATACTTTTTAATAAGTGGTAAAAGCCTCTCTTCGTCGGTGTCGCCGATGATTACAAAAGTATATGAGGCTGCGTTTGTAAATTTATCTTTGATGATCTCTTTTAGCTCATTTAGCTTTAACGCATCGATATCAGCCGTCTCAAGTGGCGCGACACGTTTATTGTTTTCATAAAAAAACTTGCTAAATTCGGTACTAAATTTATATTCAGGCAAATTTTGCTCTTTGCTTAGCTCATCCTTTGCTCTTTGCTTTATCCTCTCAAGCACGTGCGAGTCGGCTCTTGGAGCGTTAAATTCTAAATTTATAACAGCTAGCAGCGAGCTAAGATCGCTTGTGCTTGATGAGCCATAAATGCCCTGTGTGAGCGCTTCTATGCCCTTTTCATAGCTTACGATCTTTCCATTTAGTGCCTTTGAGAGCTCATAGTTATTAAATTTACCAACACCGCTTTCATTTGTGAGCGCAACGGCAAAGCTACCAAGCTTTGGATCAGCCAAATTTGATGTGCCTCCTTTGCTGACGGCTGCAAACAAAACGCTATCTTTTTTAGTGGCTAGTGGCTTAAAGATAACTTGCGAGCCATTTGACATTTTGTAGGTATAAATTCCATTTTTTTCATCAAAGCTTCTTGAGCTTATCTCTTTTGGCTCTAAATTTTCATTGCCTAGGCTCTTGTCGTTGTTGCTAGCAGATAGGTTTGTGTTATAAGTAGGCGCCTTGGCAAAAAGTTTTAAAAACTCATCTTTGCTAAGCTTAAAACCATCTTTGCTAAAAATTCTTACACGCTCATCAGAAATGGCCAAAATTTGCCTAAATCTAGCATTAACGTCATCTAATGTAATCTCGTTTAATAGCTTTAAACTAAGCTCTTTTTCATCTTCGTCGCTTAACACAAAGCCACCATTTTCTATCATATTTAAAATTTGTCCAGCGTAAGCGCTTGATTTTTTAGTCTTTGAGCGTTTAAATTTTGCATCTACATTTGCCGCAAACGCCTTTCTTACATCTTCAAAATCATCTTTATTAAAGCCAAACTCGTTAATGCCTTTTATAACGCCAAGCATATCTTTAAGGCTTGCGTTAAAATCGCCTCCAAGTACGTTTGTTTCAAAACTATAAATTTTCTGCTTTGCTTGAAGTGTTTGAGCTATAAAATCAGTGCTTAAATTTGATGAATTATTTGCATTTTTTTGCTCATAAAGCATATTTATCAGGCTTGCGATAAGTGCATCTTCTAGATTCCTCTTTGCGTCAGCCTCATTTAAAACTGGGCTAAATTTATCAAAATAGCTAAGTCTAATTAGCTCCATTCCAGTTTCATTCGAGTCATAGTTAAGAATATTTAAACCACTTTTAAAGCTGATATTTTTTTCTGGATGAATGTAAGAATTTGTATTTTTTGCTTGGCTAAAGCTTTTTTCGATTAAGCTTTTTATCTCATTTTTATCAAAGTCGCCAACAGCAACAAAGCTCATAAATCTTGGCTGATAAAGCCTCTCGTAAAATTCTTGCATGTGCTTAGCATCTACGCTTTTGATGACGTTCATGTCGCCTATTGGCACTCTTTTTAGATAGATACTGTCCTCAAAAATATCCTTTGTTTGAGCCAAATAAAGCCTATATCCTGGCGTATTTCTCTGACGCTCTTCTTCCATTATGACGCCACGCTCTTTATCAAGCTCCTTAGGATCGATTTTAACGCCATCTATCCAATTTGAAAAGACCTTGAATGTATCTTGTAAATTTTTCTCATTTACATTAATCGTTAAAACATAGCTCGTCTGATCGTAGCTCGTCTGCGCGTTTAGATCGGCTCCAAATTTCACACCAAGGCTCTCAAGCTGTTTAATGAGCTCATTTTTACTAAAATCACGGCTGCCATTAAATGCCATGTGCTCCAAAAAGTGAGCAAGACCTTGCTCGCCATCTTTTTCATCAGTTGAACCAGAATTTATAACAAGATAAAAAATAGCTGTTTTTTGTGGAAATTTATTCTCTTTGATATAGTATTTTAGCCCGTTTTTTAGCTCTCCATTTAACATATCTTTATCGTTTTGAAGCGCAAAAAGACCCATTACTAGGCAAAAAAGCAACAAAATTTTTCTCATTATTTTCCTTTTAAATTTTAATCGATAGACAAAGCAGAATTTAGCATAAGCCTGCAAATTTGCAGGCTAGAAGATTATTTTAGATCGTATTTTTTAAGTAAAGATTCGTAGCTTCCGTCTTTTTTCATATCATCTAAAATTTGATTTATTTTCTCTATTAACGCGCTCTCTTTTCCTTTATCAAAAGCTATTGAAAAGCCCTCGCTACCATCAACTTCTTTGAAAAACGCTTCAAGTTCTGGATTTTTCTTAATAAAGCCATATCCAATAGAGCTATCAAGGATGACTGCGTCAAATTTACCAACTTTTAATCCCATGATGAGTGGCACAGTATCTTCTGAAGGCACTGCTTTTACGCCATTTATAGCATTTGCTGCTAGCTCTTGGACGGTGCCTTGTTGCACGCCAACTCTTTTGCCAGCTAGCTCTTCTTTAGCTTTTAATGCGTCATTGCCTTTTTTCTTTAGATAGAGGTTTTCAGTTAAATAGTATGGCTTTGTAAAGTCAATCGATTTTAATCTATCTGAAGTCGCACTCATCGCACTTATAATGCCATTTATTTTGCCAGCTTTAAGTGCTGGGATAAGGCCATCAAAACTCATATTTATGATCTTATATGAAAAGCCTGCACGCTTTGAAATTTCATCAATTAGCTCGATATCAAAGCCTGTTATTTTGTTATTTTCATCGATATATTCAAATGGCGGATAGTTCGCCGCTGTGCCAAATTTTAGCTCGTTTGCACAAAGAGCAACAAAAGCTGTGAGTAAAAGAGCAAAGATCTTTTTCATAATAGTATCCTTTAAGGTGATTTAGTGGCTTAATTATCAGTATTTCTCTATTAAAAATTGTTTAAATTTGTAATAAAAGAAAAATGCTATAAATAATCGTATAGCAAAGTAGCATATAAATTTTTATAGATAAGTTCTATCCCTTAATTATTTTAAGGGATAGAATAGTAGGAGCTCTAAGAGTAAGTCAAAGATTAAAATTTACTTTTTCTAACTTCGTTTACTATTGCCTTAGCCATGTCGTCAACATCAGATGTTACTTCATTTGCTTTATTGACAATTACTACATTTTCTTTTGTAAGTGTGTCTATTTGAGCAACTGATTGGTTTATCATATTGATTCCCTCACTTTGCTCTTTTATAGATTCACTCATTTCATTGATTGATTGAGCTAGTACATTTGTATTTGCTTCGATCTCTGTTAGAGATTTTTGAGTTCTCTCTGCTAGTTTTCTAACCTCATCTGCAACGACCGCAAAGCCTCTGCCGTGCTCTCCTGCACGTGCCGCCTCGATCGCGGCATTAAGAGCTAGTAAATTTGTTTGATCAGCTATATCTCTAATAATAGTTATGATGTTTTTAATCTCATCACTTTGTCTAATGACATCTGATGTCTTTTGAGATATTGCATTCATTGAGCTTGACATTTGCTCTACTGCGGCAGCAGACTCTTGAAGTGAGCTTGCTTGTACATTTGCGCCTTGAGTTAGTTCTTTCATTGACTGACTTAAAGCCTCAGCCTTTTCTTCTAGCACATGAGCTTGATCTAAATTTGCCCTTAACATCTTGGCTATCTCTTCACCAAGAGCATTTATACCAACCGCCATTTTGCCATCATCTTCAAGCCTTTTAGTAAAGTCTTGTTTTTTAAAGCTTTCTAATAGATTTAACACGTCATCGCCATTTTCCGCAATAGCATGCTTAAGTGCGATTTGTAAGTCTTTGAAAGTTTGTTTTAGCTGGCTAAGTGCAGGATTTGAAGTATCTGCGTTAAGCTGAGCTACGTAGTTACCTTTGCCGATTTGATTTACAAAAGTATTTGCCTCTTTAATGAAATTATTTTGCTCAGATAAATTTGCCTCGATTTGTTTGATATTCTCATTTATCAGTGCACTCATCTGTCCGATCTCGTCGCTACCACTACGATCTAAAAATTCAGCCTTATTAGATTTATAATTTAAGAAGTCAAAAAATCTAACTAAGCCATTTTTAGTCTGATCTATACCAGAGATCAGGTTTTTACCTATTAATGTAGATACTAGCAACATAAGTAAAATACAAATCGCAATCACAATAGAACTTATAATAAGTTCGGTATTTGCATCACCCTTAATACGTCTTGCATCTTTTTGCATATTATCAAGTAGTTTAAGCTCAAGCTCTCTCATCGCATCTATCGTAACACTTATCTTTGAAAACCAGCTTGATGCATCATAAGATGCATCTTCGGTAGTAACTACATTTTTAATAATATTCATAGCATCTATAAAATCTGCCTTTTTTCTAGCGATAGCGTCAAATTCATCGCTAAATTCTTTTGGGTTGTAATCGTCAAAATCCTGCATAAATTTATTTATAACGCTATTTAGTGCAACTACTTTATTGTAGTCCTCTTTGTTTATGCTCTTTTTAGTAAAAACCCCATTTAAAGTAGCACGCAAAATACCAAAAGACTCTTTTATCTCACCAACAATAATGATACGCTTTAGATCATCTACCAAGCTAGGCTCAAGCTTATCGCTATATCCATTTATAGCAATGACCTCTTTTCTTAAAATTTTTGTTATACGGCTAATTAGATCATTGCCACTTTTTTGATCTACATTTGAGCGGATACTATTTATCTCTGAAGCTATTTCATTTTTCTCTTCAAGCTTATCAAGAGCAGCATCTACTTTTTTACGCTGCTCTAATAAATTTTTATTATCCCCTCCTGCTAACACACCTGAGCTAAATCCGCGTTCTTTTTGCATCTCATGGATAAAATTATTTTGATTTATGATTGTATCCACGATTTTCTCACTAAACTCTGCTTTTGAGCGAGTTTTTAAGATACCATTTAGCATGTATGCACTCATGATACCAAGGCCAATAAGACTGACGATAACTATCGCCATAATCTTAGATTTAATACCTAGATTATTCATTTTCTCTCCTTTTAGTTTTTCTTAATATCTGCTTCAAAAATAAAGTCGTATGACTTTAATACTTAAAATTTATCAACCAAAAAATACTTTTGGTTATTTTTATAAAAAATATTGATTAGTCTATTTATGTAAAATTTTAATTTATATTTAGC
>NZ_POZX01000049.1:0-5905 GCF_002912895.1 Campylobacter concisus
ATTTTAACTTTTAACATATTCGTATTAAGTATTATGCTTTTAAATTATCTTTTTAAAATGAAAGTCGTATTTGATTTTTTTGAAAACTTACACATTACAAAGTAAGTTTTCAAAAATTAGAAGTTTTATAAAATTGTAGATTTTAAGCCAAAAGCTCTTTTGCGATCATACTTATGCGTTTTGCTTCAGCACTTGCTCCGATCTCATCTTTTGCTATTTTCATTACAGCGCCTAAATTTTTACCAGCTCTTTCAATAATCTTTTTTATTTTCTCTTTAAGCTCTTCATCACTTAGTTGTGCTGGCAAATATGCCTTAATAAGCTCAATCTCGCCCTGCTCTTTTTTAGCCAAATCCTCTCTAGCACCTTTTATATAAAGCTCAACTGAGTCAGCCCTCTTTTTGATCTCCTTTTGAAGTAGCGGAAGTACCACTTCATCAGTCATTTCGATCCTTTGATCGACTTCGACCTGCTTAAGTGCTGCATTTAGCGTTCTTAAAGTATCTCTTTTAAACTCATCTTTTGCCTTCATAGCCTCTTTTATATCAGCTAAAATTTGCTCTCTTATACTCATTTCCTCTCCTTTAAATTTTTGAAATATTAACTAAAAATTTGTGATAATTTCTTGAAATTTTCCTTGCAGATAGGTCACCCCAACACCTTCTCTAAGCCCATCGTCAATAACTAAAAATTTTGCTTCTTGCTTACTTAAAAGCTCCTCTAAAAGCAAGGTTCCAGCGATGAGCGGATACTTTCTGCTTCTTCCAACCGCCACATCAGCGCTCTTATCGTCCATCTTTAAAAGCTCATTTACAAACCAGGCAAGATCGTCATTTTTAAGCTCAAATCCGTTTACCTTTTTTGGATCATAGTTCTCGTAGTTAAGTCCTAGTCGTAGCGCTGCGATAGTAGTTGGTACGCCAGAAGTCAGCACGATAAATTTATTTTTTAAGCTATTTAAAAATTCTCTTGCATCTTTTGTATAAATTTTTGCATTTTCTTGCATTAAATCAAGTGTTTTAAATTTCTCAAAAAATGTAATAATGCCAAATTTAAAGCTCATAAAATTTCCATCTTCACCGATCTCTGAGCTTGCTCCACCGATGTCAATGATACTAAAATTTTCACTGATTCCAAGCTTTTTAAAAGCATTTTGAACACCCAAAAATGTAAGCTTTGCTTCTGCTTTACCGCCGATGATATGAAAATTTATGCCAAATTTCTCTCTTATCTCGCTAAAAATCTCTTCGCTATTTGATGCCACTCTAAAAGCCTCAGTTGCGACTGCTACGCATTTAAATTTATCAAAGTCAAATTTACTTTTAGCCTCCGCTATCGCTTCAAAGAGCCTATTTTTAGACTCATCTGCTATCTTGCCACTATCATTTAGTCCTCTAGCAGCTCCCACTATCTTTTCATAAATTTGCTCATTACTAAAGCCATTTTGTTCTTTTTTGACAAGCGCTACGCGAAATGTGTTTGAGCCAAGATCGATCGCTATAACCAAAATTTATCCTTAAAAATTTTTGCAGATTCTAACATATGATAATTTAGTATCATTTAAAGTTGAAAAATTCTAAAAACTTTAATATTTTTCAAGATATAATCCCTATCAAAAACCTTATGAGGGGGCTTGATTGCTTCGAGATAACTTATTAGCATTTGTTATTTTTGCAATTTGTAGCGTTGGATTTTTCGTTTGGGGCTATCAGTACATCCCGACAAATAACTACTTTTTATTCTTGATCGCTGGCATGTTTGGTCTTTTTATGGCCTTTAATATCGGTGGAAATGACGTTGCAAATAGCTTTGGCACAAGCGTTGGTGCTAAGACGCTAACACTTAAGCAAGCTCTCATCATCGCAGCTATTTTTGAGCTTAGCGGTGCGATATTTGCAGGATCAGAGGTTACAAATACGATTAGAAACGAGATCGTGAAATTTCCAAGCGATCTAAACCCGATGAAATTTGTCATCATCATGATCTCAGCCCTTCTTAGCTCAGGCCTTTGGCTATTTTACGCATCCAAAAAAGGTCTGCCAGTCTCGACCACTCACTCGATCGTTGGCGGCATAGTTGGAGCAGGACTTGCTATGGGCTTTATGATAAAAGATCCAGAACCATTTAACATGGTCTCATGGAGCGAGATCGGCAGGATCGCCGTAAGTTGGGTTATCTCACCACTACTTGGCGGCGTGATGTCTTACATTATATTTGGCTACGTAAAAAGTAAGATTATCGAGCCAACACATGAACTTAAAATGAATCTAAAAGCGCTAAAGGCTGAGAGAAAAGCATATAAAGAAAGCTTCATAAAAGCACTAAAAACAAAGCCGGCTGAGGAGCAAATAGCTACTCTTTCAAAGATCGCAGTTATCGATGAGGACGAGATCGAAACCACTGAATACAGCGAGTACCGCTCAAAAATTCGCATTATGAAAGATAGTGAAAAAGAGATAGATACATTTAAAGCGATGAAAAAGCACATCCCGATCATCGCTGGATTTGCAGCAATGGTCATCTCATCGATGATGCTTTTTAAAGGGCTAGAGCATATAAATTTAGCCTTTAGTATCATCCAAACCGTCTGGATCATCTTTGTGATTGGGGCTCTAGCGTATCTTGCAAGCCTTGCTATTATAAACGTCATGAGCAAAAACGATAGCGAAAAGAGCATCAATAGAATTTTCTCATGGTTTCAAATTTTTACCGCTTCATCTTTTGCATTTTCACATGGTGCAAACGATATCGCAAACGCAGTTGGACCATTTGCAGCTGTGCTTGACGTGCTAAAAACTGGCTCTATAAACGAAAGCTCGCCGATCCCAAGCATCGCAATGGTAACCTTTGGCATTTCACTTGTTGTTGGACTTTGGTTTTTAGGCAAAGAGGTCATCACAACCATTGGCTCAAAACTAGCTGAAATTTTACCGACAACTGGCTTTAGCGCAGAGCTTGCCTCAAGCATCGTCATCCTTCTAGCTACAAAGCTTGGCATACCAGTTAGTTCAACTCATATCCTAATAGGCGCAGTTTTAGGTATCGGTATCGTAAATAAAAATGCAAACTGGAAAATGGTAAGACCAATTATATTAGCTTGGCTCATCACGCTTCCAGCAGCTGCTATCTCATCAGCTATATTTTATTTTGCCCTTGCTAAATTTTTAGGCGTTTAGTCGTATTTTTAAGTAGCAAAAACCGCCCTATTTTTTAGATATTTTTTGTATAAATTTTATATGAAGGCTTGGCAAGTTGATTTAACCTGCCAAGTAAATTTGAAGTTATTTTTTCTTAATGATGATCTTCTCACCATCGCTATCAATGGTGATCTCATCGCCGCTTTCAAGCTCATCTTTTAAGATCATATCAGCGATCTTATCTTCAACTAGCTCATAAAGCGCTCTTCTAAGAGGTCTTGCGCCATAAACTATGTCAAAACCAGCTTTTGCAATAAATTTCTTAGCCTCTTCGCTTAAAACTGCCTTGATACCGCGGTTGTGAAGAGTTTTTTCAAGCTCTTTAAACATGATCTCAACGATAGATATCAAGCCTTGCTCGTTTAGAGGATTAAAGATGATAGTATCATCAAGCCTATTTAAAAACTCAGGTTTAAAGTAGTTTTTAAGCTCGTTTTTAACAGCCACATCGCGGTCTTCGCCCTTTAGCTCCATTATGAAATTTGAAGCGATGTTTGAAGTTAAAATGATGATAGTGTTTTTAAAATCAACCGTTACGCCTTTGTTATCAGTCGCGCGTCCATCATCTAAAATGCCCAAAAGTATGTTAAATACATCTTTGTGAGCCTTTTCAACCTCGTCAAAAAGTATGACTGAGTATGGTCTTCTGCGAACCGCCTCTGTTAGCTGACCGCCCTCATCGTAGCCTACATATCCTGGAGGCGCACCAAGAAGCCTGCTCACGCTATGTTTTTCCATATATTCGCTCATATCAAAGCGGATAAGCGCCTTCTCATCGTCAAATAAGAACTTAGCCAAAGCCTTAGCTGACTGAGTTTTACCAACGCCTGTTGGTCCAAGGAATAAAAACGAACCAATAGGCCTTTGACCTTCATTTAGCCCTGCTTTGTTTCTCTTAACAGCACGCGCAAGTGCGTGTAATGCGTCATCTTGACCGACAACACTCTCTCTTAGATGCTCTTCGATGTGTAGATACTTCTCTTTTTCGCTTGTTAGCATCTTCTTAACTGAAATTCCAGTCCATTTGCTCAAAATTTCAGCTACAAGCTCTTCATCGACTTGATTTTTAAGAAGTACGCCCTCTTTTTTCATGCTCTCCCATTTTTCTTCAAGCTCGTGTTTGTGCTTTTTAGCGTCAGCTATCTTGCCGTATTCTATCTCGGCAGCCTTTTGAAGATCGCCATTTCTTTTTGCTATCTCAGCTTGTGATTTTAGGCTATCGATCTCTTTTGTTGCTTTTGAAATTCCGCCAAAAACGGCCTTTTCGTTTTCAAATTTTGTATCAAGCGCTAGCTTTTTCTCGTTTAGGTCAGCTATCTCTTTTTCGATCTCGCCAAGTCTTTCTTTATTTTTATCCGCATCCTCCATCTTTAGAGCTTCTTTTTCTACTTGAAGCGTTACGATCTCGCGTTTTATCTTTGAAAGCTCGTATGGCTCGCTCTCTATTTGCATCTTAAGCTCAGCTGCTGCCTCATCTATAAGGTCGATCGCCTTATCTGGCAAGAAGCGATTTGCGATGTAGCGGTCACTTAGCCTTGCTGCGGCAACTAGCGCACTATCTGTTATCGTGATACCGTGATGAACTTCAAGACGCTCTTTTATGCCACGTAAAATTTGAAGTGCTTCATTTACGCTTGGCTCTTTAACGTCTATTGGCTGAAAACGTCTTTGAAGCGCTGCATCTTTTTCAAAGTATTTTCTATACTCTTTTAATGTCGTCGCACCAACAGCGTGAAGCTCGCCACGTGCAAGAGCTGGTTTTAGGATATTTGCCGCGTCCATTCCGCCCTCGCTCGCACCAGCTCCAACGATGGTGTGAATTTCATCTATAAAAAGTATGATGTTACCAGCTTTTTTAACCTCGTCAATGACAGCTTTTAGCCTATCTTCAAACTCGCCTCTATACTTTGCGCCAGCTACGACTGCACTCATATCAAGCGCGATGACACGCTTGTTTGCAAGGCTTGTTGGCACATCACGAGCGACTATCTTTTGAGCTAGCCCTTCAACGATGGCTGTTTTACCAACGCCTGGCTCACCTAATAATATAGGGTTGTTTTTGCTCTTTCTTATTAAAATTTGCATCATCCTAGTGATCTCTTCATCACGGCCGATGACTGGATCAAGCTCTTTATTTAGCGCTTTTTGCGTTAGATCGATACCAAATTTCTCTAAGCTATCAAGCGTATCATCGCCAGTTTGGCTATCTATTTTTTTGCCGCCTCTTATGCTCTCAAGATTCTTTTTAACCTCCAAAATATCGCAAAATTTACTCAAAATTTGCTTGATCTCACTAAGCTCAAGAGCCGAGATGATCCATGTATCAACAGCGATGTAACTATCACCCATGCTTACCATTAAGGCTTTTGCGTTTTCAAGTGAATTTATAAGCTCTCTTGAAACTGAAACGTTATCTTTAGTGACGTTTGAGCTACTTGGAAGTGATGAAATTTTACTTTTTACTTCAAGCTCGACAGCATCTTTACTTATATTCATTTTATTAAATACTTGGTTTAAAATAGAATTGCTATCTGCAATCAAAGCCCAAAAAATATGAAGTGGTACAACTTGTGGATTTTTAGAAAAAATCGCCAAACTAACGCCTTTTTCAAGAGTTTCTTGCATCTGAGCTGTTAAATTTTCTGTTATATCAGCCATTAAATCTCCTTGGATTATTTTATATGGTCGCCATTATATAACTTTAGTCT
>NZ_POZX01000050.1:0-274 GCF_002912895.1 Campylobacter concisus
CTTTGGTGACGTTTAGGTCGGGATTTTTGCATTTTTTGAGCTTTTCTAGCGTATCTGCGGCCAGCAATGGCAAAAGGCCCGGCTCGCTAGCGAATAAATTTATCGCCGCAAGTAGCGCAAATAATAAATTTTTCATTTTTATCCTTAAAAATTTGCCTAACCCCGCGCTTTGGCGATGCAAGCGGCGATAGCCTGCATCAAAGCGCCGCGAAATCCGCCATTTTCAAGCGCGACAAGTCCCTAGATCGTGGTTCCCGCCGGCGAGCAGACCTCG
>NZ_POZX01000051.1:0-847 GCF_002912895.1 Campylobacter concisus
TCGAGGGAAATTTAATAGAAAATATCTCAAATAGCGATAATGAAAAGAAAAAATTTAGTATTATTATAGCACCGATTATCCACGATGATGCAAAAAGATATGCAAAATTTGCCAAATTCAGTAACAAAATAAATATTTCATATTATGCCATTAATGATTTTATCGTAAAAGTTGAAAGCAGTAGCAAATTATCAAATTTAAACGATGAGAGCTTATTGTGAGAAGTTGCACTGACAATATCTACGGCAATAATCCACTGGTGCGTAAACCAACTTTAACCAAAGAAGCCATACTCGCATATTTGAGCGAAATAAAGCCAAGTCTTGAAAGAGACGGCATCCTAAAAATAGGACTTTTTGGAAGCTATGCCAAGGGTTATGCGGACGAAAACTCTGATATAGATATAGTCATATTAGCCGATAAAAAGAGCTTTTTGGATAGATTGCACGCATTTAAGGCACTTGAATATCTAGATGATTTAAAAAAGCAAATCGCTAACAAATTTCAAAAACCTGTTGATATTTGTGACTTTTACTCTGAGCAAAAAATACAAGAGAGCAAGATAGTAAAAGGGGCGATATATGTCTAGTAAAGAACCCATGCCAAATTTAGATGAAGCAAAACCACGCTTGAGTCTAAAAAGCCGAGTATCTACGCAAAGTGGTAACATCGGCGTTCAAATTTATCAACAGTCAAGCTTGGGCATTTTTTAAAAAACTTAAATTATGCTTTTTTATCTTGTTTTAATGCATTTCTTTATGTTTTGTTTCAAAATACTTATAATTCAATATTTTATTTATCTATACCTTACTTATTTTTAAACATAATCAGGAAAACCATCCATAAC
>NZ_POZX01000052.1:0-18997 GCF_002912895.1 Campylobacter concisus
GCTCGTTATTAAAAGTACAAAATGCAATCTACTTTCAAAATTTAAGCGAGATAAAAAAGCTTAAAAATTTTATCTATATATTGATTTTATGCCAAAAAGAGGAGCTTTTAGAAGAGCTTCACAAAACATCTGAAGAAAATCTACTCTTTTAAGTTTTTATTATTTATAAGATCGATTAGCCTAACATCCTCGCTTCTTACGATTAGACTTTTAGGCAGCTCAAATTTTTTTATCACTTCACACTCTTTTTCTCTCATTTCACCATCATCTTTTTCATGATCAAATCCCAAGATATGAAGTAATCCATGTGTAAAAAGTAGTGCGGTTTCGGCCTCTTCACTATGATTTAGCTCAGTGGCTTTCTCTTTTACCATATCTTTGTTTATAACGATTGAGCCAAGTGGGGCATGAATGACAAGCTCAAGCGGAAAGCTTAAGACATCTGTAGTTTTATCAATGCCTCGCTCGGTTTTATTTAGTTCTCTCATCTCTTCCTTATCGACAAAAACTAGCTCGATTTCTCCTAGTGTCAAATATTCACAAATTTCATCTAAAATTTTTGGATAGCTCTCTTCGCAAAGTATCATTTTAGGCTCTTTCCTTAGTAACTTTTTTGTATAATTCTAGCAAAAATAAAAGGCAAAATATGAAAAAAGCAGTTTGTATAATGAGCGGCGGCATGGATAGTACGCTTTGTGCTGTAATGGCAAAAAAGGCTGGATATGAGATCGTAGCGCTTCATTTTGACTATGGCCAAAGAACGATGAAACGTGAAAAACGTGCATTTAACGAAATTTGTGAAAGATTAGGCATTACAAAAAAGATGAGTTTAGATGTTAGCTTTATTGCCCAAATAGGCGGAAATTCTTTAACCGATGAAAGCTTGCAAATAAGAAAAGACGGGGTGGAAAAAGATGTGCCAAATACTTACGTGCCTTTTCGAAATGGTATTTTTATCTCGGTCGCTGCCGCACTTGCTGAAAAAGAAAATGCGCAAGCTATCTATATCGGAGTCGTAGAAGAAGATAGTTCAGGTTATCCTGACTGCAAAGAAAGCTTCATAAAAAGCATAAACGAGGCTATAAATTTAGGCACATCGCCTAGTTTTTCGTGCGAGATAATTACTCCACTTGTAAATTTAAGCAAGGCTGACATCGTAGCAAAATCTCTTGAGCTTGGCTCGCCACTAGAGTTTACTTGGAGCTGCTACGAGAGTGAGGACGAGGCATGCGGACTTTGCGATAGCTGCAGGCTAAGGCTAAATGGCTTTAAAAAGGCAAACGCCACTGATAAAATCGCATATAAAAATCAAAAATTTTCCTTATGAGCCTCTAAAAGTGGCAAATTATTAAGCAAGAGCATTTAACGAATTTAAAGATATATCAACGCTTAGACTCTTGCTAGCTACTAAAAACATAAATTCTCAGTCAAACTTACCAAAATTTAATAAAGAAGATTAAAAAGTAGTTAATAAATTTAGCTAAAAACGTACCAAGCACAAGGTAAAAATTTCTAAGTGAGTGGTCACTACCACGACTTTTTAGTGATCTTATTTTTTCTTATCGTATTGTTTCTTATTTTGATCACTTTGGATTTTTTCTAAATTTATATATCCCATTTCAACGAGTTTATTATAAATTTGAGCGATTTTTGGCCCAGCTGCACTTCCGCCATGGCCACCATGCTCAATAACCATTGTGATAACGTATTGCGGATCTTCATAAGGCGCATATGTAGTCATCCACGCATGAGATCTTTGCAAATACGCCATATCCTCCTCTTTCATACGTTTCTTTTCAGTTTGAGAAATTCCAACAACCTGGGCAGTACCTGTCTTTGCAGCAACTTTAACTAGGCTTCCAATAAAATGCCTATTTGCCGTACCTCTTGGGTGGTTTGCCACTTCGTACATTGCATGCCTAATGGCTGGTAACTGCGACTTCTCAAACGGCGTAAAAGCATCGTCTGTTGGCGTAAAATCAACATCCTTGCCATCAATGCTCTTTAAAAAATGTGGAGTCACGTTTAGCCCAGTTGCAAGGCCTGCTGTATATTTTGCCACTTGCATAGGCGTGACCAAGAAATTTCCCTGGCCGATAGAAGTAATGAGGGTCTCGCCTTGAAACCACGCCTTTCCATACTTCCTCATCTTCCACTCTCTACTTGGTAAAGTCCCCACAAACTCATTTGGCAAATCAACCTCGGTTTTTCTACCAAATCCCATACGCTCAAGTATCGGCACGATAGCGTCAATTCCTATCTTTTGACTACCTTTATAAAAATAGTCATCACAGCTCTCTCTAATTGCCGTATTCATATTAACATTTCCATGTCCATGAGAGTTCCAGCAGCGGAATTTACGCCCTCCAAGCTCATACGAGCCACTACAAAAAAAGCTATCGTATTTACTCATGCCATTATCCAAGAACGCAAGCGCCATACCCATTTTTACGACAGAACCTGGCGGATAAAGGCCGTTTATTAGCTTGTTTGTAAAAGGATGATCGACGTTTTTTACAAGCTCTTCCCATTCAGGCTGAGAAATTCCAAGCACAAATGGGTTTAGATCGTACTCTGGAAAGCTACCAGCAGCTATGATAGCACCATCTTTTAGACTCATAACGATAACGCTTCCTGCATCCTTACCAAAGACATCAGCCACAAACTGCTGAAGCTCAAGATCGACTGCAAGCTTGATATTTTGACTTTGTGGTGCTTGATAGTTTATCTGCTCGATCTCTTCATTTAAGGCATTTACCTTTATCTTTTTAAATCCTTGAATTCCTTGTAAGATCGGATTATAAAACCGCTCCACGCCACTTCTTCCGATATAATTTGTAAGCTTTGTCAAAGGATCATTATCCATATCTTTTTGATTTGCCCTACCAACGTAGCCGATGATGTGAGAAGCTAGATCGTTATACGGATAGTGGCGTTTTGAAGCGGGCCTTATCTCTAAATTTTCACGCAAAGAAAGTGATGCAAAAAATGGCAAAAATTTATCATAATCAATAAATTCAACCACATTTATAAAATCTTGATTATAAGCTGAGTCATTTTTTATGTATTCATTTTTAAGCTTTGTAACATTTAGATCACTAAATAGTGAGCCAATGTAAGCTAGCTCATCATCTAAAATTTTTACCTTTTTATTAGCACTTAAATGAGGTCTAATGGATACTGAAAAGCCAAGACGATTAACAGCCATTGGCTTATCATGTGCGTCAAAGATGATACCCCTAACTGGCGGAATATAAATAGTCTTTATAGCGTTTTGCTCTGCGATCTCGTTGTAGTAGGTATTTGAGTTTATGCTTAGATGATAAATTCGTCCCAAAAGTATAATCCAAAAAAGAGCGATCACACTAAAGACGATGCGCATTCTCATAGCACTTTATCCCTAAAAAGAACGATAGCAAGGATACTTTCAAATGCTATAAAAAATAGATATTCAGTCGAAAATGCTAAATTTTGCTCATTTAAAACATAAGCAAATAGGTTATTTACAAGAAAAGTCAAGACGTATCCAGCTGCTACAAAGATGATAAGTAGGCAATTTCGCCACTTCATCGTGGTATATAGCCAGTCTAAAATAAAATTATAAAAAAGCAAAAATGCAATAATCGTTGAAAAAAGATAAAATCCATGAATTTGCTCAGCAAATATTATAAAAATTATCGCAAAGTACCAATTAAGCTTAAACTCATCGTATTGCTTTTGTTTTCTTGAATACTCCAAAATCATATAAGTAAAAAAAATGCCAATAAGTGGCGGCAAAAAGCCAAATTGCGTAGTTGCAATCTCATACGAGAATAAAAAAACAGCCCACCAAAATTCTTTAAAAATTTTAATATCTAAGCTGCTTATGGTTTGCATTTTATCTGCCAAGAGCGTTATTTATGATAGCTTCTCTAGCCTTTTCGATACCGCTTTTATTAAGAGTTGAGACTAAGATGCCGCTTGGATCAAATTTCATTACCGCACTCTTTTGGCTTTGATTTAGCTTATCGCTTTTTGTATATAAATTTAAAATTTTCTGATCAGCCCTTAAAAAGCTTTTTAGATAAGCATCCACATTTACGTCTATGTCTAAATTAAAATGCCTAGCATCAATTAGGTGTATAAAAAGTCTAATGTCGCTTCTAAATTTCAAAAACTCATCTAAATTTTTACGCCATTCATCATGCTTTGACTTTGCCACTTTTGCATAGCCAAAGCCTGGCAAATCAACCAAAATGAGCTTAAATTTATCTTTTTCTTCCTGCTCATCTTTTTGCTCACAAAACTCAGCCTCAAAAAAATTTATAAGCTGAGTTTTGCCAGGAGTCGATGAGCTTTTGGCTAGATTTTTTTGATTTACAAGTGTATTTATGAGGCTGCTTTTACCAACATTTGATCTACCCAAAAAGACGACTTCACTTGTTACGAAGCTTGGAGCCTCTTTTATACTTGGACTTGATGTGATAAATTTAGCACCTAGTGGCCTTATCACTTATCTTTTTCCTCTACCTGAAAGATAAATTTAACAGGCTTTTTTTCATCACTATTTACACTATATGTGCCATCTTTTTGATTGACAACGATCTTTTCACCATAAACATTTTTATCAGTTTCTACCTCATGCAAATAGCCATTTCCACTAACAGTATAGACCTGTTTTGCTGGCTCGTATGTAAGAGTATTGCCTTTGCCATCATAGTGCTTATCTTTTATAAAAATTTTTGCTCTAGCATTGCCAGTAGCCACATATTTTATAGGCTGGCGTTTTTTGTCAAAATAGACGACCACTTTGTCTGCCTTAAGCTCATCAAACGAGCCCTTTTTGATATTTACATTGCCTATAAATTCACTAGTTTGCTTATTCTCATCTGCAAAAAAATCATTTGATGTGATTTCAACTTGCTCTGCATTTAAAAATGTAAAACCCAATATCACCGCTAAAATCGCTGATTTTCTTCTACCCATGCCCTTAACCCTTTTACCTGCGTTTGTTTTTTGCCAAGATCATAGCTTCCACTCTCACCCAGTGCCTTATCATTATTTCTTATGAGCGTGAAATTTGCTTCAGATCTTACTATTTTTGTTTTTGTTCCATATATCACTTCGTCACTTATAAATCTCAAACTATCGTTGTTTTCATAGTTTGCATTCTTTTGAAAAATGATTTCGTCATTTTGTAAGATTGCTTTGTCTGAGCTTAGAAAATGTTTTAAATTTCCTCTTAAAATTTTTGCTTTAAAACTCAAAAATTCATCTTTATCATTGTATCTATTTAGCTCATCAGCCTCGTAGACTCCGCTTATTTTCGTGGAATTTATCTCATAATCTATCACATCATTTATTTGCATATTTGATATCTTTGTATCGATCTTTAAAACATTTGCAAGGTATGGATCTTGAGCTGCCAAAAATATCATCACGACACTAAAAATAGCCACGACGAAGTAGAAAATTTTTACAACCAACGCTTAGACCACTCGTCATATAAATTTTCTGATTTTATAATAAGCTCGATCATCTCTCTAACCGCGCCATTGCCACCTTTATGTTTTAGTCTTGTCTTTACATCAAGCTCTTTTATCGCATCTTTTGGCTTAAAGCTCCAAGCAACTGCATTCAAAATTTTATAGTCATTGTAGTCATCGCCTATAGCTGCTGCGTTTTTAAAGTTAAGCCCTTCAAATTTTAATATCTCACTCGCCACTTCAAATTTATCACCAACGCCTTGATAGACGTGATTTATCTTTAGATCTTCAGCTCTTCGCTCAACGATGGCTGACTTTCTGCCAGTGATGATAGCTACTTTTTTGCCAAGCTTTAGCCAGCTTTCTATCGCATAGCCATCTTTTACATCAAAAAATTTAAGCTCTTCACCATTTGCGTTGTAGATGATCTTGCCATCAGTCAGGCAGCCATCAACATCTAAAAATATAATCTCTATCATAAAACACCCTTTGTGCTCGGAGTACCTATCCTTGCGTTTTTAGCAAGTGCTCTACGAAGTGCTACGGCAAATGATTTAAAAGTTGCTTCGATGATATGGTGAGTGTTTTTGCCACGAATTTGATTTAGATGAAGAGTGATACCAGAATTTACAGCAACTGCCCTAAAAAATTCCTCCACAAGCTCAGTGTCAAACTCCCCTACTTTGGCATTTTCATTAAAATTTTCATATACAAGGTAGGCTCTATTGCTAAGATCTAGCGCACAAAAAACAGCTGCCTCATCCATAACAACGCTTGCCTCGCCAAATCTCTCAACACCACTTAAAGGATACAAGACCTCTTTTAAAAGCTGACCCAAAACTATGCCAACATCCTCAACGCTGTGGTGAAAATCCACATGCGTGTCGCCCTTGCATGAAATTTCAAGATCGAGCAAAGAGTGCTTGGTAAAAGCTTCAAGCATATGGTCAAAAAAGCCAATGCCTGTGCTTATCTTTGCAACTCCAGAGCCGTAAATTTTAAGCTTCATTGAGATTTGCGTCTCTTTTGTGTTTCTAGTTAGTTCTAAAATTTCCTCTCTCACGCCCTAACCTCTTACTATAAATGCGCCTTGGAATTTACCGCTTCTTGCGTAATCCCTAGCCTCGTCCTCGCTTCTAAAGCCATTTAAAAATACCCTATAAATGGTAGATCCATCTATAGTAAATGTCCTAACCACTGACTTGTAACCATCTATGCTTTGATGTTCTCTTTGATATCTGTTTGCGCCCTCAAGGTTTTTAAATGAGCCAATTTGCACCATAAAATCTCCACCTACAACCCGTTGCTCTGACGAAATAATAATGCCTCCAGTTGGAGCTGTCGGAGAGACTGGATTTGGCACTTTTATGCCAGTGCTTGTCGGTTTTGCTTGAGTGTTAATGCTTGCAACAGCATTAATATCTTCATTAAAGCCTATGACTTCCATACTGACTGGAGCTGTGCCTGTACCGATAATATCAAGTTTAGTTGCAGCCGCCTTTGAAAGATCTAAAACTCTATCAGCCACAAAAGGTCCACGATCATTTACACGAACAATGACGCTTTTTTGATTTCTTAAATTTGTTACTTTAAGGATCGTATTCATCGGCAAAGTTTTGTGTGCTGCAGTCATGTTGTACATATTATAAATTTCGCCGTTTGAAGTTGTTTTACCATGAAAATTTGGACCATACCAGCTTGCTGTGCCACTTGCCTTATCACCCACACTTACAACGGTTGGGTAGTATGTTTTGCCATTTATCGTGTAAGGCCTCATTGTTGCTTTTTGGATAGAAGCTGAATTGTTGCCCCTTACATTAGTTGGGCCACTTGGTGTAAATGGTGCCCCGCTCCAAGAGCAACCAGTAACTAGAAGAGTAAAACTTAGTCCTATATAAAATTTTAGGCTCTTATGGTATGACAATATTTGCTCCAACATTTAAATTTGAACTAGCAAAAGAATTTGCATCTTTTAAATCTTTTTCGCTCACATTAAATTTCTTAGATAAAGAAGCTATCGTATCACCAGTTTGGACTATATAGTTTTGAGATTTATTTTGTGCGGAAAATGGAATAATTAGTTTTTGATTATAACTTACCGCATTTGTACTAAGATCATTATAATCTTTAATCGCCCTATGGCTAACACCTGTTTTTTTAGAGATAGAAAGTAATGTTTCGCCTTTTTTTACAACGTAGGTATAAAAATTATTTTTACCGTTAAATGGCTTGAAATTTTCTGCAAAAAGCTGTTTTTTATTTTCAGGGATATAAACATAATAATCTTTTAGAGTTGGCGGAGTAAATACAAATTTTAAATGCGGGTTGTTATTTTTCATCTTTTTTGCACTAAGGCCGATACTATCGCCTATTTGAGCTAAATTTGTACCGCCAGGCACTTTTACTTTTACAAGCTTTAGTCCTCCGTTTATGTTTAATAAAGATGAATCTTTAGACATCAAGAAGTCCGCATCTTTTGCGGTATATGCTGCTCTTAAAATTTTAATAACAAAATTTCTAGTTTCGGCTGGAAGGTATTTTTTCTCCGCGTCAAGAAGCGTTACAAGGTCATCTGTACCGGCTTTTTGTATAGCTCTTTTTAAGGCTCCATCGCCGCAGTTATAGGCCATAGCTGCTAGATACCACTTACCAAATTGATTTTTAAGTGACTTTAGATAATTTGTTGCTGCAATAGTAGACTCTACTGGATCTTTTCTCTCATCGACATACTGTCCTACCTTTAGACCATGCAGTCTAGCCGTTTGCTCCATAAACTGCCACATGCCAGTAGCTTTTGCGTTTGAGACTGTGTGATTTGAAAAGCCTGATTCTATCATAGCTAGATAAAAGAATGACTCAGGTACGCCTGATTTTTTGATCTGCTCTTTTACCATCGGTATATACATATAACCATTTTTTAGAGATTCTGTAAATGTTTCAAGTTGTGATTGTTTGATACCTTGCCTCATCTTTGCATAGTGAGAAGTCTTCATAAAGCTAGCGTCAATATCCAGCTCTTTTAAAATTTTTACCTGAGTGTCGTATGAGCTTTTTTCAGGTGTATTTGCTAGTAGCAAGGTACTACATGCAAACATTAAAAATATTTTAAGCATTGCTTTCATTTCTATCCTTTTTTCGTGTCAAAACTTAAGATGCTAGCATCTTAAACAAGCACAATGCCCAAATTTCAGACAAAGCACTTAAACAACCTTTTGGCATTATTTGAAGTTTTTTCACAAACAACTTCAAACTCAAGGTTTAAAATTTCAGCTATCTTTTTAGCAACAAATGTCGTAAACGCCGGCTCATTTCTCTTGCCGCGATTTGGTTCCGGCGTGAGATAAGGAGCGTCAGTTTCAATAACTATCCTATCAAATGGGATTTTTGGCAAAATTTCGACTAAATTTTTAGCATTTTTAAATGTTAAAACACCGCCTATACCAAAGTAAAAATTCCCAAATTTACAAAGCTCTAAAAGAAGTGGCGAAGCATTATAGCAGTGCAAAATCGCTCCAGCTTCAAGCTTTGGTGCATACTCTTTTAAGATATTAAAAGAGTCCTCATTAGCCTCCCTAATGTGAAGAATAACGGGTTTTTTTAACTCAACAGCTAAATCAAGTTGAGCTAAAAAAATACGTTTTTGGTCCTCTTTTTCTTTTATCTTTTCATTTTCATCTTTTGGCAAGCGAAAGTAGTCAAGACCGCATTCACCAATCGCCACACACTTTTCATCTTTAGCAAAATTTCTTAAAATTTCAATGCTAAAACTCTCTTTATCATATGGATGAACTCCAGCGGCAAAGAAAATGTCAGAATTTTTACGCGCTATTTTAGCCGCTTTTGGTAAATCATTGATATCAGCTCCCGGGATAATAAAGCCTTTTAGCCCTAAATTTCTAGCTTCGTCTAAAATTTTATCAAGGTCAGGATCATAAACTTTACTATCCAAATGACAATGCGTATCTATAATCATAAAGCTATTTCTACTCTGTTTCTACCATTTTCTTTTGCGGTGTAAAGTGCTGAATCGCAAGCCTCAAGCATATCGTCTACCTCGCAATGCCCATTGCCAAAAGATACACCTATTGATATAGTAACTTTTACTTTTTCCTTTTTTATAGTTACTTCATTTTCAGCCACTTTGGCTCGTAAATTTACAAAAAATTTAACAGCTTCTTCTTTGCTTATCTTTTTAAGGACAACGCAAAATTCTTCACCGCCAAATCTAGCAACGATATCACTTCCTTTTGTATTATCATTTAAAATTTTCGCAATTGATTTTAGTACCTTATCTCCACCATCGTGGCCATATTTATCATTTATTTTCTTAAAATAATCAACATCAATCATTGCAAAAGCGTAAGGCTCATTAGTCTCTTCAGCTACATGAACATACTCTTCTACGTCAGAATAAAAAAATCTTCTATTATAAACTCCTGTTAAGAAGTCGCGATTTGCAAAATTTGCTATCTTGTTTATATTTTCCATCGCTTCGATCGTATTATTAACACGGCATATTAGCTCTTCTTTTGAAAATGGTTTTGCTATAAAATCGCTCGCACCATTTTTTAAAAATATTGATGCGTCAGTCTTTTCGCTAGGCGATGTCATAATGATTACACCAAGACTATTTTTATCTTTTTCTTTTCTGACCTCTTTTAAAACTTCAAGGCCGTCTTTTACTGGCATTCTATAATCAGTTATTATAAGATTTATATCAGGATTATCCGCAAAATAGTTCATTGCCTCTTCGCCGTGAGCTGCGGCCAAGACTTTAAACTGAAGGCTGGTTAATATCTTTTTTATCATATTTCTAAAAGGAAGCGAGTCTTCAACAACCAAAACCTTGTATTGTCTATTTTTACTCAGTCTATTTATCATTTGGAAGATATAGTTGATATCGTCCATATTTCCTTTATAAACATAATCCACAATATCTTTATTTATAAAATTTTGCCTTGTTTCATCGTCAATACTACCTGTTAAAACGATAGCCGAAAGCCCTTTGGAAAGCGCATAATCAACAATTTCGCCATTTGGAGCATCTGGTAAATTTAAATCCAAAATAGTCATAAAATAATCTTTGTCATGCTCGCTAATTAATGTCTTAGCCTCGGCAAAACTATATGCAACATCAATTGTCATGTCATCGATAGTCTTTTCCATTTGCATAACAATCAGCTTTGCTAACGCCTTATTATCATCAACTACAAGGATTCTTTCCATATTATTCCTACAAAAATTTTTATCAAATTAGTGGCGATTTTATCAAATAAATTTATTTATAAAGCTTAAATTAATAATTTAAATTAAGCTACTTTAAAAGCCCTTTCGCAAAATTTATTGCCTCTTCACTTATGTGCTCACCGCTTATCATACGTGCTAATTCGCTCACTCGTTCATCTTTATCAAGCTCTCTTACGACCGAGTTCTCGCCGTCGCGCTCTACCAAAAAGTGTGAATTTGCCTTTGAGCTAAGCTGTGGCTGGTGCGAAATGGCAAAAATTTGATAAAAATTTGCAAGCTTAAGCAAAACATTTGCGATACTCATCGCCTCTTTTCCACTTAAATTTGCATCTATTTCATCAAGTATGATAACATCACCGCCAGTTTTTGTGATCTCACTAGATGCGGCTATAAAAGCCAGTCTTAGGCGGTTTAGCTCGCCTGAACTTAAATTTTTAAGCGAAGTCTCATTTAAATTTAGACAAACCTCATCAAGTCCTAAAATATCAAGTCTTTTTTCTCCTATTTTTAGCGTAATATCTGGCATATAAAGCTCTTTTAAATATAAATTTATCATAGCCTCAAGCTCTTTTAAATTTACGCCCCTTGCCCTGCTTAAAGCGCTGGCAAGCTCATTTGCCTTTTTGCTTAAAATTTCAAATTTATTCTCTAGCTCGCTCTTTTCAAAGCTTAAATTTTCATATCTGGCAAGCTCTTTTTCCTTTTTAGCAAGCGCTTCTAATGCCTCTTCCTCGCTGCCGTATCGCCTGATGATAGCATTAAGAGCTTCTATCCTATCAAGCACGCTCTCCACATCTATATCGTCAAGCTCTTCCATATTTAGGCTATCTCTTGCGACCCTTAGCTCATTCATCGCATCTTCAAAAAAGCCATTATCAAGGTCACTGATACTTAGCGCCTCATTTACGCTGTGTTCTAGCTCAAATATCCGATCAGCTCTAGCCCACGCTTCATTTATCTTATCCTTTTTACTAAGCCTTTTTTTAGTCTCCATAAGCTCTTCAAACTCGCCTTTTTTAGGCCCTACACTTCTTATCTTCTCGATCTCAAAGCTAGCAAGCTCCTTTAGCTCCTCGACCTTTTTCTCTTCCTCTTTTATAGTGGCTAACTCTTTTGAAATTTTGGAAAATTCCAAAAACGCCTCTTCAAATTCCTGCTTTATTTCTTTAAATTTCTCATTTTTTGAAATTTCTAGCTTGTCAAGCAAATTTAGAAATTTCTCATTTTCAAATTCATTTGCCTCTTTTGCCGAGAGATATTTGATGTGTTCGCGCGCCACTTGGGCTAAATTTTTCTTTGAGATGGCTTGTTGGTTTATAAAATATCTCGTGCTCTTATCTTTTAAAAGCTTAAAAATATTGACCTCTTCGTTTTCTATGCCAAACTCATCAAGCTCAAATTTATGCTCCACGTCAGCCTCAATAAGCCTTGCATCGCTATCTTTTAGCCCAAAAACAGCCATTATGGCGCTCATTAGCACCGACTTACCAGCGCCACTAACGCCCGTAAATACGCTAAGACCCTCTTTGAAATTTAGCTCGACATTTTTAAAATTTAGATAATCTTTAATCAAAATTCGATCAATCATTATAACCCCAGTGAAGTTTCTCTTTTAAAATTTGAAAATAATCCCTACCAATATGGCGTATCAGCCTCGCTTTTTTGTTGCTCAAACTCATGCTAACGGCTGAAATTTTACTCATATCAAACCTATCTTGCCCATCAAGTACCAAAATCGCATCACTATTTGTTCTAAATTTGACCGTGTGATTTTTCGTAAGCACGACTGGACGCTGTGTAAGTGAGTGCGAGCATATAGGAGTTACTGTAAAAACTTCGCTTAATGGATAGATAATAGGGCCATTTGCACTCATGTTATATGCCGTTGTTCCAGCAGGTGTCGCTACTATAACGCCGTCACCAAAATATGAATTAAAATATTTTTCATTTAAAAGTGCCTCGATATGTGTCATCGAACCGCCATTTTTACTAACAATGACCGCGTCATTAAATGCTATCTTTTGCTCAGTTTTGCCATCATTTTTATGAAGCGTCACATCAAGCATAAAAGGCGTTTCTACCTCAAATTTATCATCAAAAAAGTCTCTAAAAAATTTCTCACTCTCATTAATCATTATGTCGGTTAGAAATCCGAGTCTACCAGCGTGTATGCCAAGGACAAGCGGCGAGATATGAGCTAGCTTTCTACAAGTTGAAATGATCGTGCCATCTCCACCAAGAGTGATCAAAAATTCGCACTCTTTGGCTAGTTTTATCAGCTCAAAACCATTTTTTTCTATACGCTTAGCACAATTTTTTTCAAGCAAAATTTCTGCGTTATACTTTTTTAAAATTTTTTCTAATTTTTCTAAATCTTGCCTAAATAATGGATAATCTTTAGCAATAAGTCCTACTTTTTTTGTGCAAAAAGTATTAAATTTTTGTTCATTTTTCATGTAAATGATTGTAACATATTTTATTTTAACAAAGCTTTTCAAAAGAAAAAAGCGATTATAATTGCCTAAAAAACATTGCAAAGGAGCATTTTATGCGAAGTCATTATTGCACCGATCTTAGCAAAGCTGACATCGGCAAAGAAGTAATACTTTGTGGCTGGGCAAACACATATAGAGACCATGGCGGCGTTGTTTTCATCGATTTAAGAGATGTTAGCGGGCTTATACAATTAGTTTGCGATCCGGCTGATAGCAAAGAAGCACATGACGTGGCTGCAAAAGTAAGAGATGAATATGTCTTAAAAGCAAAAGGAAAAGTAAGAGCTAGAGGCGAAGGACTAACCAATCCAAAGCTAAAAACTGGCGAGATAGAAGTAATAGTAAGTGAGCTAATCATCGAAAATCCAAGCGAGCCACTACCATTTATGATAGGCGATGAGAGCGTAAATGAGGACATCAGGCTAAAATACCGCTTTTTAGACCTTAGAAGTGAACGCTTGCAAAATATCTTTAAAATGCGTTCTCGCGCGGCGATCGCAGCTAGAAATAGCCTAGACAAAATGGGCTTTATCGAGTTTGAAACTCCAGTTTTAACACGCGCAACTCCAGAAGGTGCGAGAGACTATCTGGTGCCAAGCCGCGTGTATCCAGGTCAGTTTTACGCGCTCCCACAAAGTCCACAGCTATTTAAACAGCTTTTGATGTGTTCTGGCTTTGATAAATATTTCCAAATCGCAAAATGCTTCCGTGACGAGGACTTAAGGGCTGATCGCCAACCAGAATTTACTCAAATAGATATAGAAATGAGCTTTGTCGAGCAAGAAGATATCATAAATATGGCTGAGACGATGCTAAAAGATATATTTAAAGCCTGCGGATACGATATCAAAACGCCATTTAGACGCATGAGCTACAAAGAGGCCACTGAGACTTACGGCTCAGACAAGCCTGATCTTAGATACGATCTAAAAATGATCGATGTTATCGATATTTTCGAGCGCTCAAGCAATGAAATTTTTAGCTCTATCGCAAAAGATAAGAAGAAAAATCGCATCAAAGCACTAAAAGTGCCAAATGGCGACAACATCTTTAGTAAGCGCGAGATGAATAGATTTGAGGAGTTTGTACGTAAATTTGGTGCACAAGGTCTTGGCTACTTCCAAATGAAAGAAGATGGCCTAAAAGGCCCACTTTGCAAATTTTTTGAACAAAGCGATCTTGACGAGATCGTCTCAAGATGTGAGCTAAAAGTTGGCGACGTAGTATTTTTTGGCGCTGGCAAGAAAAAGATCGTGCTTGATTATATGGGAAGATTTAGAATTTTCCTAGCTGAACAAATGGGTATCATCGATCAAGACAAGCTTGAGTTTTTATGGGTGCTTGACTTCCCAATGTTTGAGCAAAATGACGATGGCAGCTACTCTGCTATGCACCATCCATTTACTATGCCAAAAAATATAGACGAGCCTGATCTTGAGGATATCCTCTCTATCGCTCACGACGTCGTACTTAACGGCTTTGAGCTTGGCGGCGGAAGTATAAGAATTCACAAAAACGACATCCAACAAAAGGTCTTTAAACTTCTTGGCATAGATGAAGCGGAGCAGCGTGAGAAATTTGGCTTCTTGCTTGATGCCTTGACATTTGGCGCGCCTCCACATGGTGGTATCGCGATCGGCTTTGATAGGCTAAATATGCTTGTAAATAAAGCAAGCTCGATCCGTGACGTCATAGCCTTCCCTAAAACACAACGTGCTCAGTGCCCACTAACAAAGGCACCAAGCCACGCTAGCAATGAACAGCTTAGGGAGCTAGGACTAAGGATAAGAGAAAAAGAGCAAAAGGCTTAAAATTTTTGCAATAAATTTAGACTTTTAGATATCTAAATTTGAGTTATTTTATTTAAAGATTAAATTTTTGAGATGATTTTGGATGTTGTACAGAAAATTTCATCCCAAAGCTAGACATATAGTCTGCTGCAGGGTGAAATTTTCAAACTCATTCAAAGGCGCTCAAAAAATATAAAAAGGGAAAGAATGAAAAATTTATTTTTAATCATCGGCGCTCCAGGCTCCGGCAAAACAACAGACGCGTCACTCATCGCACAACAAGATGAGAAATTTGCGCACTTTTCAACTGGCGATCTTTTAAGAACTGAGGTTGCTAGCGGTAGCGAGCTTGGCAAACTTATAGATGGCTTTATTTCAAAAGGAAATTTAGTTCCGCTTGACGTTGTCGTAAATGCGATCGTCTCAGCCATTAAAAGCTCAAATAAATCAAACATCATAATAGACGGATACCCAAGAAGCGTTGAGCAAATGACAGAGCTTGACAAGGTATTAGGCGAGCAAAAAGAAATTTCTCTTAAAGGCGTAATTGAAGTTGACGTTAGCGAAGATGTGGCAAGAGCAAGGGTGCTCGGCCGTGCAAGAGGTGCTGATGACAACAATGAAGTATTCAACAACCGCATGAAAGTATATCTTGATCCGATTGTTTCTATCCGTGAATTTTACAGCAAAAAGGAGCTACTTCATGTAGTAAACGGTGAACGCGGGATAGACGAGATCGTAGCTGATATCAAAAATTTACTAGCTAAACTTTTATAAATTTACAGACCTTGCATCAAAAGGTGCAAGGTTCTAATCTACAATCCTAAGATTATTTTAAAAAAGATAAACAAAAGATGAAATTATGTATAAATTTAAATTTACGATACTACTTGCGATCATAGCCATTTTTGCTTTTACAGGATGTGCCAAAAAGCATATAGAGATGGTTGAAAAAGACACCACGTATAAGTACAGTAGCGCTAAAGCGGTTTGCGAAGAAACTGAGCTTGATAAAAAGCTAGAAAAATACATAAATGCCTTTTTAAAAAAGAGAGACCAGTACGGCGATGATCTAATCATAAAATGCGATATACAAAGAACAAAAAATGGAGTTAGAATCCTTAGACACTTAACTCTAGGCATAGATGGTGCTGGCAAATCTGAGACCCTCGCGGTCGTAAATTTAGTCGATCAAGGTGGCAAAGAAGTAGCTAAATTTAATGTTACAGTCGAGATCAGATATGGCTTTCTTGGCGGCAATGCAGATAGAGCACTACCAATCACCGCCAAAAACATCTATAACATTGTTACAAAAGACTTTATGTAAAAACTTACTTTTCATTAACATCAAAAATGTAATATCCTTTTAAATTTTTACAATAAATTCCAAAAGGATAAAAATGAAAAAAATTATAATCGCTTCACTAGCTGCTAGCATCGCAATGGCTGGAGACTTCACATCAAAAGCACTCAAGCGAAACGATAAGCGTAAAAGAGGCTTTGAAACTAAAAGACGACGCTAAAGTTGTACTTGAGGGCAAAATAAAATCGCACATAAAATCAGACAAATATGAATTTATTGATAAAAATGGTGATGTCATTATTATTGAGATCGATAACAAAAAATATGGCAACATAACAGCCAACGAAGATACGTCTTTAAGAATAAGAGGCGAAGTGGATAAAGACCTTATGAAAACAGAGATCGATGTCGATAGCGTAGAGGTTATAAAGTAGTTAAATTTTACGCGTATTTAATGCAAAAAATACTAAAATCACGAAAATTTCTAATAAAAAGGACGAATATATGGACGTTTCAAAGATCAAAGCTGGCTCAAACCCAGACAAAATCAATGCCGTAATCGAAATACCTTATGGCTCAAATATCAAATACGAGATCGACAAAGATAGCGGTGCAGTCGTAGTTGATCGTGTGCTCTACTCAGCGATGTTCTACCCAGCAAACTACGGCTTTGTGCCAAACACACTTGCAGCTGACGGAGATCCGGCTGATATTTTGGTGCTAAACGAGTATCCTCTCCAAGCTGGTAGCGTCATCCCTTGCCGCTTGATAGGCGTTTTGGTAATGGAAGATGAGGCTGGTATGGACGAAAAGCTTTTGGCTGTGCCGGTTACAAAGATCGATCCAAGATATGATGCGATAAAAAGTTACCAGGATCTGCCAGTTGCAACACTAAATAAGATCAAAAATTTCTTTGAAACTTATAAAATTCTCGAGCCAAACAAATGGGTAAAAGTGAAAGAATTTAAAGATGCAAATGCTGCAAAAGAAATTTTAGATACCGCAATTAAAAATTATAAATGATTATAAGCCCTATTTTTAGGGCTTATACCTTAAAAATTTCTCAGTTTTATATGCTAGAAAAAAAGAATTATTTTTATATTTAGATAAGCTTTTTCTTGTATAATACGGTTTTCTTTCAACTGTGGGTTCATAGCTCAGTTGGTTAGAGCATCCGGCTCATAACCGGATGGTCCCAGGTTCGAGTCCTGGTGAACCCACCACTTTCTATTTTATTTATAATCTTTAATCTTCTAAAATCTAAATTTTGAGACTATTTTGCTTTTGATTTAAGAATCAAAGTGAACTTTTATTCACCTTGATCTAATATCTTAAAATTTATATTCCAGCTTTATGCCGCCGCTTACGCCGTAGCTTTTGTCGTTATCTAACATTCCGCTAAGTTGATAAGAAAGCGCGAAATTTTCGCTAATTTTCGTATCCGCGATCAAATTTAGCTTATAGACCGGTTTGTTATTGTCGAGCTTGTAGTCGACGTATTCGTTTGAGTTATTTAGCGAAACGTAAGATTTATCGTCAGAGTTATAGATATTTTGTTTTACTAAAAATTGTGCCGCAAATGCATTTTTATCGCTATTTAACACATACTCGACGCCGACTCCTAAAGCTACGTTAAAGTCGTTTATATCTTTTTGATCGTATCTGTCGTTTTTAAAGCCCTTTACGCCGTTTGCGCCAAATTCTAGCGCAAGTACGGGCTTGATAGCCTGAGCGTATTCGCCGTTTGAACCGAGTGAAATTTTATATTTATAGTAGTTGCTCGAAAGGATACCTGTGCTTCTTACGCTAGCCTTTTGCGAATCGTTTAAGCTGCGCTTAGAATTTACGAAGGCTAAATTTAGATTGCTCTGTATCTCGTGAGCGTCTCGCTCAAAAAGTCCATACGCTCCAAAGCTATAAATTTTTGCATCGTCGCTCATGGCGTCTGAGTTAAATTTAGCCTTGCTCATGCCCGCATTCACGCCTAAAATAAACTCGTCATAGCTCCTGTCGTAGCCTATATACGTACCGTAAAATTTCAAATTTCCGTCGTTATCCTTATCTTTAAAATATGCTCCGTTTACGTTCGCCCAGAAATTATTTCTTTGCCTGCTAGCCTCGGCCGCTTCATAGGCTATTGCGGCGGTCGGCTTAAAATCGCTCTCAAGCCCTGCTAGCCTAAACCGCGAAATATCAGCCTTTGCCCTTAACTGAGTAATTTGAGATAATCTCGAGTTTATTAACTCATTGCCGTTTTGTAAGGCTTTGACGCTAACTTTTAAAGACGAAGCCGAAATTTTTTTCATATCGGATTCCGCCTTTAACGCTATACGTTTTATCGTTTCCATATCGCCGCTTTGAACGGCATTCTCGTATTCAGGTGTATTTTTTAGCATATCTAGGATATTGTTTTGTCTTTTACTAAAATTTACCACATGAAGCCCGCTTTGTAAATTATGATGATTATTATCGTTTGGCTTTGTTTCAGGCTTTGTTTCAGGCTTTGTTTCAGGCTTTGTTTCAGGCTTTGTTTCAGGCTTTGTTTCAGGCTTTGTTTCAGGCTTTGTTTCAGGCTTTGTTTCAGGCTTTGTTTCAGGCTTTGTTTCAGGCTTTGTTTCAGGCTTTGTTTCGGGCTTTGTTTCAGGCTCTTTGGTTTTATTTAGACTCATACAGTCTTTATTGTCTTTTATGGCATTA
>NZ_POZX01000053.1:0-24414 GCF_002912895.1 Campylobacter concisus
TACTAAAACCATATAAAATATAAGTTTTGATAGCTTTTAAACTATCAAAACACATCTCTCATCTTATGCGTTAGCTCTAGGCTCGCTTCTATCTCAGCTCTTTTTGCCATTACACTTTCAACATTGACACCGACATTTATACCAAGCTTTTTAGCAAATTCATAAAGCTCTGCGAAATTTTCAAGGCAAATTTGCGATGCCGTGGCTAAAAGATCATCACTCCCAAGCATCCTTTTTTCGCTCTTTTCATCAACGCTTATGCCAAGCCACTTGATAAACTCTAACGTTTTTGGCGTGCCACAAGTGGTAAATGTCAAAATAATAGGCAAATTTAGCCCGCTTTTTGCCACACTTGTTAGTAAATTTTTAGCCAAATTTATATCAAAAACTGCCTGCGAGATGAAAAATTTTGCCCCCATTTTGGCCTTTTGACTCATCCTTTGCTCTTCATCACCCTTTTTAGCGTGCCTCTCAGCTATGCAAACACCGCCAACTACAAGCTCTTTAAACTCATCTCTAGCGATCTCATAAGCACGCTCTAGGCTCATTTTAGGCTCTATCTTGCCAGAAGCAACGCCGACAAAGACATTTATATCGCTGCTACTTTTGGCTAAATTTGCTCTAAATTCGCTCTCATTATATTTGTTCGCAACCCTATAGAAGATGCTTGGTGTCTTTAAATTTAGATATTTTGAGTAGTAAATTTCAGGGCTTAATGTATCACTAAATTCAAAGGTTCGCTCGCTTTTTATACGGCTACTTTCATCTTGGATCTCGTAAAGCACCAAACCATCAGCCTGCACATCCGTGATTCTCTCGTCCCATTTTGCAGCGATCTCTTTAAGCTTTACCTCGTCAAATTCAGCCTTTGGCGGCGTTAGTCCGTAGAGTACGAGCCCCTTTTCTTTGTTTAAAATTTTTTCTTTTAGCATTTTCTTAACTTTGATTTTAAAATTGCAGAATAAGCGTCTAGAAGAGCCTAGACGCTAAAAATTTGAATTATAGACCTCTTACGATCTTGACGGCCTCTACCATGTTTTTAAGGCTTGGCTCGACCTCTTCCCATTTTCTAGTTTTTAGGCCACAGTCAGGGTTGATCCAGAGCTGCTCTTTTGGTAATACTTCAAGCAGAGCTTTGATCTGAGCGACGATCTCCTCGACACTTGGCACGCGTGGGCTGTGGATGTCGTAAACGCCAGGTCCGACCTCTTGTTTGTAGCCAACGGCTTTGAAAATTTTAAGTAGCTCGTTGCCACTTCTTGCAGTCTCGATACTGATGACATCAGCGTCCATAGCTTCGATGGTCTTAATAATATCGTTAAATTCAGAGTAGCACATATGCGTGTGGATCTGAGTTTTTACCTCGGCTGAGCTTACTGAAAGCTTGAAACAATCAACCGCAAATTTCTCATAAGCCGGGATATTTTCAGCTCTTAGTGGATAGCCCTCTTTAAACGCTGCCTCATCGACTTGGATCACTCTGATGCCAGCATTTTGAAGGTCTGCGATCTCGTCATAGATACAAAGCGCAAGCTGTTTTGCTACCTCGCTTCTTGGAAGATCATCACGCACAAAGCTCCAGTTTAGCATCGTTACAGGTCCAGTTAACATTCCCTTCATTACGTGTTTTGTGATGCTTTGAGCGTATTTCATCCACTTAACAGTCATTGGCTCTGGGCGGCTTACGTCACCAAAGAGAAGTGGTGGCTTGACGCAGCGGCTGCCGTAACTTTGTACCCAGCCATTTTGGCTAAATGCATATCCGCTGATCTGCTCGCCAAAGTACTCGACCATGTCGTTTCTCTCTGGCTCACCGTGCACTAGCACGTCTAGGCCGATATCTTCTTGAAATTTCACACACTCATCGATATATTTTTTGATGCCTGCCTCATAAGCAGCCGCGTCGATCTCGCCTTTTTTGAAATTTTGGCGAAGCACACGAAGGTCTACCGTTTGAGGGAAGCTACCTATCGTTGTTGTTGGTAATATGCCGTATTTTAGCGTTTCGCGCTGGATTTTTATACGATCTTCAAATTTCTCATCACGCTCAAATTTGCTTAAATTTTTGATGCGGTTTTGAACGCTATCAGAGTGGATGAGCTTTGAAGTGGCGCGAGTTTTAACTGCATTTTTGTTCTCTTCATAAATTTTTGTTTCGCTCTCATCAAGCTTCTCGCCGTTTGCAAGTTTTGTGATGATCTTGATCTCGTCAAGCTTCTCGACCGCAAAGCTTAGCCAGCTTTTGATCTCTGGGTTTAAATTCTCTTCATATTTTAATGTGTAAGGCACATGTAGAAGTGAGCATGAAGTGCCGATGTAAAAGTCTTTGCCGCCTATTTTCTCTGAAATTTCAGCTACGAGTTTTACTTTCTCATCTATATTACTTTTCCAGATATTTCTGCCGTCGATCACGCCTGCAAATAGCGTCAAATGGCTATTTTTGATAGTCTCAAGTGCTTCGAAATTTCTCTTGCCGTGGATGAAGTCAAGCGCGATGCCATAAATTTTAGTTTTAGCCACTTCGCTAACTGCCTTGATCGCATGCTCAAAATATGTCGCAAATACGATCTTAACGTTGTTTGCAACGCTTGTTAGCTTGTTATAAACCTTAGTAATAAGTGGCAAAAGTAGCTCTTCATTTTTGTCTGTTACAAAGATCGGCTCGTCAAACTGCACTAAAATTTCATCATCAAGCTTAGAAATTTGCTCAAGCAGCTTTTTGTACTCGCCTACAAGCGCGTCAAGGTGCTTAAATGGGCAGCTGCCGTCAGTCGTCTTTGAAAGAGCCAAAAATGTGATAGGACCGATCAAATTTACCTTGCCTTTTACGCCGTTAGCCTTCGCCTCTTTGTACTCGGCTAAAATTTTGTCCGCTTTTAGGCTAAATTTACTCTCGCTGCTAAGCTCTGGCACGATGTAGTGGTAGTTTGTGTTAAACCACTTTGTCATCTCCATAGCAACGCCACTTTTGTTGCCTCTTGAGCAAGCAAAATATTGCTCCAAACCGCTTAAATTTGCAAATCTTGGAGGTGTAGCGCCAAAAGCGATGATGTTATCAAGCATTAGGTCATAAAATGAAAAATCATTAACGCTAATAGCCCAAATGCCAGCGTCTTGTTGATATTTCCAGTGTCTTTGGCGAAGCGTCTTTGCAGTCTCTTGCAAATTCTCTTCGCTAAAGCCCTCTTTACCAGCCCAAAAGCCCTCTAACGCACGCTTTAATTCTCTTTTTTCTCCGATTCTTGGAAAACCTAAGACATAACTTTTTATCATTTTTATCCTTTTTAAATTTCTATTTTTTAATTAAAACTGTGCAAAGCACAGCAACCTTGAATATTTTTATGCAGGTACAAGGGGTCAGAATTACGAAACCGCACCCTTATCCCTACAACCCAAAACCCCAGCACATTCAATGTTGTTGCGCTGCGCACAAGTCTAGGTCACCCAAAACACGGTGGATGACACCCGCTTCTTCTTAAGCTAAAATAAAATTTATAAAAAATCCTACTAAAAAGATCCTTGCCAAATTTCAAACACTGCTTAGTTTTATTTTTAAAAATGCAGTTACAATGCAGCGGACCTGCTAGCAAAAATAGATTAATATCAATGTGAAAAAATGTAAAATTGTTTAAAAATTTGCGTGTTTTTTGAAAATCGCTGATATGTTTTTTGCCGAGATTAACGAGCTTTATGCATGGGACAAGGCATCAGCGTTTTTCCTTTGTAGTGAATTTTTGCCGAATTATAAACGCTCTTTGCCAAATTTTTGTTTAAATTTGGGCGCTACTAAATTTCACGCCCAAAACTTTTAGTCTTTTTTGCCTTTGTTTAGGGATTTTAGCTTAGCGTCCATGTCGGCTGTAAGCATCGTAAATACCTTGTTTGTAAGCTCCATTGTGAGATCTTTAGCTTCTTGCATAGTCTTTTTACTAAATTCATTTAAAAGTTTGTCCGCTTTTTTCTTATCTTTTTTATAAAGTTTTACGTACTCATCTTCAAATTTAGCCTGTTTTACCGCCAACTCTTTTTCAAATTTAGCGTAAGCCTCTTTAACCACCGGCGAATACTTCTCATAATCAGTCATTACAAGCGTTTGAAGCTTTCTATAAACCCAGTATATCGAAGTATCATCAGCATCGTATGAGCCATCCGAGTAGCCTTTTATAAAGCCATCAAGCCCCTCGTAATACGGCAAATAAACGCTAAGATCAGCCATGCCAAGAGCTACGTAGGTCACACGGCCGATCTCTTTTGGTAGCCACGGGCGCACTTGCATGACGTGAGACTCGTATGTTCTAAAGACGCTTATAGCGCGGTAGATGTTTTTCTTATCTTCATCTTTGCTAGCGTAGTTGTCAAGCGCAGTACCGTCGTAGTGGGCTCTCATCGCAGCTTTTAGGTCTTCAACACTTAGTTTTTTCTCTGGTTTTAAAAATACTGGGAATTTCTGACCATCGGCAAAGTCTTGTTTTAGACTTGGGTTAAACATACTTTGAACCCAGCAAACACGTGGGTAGTTGTAAGTCACATCTCTTTCATCGTCCCTTGTATAGGCCTTTGTAAAGTTAAATTCTCCGTCTTTTGCAGAGTCATAAGTCTTGTTGTCGATCGCAAATTTGATGACATCTTTTGCACCCATGAAATTTGGATCATTCTCTTTGTAAGCGTGAAGTCTGCCTTGGTTTGCAGTGACGAAGTACTCATCTTGTGGGATCTTTGAAGCGATCCATTTATGACCTGTACCTGTCTCAAAGTACCAAAGCTCGTTTGCGTCTATAAATACCACGCCAAATCCCTCTCCAGCGCCTTTTGTCTCAACTATCTCACCAAGGAGCTTAACGCCCTCTTTTGCGCTCTTCATACGCGGCAAAAGCACGTCTGGGATGTCATCCTCGGTGATACCAGTCTCTTCGTTATATGGGTCGATCTTTAAAAGCTCATCTTTTGCGTAGATGGTCTCAGTGCCACTTAGTCCTACGCCAGCCTCGTTGTAGCCGACCGCTCCGTGAAGTTTTGTGTGTGAGTTTGCGATGGTTGTGTATCTCATGCCATCTTTTGGGAGCGGATATGTAAAGTCATTTGCGCCGTCATGTGCCTTTGAGCTGTGCATGCCAGTTTGGTTTTTCTTTGCTGGATGGATCAAAAAGACTTGAGCTTTTATAGCCTTGCTATCTGCGCTCCTGGCGACTAACATAGAGCCATCATTTGAAGCTTTATCTCCTACTAAAATAGTAGTGCATGCCAAGCTACTTGTGCACAAGATCGCACTCATAGCAACGATTGATGCAAGAATTTTGCCTTTCATTTTTACTCCTTTAGTGAAATAAAATTTCTTTATGTGATTATATGCAATTTTTAATAATTTAATTATAAATTTTAAAATTTTTTTAAGTTTAATGTAAATTTATTGCAAATTTTGTCTAAGTGAAATTTAAATTTTCTAAAGGATTTTTCGCTATAATCCAAAACTTACGCACTTGCGTATAAAATTTCAAAAAGGATTAGCATGCCAAAGATGAAAACCGTTCGCGGTGCTGCTAAGCGCTTTAAAGTAGGTAAAAATAAGATAAAAAGAGGCTCTGCTTTTAGAAGCCATATCTTAACAAAAAAACCTAGTAAGCGTATGAGAGACCTTCGTGGCCCACACTACGTGGACAGCACAAATGTCTCAGCCGTTCGTAAAATGCTCGGCGTATAAAGCAGCGTAGATTTAAGTTTTTGACAAAAAAGTCATTCAAACTCCCCCAAATTTAGGGGCAAGACTCACTTTGTGAGCGCCAATTTGTAAAAGGATAAATATGGCAAGAGTAAAAACAGGCGTAGTTAGAAGAAGACGCCATAAGAAAGTTTTAAAGCTAGCACGTGGCTTTTTCAGTGCTAGACATAAACACTTTAGAAAAGCTAAAGAGCAACTAGAGAGAAGTTTAGTTTATGCGTATCGCGACAGACGCCAGAAAAAACGTGATTTTAGACGTTTATGGATCGTTCGTATCAACGCAGCTTGCAGACTAAACGACATTAGCTATTCAAGATTTATCAATGGCTTAAACAAAGCTAACATAGAACTTGATAGAAAAATTTTAGCTGATCTAGCTATGAATGACGCGAAGGCATTTGCGGCACTTGCAAAACAAGCAAAAGATGCTTTAAAATAATACCTTATTCTCCGCTTCGGCGGAGATCTTCTTTTTTTTAAATTTCTATTCAAATTTTTATTAAAATTTATTTTTTGAGATTTTAACTTAGTTATTTTGTATTCAAATTTTAAATTAAAGCCACTATAAAAATTTTACTTCATCAGCTAGGTGCAAATTTAGTAATATAAATTTGAAAAATTTGCTTACTGTCACTAGCCAAACTAGCCAAGAGCAAGTATAAAACTCACTCTAAAAGCTAAATTTGAATACTCGTATCAAAGCAGTGTTTCACCGCTCCACTAAATAAAATTTTGCCGCTTTCTAGTCTAAGGCCAAGCTCCTCGCCACTTTTTGGATAGACTTTTAGGCTTTGTGGTGCGTTTAAATTTAAAGTAGCGCCGTAAAAGCAAGCCGCCATGCCAGTGCCACAAGCTAGCGTCTCGTCCTCCACGCCCCTTTCGTAGGTTCTCACCTTTAAAACTCCACCCTCAAATTTAGCTAAATTTACATTTGCATTGTATTTTTGACGAAGCGCCCTGCACTCTTTGACGTCAAATTCATCTAAATTTTGCGTGAAATTTACAAGGTGAGGCACGCCAGTATCGTAAAAATACCAAGTTTTGCCGTTTTCATTTAGTGGTTCGCTTAAGATTTTTGGACTTGTTAGCACGACCTCGACGCACTCATCTTTCACGCTTGCCATCACCTCGCCACTGCCAGTTAGCAGAGCAAATTCGTTTGAACTTACAAGGCCGTTTAGATAGGCATATCTAGCAGCCGCACGAGAGCCGTTGCCACACATCGCAGCGTAGCTTCCGTCGCTGTTGTAAAACTCCCATTTCACGCCCTTTTCATAAGGCAAAAGTACTATTAACCCATCAGCTCCCACGCCGTTTGTTCGGCTGCAAATTTGCCTTGCTAGCTCGCTTCTATCTTTGTTCAAAAATGTATGAAATATGACAAAATCATTGCCACTAGCGTTGTACTTTGAAACTTGCATTATTTTTCCTTTAAAATTGCTCTACTCTTTTGCTAAATTTATATAAACTCAGCCATAAATTTGCCTTAGAAATTTCTCTAGTTCTTGCTCTAAATTTTCTTTATCGCCACTATTATCTATTATAAAATTTGCCTTTTTTCGCTTTTGCTCGATATCCATCTGAAGCTCTACTCTAGCTTTTGCTTCATTTAAGCTTAGCCCATTTCGGTTCATTAGGCGGCTTAGCAAAAGCTCTTTTGGCGCGTAAATCACAGCTACATTTTTAAACTCAGTGTAGCGATCCTCTTTTTCAAAAAATAAAGGGATATCGACAAAATAAACCTGCTCCAAGCACTCAAGTTTCGTAGCACGAGATAGAATTTCTTCCTTTATCTTTGGATGCAAAATTTGCTCTAAAATTTTTAATTTTTTTGGATCATTAAAAACAATGGCGCCTAGTTTTTTGCGCTCTATCTTGCCAGCTTCATCTAAAATTTGCTCTCCAAAAAATTCCACTATCTTACATTTACAAATTTCAAGCTGCTCGTGAGCGATCACATCCGCATCAATCACACTAAAACCTCGCTCTTTTAGCAAATTTATAGCCGTGCTTTTACCGCTAGCAATCGAGCCCGTGATAACATAAGCGTTTGGAAATTTCTGCAAACTCGCTCCATTTTTGAAAATTGATGACAATTTTAGCAACTTTTGGCTAAAGTTTTAGAAAATTACAAAAAAGGGCAAAGATGATAAGCTATAAAGATGCTGGAGTGGATATAGATGCTGGAAATAGCTTTGTTGAGGCGATAAAGCCTTTCGTAAAATCTACACAAACACCAAACGTTATAGGTGGTATTGGGTCATTTTCAGGAGCGGTCAGACTACCAAGTGGATATAAAAATCCAGCCATTTTAGGAGCGACTGATGGCGTTGGCACAAAGCTTCGCCTAGCTATCGACACCAAGAAATTTGACGGCGTTGGCGAGGATTTAGTCGCAATGTGCGTAAATGATCTCATCTGCAACTTCGCCACACCACTCTTTTTCCTCGACTACTACGCAACAGCAAAGCTTGAGATAGAGAGTGCCAAAGAGGTGGTAAAAAGCATCGCAAATGGCTGCAAAAAGGCTCAGTGCGCACTTATCGGCGGTGAGACAGCCGAGATGCCGTCGATGTATGAAAAGGGCGACTTTGACCTTGCTGGATTTGCCGTTGGTATCGCTGAGGCTGACGAGATCGATAGAAGCAAATTTGTAAAAGCAGGTGATGTTTTAGTCGCGCTTCCTAGTAGTGGACTGCACTCGAATGGCTTTTCACTAGCAAGAAAAGTTGTTAGCGAGCTTGGACTAAAATTTGATGAAAAAGTAGGCGATAAAAAGCTCATCGACGTACTTCTTGAGCCAACAAGAATTTACGTGAGCGACTTTTTAAGATTAAAAGATAAGATCACAGCAATGGCGCATATAACTGGCGGCGGCATAGTTGAAAACTTACCTCGCGTCTTTCCTGCTGGACTTGGTGCGAAGGTGCAAAAAAGCGTTATAAAAACGCCTGAAATTTTTAAAATCATTGCTCAAAAAGTAGAAGATAGCGAGATGATGAGAACCTTTAACATGGGCGTTGGCATGATATTAGTTGTGCCAAAAGAAAACGTAGATGATGTCCTAGCTAGTAGCGATGGCTACGTGATCGGCGAAGTAGTAAATGGCAAAGACGTAGAGCTAATTTAATGCAAGAAAATAGCAAAAAACGCTTGCTAAGGACCGAAAATAAGAGCTTTTTTGATCTTAGTATTTATGAATATATAGGCTGTTTTGGTGTACTAGAAAGCGATATCAAAAAACTTGATCTCTATAATCACTGGTGCAAGGTCTCACGTGCCTCTACTATGCTCTGCGTCACGCATGATAGCGGCGAGAGCGACAACCTAGTCTATCTATATGACTGGGAGAAATTTAGCCGTATCTACATAAATACAGGAAATTGAGTTGGCAAAACAAAAGGCAAAAATCGCACCTGTTTGGGCTAGAGTAAAGGCATTTATCATCGATCTTTTTATCATCGGTATGCCGATATTTTATGCGACAACATATCTTGTGCTCGATGGCAAAGAGGCATTTTTGCATAACCAAATTGCCATTTTTGGTGCAAATAGCCTGATCTCACTTATAATGTGCCTTTTTTTTAGCATAAAAGCACAAACTCCAGGCTACAAAGCACAAGAAATTTATCTGGTAAACCTAAAAACCGGTAGAAAACTAAGCTTTTTTCACACCATCTTACGCCAAATTTGCTTTGCCTTTGCTGGCTTTAGTATACTTGGACTTTGCCTTTCTTTTTTTAGAAAAGACAAACTAAATCTGCACGACATCATCACTCACTCAGCTGCCGTGCAAAGATCAGAGGGATAAATTTTTACTTCGCTCCATGCCAAAGTAGGCGATTTTTACCAAGTTTTGTATCTATGCTCTCTTTTATGATAGAGCAAATATACTCTTTTGAAAGTTGTATAGACTCCTCTAAGCTCTTGCCCTTTGCTAAAAAGCAAGCAAGTGCAGTTGAGAAGCTACAACCAGTCCCGCTCATTACAAGCGGATTAACAAGTGGGGTTTTAAAATTTCTTAGTGAGCCATCTTTTTTATAAAGTGTGTCTATACTGCTATCTTCGCTGATATGTTTTTTTACGATGACGTCACAAGGCAAATCTTTATAATCATCACCAAAAAGTACATTTGCCTCATCTAAATTTGGAGTAGTTACTGTAGCTAAGCTCATTAGCTCTTTTAGCTTTGCCACCGCACTATCTTTTATAAGCTTGTGTCCGCTTTTTGAGACGCAAACTGGATCAAGCACTACTTTAGTGTTTTGAGTTAGCAAAAACTCACGCACCACCTCCATGATCTCTTCACTAAATAACATGCCTATCTTAATCGCATCAAAGCTAAATTCTTCCGCAAGCGTATTTAGCTGATCTTTGACAAAACTAGGCTCTAAGCAAACTACGCTCTTTACAGCATCCGTAGTCTCAGCGACCAAAGAAGTTACCGCTGTTGCACTATAACAATTAAGCCTAGCACATGTTTTTATATCTGCTTGAAGCCCAGCTGTGCCACTATTGCAAGAGCCTGCGATGATTAGAATTTTTTTCATCGTTTTCCTTTGAAATTTTTGGCTTATTATAGAGGATATTATATAAATTTGAGTTTTTTAAAACAGAAGAAATTTGAGCAAAAAGCTCAAATTTATGAAAGTTTATTTAAGTCGTTATCGATATCTATATATATCGTAGTTGCGTTAAGATTTGTATGCTCAAAGCTAGGATCTATCATCTGCTTATCGCTCTCTTTATGTTCGTTTATTTTAGCTAAAAGATCATCTTCTCTTAATCCATGCTCATTTATTAAATTTGGATCTATTTCATTAAAACTAATATTTACGCTAGCCTCATCATTTGGCTCTTCTTGCTCTAAATTGGTTGCGCTAAGGATATCATCTACTTTTTCATTTATATGATCTAAAATCGATACATAATCATTGCCAAGAAGTGCTTTAAACAATGCGTCAGTATCTATGCTAGACTCGCCAATATCATCGCTTACTACGCTACTATCTAGCCAAAGAGTATCGTATCCGTTTATTGATATATCTTGTCCATCATTTGCAGTGATTGTAATGCTTGCGCTTTCGCTCTCGCCCTTTATAGCCTCTCCGATATATACTTTATCATTTACGTCTAAAACTCTTACATGATCATTTTGGTCTATCGCTATAACATCAGATGAAACACTTTTAACTATACCAGCTACTGCTGCCATCTTTATTCCTTATTTTTATTTGTCGGTATTTTAGTATATTTAATTACTTTTGTATATTGTACTATGGTACAAGGTGGCGATAATTCCAAATCATTCAGATTTTGTGATTAAAATATATCCACTCTCGCTGATGTTTTTAAATTTCACACCAAGCTCACGTTTTAGACGAAGTATCACATTTTGGATAGCCGCCTTGCTAACATCGCTTTCATAGACAAATTCTTCTATCATCTCATAAGTAACTAGCCTATTTAGATTATAAGCAAAGAGCCAAAATATCTTATTTTGTAAAAAGCTAAGATAAATTTCAATGCCATTTTTATAAATTTTCTCTCTTTTTAAATTTATACTCACCTCATCGCTTAAATAAACTAGCTTTTCATCTCGTTCAAAACTTAAACTAATAAGCATTGCTCTAAGATCCTTCATATCAATAGGCTTTTTTAAAAAAAGCATCGCCCCTTCCTCCATGCTTTTTATCAAATTTTCATCACTATCATAAGAGGTAAAGACTATAAATTTTTGGTGCGGTTTTGTACGCTTCATCTCATTCATCATCTCAAAGCCATTAAGCACTGGCATGTGAATATCGCTCATCACGATATCAAAACCTTGCTTTTTAAATTTCTCCACGCCATCTTGTCCATTACAAGCACCAATTACCTGCTCGCAATAAGGCTTAAGCCCGCTAATAATAAGCTCTCTTGCCATATCATCATCTTCGACTACCAAGACGGACGTCTTTTTTAAAATTTCTAAGACTTCTTGCATTTTAGTCCTTTAAATTTATATCAAAACTTAACTCAAACACCGTTGGCTTTGCGTTATTTACGAGTCTTACATCACCATTTAGCTTTTCTTGCGCTAGCTTTTTAGCAAAATAAAGTCCTATTCCATTTCCTTGCTTTTTAGTGGTATTTAGCCAAGTAAAAATTTTCTCACTCATTTGCTCGCTTACGCCATTTCCATTGTCATAAACTCCGATATAGCACTTATCTTCAAAGCTCCTAAATTTTATCTCAATGATACGTTTTAGTGGCTCATCTTTGTAGCTTTCGACAAGTGAGTCTTTTGCGTTGTGTATTAGGATTAGCAAAATTTGTTGGATTATATTTTCTATCTGACGAACTTTTTGTTCGTTAAAGCCGCTAAATTTTACACTAACATTTGCACGGCTTAGCTCTGTGTGCATAAGAGTTATTAGATTTTTAACGCTTGTTTGTATCTCAAATTCGCTCACATTTTCAGCGCTTTTGTAAAAATTTCTAAAAATTTCAATAGTACTTGAAAGAAGTTTGACCGAGCTTTGCCCTTTTTCAAGTAAATTTATTAGCTCCTCATCGTTTAATTTACCTTCTTTTTTTAACATTATGCACGAGCTTAGCATTAGTTTTAGCGAATTTACTGGCTGAATAAATTGATGATTGATACCACTTATTAGCTCGCCAGCCTCACTCATTTTAGCTCTATGAGTTAGCAATGTCTCATACTCATCTTGTATCTTTTTTATCTTGTTATACATAAAATTATGAAGGATGTTTGCCAAAAATGTGAGCGCAACGAAGGCAAAGAGCAAGCTTAGAGCATTTTTTAAAGCTTCTTTTGTTAAAGCTGAAATTTCCTCTTCATTATTTGTGCCAGCTCCTATGAACCAATTTATCGTTGGTATCTCAGCTACTTGGATTAAATTTTGTCCTATTTTTAAGCTTGTAATGTCTTCGTCTTTTAAAAACAACTCTTTAAATTTCTCCTCGATCTCTTTTTTTAAAGCAAGATCAGGTATCGATGTTAAAATTTCACCGCTATGAGTCACTAAAAATGAGTAAGAATTTGGCGCAAGGCTAAAATTTTTAATGCTATTAAAGATATTTTCTATACGCACGACGCCACAAAGTGCTGCTTTAAATTTCGCTTGTTTTGTGACTGGAACGCATAAATTTAGAGTTGAGCCTTTTAAAATTTTATGTTTTTGCATGAAATTTACGCTTGGGGCATTTGTATTTTTTGTCTCAACATACCAGATAAGCCCTGCTCTTTCGCTCTTTGGCATAACTTCTTCTAAAATTTTTTCTCCATCTACAAAAATTTCTCCATCATCCCTTAAAAGCTGCATTAGATCAAATTCTTTCGCGTTTTGCTTAAAGAGCTTTATAAAGCCGGCTATCTTTTCATCGTCATCTACGATGTCTGCATTTTGTATAAATTTTGACGCACGAATGAGTGAATTTATACGCTCATCAAGCCAAATTTGAAAGTTATTTACGATATTTTTGCTAACTGCTATATTGTTTTTATCAGATAGCTCTATGATTTTCTCTTTGGCGTTGCTGTAAATATTTAACCCAAGAAGTATTACAAAAAGGCTAGCAAGCAAGATGATGGCGTAGATTTTAATATTTTGTGATTTTAAATTAATACCCATGCGTGCAGTATATCCTAAGTTAGCCCAAATTTGGGCTAACTAAATTCATTTTAAAAAGGATAAAAGCTTTGAAACGAGCATAAGTGCAAGCACTACAAAACAAACACCAAATCCAAGCAGCGTGCAATCAGCCATCGACATAAATTTAGATGATGGCACAAGATACCAGCCGTCCGCATAAAGATCAACTATGCTCTTTTGCAAATCACTTAGCACCACGCCATCAGGCACCATAGGGCTGTCATATCCGCAGTCGCCTGTTGGCATAAACCAGTCAGGCGCCCACTTTTCAAGCGGTAAGCCAAATGGATAGTGTGGCTCAGTAGAGCAGCCCTGCACACCAAAAGGATCATCACCATGCACCGCGTCGTGGATTTTGGCTAGTTTTACACTATACATTATGCCCTGCACCGCTCCCCAAAAGGCAAAGACGTAGCCAACTAGAGCAAAGAGCAAATTTTTAGGGTTTATGATAGCGATCACGCCACCAAGCGCCATACACAAAAAGGCAAAACGTATATAGACGCACTGCTCGCAAGGAGGCATATAGGCGTAGTTTTGAAAGAGCGAGTGCGCGATAACGACAAGTGCAACGCTTACAAAGACTAAGATCGCCCAAGGGATGCGTGAGTCTTGAAATTTAGCCATTTTTTTAAAAAAGCTCATGTGACGCCTTATTTTTTAAGAAGCTCTTCGATGAGTGCTGCCATACCGTCAAGCGAGCTGATTGATTTTGTCATGATGAGATATTTGCCATTTACGACAAATGCTGGCACGCCTTGAATTTTAGCCACGTCATAGCTCTCATCCCACTTTTTAAGTAGCTCAGTCACTTTTGGATTAGCCAGCTCTTTTTCATAATCAGCCTTACTAACGCCAGCTGCATCAAGTCCAGTCTTTAAAAAGCCCTCAACGTCTTTGCCATCGCCCCAGCGCTCTTTTTTGTCGTGATAAGCTTTGTAGTAGGCAAATTTAGCCTTTTTAAATAGCGAATTTTCATCAAATAAGCTAACACCCTTTGCCTCGTCCATAGTGATAAGCACGGCAAAAACCTTGCTCGCAACCTCGCCGTAATCGCCCTTTGTCTTTAGGTGAAATGGCTCGTATTTTAGTCCAGGAATTTTCTCAACTACCTTTGGAGTGACGCTCTTGTCGTACTTGTAACAAAATGGGCAAGCGTAGCTAAAAATTTTAACTAGCGTATTTTGTCCCGCGCTTAGTGGCTTTTCAAGCTTGACGTAGTCCTCACCCTCGCTAAATGCACTAGCACTAATCGCTCCAGCCACCGCAACAGCAAAGATAGCCTTACTAAATTTAGATAGAAAACTCATGATAATCTCCTTTAGATGATTTATTTTGAGTTATTCTACAACCAAGCTCAACCGCAAATTTAACGCTAGAATAAATTTTGGCTGAAATTTATAAGATATTGCATTAATTAAAAATTTAATTTTTACTAGAACTTATCTCATTTATTGCTGATAATGCATTTAAAGCACTTGGATAGCCTATAAATGGTATAAGTGTCGTAACAACGCTTATTAGTTTAGCTCTATCGTTACCGATACCAAAATTTGCAGCAATGTGCCCTAAAAGCTGTGGCTTTGCAAAGCCAAGAGTCGTGATATAGACAAATGTCAAAAGCTCCCTAAGCTCTAAGCTAAGTCCATCTCTTGCATAAAAATCGCCAAAGCAGTTTTGTGATAAAAACTCCATTATATGTTTTTGATCATTTGGCATTGATGCGATAAATTTATCAACCGCTGGGAAGAGTTTTCTTTGTATCTCAAGGCCTCGCTCACCCCTACCTTCTCTTGATTTTTTGGGCATATTGTCAAGCTCTATATAGCGCTCATTAAAAATTTCATCAGCTAAAAATATATAATCTTCTACCTTGCCAAGCCCAGCATAAGGCACTGCTTGATATAAAATTTCTCTTATCTCTTTTGCTGATATGCCTACATTTAAAGCGGCCCTAACGAAGCTTTTAAATGAGCTTTTTGCGCCTTTACTCACGCAAAGAGAGGCGATGATAACCGAAAGTCTTGTTTTTTCATCAATATTTATCACTTCACTAATATCGCCTAAAAAATTTAAATAATCCTCTAAAAAGCTAGCATTGCTCTCTTCAAGCTCACTTTTTGAACCAAACCAAATTTCATAAATTTTCTTTGCATTGTAAGTTAGTGTCATAAGTTTTACTCCATTGTTTGGGGCTGATTATAAGTGCTAAAGCGTAAATGCTAGCTTAATGTCCAAAAAGGCAAAAATTTTTAATATAAATTTAGATTTTAAGCCATTATAAAGTTTATCGTGATTTTTATGTTATAAGGTTTTATTACAATTACGAAGGATGCAATATTTTTTATTACTCCTTTTACCTATTTTAAGCCTTGGGCGTTCCAAGGCTTTTTCTAAATTTTATAAGCTTTATGAGTAGAGTTTATAAAATTTATCCAAAGGAGATGTTATGAAAAAGACTTTGAGTTGTGTTGCGCTAGCTTCTGTGCTTTGTTCATCGGCCTTTGCCATAGGAGGTCCAAGCGGAGCCAAGCTTGACTATGCTATCACTGGGCAAATCGGCGAAGTAGTAGTAAACCCTTACGACACTGCTCCACTTACCGCAGTTATCAAAAATGGTGGCTACACACTAAGCAACGCCAAAGTAACCATCGTGCCGAAACAAGGCGGTCAAGTAATAAGCTATAAAGTGGCCGACAAACATCTTCGCACACATGGTGGCATCCCAATTTTTGGCATGTATCCTGACTATCAAAACACCGTTGAAGTCGAGTACGACAAGAACTACAAGGGCAAGACTGAACACATAAAAGAGAGCTATAAAATTTACGCCCCAGCTATCTACCTAGAAAGCTCAGGCACACCAAATCAAAAGGGTGCGCTATTTGACAAGATCGAGGTTACTAAGCCTGCGAGCGCTAAATTTGCAAACCGCCTCTACTACGTAAATAACTTCGTAAATAAAACAGGCAAGGGCACAAAAGTCGTTTGGAACAACCCAGCTGGTGGTGCGATCGAGTGGAACTACAGCCCAAATAACTTCATCCTTGATACAAAAGGCGAGGTTAGATGGTACCTTGAGCCAAGCAAAATTTACGACCTAAAACAGCCATTTAACGCTGGCGTAATGATGGGCTTTAAACAAAATGACGACGGCGCTATGACTTGGGGATATGGCCAAAGATACGCAAAATACGACATCATGGGTAGAGAAATTTTCAACCGTGAGCTACCAGCTAGCTACAACGACTTCTCACACTCGATGGACGTAGCACAAAACGGACACTACTTCTTGCGCGTGGCAAATGCTGACTACAAAAGAGCTGATGGTAAAAACGTAAGAACAGTACGCGACGTGATCGTTGAGCTTGACAGAGATGGCAACGTAGTTGATGACTTTAGACTATATGAAATTCTCGATCCTTACCGCGACATCGTACTAAAAACGCTCGATCAAGGCGCAGTTTGCTTAAACATAGACGCTAAAAAAGCAGGCCACACAGCAAGTTCTGATGAGCTTCAGTCTATGGATACGCACGATAAATGGGGCGACATAGTTGGCGCTGGTCCTGGACGCAACTGGGCACACGTAAATAGTGTGGATTACGACCCAAGCGATGATAGCATCATCATCTCAAGCCGCCACCAAGACGCAGTTATAAAGATCGGCCGTGACAAACAAGTAAAATGGATAATGGGTGCTCATAAAGGCTGGAGCGATAAATTTAAAGATAAACTCCTTCAGCCAGTTGATAGCAAAGGCAATAAGATCGTCTGCGAAGATGAGTACTCAAAATGCCCAGGATACGAGAGCGACAAAGGTGGCTTTGACTGGCAATGGACGCAACACACGGCATTTAGGATAGATAGCAAGTCTAAAAAAGGCGAAATTTATCTAAGTGTCTTTGACAACGGCGACACAAGAGGCATGGAGCAACCAGCCATCGCTGGTATGAAGTACTCTCGTGCCGTTGTTTATAAAATAGACGAAAGCAAAAAGACAGTCGAGCAAATCTGGGAATACGGCAAAGAACGTGGTAAGGAGTGGTATAGCTCGGTCACCAGCCTTACACAGTATCAAGATGACCTTGATAGTATCATGGTATATTCAGCCGTTGCTGGCATGCAGTTTGACATCGCTAAAGGCCGCCCAGTAGGACTTCCTAGCCCACACATCGATGAGTTTGAGTGGGGCGCAAAAGAGCCTAGCATCGAGATAAAGATGACAAATGCAATGGGCTATCAGGCGTTTCCATTTAGCTTACAAAAAGCTTTTGAAAAATAATCACTCACTTTTCTCCCTTTTTTGCCAAGTGCAAGAAGGGGAGTCTTTGCTATAAATTTAATCTATCAATAATAGATAAAAATTCACATTTGCTCATAAATTTTAAAGCTCTAAATTAAAAATATATATATTTAATAAAAGGAGAAAAAATGAAAAAAATTTTCATGGCTTTAGTGGTGCTGTTTGCAAGCCTTTTGCTTAATGCAGCTGAGTTTAGAGATGTCAAAGATATCACTGGTGACGTCGTAAAAGTTCCCGCAAAAGTAGAAAAAATCGCTACGCTTTGGTATGCGAACAATCAAATTATATTAATGCTTGGTGGCGCGGACAAAATAGTAGCGACCACCGATCTTATCAAAAACAACAAATGGTTTGCGCACGTTTATCCTAGAATTTCAAGCATCCCAAACGGCGTAAATGGCAAAGATTTGCAGGTAGAAGAGCTAGTTAAACTAAGCCCGGACGTCGTTATAGCCGCCGATAAAAAAAATAAAGAAGAGCTAACCAAAAACGGCTTTACCGTACTTTATCCGTCATTTACGAATCATGCGGATATGAAAAAAGCGTATCTATAATGGCAGAAGTCATAGGAGGCGACGCGCCGAAGATCGCGGAGAAATTTAACGAGTATTTTGATGGCAACCTAAAAAGAGTGCTAAGCAAAACGGATAAGATCGCCGCGTCAGATAGACCAAAAGTACTTCACATAGTAGACGGCAAGAATTTATTTAAGGTTGACGGCACAAATACGATCATAGATGAGTGGATAAGAGTCGCAGGTGGTCAAAATGCGGTTCAAAAAGCTGGAAACATGCTTGAAATCAATGCTGAAGAGATACCAAATATGAACCCTGATGTCATCATCATAGGCAGAGCCAAAGCTCCAGAAATTTTGAAAAAAATATATGAAAATCCTATCTACGCAGACACTAACGCTGTAAAAAATAAAAGAGTTTACGTAAATCCTACCGGCGTTTTTAGCTGGGATAGATACGGCGCCGAGGGGGCATTGCAAATTTTATGGGCGGCTAAGATATTACATCCTGAAATTTTTAAAGATATAGATATAGCAGCCGAAACGAAGAAATTTTATAAAGAATTTTTACACTACGAGCTAAGCAATGATGAAGTAAATTACATCTTAAATGGCTTAGACCCAACTGGAAAATAATTTATCCTTGCGGCGGTAAATTTATCTACATTTACCGCCAAATTTTAATCCATTTTCAGCATTTGCTTATCATCCAGACTTACTGATTTGATATATGCTAACTACTATAAATGGCTAAAAATTTGTGGATTTGATGTTAATTAGAAAGATAAATAATTATGAAAAAATTAATGATAAGAAAGAGATACCCCAATGTATAAACCTTGGGGTATTTAAGATTAGCTCATTATAAGTATGTTACGTTATTTACCATATCGTCTTTAACTCCTACGGTAACGGTACCGCTAGTAAAAATCGTATAAGTGTCGTCACTAGCTCCTTTACTCCATCCGCCGCCAGAAAGGTTAAATTTATCGTTACCATCACCGTCTATTTTTAGTATATTCCCATCACAGTTGTGCAAAATATTTTTAGCACCCTTTGCCGTTAGGTTTAGATGGCATTATCGTTGACCATATCTTAATTTACATCGATATGATCACCTAACTGAATCTTTTCAATGCCGCTAATCTTGCTAACATCAACAGTAGTGTTGTCGTATCGTCATTAGCTATCAAATTAATCTCGGTTAAATAACCGAGATTAATGAATTATTTATATATCTACCGTTACACCGTCTTCTATTCGTATAGTTACGGTATGAGATATTCCATTTAAAGTGTTGTCAGTATTCGTCGCCGAATATTGATGCCAAACTTTTCCGTTACCATCCGTGTAATCAGCCAATTGGTTAAAACCGCTACCTTTTAAATTAACCTTATCGTTGCCGTCTCCCAGGATATCGAGTATATGGTTTGCACTACTTTCAGTCTTAGTTATATCTAGTATATTTTTGGCACTTAGCGTAACGTTTTTGCTAGCGTCGCCCATCTCTATTCTTTCGATGCCTAAAATATCCGTCTTGCTAAAATCTAGGCTTGCGCTATCATCCATGATTTTTAGCGTATCCGTACCGCCATCGCCGCCGGCTATCTGCACGCGACCGGATATATGGCCGGCTTCGTCTAGGTAGTCTTTATTTATATCGGCTACTTTTTCTATTACGAAGGTATCGTTTCCTTCTCCTCCGTCTAAAAGGGAACCGTTCCTATCGGCAATAAACTCTATACCGCTTTTTAGCGTTATCGTATCATTGCCCTTATTACCGTATATAGAGGTTCCGTCATATAATTTAGCTCCGCTATTTATAGTTATTTCGTCTCCGCCTTCTCCGGCATCAATCTCTGACCAACCTTTGATTTGCCCGTTTACGTTTATAATATCGTCGCCTTCCTTGGTGTGTGCATACGAAGCAAAAAATTCGCCGCCGATATTAACCGTATCTACTCCGTCGCCGGTATCTATTTTTGCGAATTTTAAGACTGAATCGCCTTTAATATCTACCGTATCTCCTCCGTCGCCGGTATTTATTGTGTTCATATGGTTTTGACCCGGGTTTAGTATCTTGGAATTTTCTATTATTACCGTATCTCCTCCGTCGCCGGTGTTTATAATAGTTTGATTCTTATCACTGCCATCGCTTTGTATCGTAGCGCCAGTTATTTTTACGGTATCGACGCCGCTACCCATATCGGCTTTAAGTCCATTCTCTAAAACGGCCTTATTTTGTAAAATAAGCTCGTCGTCACCGTCGCGCGTTTGGATTTCGCTATTAAATTTAACTTTGCCGTTTATATCTATAACGTCTTTTTGGTTGCTGCCCGTAAGACTTTTTACTTCGGCGACCGCATCGTTATAGAAATTTATACGTTGTTCGCCGGAAGATTCGGCGGCGTTTATTTGTATGTCTTTTAATTCCGAACTGCCGGTTACCTCAAATAAAGCTCTGTCCGTCGATTGACCGCCGTTTTGTCCATTTGCTCCAAGGATGATCTCGGTATCTTGTAGCTTTCCGCCGTCTTTAACGAGTATCTTGTCGTCTAGGCCGGCTCCGGTATTAAGTTTGCCGCCGATCATTGTAGCGTTTTCGCCTATTGTTATAGTATCTTTACCCTCGCCACCTTCAATCGCAGAATTATCTTTTATCTCGCCGCCAGTTATTTTTACGATATCGTCGCCTTTGCCTAATTTTATATTGCCTTTTGCTATAGTACCGCCTTCCATCGTTACCGTATCATTGTTCTTACCGCCTATGATCTCCGATACTCCGTACGGATTACTCTCTACGTTTATATTGGCGCCGTTTAATATCTTAACATCTAGACTTCCAGTAGCGTCTTGTGCTTTAATGGAAGATGTGTCGAGAGTTCCTTGAACGGTTACGACTGCTCCTTCTCCAACGGTTATTTTGGATTTTTCTAATTTTCCTCCGTTTTCGATATCAATTTGATCTTTTCCGCCTTGCGTTTGGATATATGATTTCTCGACGAGTCCTCCTTGTTTTACCTTTACTATATCGTTGCCGTCGCCGGTAAATATATTAGAATAACCCTTTACGGTTCCTTGTATAGTAATATTATCGATATCATCGCCGGTAAAAATTCTCGTTCCGTTTAGAGTTGCGCCGTTCTTGATATTTAACTTATCACTACCGTTACCCATATCGGCTTGTTGAATTTTTGCCGTAGCTCCGCCGTGAATATTTATCTCGTCATCTCCGCCGTTACCCGTTATCTTATCGCTAACGGTAAAGTTTCCGGTAATATCTATAACATCCTTATTGTTGCTACCGGTAATAGTTTGAATTTTGGCTTCACCGCTTTGATGGAAATTCATATATTGCTCGCCTAGAGATTGAGAAGCTTGTATCGTTACGTCTTTTAATACGGAGTTTCCGGTTACGTTTAATGTAGCTCTGTCGGTAGATTTACCGCCATCAACCGAACTAGCGCCTAGTTGTAACGTCGTACCGTCTATCTCTGCATTACCGTTAATATTTATTTTATCGTTTGCTCCGGCGCCCGTATCGATATTACCACCTTTAATCTTAGTATTACCGTTTACGGTTATTTCATCGCTATCCTGATTGCCTTTTATACTACTATTCTCAAATGTTCCGGAATTAATAAAAATTTTATCCTCTCCGGTTCCACTATGCACTCCACCGTTTTTAAATTCTGCGCCATTAACATATATTTCGTCATTACCTGCATCCGTATATACGTTACCGGTATCAAATTTTGCACCGCTTTCCAAATATACCTTATCGTTACCATCTCCAGCTTGTATATAAGAAATATCTTGGAATATAGTTCCCTCTTTTATAGTGATTTTATCGTCACCGTCGTCTGTTCTTAACTCAGATAAACCTCTATTATTACTATTCATAAATGTAGTATTAGTAACCTCTACTATATCGTTATCTGCTCCGGTATTTAAAGATGAACTATCAAATACTATACGATCGCCGTTGGCTGTTTTGCCGTCGTTAATTTTTATAGTCTCCTCGCCGGCACCGGTATTAATAACGGTGCTAGTGAGCGTTATACCGCTAGCGATATTTACTTTATCTATGCCACCCTCGGTCATAATATTTGATTGATTGCCAGCATCAGCAGTAATGTTGGCATTGATATTTACGGTGTCTTTATCGGCTCCAGTATTTATATCGATCTTATCTATTGTCGCACCAGCGTTAATATTAACGATATCTTCGCCCTCAATTGTTTTAATTTCGGAATTTATGAGCGTTCCGTCAATATTTATGATATCCTTAAATTTATTACCCCAAACAGTCTTTGCATCTAAATTAGTAACATTTGAAATATCTATCTTATTTTCGCCGTATCCGCCGGATATTCCGCCTATATGAGAATTTTTAATTTTCATTCCGTCATCGCCGGAATGATTATCTGGCATACTACCTTCTACGTTACCTTCTACCGTAGCATTTTCGATTGTGATATTGTCGTTGTCCGATTTTTCAGCTCCGCCGTATATGCTAGGGCTTTCGCCGCGTCCGCCGCTAACGTATCCTTTTACTTTTGCGCCGTCTAAAATTTTAATGGTATCACCGTCTTCGTTACCTTCTATGTTTTGGGTTACGACGGTATCGGTATCTTTTACGGTTATAACGTCATTACCCCATCTTCCTTTTATGCCGTCTACTTTAGCACCTTTTTCTACCAATATCTCGTCATCACCGCCTCTACCGTTTATACCGCTAACATAAGTTCCGCTATCTCTTACGGTTACCTTATCGTTTCCTTCATCGGCTTGTACAAGATCTACTTTTGCGCCTTTATCTACGGTTATATCGTCGTCTCCGTTGCCGGCGCCTATAAATTTAACTTCCGTTCCACGTCCGCTTACTTTTATGGTATCGGCGGCAGCACCGTTGTCTTCTATATCTATATTTTTCCCTTTGCGTGCTTGTTCTGCTTTTTCATATACATCGTTTAGAGTTTTTGTATCTCCATGTACTCTTTCCACTTTAGAGCCGCTATCTACCGTTATAGTATCGCTTCCGCCGTTGCCGCCTATGTTTTTAACTTCGGAATTATTACTTACTTTTATGATATCGTCTTCAGAGCCGCCTACGATTCTTGAAGTTACCTTAGAATTGTCTACCGTTATAGTATCGCTTCCGCCGTTGCCGCCTATGTTTTTAACTTCGGAATTATTACTTACTTTTATGATATCGTCTTCAGAGCCGCCTAAGATATCTGAAGTTACCTTAGAGTTATCTACCGAAATTTTATCTTCGCCCGAACCGCCGGAAATACCGATTATCTCTGCGCCGTTTTTGAGGTCGACGTTGTCGTTTCCGACTCCTCCGTGTACGGACGTTATTTTTGCGCCGTCTACGGTTATATTATCTATATTATCCGATCCAAACACTTTTAAATTCGGACTAGGATCTACTATCTTAGCTATCGATCCGTCATCCGGATAGTTTGAAGCTTTTGCCGCGCTAGTTACCGCTAGGTCTTTAGCATTATCTTGACCGATAGCAAGATTACTGTCTTTACTTACATACCAACCGTCTTTATAATCAAACACGCTAGGAGCGCTAGGATCGTTCGGAGTTAGATAATCTCTACCGTCGGTATGTCTATATACGTGATATCCGTTAGGTATAAAGTCGTAAAATGAATTTAATAGCCTAGAAGATGCACTTTCTCCTACATACGCCGATAAAGGAATTTTTATACTTCCCGCCGGTAAAGAAGGCTGCGGTTGAGGTTGAGGTTGAGGCTGCGGTTGAGGTTGAGGTTGAGGTTGAGGTTGAGGTTGAGGTTGAGGTTGAGGCTCTGGCTGCGGTTGAGGCTCTGGTTGAGGCTCTGGCTGCGGTTGAGGCTCTGGTTGAGGCTCTGGTTGAGGCTCTGGCTGCGGTTGAGGCTCTGGTTGAGGCTCTGGCTGAGGTTGAGGCTCTGGCTGAGGTTGAGGCTCTGGCTGAGGTTGAGGCTCTGGAGTTGGCGTAGTATCTCTTAATAAATCATTTCCTCCACTTACACCAAAGCTATTATCTCCACCTGCTGCTAGAGATAAAGCATCTATGCTTCCTACATTAGCATTTATGTTACTAATGTGGCCTCCTTCTGCAAAGCTAGTAGAAGATAAGCTTACACCATCTCCACCATTACCACCTGCTTGTGGACCACCTGCAGCAGTTTCTTCTAGAGCATTAAGATCTGCTCCTTTT
>NZ_POZX01000054.1:0-26042 GCF_002912895.1 Campylobacter concisus
ACTCAAAATTTTTATTTTTTATAACTAGCAGATCAAGCTGAAAATCTCTGTTTGGCTCATTTTTCATCATATAAAAATTTATTGTTTTTAAAATTTTCATGTATTTTGCTTGATTTAGCCTATACTCTGCCTCGTACTCTTTACTAGTCGCTTTTACCTCTATAAAGTGTAAAATTTTATCACTGCTTAGAGCAATGATGTCTATCTCACCAAATTTAGAATAAAAATTTCTCTCCAATATGACAAAACCAAGCTTATTTAAAAACTCACACGCTCTATCTTCAGAGCTTTTACCAAGGAGATACTCGCTTAAACCCAAGCTACTCCTCGATCCTCATCATAAATGGCTCTTCTTTTATATACTCTTGTTCTTTTAAAATTTCTATCGTTCGCTTCGCATCAGCCTCTAGGCTCGTGTGCGTCGTAAAAAATAATACAGCATACTCACTCTCATCTTTTGGCTTTTGCAATAAACTATCGATCGAAAGATTATTCTCACTCATCAAATTTGTAATCTTTGCTAGCACACCCATCTTATCTTCGACTTTTAACCTAAAGTAGTACTTCGTCTTTATCCTATCGCGATCAAGTAGCTCAAGTGTATTTAATTCAAAAGGTGCTTTATATCCTAGCATCGGCGATTTGCTATCTCTTGCGATGTCGATAAGATCGCTGATCACCGCGCTTGCCGTTGCATCGCCACCAGCTCCAGGTCCATAGTACATCGTCTCGCCAACGACCTCGCCAACGACACTGATCGCATTTGTCACGCCACTTGCCTTTGCTATCATTTTATTTTGTGGTACAAGCGCTGGATGTACGCGTAGCTCGATTTTACCCTCACTTTTTTTGGCGATAGCTAGAAGTTTTATTGAGTATTCGAAATCTTTTGCGAAAAATATATCTTCAGGTGTGATATTTTGAATACCTTCGATCAAAATATCCTCTGGATCGCCATGCACACCGTATGCAATGCTTGCCAGTATAAGAAGCTTATGAGCCGTATCAAAGCCGCCTACATCAAAAGTAGGATCAGCCTCAGCGTATCCAAGCTCTTGCGCCTTTTTAAGTGCGTCTTTAAAATTTGATCCCTCATCCATCATCGAGGTTAGGATAAAGTTACTAGTTCCGTTTAGTATGCCATTTATACTAACGATATGGTTTGCGCTTAAGCCTTCTCTTAAGGCTCTAATGATCGGTACGCCACCAGCCACGCTTGCTTCAAAGCCAAATGGTATATTTTTGGCTAAATTTTGCAAAGCATATCTGTGATAGGCCAGAAGTGCTTTGTTTGCGGTTACAACTGCTTTTTTTCGCTTTAAAATTTCACTCACAACCCTAAAAGGCTCTTCCACACCACCCATAAGTTCGACAAAAACATCGATATCATCGCGGTTTATAACGCTATTTATATCGTCAGTCAAAGGGATGCCAGCGTCTCTTTTTTTATTTAAATTTCTAACAACTCCGATGACTGGCACTATCTCCTCGCCACTTCTTGCAGCGATTAACTTTTTGTTTTTTAGTAAAATTTTAGCAACTGACTCGCCAACGGTTCCAACGCCCAATATCGCTACATTCATTCAAATTCTTTCAAATATTTTTTTATATTTCTTGCTGCTTGTCTTATTCTATTTTCATTTTCGATAAGAGCTAGACGCACATAGTCGTTTCCGCCCTCGCCAAAACCAATACCCGGACTAACGGCAACCGATGCTTTTGTAAGAAGCTGTTTTGAAAACTCAAGGCTGCCCAGATGACTAACTTTTGGTGGAAGTTTTGCCCAGATAAACATACTAGAGCTTGGTTTTTTAAGCTCCCAACCAGCCTGAGTAAAGGCCTCTATCATCACATCTCTTCTTTTTTCATAAATTTGGCGTATCTCTTCAACGCAGCTTTGATCGCCGTCAAGTGCAACGGTAGCAGCCACCTGGATCGGCGTAAACATGCCATAATCAACCCATGACTTTATCTTTTTAAGTGCTGCGCAAAGTCTTTTATTTCCACACATAAAGCCAACTCTCCAGCCAGCCATATTGTAGCTTTTTGAAAGTGTGTAGCACTCGACTGCAACGTCTTTTGCACCATCAACCTCAAAGATACTTGGCGTTTTGTAGCCATCAAATGTAAGATCAGCGTAGGCGATGTCAGAGATAACGTAAAATCTTTCTTGTTTTGCAATACTTACAAGGCGCTCGTAAAAGCTCTTTTGCACTGTCACGGTCGTTGGATTGTGGGGGAAATTTACGACTACGTATTTTGGTTTTGGCGAGCTTGCGTGTATAGTTTGGATCAAATTTTCAAAAAATTTATTCTCATCTAGCTCAAATTTATCATTATAGTGAAGTGGCATCTTTGCGACACTTCCGCCAGCAAATAAAAACGCTTGCGTGTGTATCGGATAAGCAGGATCAGGTACGATAGCCACATCTCCTGGGTTTATCACAGCTTGAGCTAAGTGAACAAAGCCCTCTTTGCTACCCATCGTGGCGACTGCTTCGGTATCTGGGTCTAAATTTACGCTGTATTTTCTTTTGTACCAGTTGCAAATGGCAAGACGAAGCTTGTAAATTCCAGCACTGGCTGAGTAGCCGTGAGTCTTGTCCTTTTGCGCGCTTTCGCATAATTTATCGACGATGTGCTGTGGCGTTCTACCCTCAGGATTACCCATAGAAAAGTCGATGATGTCCTCGCCAGCTCTGCGTGCTGCCATTTTTATAGCATTTACTTCGGCAAAAACGTAGTTTGGCAAACGCTCAATTGTATTAAATCTTATCTCATCAAACACTGCTTGCTCCTATTTTATAAGCTTGATAATTATCTCATTTTTTATATTATTTATATCAACATTGTCGCTAATTAATGCGTATTTTGCGCCTATTGCTAAATTTATAGAAATGGCGGTTTTTGCTTGCTCTTCTTTTATAGAGTCGATCTGATTTAAATTTTTATCATAAATCCTAACAAGTGGCATCCATCTATTTGATTCTTTTGATGCGATATCCAGACTACTTGCACCCTCAACATCAACAAAATAAGTACCACCACTTTTTAAAAGTGGCGTCTCTTCGTCAAAATTTACCTTTGTAGCCTTAAGAATCATATTCTGAGCATCTAAAAATATCTCTAAATTCCCATCAACCCTATCAAATCCTAAAATTTTAAAACCGCTTTGACTAAGCGCTAAGCTTAATAAGTTTGGATCTATTCCGCCATTTTTTATGGCCGAAATTCCATAAGAAATTTTATCTCCATTTTTTAGAGAATTTATCCTTGAAATACTTATGTTGGCATCATCCAGAGTCGAATTTATTGATTTTACAAATAATGTAGAAGGAACTTTTTGCTCGCTTATAAATTTTAAATTCAAACTATTTGAACCAAATGAAATGCTATCGTAACTTGAGTTTTGTTTTAATCTTGATACTAGCTCATTGACATTGAGTGAGCCATTTTGGTCTAAATTTTCTAAAGAGATTTGCACATTTTCAGCATTGCTTAAAGCACTTGCACTAGTTTGTAGGCTAAAAGCATAGGCAAATACACTAAAAGCGGTGAAAATCGCTATTTTTCTTACCAAGATTTGCCCTTGTTAAGTTCTACAAACTCATCATAGCTCACAAATTTCATCTCTCCATTTTCTACTAAAAATCTAGCTGGACGGCTTGGATTATATTTTGTCACCTTGTCGCCAATCTTTAGCTCAATGTTACCATTTCCACAAACCACAAGCTGTCTTTGGTCTAAATTTATATTTATGCTTTTACTTGTGTCGTTTGATACTTTTTGACCATTTTCAAGATTAATGATGCCTATCCAGACACGTTGTTTTGGTGTAATGATCGCCTCATTTAGTGGCTTTGTAATGTTTTGCTCTATCTTAGGAGCTGGCTGAGCCGCCATGCTTGGCTTCACAGCGTTTTGCTCCATACTCACAGGACTTGTTGTCACATTTTGCTCAACTGGAGCTGAAATTTTTACACTTGATACGTTTGCCTCTATTTTAGGGATATTTTGAGAGATGGTGATATTTGTATCAATGATATTTTTCTTCACCTCATTTACTATGCTTGACTGCGAATAGCTCACGCTTTTATTCTCATCATTTAAAAACGATAAAAAATTCTCAATATATTTGTAAGCATCAAAATGATATGCCCCACCAGCGATAATAGCTAAAATGATGAGCCAAAATAAAAATCCAGCACCGCTACCGCTTTGTTTTTGTATGGTAATATCTTTTGGAGTGTAAGAAGAAATTTTTGGAGTAACTTTAGTTTTGTGACTCTCGTCTGGAGTGTTTTCTTGCATAAAGGTATCATATTCAGCTAGCAACTCGCTCAAATCAACATTATATTCACGTTGTAAAATTTTGGCATAGCCTCTAATATTTAAACGTGATAATTTTTCAAAATTTTTATCAAAAATATATTGTAAAAATGTAGGCTCAATGTGCGTTTTACGTGAAATTTCCTTTATGCCTATCTCTTTTAAATTCTCTAATTCATTCATCTATCATCCTGTCACAAATTATTGCAAAAGCTGCACTTACATTTAAGGAGTCCCAGCCCTCTTTTAACTTTATACCAATACACTCATCACACTTCGCTAGAGCCTTTTGCGGTATGCCTTCGCCCTCTGAGCCCATCACCAAAGCTCTCTTGCCGGCAAACTTCATCTCTTTTACGTTTTTGCCATTACTTGCTGTTGCATAAATTTTAAAACCAAATTGCTTTAGTTCATTTAGCAAACTAAGTCCGTCTTCAAAAATCGCTATTGGTATCTCATAAGCAGCACCACTACTTGATCTTAAAACGCCTTGCATATTTATACTTTTTGCCACTATCACAAGGCCTTCGCAGCCTAGAGCATAGGCACTTCTAGTGATAGCACCGATATTGCCAACATCACTTATGCCGTAAAGAATGGCGATAAAATTTAGCTTTTTAAGCTCAGCAATGTCTGAAAATTCAAACTCACTAACATTTGCTAAAAAACCTTGATGATTCCCACCACGAGCTAAAGACTGTGCTTTTTGATTATCCACGCGAATAATTTTTTTGCCTGTGCCACAAATTTTAGAGAAGAGTTTTTTGTCACACTCTTTTGAGAGATATATCTCTTCTAATATCTGTGGTCGCTTGTTCAAAATATGTAAAAATAGTTGTTTTCCGTATATTATCATGGTAACTTATGGTAGCTAAAGTCAATTAAAATTTAACTTATTTTTGTATGTAACTAGAGTAAATTTTACACTTTCGTTTTAGTATCACTTAGCAGTTTTGTAGCATATAATTTAAGCTTTTATAAGCTCATCATATATCTTTTTTACATCTTCTCCGGTTATTTTGTTAAGCAATTTTGCTTTTACTTTTGGGGCAAGATTAAGCGAAAGTATCTCATCTTTTGTGATATTTTGAGTGGCTGTTTTGTCACTTTTTGAGATGACAACCGCCCACTCTCCGCTTAAATTTGCTTTTTCTAAAATTTGAGCTAAATTTTGAGCCTTTTCTTTAAATTTAGTCTCAAATTTTTTAGTGGCCTCTTTTATGGCAAAAATTTCTCTCTCAGGTTCTAAATTTGCGATGCTTTGCACCAAGCTTAATATACGTTTTGGGCTTTCATAGATCACGGCTGGATAGGCTAAATTTAAAGCATTTTGTATAGCCAAAGACCTATCTCTGCCAGTATTTGGCAAAAAGCCTAAAAAGACAAATTCCTTATCACAAAGCCCGCTTGCGACCACGCTTAGAAGTGCGGCGTTTGCTCCGCTTAAAATTTCATATTCAATGTTATTTTTTTGAGCGTATCTTACTAGACTTACTCCAGGATCGCTGATACCTGGCATACCAGCATCGCTCATGTAGACTACGTTTCTGCTAAAAAAATCATCACTTAAATTTGTGAAAAAGTCATCTTCGTTATGAGTGTGAAGTGGAATAAATTTTGAAATATTTATACTTGCGTTAAAGCGTTCATTTAGCAGGTTTACAAGACTTTTACAGACTCTTGTATCTTCGCAGATAGCTATCTCGCATTCACGCAAAATTCTAATCGCATGAAGCGAGATATCTTCTAAATTTCCTATTGGAGTAGGAATAAAGTAGAGCAAGGCTTATTTTTGAGCGTATTTTTTCTTAAATTTCTCAACACGGCCAGCACTGTCAACTATCTTTTCGCTGCCTGTGAAAAATGGGTGGCACTTATCGCAAATGTCAATTCTAATTTCGCTTTTGTTTGACTTTGTTTTAAAAGTGTTTCCGCAAGCACAAGTTACAGTGCAATCTACGTATTCTGGATGGATATCTTTTTTCATCATTTTTCCTTTATTATTTTTGGGCTAATTATCTACATTAAAAGTTGCTGATTATATAAAAAGAAATCTAAAAATCAAATAAATTAAGCTAGGAATTTTGCCGCTACTGAGATAACCGCGGTCTGCGATCTTAAGATGTTTTTAGTATTTAGGCAGTAGCTATTTTTAAATTTAGCCGACTCATCCTCGCTAAATCCACCCTCTGGACCAATTATTAAAAGCTCATCATCTTTCTTTTCATTTAAGCTTTTACCGCCAAAATTTATAGCTGAGACATTTTTATAAACACTCATTAGCTCGTCCAAATTTTTATAAATTTCAAAATCCATTAATGAAGTTCGTCCGCACTGCTCGCAAGAGAGAGCATTTATATAGTTTAGCCTTTCAATATCTATCTTAAAATTTGCTTGAGAAAATTTAGTATAGACAAAAGCTATTTTACCAACGCCAAGTTCATTTAAAAATGGCAATGTCTTTTCAATTGTCTTTGGATCGACGATAGCCCAAGCGATCGTAAAGTCGAATTTTTGCTCGCCATTTAAGCTGGCAAAGACAAGACTTAAGCTCGCACTTCGCCTATCAATCTCATCAATTTCATAAATATACTCTTTAAAATCTCGTAAATTTCTAACACTTATTCGCTCACCAGCTTGCATTCTTCTAGCTTTTAGGTGCAAAAAAGCTTCATTTACTATCTTTAAGCTTTCATTACCTGCATTTTTATCATATAAAAATTTCATCTAAATCCCTGCAACTACAACTAAAACAAGATCACAAAATCCCTTAATAAGGGCAAATTTTTTAAATTTTTCTAAATCGCCATTAGCTGCATAAATTTTTAATCTTTTAAAACCTATGGCACTAAGTGCGATTAAAATTATTAAGATGATTAACATTTTTATGGCATTAAATTTAAACTCATATCCATAATACGCCCATAAAATAAGTCCAGTAAGTGTAAGAAAACTAAGTAGCATATGATAAATCGGTAAAAAATATCTTATACGAAGCACATAGTTTTTACTATTGCTGCTAAACTGAGTAAGTATTAAATAAAGTATATTACAGGCAACTAGCGCATAAAAAAATGTCACATGAAAAGGCAAAGTGTATGCAAAAAGCGAGGAGAGATGTTCGTTCATTTCTTATCTTTAGAAGGCTCGTTCTCTTCGACGACTGGCTCAGGCGGGAGTTGTTCATCAATTGTGACATTTGCGTCTGGTTGAGCTATGGTCACGTCACTCGGCACTGGCTCGCTAATATCATTTTTAGCCTCATCTTTATCTCCACAACCCACAAATAGACCAGCTATAAATAAAAAAGAAGTTATAATTTTTTTCATCAAACGTCCTTTGGAATTTCTATTTTTAACCTATTTTTCATTTTCTCAAATAAATTTTTATCTTCCCACTCTTCTATGATAGCATCTGAAAATTTGATCTCATCTAGTCTTATCTCGCCCATTTGCGCATTTACGGCGTCCTCTTTAAAGCACTGTGCATAGCCCGTATCAGTCTCATGCACGATAATGCTATGAAGCTTCACTTCACGCTCACCGTTGTTCATCACACTAAGCTCAAGTAGTCTTTCTATGAGTACAAAAAATATACGGCAAAACTGCTCTGCACTTGGATTTAGCGGGATCTCGATCCATCTTGCCGAGTGCTTTCTTAGATCATTTTTATACTCATCATTATCGCCTGAAAATATTGTCGTAGCGTGATCAAAACTATCAATAATCATTTTTATATTTTGCTTCATTAAGCCAAAATCATAGACCATGCCGGCATTATCAAGAAAATTTGAGCTAAGTAAAATTTCAGCCACATAGCTGTGCCCGTGGATGCTAGTCCTACAACGCTTTGAGCTACAAAATCTCACAATATGTGCATTTTCAAATCTAAAAAGCTTTCTAATAATCATCAAACACCTTCTTTATCGCTCCAAAGCCTGATATGGATGCGCTCTGAGTAGTTAAATCCATACTTTATGGCAAATTCTGCTGTTTTTAAAGCATTTTCGTTTAGCTCAGCTCTATTCGCCCCTATTGCCATACACCAAACTGGCAAATCAGCTTGATTTTTTATATTTATAATCTCGTCCAACTCACTTTTGTCAAAGTGCGAGAGGACAAATTTTAAAAAGCTGTTTCTTGCATTATTTTTAATAGCCAAAATAGCATCTAAATTTATGCGTTTTTGCTCATTAACTCCGCTATTTGCTAGCTTTACACCAAGTGCAAAATGGCATTTTTTATAAATTTCATATTTAGCAAAATCAACTAAAATCGTGCCATTCGTCTCAAAATGCACTTCATAATCTTCAAGCAATTTCTTTACCAAATTTATAAAATTTTCATTCTCATGCCAGATGAGTGGCTCACCACCGGTTAAAACAATGATTGGTTTTTGCATTAAGCCTTTACATAGGTTATCAACTATGCCTAAAATTTCATCTACACTATAAATTTTATAATTAAAATGCCCTTTAAAAACAGCCCTTATACTATCGCATCCTAGTAGGCTTTCACTGGTTTTTAAAGACTTTGTTTGCACGCCAAAGCCAGAGCAGTTTAAGTTGCAACCTAAAAATCGTAAAAATATGGCAAGTCTGCCTTGGTAAGCCCCCTCGCCTTGGATACTTAAAAACGCCTCAACTAGCTCTAGCTCTTTGCTCATCAACCACCAGTTTGATAAAAGGCACGCGAAGAGGTTTCATTGCTAGCACCTATCGCCCATTTGTTCTCTTTTGGCTTGTTTGCTAGTACTTGCCTTAAAATTTCACTTGCAGCTACGATATCACCTTTTTCAACTGCTTTTTTGATACTTAGTGCTTCTTCAAAGTAAAGGCAAGGTATCAAAAGCCCCTCTGCACTTAGCCTGATGCGATTACAGCTCTCGCAAAAATCGTGCTTATGTGGATCTATGATACCAAATTTATAACCATCATCAAGTCTATAAATAGACGCAGGCGCATTTGGTAGTTTTCCATCTTTTGTGACATTATATTTTTGTGAGATGATTTTTAAAATTTCATCGCTACTTAGCCCTTTTAGATCATCTTTAGCGTGTGAATTTTCCATATACTCAATAAATCTGATCTGAGAATCTCTAAATTTAGCAAACTCTAGCAAATTTATAAGCTCATCATCATTTACGCCTTTTAGTGCGACAGTGTTGATTTTTACTTTTAATCCAGCATCATGAGCTGCTTCAAAGCCAGCTAGAACTTCGTGTAAAACGCTTTTTTGTGCGATAAATTTAGCCTTTTGCTCATTTAGTGTATCAAGCGACATATTTATGCGCTTTAGTCCAGCGTCTTTTAGCCTTTTGGCAAAGTGTGAAAGCATATAACCATTTGTAGTAAGCGCTAGATCGATGTCTGGATTATAATCACTTATCATCTTTATAAAAACGTCTAAATCCTTACGTACAAGCGGTTCACCACCAGTGATTCTTATCTTTTTTATACCTTCATCGATAGCCACTTTTACAAATAAAAATAGCTCTTCAAAGGTTAATAAATTCTCTCTTGGCGTCCAGCTAAATGGCGTTGTAGGCATACAATACCTACACCTAAAGTTGCAACGCTGAGTTACAGAAATCCTTAAATAATCAACAACCCGACCATATTTATCAACTAGCATAAAGCACCTTCTTAAGCTTGGTTAGAGCTTTTTATAATTTTTTCAATTATATGTTAAAAGATTTAAATCAAAATAAAAATTTAAGCCAATTTTTGTAGTTTAAGAGTAGATTAGTCTTTTTAAAATTAGCCTGTAAATTTAGGCTAATTTATGAAATTTAAGCACAAATTCGACTCGCCCCATTCCAACATGAAGGTCCTTTGCGATCATAGCTGCACTCTTTCCATCTTTAAACATTTTTAAAATTTGCTCTTCTTCATTGATGACACTTGGTGCGATTTTATTAATATCTCTTGTTCGCTCTTCAAGACTAACTATCCTATCTTTTTGCTCTGTTGCAAAATCATCAATTACTCGCTCAATACTCTTAATCGCACGAATTATTGGTACAATCTTTTCATTTATTTGCAAATCAATATTTTCTTTTATCTGTTTTTTAAGTGGCTCATATTGTTCACTATTTTTAAATGCCTCGCCTTCAAGCATTGAAATTTGCTTTTTGAGGTTAAAATTTTCTTGCATAACGCTTTCTATCGCTCGTTCAAATCTCATAAATTTCTTATTTGTCTCGTTATCTTTTATAAAAAACAAAGCAACTATTATCGCTAAAACGATTCCAAAGCCTAAAAAGATATAAATTTCCATATTTTTCCTTCTACGAGTTCGCTCTCATTTCTCTTATCATTACACGTTCCCTAGCTGTTACGTAAGCGTTCCAGTCGGCTTCATCCTCTTCGTGCATATTTTCTATCTTTGCTAAATTTTCACTAACAGCCCTTAAATAAAGACTCAAATTTCTCTTTGGGAAGATAGGCATAGCAATCCTTGCGTAGTAAATTTCATCTTTTATAAATTTCTCTTCACTTATTTTGATGTGTGTAAAGCCGATTTCTTCGATACTCGTCCTCTCTTTTAGTGGCAAATATTGCTTATGTTCGTTTTTAATATAATCACTCAGAGCATCGACTTTTCTATGAAGCTCGATCAGTAAAGTTAATAAAACTTGATCGCTCTCTTTGGTTTCGCCACGCGATTTAGCTCGTTTTAGCCAAGCCCCAAGTGCGTCCTCTTCGCCCGGCAAGATAGAGTCAAACTCTCTTTTAAATTTCTCGCTCCCATCTTTATCAGACTCAAATTCCATATCAAGAGGCGCTTTAAACAGCTTAATCTCACTCATAATACGCTAATCCAAACAAAGATAAAAAATAAAATTCCCAAATAACCATTTAATGTAAAAAATGCTCTATCTATCTTGCTAAAGTCGCGTCTTACGATCCTATGCTCAAAAAATAAAATAACGCCACTTACCAAAATTCCAAAAAATGCCATCGCTCCAAGCCCAGCTGCCCAAGCAAAAAGTAGCCAAAATATAAAAGCTAAAGCGTGAAAAATGGCCGATAAAAAAAGCGTAGCCTTGTCGCCGTAAATAGCTGGTATGCTAAAGAGCTTGTTTTCTTTATCAAATTTCATATCCTGAAGTGAGTAAAGCAAGTCAAATCCAGCTACCCAAAATGTCACACCAAGGCAAAGTAACACGCTCCAAAGCGGTATAGCAGCGCTCACTGCGACCACGCCAGCGATGGGAGCAAGACCTAGGCTAAGGCCAAGCACCAAGTGTGCTAGCTCGCTAAAGCGTTTAAATAGCGAATATCCGCCAAGAACAGCTAAAATAGGAAAACTTAGCCAAAATGCGAGCGAATTTATAAAATAAGCGCATACAATAAAAATAAACGCATTTGCCGCAATAAAAAGCTGCATATTGCTCCTACCGATACGACCATCAACGCTTGGACGGCTTGCAGTTCGCGGATTTAGCTTATCGATATCTTCATCTTTGTATCTATTAAAAGCCATAGCAAAATTTCTAGCACTAACAGCGCAAAAAGTACCTAAAATAAGCAGTTTAAAGCCAAACCAAGCCGAGCCACTTTCTATCTTGCTAGCAACTATCATCGCAACAAAAATAAAAGGCAAAGCAAAAACAGAATGCTTAAAAACGATAAGTTCAGCGATGATTTTTAATTTTTCTATCATTTGATAAATTTCCATTTTCTTTAAAAATGGTTGATTTTACACCATTTTGCTTTAAATTTGAATTTATATTATCATTACAAGAATAATTTAAAACAAAGGGTTATTATGGGCAAAGTAGCGATTATTGGAGATAGTTTTAGTGCGTTATTTACGGCTTACGAATTAGCTAAAAAGGGTGAAGAAATTTTAATTATTGGCAGCCAAAAAGATGATTTTGCAAATGGAATTTTAGCGCCTTTTGGCATACACGCTCTTGCAAAAGATGGAGCGATATCTAGCTCATTTATGGGGCTAGTTAGCAAAAAAAGCGAGCTTGATATAAGTATTTGCTTAAATGAAAATTTTAGAGCTTGGATGACAAATTTTACACTTAAATCAACCAAAGCTCACGACAAAAAGATGCAAATTTTGTTTTCAAAATTTGGTAAGAAAAGCTTTGAAATTTTAAAAGATTTAAACAACAAATATCCGCAGATAAATTTCGATGAGAGCGGCGTTTATCTACTTTTTAGCAATGACGAAAGCTTTAAAAAAAGACTTGATGAGATAAAGGTTGCCCATAGCGAGCAAGAAATTTTAAGCGTAGATAAAGAGCTTGCAAATTTTGGGCTAATAAATAAAAACATAAAAGGCGCTATAAATTTAGCCAAAAACGCAAGCATTGATGTAAATGAGCTCAAAAAAGCTTTGATAAATGAGCTAAATTCTCTTGGGGCAAAATTTATAAATGATGAAATTTATGAGCTAAAAACGCAAGGGCAAATAGTGCAAAAAGCTACCGGCAATAACGGCGAATATGAGGCTGATAACTTTGTGATCGCTTCAAAAAATTTAGAGCTTTCAAATAAGCTAGGCACGAGCTTAAATGCGATTTTGGCTAAATTTTATACCATTGATCTTAGTCTGAATGAAGGGCAAATCTCTAAAAAACCAATCATTTTAAATGATCTATTTGCCAAAATTTATCCAACTAAAAATGGCGTTACGATTATTACAAATTTACAAGTCGGCGCTATCGATACGCTTGTTAAAACTGAAAAGATTAATGCATTTTTAAATGAGCTAAAGATACATCTTGGTATAAGCGAGCTAAAAGAGCCTAGTTTTAGGGCAAACTACGTGCTTCTTAGCTCAAACGATAAGCCAGCTCTTGGACGCGATAACATATATAGCAACTTGATCTATAACCAAGCTTATGGACTAAATGAGCTTAGCTTTGCTCCGTATTTTGCTGGCGTTTTGGCAAGTCTTATAAAAGATGGCAAAAATAACGAGGAAAATGATGAAATTTTACTCTTTAGCTCGTTTTACGAGGGCTAGACTTGTTTAAAGAATTTGCAATAATTGGTACCACGGCAAGTGGCAAAAGCGATCTTGCATTTGAGCTTGCAAAGGAGCTTAACGGCGTCATCTTAAGCCTTGATTCGCTTACACTTTATAAAGAGATAGATATCGCCAGCGCAAAGCCAAATAAAGAGCAGCTTGAAACTATAAAGCACTTTGGTGTAGATGAAATTTATCCTGATGAAGAATTTAGCGTTGGGGCATTTTTTGAAATTTATAAAAATGCAAAGGAATTTGCACGCTTACAAGACTGTCCGCTCATCATTACAGGAGGCAGTGGCTTTTATCTAAAATCAATGCTTAGCGGACTTGCACCAGATGTGCCAAAATGTGAGCTAAATTTAAGCAATGAAGAAATTTATGAACTAGCTGTAAAAATCGATCCTGAGTTTGCAAGCAAATTTAGTCAAAATGACTCTTATCGCCTCGAAAAGTGGTATCAAATTTATAAATTTAGTAGCCAAATTCCAAGCATTTGGCTAAGAGAAAATACTAAAGAGAGCATCATAAAAGAGCTAGCGATATTTGAAATTTTATGGGATAAAGATGAGCTTAGAGAACGCATCAAAAAGAGAACAAAAGGTATGCTTGAAGCTGGGCTCGTAGATGAGGCGAAATTTTTGTTTAATAAATACAAAAATGAGCCAAAACCCCTAAAATCAATAGGTTTAAAAGAGTGCAAGCAATTTTTAGATAAAGAAATTTCTCAAAACGAGCTTGAAGAGCTCATAACTACGCATACGTCTCAGTTAGCAAAACGTCAGCGAACCTTTAATCGCTCGCAGTTTGAAAAAAAAATTGTGGGTGATTTGAGCCAAATTAGAAGTGAAATTTTAAAATTCTTAAGAGAATAAAAACTAGCCAACAAGGGCTAGTTGATAAAATCAAATAGGCATTACCCTAATTTTTGGGCTTAAGCTCTCTTGTAAGACATTTTCAATCGCGTAAAGAGTACCAGTTGAGCCACTCGCACAGCCTGAGCAAGCACCAAGATAGCGGATGTAAATATCAGTATTTTCGCCGTTATCATTTCTGATATCTAAAATTTCTAAATTTCCGCCATCCATCTCAAGCATTGGGCGAATTTCTTTATCTATGACAGACTCTACCGCTTTTAACTGCCCTACCATCGTCATATTTTCAAAGCTAATGTCGCCTAAAGTGTGATTTGCTTGGGCATTTGCCTGAGCTTCGATCTTCTCTCGCTCCATCTCAGCCCTAGTATCACGCAAAATATCCACCAAATAATATTCTCTTTTTTCATGGCCACCAGGCTTTACGCAAGACTTGCAAAATGCACCAGCTTTGGTGTATTGCGTGATCTCCTCAACTGTGTGAAGGTCATTTAGTCTTATCACTTCTTTTATCGTACCAAGGCTTACTCTAGCGCACTCGCAAACGATGATCTCATCTTCAAAATGCTCTGGATCTATGCCTTTATAGCTTGCAGCTGCTGCTTTTATAACATCATACGCCATAACTGAGCAGTGCATCTTTTGAGGTGGAACTGCTGGCGTTTCTGGATTATCGCGCATAGCCTTTTCGACATCAAGGTTTGTGATCTTGACTGCTTCATCAACTGTTTTGCCGATACAAAGCTCAGCCATCGTATCAGAGCTAGCTATCGCTGTGCCACAGCCAAAGCTTTTAAATTTAGCATCTATTATTTTGTCTGTCTTTTCATCAACAAGCCAGTATAGCCTAACCGCATCACCGCAGCTTTCTGCACCGAAGTCAGCCACAATAAGCTTTGCGTTTGCCTTTTTAGCATCTTCTTCGGTTATCTCTCCCATAAATTTAGGATTATTCATCCTGTCTTGCACTACCTTAGAATACTCATCCCAGATAGAGCCTCCGATCAAATTATTCTTTGCCATGTTTATTTCCTTTAAATTTTATAATCCGCTCTTATGCCATTCTGGGGCGTAGGCAAATGTACTAGAGATACCTCTTAGTCTATTTACCGCTTTTGTTATATGCTCGATCGCATAATCAATCTCTTCTTCTGTATTAAATCTAGAAAGAGATAGTCTAAGTGCGGTGTGAGCCAGCTCTTTATCTGCCCCTATGGCCTCCATTATTGGGTTACTCTCTAATGTTTCACTTGCACATGCTGAGCCAGTTGAAGCTGCGATGCCAGCTTTGTTTAGATCCCAAAGCATAGCTTCGCCTTCAACGCCTTTTATAGAAGCCAAAATGGTATTTGGCACACGTTGTTCTTTTTTTCCTACAACGCTAACGTCAGGAATTTGTAAAATTGCATCTTCAAGCTTATCACGCAAACGGCGAACATGAGAGTGCTCATAATCCATAAATTTATTTGCCAGTTCAAGTGCTTTACCCATGCCGATGATGCCAGGAACATCGAGTGTGCCACTTCTGCGTCCGCCCATATGCTCGCCGCCATGAAGCAAGCTACTTAGTGGCATACTATTTTTTATAAATAGTGCTCCAACACCCTTTGGTCCGTGAAATTTATGCGCAGAAAAGCTTAAAAAATCAACATCAAGGTCTTGAACATTTATCTTTATCTTACCAACTGCTTGAACCGCATCCGTGTGGAATAAAGCTCCATATTCATGAGCGATACTAGCAAGCTCTTTTATAGGAAAGATCATGCCAGTTTCGTTATTCGCACTCATTATAGAAACAAGCGCTACATTCTCATCCATTACAGCTCTAAGTTGTTCTGGTGTGACTATGCCATCGTTATTTACATCTAAAACAGTAAGCTCCACGCCATATTTTTCTAAAAATTTACAAGTTGCCAAAATAGCTGGATGCTCAACTGCGGTTGTTACGATACGTTTTTTCTCACCAGTTGCAATTTTGTCAAAGTAGATGCCTTTTACTACCCAGTTGTTACTCTCAGTCGCACATGAGGTAACGACGATATCATCACTATCTTTTGCATTTAGTCCGGCATAGAGCTGATCTAGCGCTGTTCTTAAAGCTGGATGTGTTTCAGAGCCAAATTTATGAAGCGAGTTTGGATTGCCGTATTTTTCACAAAAATATGGTTTCATAAGCTCAAAAGCTTCAGGATCAACCATTGTTGTAGCGTTATTGTCTAAATATACTCTCAAATTTAAAACCTTAATTAGGATAAAAAATATCCTTTTTATTTTTGATGGGATATTATAACAAAAAAGTTAAAAGCAAGTTTAAAAATATGCTTTAATTTTTTCAAAATTCAGCTCATTTTGATATTAAAATATATTGAAATTCTTTATCAAAATTTGTATAGATCGCTATTTGCGATTTTTCTTATAAAAGAGCTTAATTATCTACTAAAACTAATTTATTTTTTTAAGTTTATAGTGCGATAAACATATTACTTGCGTGCATTATCTCTTTATAGTTTTATTCTAGTTTTTCATATGAGGTTTTATAAAGTTCTATTAGGCCGGTTATCGTAGAGATGCCTATGTCTTTGATTGTAGTGACTTAATATATTATAGTTGGCTCCGCTTGGAGCCATAGATATTAAATTTATTCTTTAATCCTTTATATTATGCTCTTTAGCATAGCTTAGGATCTTAGCTCTAAGATCTTCAGGAAAACTTTCTCTATACATTACTGGCGTTAGAGGATTTAGCTTTTTATCTAGTTTACCAGCTTCATATAGTCTTGTTAGCTCTTCAGGTGTGTTATAGTATGGTGCATTAGGATAGCCCTCAGGTGGGGTTAGGGACATTATTTTAGATTCTAGGAGGGTGGAGTCGATGTAAAGGTCTATGTCTCTATCTTCATAATTAGCAGGATAGCCTTTTTCAGAAAAAATTTCTGCATATTCTGGCAGTTCTTTTTTAACATAAGAGACAAATTCTTCCCTTGTAGTCTCGTTTGCATCAAAGTCTCTAGGGTCTAGTAGCTCGCCCTTGTCTTCTACTAGTTCTCTTAAAACTCTATGCATTGATCCTGTAGGGTTAATCACTATCCCACCTCTATTAAAATCCATCACAAAGTAATTACCTACTATTTCATCTAGATAAGGCATCATGCCATATTCATCTAGTGGAGGATTAGTAAATAGTTTTCTAAACTCTTCTGCCATTTGTAAATTTTTGTTTAAACCTATATTGTAAGTTTGATATTCAAATAGATCACCTAAAAAATCTAAAGCCTTTAATACTCCTAGCTGAGCTGCTAAGAATACTCTTTGAAATCCTCTTGCTTTAAAGCCTGCTTCATTTCCATGTGAAAAGCCCATAGGATTTCCAAGTATCCCAGCACATATTCCCCACTCTGCTGCAAATAGCATTGATTTTAATGTGCCTTTGTGAGCATTTACTTCATCATAAATTTCAGCATATTCTGGTTTGGTTAATCTGCCTTTACTATCTACTCTAGCTATTGCATCTTCTGGTATATCTATCATAGTGCATTTTAGATTACTTCTTTTTACTAGATAGATATATCTATCTCTCTTATCTTTTAAGCTTTCATAGTAAGCTTTTTCTGATTTAGTCCAAGGTGATAGTTTATTTGAGCTTGGTTTATAGCTAATATCTAGCCATGGTTTAAATGATAGATAGTCTGTTTGACCTAAAGAGTTTGGTTTAGGGTTATAGTATAGTGGTTTATAGTTTTTATATGGAGATGAGTCCAGGATGGAGCGAGCTTCAAGGAGCATTTGGGATTTTTTTTTAAAATACTTTGTTGTATTGTCATCTTTTGTTTTAGAAACGATCAAATTTGTCTCTTTATCAAATAACACCTCTTCCCCATTCGGAGCTATTACCATGTATGTATTATTGTTATCCATTAAATTTCCTTTATTTATTCTTTTATTTACTACTATTAGTGATATAGCCATTACTAAGATAGCTAAAGCTGTAAATATAATTTTCTTCATATCTTATCCTATGTATAGACCATCTTCCATGACTATGGTGGTGGCTAGACGACCTACTAGGCGAGGAGGAATATTCTCTTTTGTTCTTTTTCCGTACTCTATTTTACACCCCACATACACACCTTTAATGTTATTGTTGCCAATAGTATCAAGAGCCTCTACCAGATCTCTTGAGAGATTAGAGTGATTATTTTCATCACTGGTGTTAAAGATTCCTTTTTTAAATTTGTTTATTATCTCTACGGCTTTTTGGTAGGCTTTTATAGCAGAAGAGAAACTATGTCCATCTTGGTTGTCATCTTTGTTATAGACACTATAAATTTCTTTCTCCTCTTTCACATCCAAATTTAACCCCCTTATCTCTACATCTGAATTGGTATATCTACTTCTTGCATATTTAAAGTAGTTTGCATCTACTTCATTGCCAGCTCCTCTTAGTTCATCTAAGCATAGATAAGCACTAAGGTTATTTAGTGCTAGCTTTGAAGCAAGGTTATGTGAGAGTTTGCTTTGTTTATTGTTTATATCATAGTAGATAAATGAGTTATAGTCTAGTCCTCCACTACTTATATTAGCTCCTAGAAATAGTCTATTTAAATTTAGACTTATATAGTTTTGATAGATCATCACTGGATAGTAGCAATAGCTATTTGTGCTATTTTTATCATAAGCTTCTTTTATAGACATAGGTTTATATGAGATATTATTTAGTACGTAAGCTTCATTAAATTTATATGTGTATCTTGTGTGCATTATCTCGTTGTAGTTCTCTTCTAGTTTTTCATAGGATGTTTTCCAGAGTTCTACCATACCTTTAAGAAAAGCTACTCCTACATCTTTGCCTAGTGATTTGCCATATCCTTTTAGCATGTTTCTCATAGCTTCGACATCTTTTGGGTTAAACATATAAGTTTGTTTCATAAAAGCAAAGCTTCTCATGCTATTCCAGATGATACTTATGTTATAGCGACCTATTAAAAGACGAAGTTTTACAGAGTTAATAGCCTGTTTAAGTAGATTTCCTTTTGATTTCCTTAGGATTTCAACATTTGTTTTAGAATTTGTTACATACTTTATAAATTTATCCACATTTTCAGTATTATTCATAGTAAATAACTGTCTTACAATGTTTAATACACCAAGCTCATCAAGAAGCTCATCTGTTGCCTCTTTTTTATTTGGATCAAATACAAATGAACCAATAGAATTATAAATTTTTGATTGACCATCTTCACTAAAGTACTCTGCAAAAGGAAATAGCCCTTCTATGGCGGTTTTTACTATAAGCGTTGGAGCTTCCTTCTTCATATCTTTTTCTATGGTTTCATAAGGGATATCTTGCATTTTTAAAGTCTTTTTCAAGATAGCATCGTCCTTTTTCCAACAATCTTCTATCTCTTTTGCTTGTTTATCAAGTAGCTCTTCTATCTGCTTTTGCTCCTTTAGCCCTAAGATAGAAGTGTCTATGACTTCATGCTTATTCTCATTATTTGCTTTTAAGAGCTCTTCTACACTTGCTACGTTACCTTTTTTTGAGTATTCCATATAGTCTCTTAACTCTTCAATGCAAATATATTCACCAACATTTGCATTTATACTATCTTTGTAAAAAAACAAAGCTTGCTCTTTTTCGCCAAGTCTTATTGTTGCGTTTTTATGGATAACCTTTATCTTTTTTTCTGCTATCTCTATATATTCCCCATCATTACTAACAGATTTCTTTACTAGGTCTCCTGGGTAGCTTTTAGTTATTATAAAGTAAGCCACGGCAATAGAGAGCACTTCTGTTAAAGAGTAGTGGTCTTTTGGCATACGATCTATTATTTCGCTTGTAAGTTCTTTAGCATCTTCTATATTCATTTCATCTTCATATTTTTTCATATTAATCATATCATCTACACTAGGATAGTTTGGGCCAAAACTTCTTTCAGAAACGTTTTTATTTATCTTTTCAAAAATATCTTTAAAGGTTAGAGTGACCTTATCCATATAAGCTTTTTCATTTTCTTTTATCTTCTCCATATCGTTTGGCTGCTTAGCATAAGCATTTATATGTACAAAATTCACATTATAAAGCTCGTCATTTTTTAGTTGATCTGGTACATATGCAAAAGAAGTTTCGTTTGCTTTTTTATCACTTGCCTTTTTTCTCTCTACAATATTGTCTATATAATTCTTGTCTATCCTTGCAAATGGAGATAAATTTAAAACAAGAGTTGATTTATTGTTGTCCTTGTTGATATCTATACTATATTGGCTATAGTCTTTTATAGGCTCTAAGGTTTTTATGTCAGTAAATTTTTGTTTTACTACACTACCATTGTTTGATCTATTTATTCCGTCTTTTATCTCTTGATCTAAGCTTTTGCTTACAACTTCTTCTCTTAACCCAGCACTTGATCTAAAAGGAGAGTTTGAAAGAACAATATAGTTTTTATTTAAATTTGAAAAGTCTTTGCTATTCATTTCATCATTTGTAGACGTGCCATTTTTGTCAGACTTATCTGATATTAGATTGGCTAGTTTTACAGAGTTGAAATTTGAAGCGCAGATGAAATTTAGATTTGCATTTGTACTTTTTATCTCATCTTTTAATCTACTAAATAAGGCATCATCACTTGAGCCAAATCCTAAGTTTTTATTTATGATATCGTAAGAGCAAATATCTTTAGTATATTCAAACACTGATACATCATCTAAATATCCATATACGCTATATCCTTCATCTGCATTGCAGTTTATCTCCTTTGCGACTGAATTAATCTGAAAAGGAACATAGTCTAAATTTAAATGTGTAAAGTCTATAAAAAATCCAGCCTTAGAATTCTTATCACTTTTGAACACCAAGACATTGCAATTTGAGTTTATATTTAAGGTATTTATAATAGAAGCAAACCTAGATGTAAAAAATCTTAGTATAGGCAAAGATACTCCATAAAACGCTTTATTGTCATGATACTTATATGCTTCAGTGGAAAAATTAATAAGTTCCCAAGCAACAGTACCCCATCCTATTAATTTTTTTCCTACTGCTTTTGTGCCTGACAAATCAACAAGGCTTAATATAGAAAGTATGAACTGCTTTATAATAAATTCTCCATCATCCTCGTTTAGATTTTTTAAATTTTTATCTAGCTCATCAAAACACTCTTTGACGCTTCTTTCAAATTTAGTTTCGTTTAACTCCTCATTAGATATTAAAGGCTTGGCATCATTTATTAGATCGTCTTTTAAAGTACTTAAACACTCTCTTAAAATATCTTTGCTTTTGTTGTAATAAGATATTATAAATTCAAACATTTCGGCAAAATTTTCTGCTGGTCTAGCTTGATGTTCTCTTCCTGGACCATACTTTATTTTTTCTGTTCTAATTTTTATAGGATTGATCTTTTCCTTTAAATTTAAAAAAAACTTATCAACTGCACTCTTTTTATGAACTACTTTTACTTGAATTCCTCTATATTTAAATTCCCTTGATTTATCTAGGTTGTTATCTTTAAAACTCTCTTTATCTATATAAAAATCAGTAACGATAGATATTGTCCTATCTTCTTTAGAAAAAAATTCTTTCCAAGAACGAGGATTTAGAAATGTTGATAGTTCATTTCTTATTAAGACTGCCATACTGTCAAAGTAGTTTGACTCAAGAGAATTTAAACTAGACGTATAAAGCGTCACGCTCTTTGCATCGGCCATGTACTCTTTTATCTTTTTTAAACTCTCTTCGCAAGAGTAGGTTATATTTATATCATTCATCGTTATGCCACCACTACTGTTTTAATTATATTTATATCATCGCTATATTCACTATCTAACCCACAAGCAAATTTTATACATACTGTTTTTGCCTTACTTGGCGTAATATAGATAAGATTGTTATCGTCGCTAATATCATCTACAAATTGAAAAAATCCTATTCCACTCTTAGGAAGCGTCATGTCTTTATAGATAGGTTCAGTATATTTAGGAGTAATAAAAATAAAATTTTTATCCATAAGCGAGTATTTAAAGTTAAATGATGAGATACTAAATTTATCATCTCTAAATCGGGCCTTTAGATACTCTTTTAGCTTCTTATCTTTTATATCAGAGCCTTCATCTAAATTTAGCTCCATTTCTTTAAATCCCTCTTGGTTTTTATATTCCACATCATTTAGCTTATATATACAAACAGCAAGATTATCTGTTTGATTAAGGGCTGATTTTATATGAAGCCTTATGTAGGCATTATTTAAATTTATATCTTTTATTATTTCGCCGCTATCTTGCATACTAGAATTACTTAAACTATGCTCTAGTTTTAGTTTATTCTCTTTTTTTATGCACCTTAGCGAAGAGCCCGTGTTGCTTAGGCAGTTTGGCACTAGATATTGCATTACAGCGTAGTGATCATTCATACTTTTTAGACTAAGTGCTGATCTTGGTACATAAGCTACTATGACGCATGGGATCCTAGCTGAGCAGCCTACTATCGGCGAGTTTATAAAATCAACATCGAGTATCACGCCTTGATCGTCTGATCTTATGCTCCTACCTGCCCTACTTTTTAATATCACATGACCGCCATGTGGGCAAATGATAGTGTCGTCTTCTATGACAGGGCATGAAGTCGCAGTGGATGAAATTTCTTTAGATTGATTATCTTTTTGTAAATTTTGCCTTTGATTTAAATTTGAAAGAGCCTCTTTAGTCTTTTTGCTCATTGGTTTTAGATCGATATTTAGACTCTTATTTAATAGTGAATAATTTAATATATTTGCTTGAGAATTTCTATAAGCAACATTTAGCCTTCCTATATCTTTATCCTCATCTCTTGGCTGATGAGTAAAATTTAGAGGTATATTCTCATCACTATTATATTTTTCATCTTTAAAATAAAGTGGATAATCCTCCTCTTCATTAGCTTTAGACAAAAGAGCAGAGTTTAGATATATTCTTTGATTCATATTTTTACTATCTAGCTTAAATATCTCTTTTAATACCTCAACATCGACTACACTTTTATCCACTACGCTTACACTAAGGGTATCGTTGTTTTTATAAAAGATACTTCCCACACTCTCATTCATAAGAGCTTTTATATCATCGGTTGCTACTTTATTGTTGTAAGCTACATCATCGTTATTTTGAGCAGATTTATTATTAGCTATTACTATGGCTTCATCGCTAGAGCTTATGTCCTTAGAGTCTATGCTAGCTAAAAAATTTTCATTTTCTTTTAGCTTTACTAAATCCGCGTATTTTAGATTTATTATGCTCTTTAGCATATCTATTCTATCTTTTACGAAGATGCTAGCCTCTGCTATATCTACTCTATTATCTCGTAGTATCGTTATATTTTTATAGATGTTTTTGCTATAAGAGAAGTATTTACCAAGCTCATTTACATCTATCTTTTTTTCAAATACAAATAAATTTAAAGCACAAATAGCCACTAGCATATCTATATCGCCAGCTCTAGCATCACTTACTATCTTTGTCGCATCTAGTTTATCTAGATCATCTATATCTAGTATCTTTACTAGATGTGCCTCTTTGTTGCTATTTTTATCTATGTTGCTACCTAAATTTTCTATTATATACCCGACCATATCTTGCTTAAAATTTTCATCACTAAATTTGCCATATTCGTAAAAGAGATTTAAATAAGCATAAAAGATATATAAAGGCGTATCTAGCATAGAAGCATCGCTTATATCATCTATATTTACATCCAAATTTAACTTCGATCTTATGCATTTTAGTTTAAATTTAAGCGACTGGATATATTCATTTAGATAATCAAGCGCTTCAGCTATATCTTTGCCTTCTATCTTGGCTTCATTTTCTTTGTTTTCCAAGAGATAGCACAACATATATAAAACCAAAACGCTCTCTTTTAAAAAGTGAGATCTAATTAATATATTCACCAAGTGTCTATTCTCAGTATTTTCATACTTTACTTCGCCAGTTGTATCTATGCCTAGCTTATAGCCTAGATCAGATATTACTGAAAAGGTAGGTTCTATCAAAACAGCTACATCTTTTGAAAAGCTATCTTCATCTCTATTGATACTTTGTTTAACGCTCTCTACGTGATGTATCTCTATGTCTATATCTTTTTCTTTGCTAGCTTTATTTATATTAGAGCTCACCTTTTTATCTGCAAGAGTCTTTTGAGCTTGTTCATTATTTTTAACCACATCTACGTATTCATCTACGCTGCTCTTATCATCTTTAAAGCCAAACATACCTTTTATCTTATTAAAGACTGAGCCTACCATCTTTCCTATAAAGCCATCTTTGTCTATGACTCTTGCTATCCATCTTGCACCTTTTGCTATGGCTTTGGCTACAAAGCTAAGAAGCCTTAAGCTCCAAGTAAAAGCTGAAGCTAATATGCCACCATAAATTCCTGGAGCGTTATAAGTATAAAGTTCTCTTACTCCACTATCTTTAAAGGTTACTGCATATATTTGAGCTAGATGACCACCTAATGAGTGACCTGATAAAATGATGTCTTTGGTGGTGTTATCTAAACCACTTAAGTTTTGACTATGAGAATTTATAGCTTCTTGCATAGAGGATTGAAGTGATTTTAAAGCAGATATTTGCATAAGCGCTCTTGATGTGATAGCCATAAAGGCATCATCTAAGAGATCATTCATTTTCATCTCTGTTCCTCTAAAGCCTATTATATAATTTGACTTAAGTGTATCATAAAATATAGTTGAGCTAAAACCTGACTTTTGATTAGGTATGTGCTTTACTAGCTCATAGCGATTAACAAAAAGTTTTGTGCGAGGAGAGAGTTTATAAATTTCATCTTTTCCAACAAGCAATCTCTGCTCTTTTGTATCTTTGTCATAGTAGATAAAATTTTTAACATCGTTATCTATTTTTATATCTTTTATTTCTCCATTTTTACCAACTGGCTTCTTAACTACTTTGTCAGCCATAAATCTAGCTTCTATGCAAAGAGCATAAGCGGTAGGATCACCAAAATTCCTACCATTGTTTTTTGCTTTCTCAGAAAGCTCCTCTATTGTGTCTCCCTTGGTAATATCATCCGCATATCTCCAAATAGGCTTTTTCTTTTCATCTTCTCTATAAGAATTTACAATGTTTTCAGGGACATTATCTTTACCAAATTTATCATAAAGCTCATCAAGTCCATTTCTTTCATTCTCAAATACATTATGAAGCATTGCATAACTTGCATCAGCTATATCAATATAGTCTTTAAAGCAATTTATTAGCTCTTTATTTGATTTTTTAGTTTGCACTTACTTGTCCTTGTTTGCTTTTATAAATTTGTTGTTTGTTAGAATGAATTTGTTTCCACCACCAAGACTTTCAAAGCTGTTTTTCTTAAAGCTAATACCTCTACCTTCGTCACCAAATAGTCCATACTGTGTTTTTACTCTTTCATAAACTACGGTACATGAAATTTGAACTATATTATCCTCTTTATCCTTGTAATATAAATTTGAAAATATCCAAGGTTCATATTTCTTTAAATTCTCATGACCTATGAAGCTATAAATTTTTTCATAACAACTTTGTGAAATTTTACTAGATGTTCCACCTAGAAAATACGGTTTACCATTTGAGAGGGTTTGAGGGAGTTTTTGATCCATGATTTCTAGGTCAGCTCTTTTAAAATTTCTTTTATTATTTTTAAAGAAATCATCCATGTAATCACTTCTTTCTTTTTCTCTTCTCTCTATCTCATCAACAAATTTCTCATCAAATATATATACTCCACCATATTGTTTAGCTAAGTTTTCTAGTTCAGAGTTACTTATCTTTTTGTTTGCTTGATTAGCTGAGCAAGCTATTAAAAATATACTTGTTAGAAGTAG
>NZ_POZX01000055.1:0-3028 GCF_002912895.1 Campylobacter concisus
GTGCAGGTCTTGCATTTTCTCCCCTTTTTATTTTCATCATACAATCAAATAAAAAATAAGTAAAGCAAAAAGAGTAAAAAATTTAGTTTGGCAGAGTTTGGCAAGAGCCTTGCCGAACTAAAAAAGTTTTTTATGCCGATAAAATGGCACTTTGCAAGTTGCTTTTAGTTTAGTTCGGCAGTTCGGCAGGATTTGCACTAAAATTTGAGATCTTGCGTATAAAATTTGCCAAACTGCCAAACTAAAAATTTTTTACTATTTTTATCCCTTATTTTGGGACTTTGAGAGCAAAGTCAGTTCGGCAAGGCTCTTGCCAAACTCTGCCGAACTGAAAAAGTAAAGAAAAAAGGGGGAGAAAATCAAAGCATTTTGAAAATAGTTTGATTGTGCTGATTGCTCGTTTCTATGGTGTAAAACCTACCATCAAATCTTTTTAAAAGAAATTTTATAGCCTTAGCTCCGCACACTTGCGTTTCATCTATCTTTGCTAGTCGTTTTATCTCGTTGGTTAAATTTTGTAAATTTATACCACTTGGATTTTTGGCGATGATCTCTTTTGCGTATTCTAGGGCTTGTTTTTGCTCGTCATTTAAATCATAAAGATAAAAGTCGCCAAGACTTACGCTAAGCTCTGCAGTGTCTAATATCACGGCTTGTGGGGCGGTGTCATCTCTGCCTTTTTGTGGCTCAAGTGTTACGATAAGCTGACTGCCATTTCGCTCCCTTTTTTTGACATAGTAGGCTTCGTCTGAGCTATCTATAAAGGCGGTTGAGCCTTTATGCTCTTTGTTATCCTTATCGCTAAAACTTTGCTTATTTTGGTGATGTAAAAACCACACGCCAGCGTAATAATTACGCATCTCTTGCATGGCTGTAAGATAGGGCATGACCACTTCATCAAGGCTCATAGAACCTTTTATGAAATTTCGCATACTATCAAAGACGATGAGTGCGTCCTTATGCTCGTCGTTTGCAAATTTTGAGAGCGTGAAGATAATTGACCTTGTATCAAGGTCTTTTTCCTTTACCTTTTTAGAAAAGCTAATATAAGTTAGGTTGGGATATTCAGCTAAAATCCTATCTAAGCCACGATTTTTAAGAGTGCCGATGCCATTATCTGCGTCTATGTAATACACCTTTTTAACAGCTCCTATTTTTAGTAGATATACCGCCAAAAAAAGCGTGGTTATGCTCTTGCCGTTGCCAGCTTTGGCATAAAAGCAAATGAGCTTATTTGTCTCTATGAAGTTTGATATAAGCCATTTTTGCATATAATCCGAAATGTATTTTGTGCTAAGCGATAGGTTTGAATGGTCTAGATCTATCGCTTGGATTTTCTCACTCATCTTTTATCCTTAATATATTTATTTTTGCTTGCAAATTTTAAAAATTTCGTGTTTTATCTCATTTTCCCCCTTTTTAAAATAGTGTCTCTAGGCTATTTAAATAGTCGCCATACCACTGCATGAGCCTTGCGAGTTGCTCTTTGGTGCTACGGCTTCGCTCGTATGCGAATTTGACCGCATCGCTCTCTTTGTGGGCTAGGGCGGTCTCTATGACTTCATCGCTTATGCCCATTTGCAGAAGCTGGGCTTTGTTTTGCGTGCAAATGGTGCGAAAAGTCGCACGAAAACCGTGAGCGGTAGCTACGCCTTTGTATAATCCGCCGTTTAAATTTATGATAGCTTTGTTAAGACTATCTTTGTGGATATGCTCTTGTTTGTTAAGGGCTGGGAAGACAAAGCCGTTTTCTATAATGCAGAAATTTCTTTGCTCTTTTAGGATTTTTAAAGCGTAGGAGTTCAGGGCGACCTGATGAGCGTAGCTCATTTTCATCTCATCTGCTGGGATAGTCCAAGTCTGCTCATCAAAGTTTATGTACTCCCATTTTACGCTTGCGGTGTTGATAGGGCGATTTACGCATAAAATTTGCAAATAAATCGCTCTTTTGGTTTGCAAGTCCATCTTGCCATCACTCTTTAAGTCGTGCAGGAACTGGGCTAGGGCTTTCTCGTCGGTTATCGCACTTAGTCTGCTGTCTATGTTGTGGCGTTGTTTGTAACTACGTGAAGTGGGGAACTCTTTGTGAAGTGCTGGGATGAAGTTTTTAGCGATATAATCGTCTCGCTCAGCTATCATAAAGACTTCGTTTATATTGTCTATCAGGCGATGTATCGTCTCAAGCCTGCTTTTGTTTGGGTCATGTGGGTTAAAAATGGCACTTAGGACTTCTTTTATCTCGCTGTATCTTATATCTTTTATATCCCTTTTACCAAGGGCTGGCAAGAAGTATTTTTGGTGTCTTAGCACGATTTTTTCAAGATAGCTTTGCTTTTTACCGCTTTTTCGCTTGTGTTCTACTATCCTATTAAATAGGTTTTCATAGATGTATTTGCCTATTTGCCTGCCCCTTAGTTCATCAATGCTCAGCTTTCCGCCATTTAGCTCTCTTAGCATTTTCGTGGCTTTGGTGCGTGCCATTTGAGCTGTAAAGACGCCCTCGCGCCACTCGCCGATTTTTATAAACTGCTCTTTGTCGTATTTGCTCTCTTTGTATTTGAGTGAGAAGGTTTTTGTGCCTTTTGGATTAACAAATATGTATAGTTCTTTTGGGTTGCCGACAACTTTTTTGTATTGTGTGGATCGTGGTGCAAGATTTTTGATCTCTCTATCTTGCAGAGTGGTAGAAGCGACATTGCTCATTTTTATCCCTTTTTTGGATGATTTTTTGAGCAATACTTCCTTAATAAAATTTACTGCTTTAATTACTGCCCTAAATCCACTGAAATTAAAGCGAATTAAAAACTTGGTTAAAGTAACTTTTTGCAATTAAGTATCGCTCCCCGCTTCGCAAACAAGGGAATTAACAGCAATTTAAAGGGATTGATTTGTAGCTGAAAGGAACTTAAAATAAACTTAAATGGTGGTTAGAGGCAGAATCGAACTGCCGACACGCAGATTTTCAGTCTGCTGCTCTACCGACTGAGCTATCCAACCACTCGTTAAAGAAAGTCAGATTATACATGCT
>NZ_POZX01000056.1:0-9983 GCF_002912895.1 Campylobacter concisus
ATATAGTTAAGTACGGTTTGTTTATTAAAACTAAAAATAGGGTTATTTGTTCTGGTTAGTAACAATTCCAGCATTATGTAGTACCCTGACAAGGCTTTCATTATAGGAACTTGATAAAATTTGATCATTTATAACCATGTAGCTGTTCTTAAAAAACTGTGAGCATAGAGTAAGGTCTGCGTAAGATTTTGAAGAAGCTACTGGATGAATAAGTGAAAAGATAATGCATTCATAGCGCACTATAGAAATGGCAGCAAACTTATAATAGAGACAAAGGTGGTATCTCCAACTGATAGAGATTTTAAAGGCTTATGATGTATATTATGCAAAATGGTAATTTAATTTTTTAATACTCAGCGTAACTTTAATGCAAACATAAGGAGCATTAAGTTGCGCTGAGCGCAATTAAAAATAAATATATAGTCCGTTCCCGAATTTTCAGAGAAGAAATTTAGAGAAATTCTATGGTATTTCTTATCTGATATGGAAATCGTAAAAATGGCTTAATTTATTAAAATTCCAGAAAAACACTAATCTTGTCTTTGTACTCTCTTTGAGAAAATAACCAAGGCTATAAGAGCTTTAATGGTTTAGAGAGTGCGAAGTCTCGAAAATAACGAGCATAGTGAAGTCAAAAATAAGCAAATTTAGTATTGAGATTTCCTGCTTACAAGCCTGTCTAGAAGCTTCACTTTGAGATTAAAGAAGGCTACTTTTACTTCGTTTCGCTCGTAACTACGAGTGAAACGGTTCGCTTAAAAAAGATGACAAAGTTTATACTCAGGTAGTTAAAAACTGTTCTGCAAATAAACAGATACTGACATTGCCAGAATTTCTCAAAGATGGTGCAAGAGCAAATTAGACGAGATCGTTAAATATTTAGTTTGCTGGAAGGCTTATGTTGCAGAGTAAGGTATTCTAAGAATGAGTTTTAGCTATGCTGCGCTTCTTATTTTACAAGAAGCTATTGGTAAAAATCATATATACGATATAAATTTAGATATAATAATAATAAAGATATAAAAATACTATATCATATTTTACTATAAAATTAATAAGAGAGAATCCGCTTAGCCTATCTCGAACCTTAATTAAAAAAATACCATTTGCTGTAAAACGACTTTTTAAATCAAAGTGAGCTAAAAATCGTATTTTTTCACTTTGATTTCTAACGTAAATTTTTATATTTTTAAATAGTTTTTTACAACATTTTAAAACATATTAAATAACTAAAATTTTACCCCTCAAACTCTATGTCTATTTTATACCAACTCGTGCTAAGCTTATGGCTTACTTCTTTTATGCTAAACTCATTTGCTTCTAGCCCAGCAACTCCACCAAATTTAAGCTTGCCGCCTGCTATGATATTTTTCCCTTCGCAGCTACATCTGCCATTTATTCCGCCGCGTTGTAACTCGTTAAGTTTAGCTTCTGCTTGTTTAAAGGCCTCATTATCACTCTTTGGCTGAGCTATCTGCATCTTATATACTTGTTCCCCGCTTCCCACCTTAATGCTTTTTGCCTTACCAGCTTCAATATCTTGCCACTCTACTATTACGGCCGTATAAGAGTTTCTATTAGCTTCAGTGATCTCTAGCGAGTAAAGATCAGTTAAATTTAGTGTAAAAGTAGGCAAATTCTCGTTTTTTGAAGTATTTGAGGTTTGGCTAGCATCGCCCTTAGCATCTTTGGCTGTTATGATGATATTATCATTTTTAACAGCCATTAAAAAGCCAAATTTGACGCATAGATCATATAAAAACTCTATGTCGCTTACATTATCCTGGATAACAGAAGCTATGTTTTGGTCGCTACCGCTTGTTTTTAAAGATAGTGCATTAATACCAGCTATCTTTTTAGCTATACCAAAAAGCGTTGTATTTTCCCAGTTCACACGTCTTTTCTCTTTTGCAGGGCTTTCAAAATTTACAGCAGTTGCTCTAATCTCTGTTGTGTTTGCTTTGTAGTCTGCGCTAGTTGTTTGCACGCTAAAAGTACCACAAAGATATAAATCATTACTTGATGTGCGCATAGTCGCGCCATTTGCATTAGCTCCATCTCTTTCGCCCAGCTCATCTGCTCTGGCACGTCCTGTGCTGATATATCTCTCATCATCAGCATCAGCCCCTTTGCCTGACTTCGCTCCATTTGTTGCATCGTAAGGCACGTCATAGCTCTCTCCTTCTCTTGTTTTACTGATCCTCTCCACGATCTCTGTATAAATTCTCTCGTCTATATCTATTCGAAGGGTTTTGCCGCCACGACCAATGCCGTCTATATACATAAAACCTAATATATTAGGCTTTATAGAGCAAAATTTTTTGCCTGATTTTTCAGCTCTTTTTACTGCTTTTACCAAAGCATCATATTCTATAGCTAAAATTTCAGCTGCAACCCTTGAATTTACCCACATTTAGGCTACCTTTATTCCATCTTTCTCTAGTATTTTTTAGCCTTTTGGCTCACAAAACCTTTATAAAGGCTACTAAGACTAAGTCCTCTCATCTCACAATAGTCCTTGAGGTCGTGCTTTAGCTTCTGCTTTACCTCTCTTGTCACTTGCTTGACCCTATATGCTCTCATTTTTTCACTCCTCAAATTTATTCAAAAAAGTTACAATCAAAAATCTTACTTGAAAGGAGATGTTTACTATGACGAATGATGAAGACAAAGAAGCTCTTTATCGTATTCTCTACACCAAAATACTTGAATTTAGCGTAGAGATAGAAGTTATAAAATCTATGCTTACAGACAAACAAAAAAGTAAAGATTGCAGCTAAAAAGAACGGCTTGACCAACAAAATTCGCAATAACGAATCGCTGGATTTGATGCTTGATTACTTGAGATAAGCCATCTCAACTCTTCTGTGGGGATAAAAATTTTTATATTTAAATCCCCGCCAAGGATAGGACAAGTTGGGAATACTTCAAGACCAAGTGGTATTCTAATCTCTCTAGTTTTGGTATCAAAATATGCTTTTTATCTCACACCCTAGCATATACACTCCTTAACAATAAAATTTAAAAGAACCTTTTTTAGAAACTTTTTACTTTTTTTAAAGTAATATGCTTCCAAACACATTTTGAATTATAGTCTAATTTATTAGACTTTGTCAAGGACTTTTATGGATTTAGCTCAAAAAATTAAATTTTTACGTTCAGAAAATGGTTGGACACAAGAGGATTTAGCCAATAAATCTGGTGTATCTATCCAAAGTATAAAACGATATGAAACTAATATGGGTGGAAATATAACTACGTCAAATTTAGAAAAAATTGCAAAAGCTTTTAATGTCCAAACGTCATATTTTTTAAAAGACAATAATAGTTCGTTAGAAGTTCGTAAGTCTGATGAGAATTTAGTTCGTAAGTCGTTCGTAAGTCCTGAAAATTTGTCCATAAGTCCCACAAACCTTAAAAACTCACAAAAAGATATAAAAACTATATCTATACCATATTTTGAGGATACGTATGCTAGTGCTGGTGGGGGAATGATAAACTACGATGAGGCACCGGTGATCATGGACTTTGATGAAAATTTTTTGCGTATGTTTTTACGTATAAGTGGGAGCATAAAAGGCATACATATAATAAATGCTCGTGGAGATAGCATGGAGCCTACTATAACTAATGGAGAGCTCCTTTTTATAAATCCTATGCAAAACGAAAATGGCATTATAAGTGGTTGTATATATATCATAAACTATGATGGTGACTTATATGTAAAACGTATTGAGAAAAATCCAACAACAAAGGCCATAACGCTTTTTTCAGACAATAAAAAATACGAGCCCATTGTCATACAAAAACAAGATTTAGAATGTTGCCACATAATGGGTAGGGTAGTGTCACATATGAAAAAATCTTGATTTAAAGCCCATTTAAACGGCTTTTAAAATAGTTTGTAAAAAGATGTAAAGCTTTTGTAAAGCGATGTAAAGAAATTTTTGCCACTTTGATTTTGACCAAAACTCATTCTAACTACGAATTAATCGCACTTTTCTATGCTTTTTTATAACTTTGATATCTAACATAACTTTACACATAAGATTTATCACATTTTTTATAGACCTTATCGGAACCAAAGACTGTAGGTACTTAGTAGTCTATGTATTTGGTTTTAGACTAAGCCGTCTGGTAAAATGTCTTAAAATACTATTATTGATAAAAATTTATATTAGAATTGATAAAAACAAGATCAATATATGAAGATAAAAATTGCGACGAGTTTTAAGCTCGTCGCAAAGCTTTCTTAGAAGTCGGTATGAATTTTTTGGTCTACCTCTATTTTAACGGTATGCCCATTGATTTCATACATACTTTCGTAGGTCCTATTGCCACTATTGGTATCTGTTGTTCTTTTCCATTCATGGTTATCTAAATTAACTCTATCGTGATCATCGCCCAAAATTTTTAATCTAACGTCTTTATTGTCAGTTATATCTAAAACGTTTTTCGGACTAATCGTTAGATTAACCGCACCGCTCGCTCCATCATCTCCAAGCTTAATTTGTTCAAATTTATAAACCTTATCGCCTAGTTTCTCTACATCACTTAAATCTATACTTTCTTTAAATACTAAAGTATCCGTACCGTTACCGCCGTACATTCTATTGTTATTTGCGTTAAATTCTACGGTATCGTTACCGCTATCCTGCTCTACTTTTATAGTAAACGAAGATGCTACGCTATGATTTGAACCGCTCGAATCAGCCGTTTGAGCTACCACTTTTACGTCATAGGCTTTTTCCGGATTTACGTTTATTTGAGTCGAAATGTTGCCGTTATCTATATCGGCTTTAGTTAGTCCTTCTAGCTTTTTCGTAACGGTTTCGTTATGATCGTTCGGATCTGTATAAGTAAGAGAAATTTTATCTCCCTCTCTAGCGTCTTCCGGTAAATATAGCGTTACGTTATGCAAGCCCTTGTTGCTCGCATCTTTACTTTCGCTATAAGAGCTTATATATTGCATTTTTTCTAGCTCAACCTCGTTAGTAGACGTTTGTTCGTATTCGTCTCTACTGTTAGTTAACTTAGCTTCTGCACTGTACTTATGGCCTTCGCTCACGTCTATATCTTTTAGATTTAACGCTCCTCCTTCAAGAGATATCTTGTTGCCATTAGCACTTTTAGCAACAAGTTCACCGTTTTCTTTTTCAAGCGTAAAATTTTCGGTTCTGGTGACTTGACCATCGGTTTTTATAGTAACGCTAATCTTATCTCCAGCCATAACGTTGCTTGGAAGTTTTAGGCTGAGAGTAGTTTTACCGGCATTGCCGTCCATCGCCGCTTCGTCTCTGCTTAGAACTTTATTGCGACTTAAGTCCTCGGTGAATACCGCTTCGAGTTTTCCGCTAAAGCCCATATTTAAATTTATATTCTTACTGTCTATCGTTTTATCTTCGCCGTATGCGTCGGTTAACGTAGCTTTTACCGTAGTTGGAACCAATGCTGGAGTCGGATTCCCCGAAGTTGGCGCAGTATATGCAAGCTTAATGTTAGGAATTTTTATCGCGTTATCTATCACGTCTAGTATTTCACCACTTGATGAAACCGCTTTTATTTTACCGTCTACGCTTTTTAGCTCGTATTCTCTAGGCGTAGATTCGGTGCTAATCTCTACTTTTAATTTATCACCGATAGATGCGTTGTAAGGTATAGTCACAGTTGCCGTAGTAGTATAAATATTGCCATCTTCGTCGGCTTCTACGCGGTCTATCGTGCCATCCCTATTTAGATTATCTTCGTCGAACGTTACCTTAATAGGCTTATCATTTAATCCTCTCTCTAACTCTATAGGTTTTTCTCCAGTTGTGTCCTTATTAACCCCGGCGCTATCTTCTAGCGTTGCTTTCGTAGTCGTTTTTTGTGTACCGACTTTAACGTTTACCGGAACTTTGATGAGCCCTTCTTCGATATTTACTGGATTACCGTTTTTATCCACAGCGCTTACGGAGCCGTCGCTATTTTTAGTAAGAATATACTCTAGCTTTCTATTGCCACTTGTACCATTTGTACCACTTGGCTCATTTATATCTACCGTTAGTTTATCGCCGGTTACTATTTTGCCGACAGGTAGTGTTATAACAGCATTCGTCTTGCTTGCTGTTCCGTCTTGATTGGCTTCGGCTCTACTTAATTTAGCGTCCCTATTAGTATCCTCCTCATAAGTTACCATGAACGAATCGCCACCACCACCAGAAGCTTTTTTAATGTCGTTTGTTGAATTCACGGCTACGCCTTTACCTTCGTAATCAACTACCTCGGCGCTAACTTTCGTAGGACTTACATCATTAATAGGAACGGAAACTTTAACTATTTTATTATCATCGGCTTCTATCGGCTTACCTACTTTATTTTTAGCGGCATCTATTTCGGTAATTTCAAATTTTCCGTTCGCATTCTTATTGATAAGGTAAGATTTCTCAAGATTATCTATCTTAAGTTTTAATATATCACCGTTAACAGTATTTGACGGAAGCTTAATGCTCGCCGTCGTTTCACTTGCCGTAGTGGCTATAACTCCGTCGTTGTTTTTGTCTTCGTCAAACTTAATTAACATATCGTTATTTAATGTGTCTATAGAGATATTATTTTTGGCATTTACTTCAGCTCCGTTTTTATCGGTAACGCTAACCGAAATCTTCGTATCGCCGCTCGTTTTTAGTTCTATATCTTTTATAGTTACCGCACCGTCTTCTATTTTTAATTTTTCACTTCCATTAGAAAGTAGCAGATTACCGTCAGAATCTTTTTCAACGGTATAATTTTTTGGAGTTCCGTTTATATCAATACTTACTTTGTCATTCTCCAAGATATTATTCGGAAGCGTTATTTTAGCGGTAGTTTTATAGATCGCCAGATTATTTTCGCTTGCGCTTTCAGGTCTTGAGAGTAGCGAATTTTCATTCTTGTCTTTATCAAACGCTATTGAAACTCTATTTAGATTAGAAACGGTTATAGAGGCTTCAGCTACTGGGCTTTCATCGACGGCTACGTTATTATGAGTAGCATCCGAGAGTACTTTGGCTGTTACTTCGGTTTGCTCGCCGGTTTTTATCACTACGTCTTTTATAACGAAACCTTTTTTATCCGCCGTAGTATTTATTTGATGACTATTTTCGTCAGTTAGACTGTCGATCTTTCCGCTTTTACTATTGCTTTTATTTATGGTGTAAATTTTTGTCGTAGGGATTGGTTTGCCTGGTTCATATATTTTTACCTCTATCTTATCGCCGTTTACCGCATTTGATGGAATTTTTATAGTAACGTCGGTTAGGTAGTCGCCATTTGCGCCTTTTCTAGCATCGGTTCTGCTTACGCTTGTACCGCCTTTTGCGTCTTCAAATATAACTTCTGGAGCCTTGATGTTCTCTATCTGGGTAGTCGCTTCTTTAATTGCGTCCGTTGTTTCCGTATCATCGTTAGTTCCTTTTCGGTAGTCTAAGGTAGCCTTTACGGTAGTTTTTTCGCCGGCTTCTAGCCCTACGCCTTTGAGTATATATTCGTATTTTTGATTTGAAGTCGGTTCGGCAGACGGAAATTTACTTTCTAGGTCGGGATAATGGCTTGGGTTATTTGACTCTATAGAGCTTAAAAATCCTTTTGCGTCCGTATGGATAGTGTATTCTCTCGTTTCGGGCGTCTCTTTGATAGGATCATATATGTCGAGTTTTAATATATCGCCCTCTCTCACGTTTTTAGGGATTGAGATGATTGCATCTATTTCATTTACCTTGCTATCCTTCATACTATCTGATCTTGATAGCGCATTGTCGCCGCCATCTACTTTTACGCTTTGTTTTTCGGCAAATTTTACGTCTATTTCCTCTTTTCCGACTGTAACTTCGTCTTTATTAGATACGTCGCTTTTTTTGGTAATGCCGTCGTTTTCTAAAACTACGGCATTTTCTATAGTCGTCTTAAAATCTCTAGATACCGGTACGCCTTTTAGAAAAACACTTTGTTTATCTGCCGAAATAGTTGCCGTTATACCGGGAGCTATCGTAGTCTCAGTTGTATCCGAAAGATCACTTAGCTTAATCGGCGGTATAGGTATATGCGTATTATCTGTTTTGATATCAAATTTTAAATAATCGTCAGCCGCCTTAACGCCGTAAGGAAGCTCAATCTTTACCGTCGTAGTTTTTAGATCTTGATCGCCGCTTCTGTTTTCATAAAAATTTAGCATTCCGTTGTTATTAGAATCTTCCGTGAAAGTAACCCTTGGAGCGACTTTAGGCGTAACATAGTCTTTTCCTTGATCGCTAGCATTGCCGTATTCGTTTGTTATCGTAGCGGTAACGATCGTTTGATCGAAATTTCTAACTTTAGGATTAGGCCTCACAGTTTCGGTGGAGCCGTCCGATTTTATATTTTCAAAGCTGTTTGAACCGTCTAACTTAAAGCCGTTGCCTTTTAAGTCGTTTAAAATATCTTCAGTAATTTTGACGTTAAATGTTTCATTGTTGCCTCCACCGAAGATTTTTATATTTAGTGTATCGCCTACTTTAACTTTCTCACTATCTGGCAGTCCGGTTTGATCTGGTATAGTTATTTTTACCGGAGAGGTATCTTTCGTGGCTCCGTTCTTCTCTTCGCGAGATAAAATATGATCAACGTTTACATCTTCCGTAAATTTTACTACCGGCGGCTTAGGTTTATCGGATTCTAGTTTTACTTCGTCGTATGCGCTTTTGCTAGTATTTCCAGCTTTGTCGGTTATAGCCGCTTCTACTTTAGAAATTTGTTTGTTTCTAACTGGAACGTCTAGCGAGTATTTATTGCCGTTGTCTATCATGGCTTGAGTTATAATTATTTCTTGCGTCGTAGAATTAGAGTTAGTCGGATCCTTGATAGTTATGTTTAACTTATCACCAGCGGTTACATCGCCTGGAAATTTTATCTCAACTTTTGAGGTATCTATCTTGCCGTCGCTCGCATTTTCTGGATTATTTAGTATACCGTCACTCGTATCGTCAGGGTTTGTAGGATTCGGCGTAGGATTCAGCGTAGGATTCGCGTTCTTATCTTCGACAAACGTAACAATCGGTGCTTTAGCCGTAGTATCGGTAGTTATCGTATCTCTGCCTTCGCCACCCTTATTTCCGGCCTGATCTGTTATATAAGCACTTACGGTAGAAGGCTTTCCGTCTTTAACAGGAACGTCAGGTATAACATAACCGTTGTTTTTTATTTCAGGAGTAATGGTTTCGGTTTTATTCTCGGTCGTACCATCTGGCTTAGTAATAGTAATTTCTAGTTTATCTCCTACCTTTGCGTCAGTAGGAACGGTAATTTTAACAGGAGTAGTATTCGGATCACCGTTTGCTTCATTTTCGCTTTTATTTAAAAATCCGTCATTATTTGTGTCTTTCGTAAATTCTACGGTTGGAGTAGTCGGAGCAATCGTATCGGTAGTTATCGTATCTCTGCCTTCGCCACCCTTATTTCCGGCCTGATCTGTTATATAAGCACTTACGGTAGAAGGCTTTCCGTCTTTAACAGGAACGTCAGGTATAACATAACCGTTGTTTTTTATTTCAGGAGTAATGGTTTCGGTTTTATTCTCGGTCGTACCATCTGGCTTAGTAATAGTAATTTCTAGTTTATCTCCTACCTTTGCGTCAGTAGGAACGGTAATTTTAACAGGAGTAGTATTCGGATCACCGTTTGCTTCATTTTCGCTTTTATTTAAAAATCCGTCATTATTTGTGTCTTTCGTAAATTCTACGGTTGGAGTAGGAGGTATAATGATATCTGCTGCATCCTGTGCATTTAACCTACCTCCACTTATTGCAGAATAATCACTTATATAACTACCTCCATTATCCGGTAAATTACCATAATTGGCGTATATGTTACTAATGTGGCCTCCTTCTGCAAAGCTAGTAGAAGATAAGCTTACACCATCTCCACCATTACCACCTGCTTGTGGACCACCTGCAGCAGTTTCTTCTAGAGCATTAAGATCTGCTCCTTTT